>JADJPH010000003.1 GCA_016713335.1 Candidatus Fredericiella danica | reverse complement strand
GCTCGTTGGTTTGGAACCGGTTGACGCCTACAACCACCTGGTCGCCCTTTTCCACGGCGCGCTGTGTGCTGTAGGCAGCATCCTGGATTTCACGCTGGACATAGCCCTCTTCGATCGCCTTGAGCGCGCCGCCCATTTCGTCGATCTTGTCCAGATACGCCTGGGCACGCCGCTCAATCTCATCGGTCAGCGCTTCTACGAAATAGGAGCCGCCCAGTGGATCGACGGTGTCTGCCACACCACTCTCATACGCAATGACCTGTTGGGTGCGTAGTGCGATCTCCACGGACTTCTGGGTGGGCAGCGCCAGCGCCTCATCCTTGCTATTGGTATGCAGGCTCTGGGTGCCGCCGAGCACGGCCGCGAGCGCCTGCATCGTCACACGAATGATATTGTTGTCGGGCTGCTGCGCGGTGAGTGTACTGCCCGCCGTCTGGGTATGGAAGCGGAGACGCCATGAACGTGAGTCCCTGGCGCCAAAGCGTTCCCGCATGATCTTCGCCCACAGGCGGCGTGCGGCGCGGAACTTGGCGACTTCTTCCAGGAAATTGTTATGGGCGTTGAAGAAGAAGCTGAGCTGACCGGCGAATTCATCGACGTCCAGCCCGGCATCGACCGCCTGTTTTGCGTACTCGATCCCGTTTGCGAGGGTGAACGCCACTTCCTGTGCCGCCGTGCTCCCAGCCTCGCGGATGTGGTAACCGCTGATCGAAATCGTATTCCACTTGGGCACTTCAGCCGCACAGTAGCGGAAAATATCCGTGATCAAGCGCATCGAAGGTGTGGGCGGGAAGATATAGGTGCCGCGGGCGACATACTCTTTCAGGATGTCATTCTGGATTGTGCCACGCAGTTGATTGGTGGGCACGCCCTGTTGTTTGCCGACGGCGATCACCATCGCCAACAACACCGCGGCCGGGGCGTTGATCGTCATGCTGATCGACACCTTGTCCAGCGGGATGCCATCCAACAGCGTCTGCATGTCGCGCAGGCTGGATATCGATACGCCGACCTTGCCGACTTCACCCTCAGCAAATGCGTGGTCCGCGTCATAGCCAATCTGCGTGGGCAGGTCAAACGCAACCGACAGCCCGGTCTGTCCTTGCGCAATCAGGAACTTGTAGCGCTGATTGGATTCGCTGGCGTTGCCAAAGCCTGCATACTGGCGCATAGTCCAGAAGCGGCCGCGGTACATGTTGGCTTGCACGCCACGGGTGAAGGGATATTCGCCGGGGAAGTTAAGCTTTGCGAGGTACGCATCGACCGCTTCTTCGTCAGGCACATAAACGACATCGACTTCGAGGTCGTCACTGCTGGTATGGAATTTTGTCTGGCGTTCAGGATTCTTCTTGAGTTGCGGCGCCAGCGCCGTTTCCTGCCAATGTTTTTTAAGCGTTTCGAGTTTGTTGGGAGCCGTTTCACTCATCGTGGTTTCCCTACTTTTGAAAGGTGTCACAAAGAACAGTCATCATAGACATCTACATATCGCTGCGCCCCGACAAGGCGCGCCCCAGCGTGACCTCGTCGGCATATTCCAGGTAACCGCCCATGGGCAACCCGCGCGCCAACCGGGTGACGCGGATCCCCAACGGCTTGATGAGCCGGGCGATATACATGGCGGTTGCTTCCCCCTCCAGATTCGGATTGGTAGCCAACAGCAGTTCAGTCACCGGTGCGCGCGGGACGTCGTGCGCAGCGTCCGGAGAGCCCGGGACTTCGCTCACCCGAATGCGCTGCAACAGTTCATTGATCTTCAACTGCTCGGGACCGACGCCTTCAATGGGTGAGATCGCACCATGCAAAACATGGTAGACGCCGTTATATTCGCGGGTGCGCTCGATGGCCTGTACGTCCAGGGGTTCTTCGACCACGCAGATCAGGCTGTGGTCACGCTGGGGATTGGTGCAGATTGCGCAAGGGTTGCTGTCAGCAATATTGTGACACTCAGCGCAAAACTGCGTGCCTGCTTTCAGATTTTCAACGCGATGCCAGGTCGAGCGCAACCGCGTCGTCGCTGCGCAACAGATAATAGACCAGCCGCGTGGCGGTTTTGGGACCGATGCCAGGCAATTTGCAAAAAGCATCGATTAAGTTGGAGACAGGCTCAGCGAGTGGCTGCATAGGGTATCTAGAACAATCCTGGCGGCAAGCCCATGCCGCCCGTCAGCGCGCCCATGCGCTCTTCTTCCATCTTCTTGACCTGCGCAAGGGCGTCATTCACGGCCGCCAGCAGCAGATCCTGTAACATTTCTACATCCTGCGGGTCCACGACCTCAGGCTTGATCGTAATCGACTTAAACTCCTGATGGCCGGTAATCACAATCGAAATGGCGCCACCGCCGGCGCTCACCGTGATCTCTTCTTCCCCAAGCGCCTCCTGGGTCTTGGCCATCTCGTCCTGCAGCTTTTGGACCTGGGCCATCAAACCGCCCATGCCGCCGCCCATCGCACCCGGCATTCCACGCCCAGCGGGCGAGCCAAAACCGCGTTTTTGCTTACTCATGATCTTATATTCCTTTCTACACTAAGTCGCACGGGGCACTTGTCCCCGATCGAATGGGTCAAGCTACCCCGGAATCAGAAACTAAGCCTTTTTCTTCTCGTCCAGCACCTGGGCGCCCAGATCGCTGACGGCGTACTCGACGAGCGGATCCGCGCCTTCTGATGTTGTTTCCTGTGAAGTGGCGTGCACGCCATGCGGCAAAGTTGCAATGTCGCCGACTTGCAGCACCAGCCCGACGGGTCTGCCAAGGAAGGTTGACAGCACCTGCTCAATCACCTGGCGATCTGATTTGCCATCGATGAGCTCGCGGGCAAAGTCGTATTGTTGGCTAAATGCAATGACGACGAGGTCGTCACTGACGGCAATATCCTTCTTGCCCGAGCGCAGCAATCCTGCCGTTTTCGGGCTGCTGGCTTTCTGCACCGCTTTGAGGACCTCTTCCCAACGCTTTGTCAGCAGGGAGGCGCCCTGCTGATCGAATTGTGCAGGCTTCGTGTGTTCGATGGCCGGCGCTGCAGCATCTACAGGATTGGGCTTTTCTTTTGGTCGCGTGACTACTTTCGGCGCATTGACCGCTTCGGTGGCAACGGCACCGGTTTGCATGATCTGCTGCACGATCACCGGCGCGGATTGTTGGCCCTGCACGGCATCGATCAAGGCAAGTTCAAGGGGCAACTGCGGCTGATAGCCCCCCTTCAACTCGGGGAGTGCCTCACTGAAACGTTTGATAGCGAACAGTGTCACCGGCAACGTCATCCGCTTTGCCTGTTGCTGAAGCTGCACGATGGTTTCAACGGGCAGGTCATCCAGGAGACCGGGATCGCCGGTCATCTGCAACATCATCACCCCGCGCAGGTGTTCGATGATTTGCTGGCAGAACTCGGTGAGGCTGGCGCCATCCGTCACCAATTTGTGGATCAGGGTCAATCCCTGGCCGGTAGCCTTGTTGGCCAGTGCGTCCACCAGTTCGATCACGGCCTGCAGATTGACCGCACCCAAGACTTGTTGGACCTGATCCAGTGCAATGTTACTGGAACCGTAACTGGTCATCTGATCCAGCAGACTGACGGCATCGCGCATGCAGCCTTGTGCGCTGCGGGCAATCGCCAGCAAGGCATCCGCGTCTGCGGTGTAGCCTTCTGCCTCGGCGACATGGCGCAGATGCGTGGCGATTTCCGGCGCAGGGATACGGCGAAAGTCAAAGCGCTGGCAGCGGCTCAGTACGGTGGCCGGGATCTTGTGCGGTTCCGTTGTGGCCAAAATGAAGCGCGTATGCGGGGGCGGCTCCTCCAAGGTCTTGAGGAGTGCGTTAAACGCGCTGTTCGAAAGCATGTGCACTTCATCGATGATGTAGATTTTGAAGCGGCCTTCGCTTGGACGAAAGCTGACCTTCTCACGCAACTCGCGGATGTCGTCGACGCTGTTGTTGGATGCGGCATCGATCTCGATCAGATCGATCATGCGCCCTTCGGTGATCGCCACACAGGTCGGGCATTGGTTGCAGGGGCGCTCTTCCTCCGGGGCGGTGCAGTTCATGGCTTTCGCCAGAATGCGGGCGGTGCTGGTTTTGCCGGTGCCGCGTGGACCAGAGAAGAGGTAGGCGTGCGCGACACGACCCTCGCGCAGCGCATTGCGCAGCGTCTGCGTCACATGCTCCTGGCCGATGACTTCGTTGAAATCCTGGCTACGCCACTTGCGATAGAGAGCGGTGGACATGGTGCACAGTTTAACATTGCGAAGGATGTGCGGCAAGAAGGGGAGGGAGGGCAGGGCAGGAGTGATTGGGGGTAGGGGAGTGGGAGAAAAAAAGATCAACGCGGAGTAGCGGAGGTGGCGCGGAGGGAGCAAACCGCGCCGCGCACGTGACAAACTGTGCCACGCACGTGAGTAAGTGGTTCGCTTTGCCAAAGCAAAAGCTGGCCAAGCCGTCCCCGGCATGCGCCACGTCCGCACAATTGGACCCGCCCGGTGCGGCGCATGCCGGGGACGTTGTTTTGGCCGGGACTCACCACCCTCACGGGATGGTGCTCTGACATGCGTGGACTCGCCACAAGAACCTCGATTCCATTCCGGGCTCAGTCTCCGCAGGTGGACTCCCGCGGCTAGCCGAGACCTCGGTCTTCGGAGCAAGCCTTCCTGCTTCGTGCCACATCGCGCGTGTTATGCTATCGTTCACGTCAAGCCATAGACATGCCGGCGCAAGACGCAACACGAGACACGCAAGACGTGATACAAGATACGCAATCCACACCCGAATCACATGCCAATCCAAGCCTCGATCGCCTCCTGCTGGCGGCGTCCGTCGCCCTCTTCAGCGTCGTCGCTGTACGCAATGCCTGGCTGGGCGATGACGCCTACATCACCCTGCGCACGGTGCGCAACATCGTCGATGGGTATGGGCCGGTTTGGAACGTGGGCGAGCGGGTCCAGGCATACACGCATCCGCTCTGGATGATGCTCTTGACCCTCTTCTATTTCGTCACGCGCGAAGCCTATTACACAACGATTTTTCTATCGCTCGCCCTCTCGATCGGCACGGTCGCCTTCGTCGCCTGGCGCGTGGCCCGCACCGCCACCGGCGGCGTTTTGGCGGCTGTGCTGCTGAGCCTGTCCAAAGCGTTTGTCGATTATTCCACCTCCGGGCTGGAGAACCCACTCTCCTATCTGCTGCTCGCGATCTTCTTTTCGCTCTACGTGACACCCAACCGTTCCGCGCGGCGGATCTTCTGGCTTTCGCTGCTGGCGGCGCTGGCGACGGTCAACCGCATGGACACGCTGCTGCTCTATGCGCCGGCGCTGATCTATGCCATCGTTGCTACACGTTCATGGCGCAGCGTGGGCGCCGCAGCACTCGGGTTCATCCCCTTTGTCGCATGGGAATTATTCTCGCTTTTCTACTATGGCTTTCCTTTTCCAAACACCTACTACGCAAAACTCAACTCGACCTATCCGTTCATCCAGATCATCCAGCAAGGTCTGCTCTACCTGATGGATTCGCTCAACAGTGATCCAATCACCCTGGTCACGATCCTCCTCACCGCCCTCTACGTCGTCATCATGCGGCAATGGCGGCTTGCGATCTTCCTATTGGGATCGCTGCTCTACCTTGTCTATCTGGTGCGCGTCGGCGGCGACTTTATGACAGGGCGTTTTCTGAGCGTCCCCTATCTGGCAGCGGTGTTGGTGCTGTCTGTGCAAGCGCTACCGCCGCTCAATTCTCCAGCTCCCATCTTGCTGCTGGCAGGCGCCATCGCACTGGGTTTCGCCAATCCGGCGCGAGCGCCCTGGTTGAGTGGGACCGCATACAAGGATGTGGAGATTGATGTGCGCGGCATTGCCGACGAGCGCGGCTATTACTACGAGCAGTATGGACTCCTGAACTCGACCCGGCTTAACCGCTTCTATGAATCAGGAACCTTGCAAGGGAGTGCGAATCCACAGGATCGCCTGGCCTGCGCCGTGGGGATGCGCGGCTTTTCGGCCAGCCCTGCCACCCGGATCATCGACTACTGCGCTCTTGCCGATGCGCTGCTGGCGCGCCTGCCCCCGATGCACGATCCCACCTGGCGCATTGGCCATTTCCTGCGCACCACACCGGGCGGGTATTGGGCTTCTGTGCGGGAAGATAAGAACGAGCTGACGGACCCGGAGTTGTCGATCTATTACGACAGACTTCGGACATTGATTCGAGAAGATCTCTGGAGTTGGGAGCGGCTTGCCGAAATCTGGGCCTTCAATACCGGGCGCTATGATGGGCTAATCGATCGCGAGCGGTACCAGTTTCCCTATGCACCGGTCCTGGAAATGCCGGCGCCATCAACCGGTACCGAGTCCGTGCTGGTCGGCAGTCTCTTCTTTGATGTCGACTATTTCGTCAAGCTGCTGCGGCAGGGACTACGCTTCGAACTACCAGGCGTGCAGCACGCGGGGATGATCGAGGTGGGAAGCGATGCGGAGGTCTACGATCTCGTCTATTACCGCGACGGCGTCGAAGTGGGTCGCCAGCCGGTGACGCAACCACCCCTCCATACCGGCCGCGATCACTTCACGGTCACCGAAACGCCACCGCAGGTCCAAAGCGCCGGCTATGACGCCATCCGGTTGATTCCCCAGGGGAGTACGGAAAACGCATTCAATTACCTCAACCTCATCGACGACGCCAAGCTGGTCGTCGCGCCCGATAATGCGTCCGAGCTACGGCAACTGCTCCATCTGGCGTTTTATGCTTTCTACCGAACGCAGGGGGCGCGCCAGGATGAATTGCTTGCGGCGCTGGACGCCGGCATCACCCAGGCCGCGCCTGCGCTGTGGCAAGAGATCGATCAGGCGACCAAAGTGACGATCTTCACGACGCCACACCCGCTATTTCAGAAGTGGGTCGAACCCAACCTGCCGGAATCTATCGTGCTTGTCGATCCCAACAAGCAGCCTATCCTGCGCTACATCGGGGCCGGGCCTGCCGAGAACGATACGATTGACGGCCGGCCGGCGCTCAGGCTCCATCTTTATTTCGAAGTGTTATCACCCCCGGAAAGAGATTACTCGTTCTGGTTTGAGATCAAATCACCGGTGGTCGAAGGTCAGGCTGGCCCCGACGCCGAGTATAATGTTAAGACCCTTTATGATGAGTTGCCGCCGGATGGCACGACCCGCTGGCAGGCGGGTTCGGTCTACCACTACGCGCCCACATTCGAAGTGGGGACCGGTGCACACGAACTCTCAACCGGGTTATGGACCCCTGGTGACCGGGAGCGGCTCACGGTCGAGGGCAGCGACGATTATTGGATCAACTTAGGCAAGGTTCAAGCGCCCTAGAAGGACGTGCAGGATGAGCGAAGACGGGATCATTCATGGCTTTCAGCAGCGACGCCAGTTGGAAGTCGACTTGCGCGCCCTGGGCGAAACGGCGAACGACGCGGAACTCATGACAGAGGCGCAGAAAATTGCGGCGAACTATCCGGCCAGTTTGATTCAGGCCGGGATTCTACACCGGCTTGGCGTTGCGAATAGCCAGGAACGCGGTGGACTGGGCCATCTGAGTGCACTGCTGCCAGAAGCGGCGATCAGCGACGCGCTCCGCGCCGTGGCGGTCAACCGCCAAAAGAGCCCGCAAGAGCGGTCTGCCGCTGCCCTCATTCTGGAACGCTATCTGGAGGAGCCGCTGTCGCCCACACTGATGGCAGATCTGGCCGGTAACGAAGATATCCCCTTTCAAAGCCTGCTTGAGGCAGTAAACGAAGGGCATTCAAATCGCCACATTCTGCTCGAATATGTCACGCAAATGGGTGAGCATGGCGTCGACACAGCGTTCATGGTGCTGGGCCTGATCGACCGCCTACCGCCGGCTGACCAGGTGGAACTACTCCGTTTGATTGCACAGGATATGCGCCCCCAGGTCGGGAAATCGGCTGTTGATCGGCTGGTGGAACTGGCGCAGGGCAACGAGTGGCAGGAGGCAATCCGGGCATTGCACACGTTGCGCTTTGCGCTCCCCCCGGAGCCTGCGCAAGGCGTTGACCGGAGCCTCCGCAAGCTGCAGTTCGCCGGACGACGCTATACCCCGCCGCCAACCGATGGCTGGCGCGCGCTGATCAGCCCTGCTGACGCGGGCGGATTCGCAAGCGTATGGTTGGTGCGCGATCCCGAGGAAAGTAAAAATATCGACGCAACGATGCTCGGCTTTGTGCTGAGCACCCATGCCGGCATCGTGCAATTCACCGGTGTCGAAGGCGTTCCCCCTTCCCATCTGCCGGCACAGCAGGCGGTCGGGAGCATGGTGACGGTGCGCACGGCGGGCGACCAGGTGATGGTGCTGCTCAACACCGATTTTGAAGTGGGCCGGTGGCTCGTCTGGCAATGCGTGCAGGCGGGTTGGCGACGCACACCGGCGCCACGGCATGAGGAATATGCGCTGTATAACGATTGGGTCTGGCAATTCCAGGCGCCGCATCTGCCGGACACACTCAATGAACTGTGGCTACGCAGCGCGGATCCGGCGCCGGTGCCCGACACCGCTGAACTGGCGCACTTGTCCGAACTACTGCTGTCCCACCCCGCGATGGACTCGTGGGCTGCGTGGGCACGTGCGGTCTGGGTGAGCGTCGAATCGCCGCACCGCACGCCGATCGATGTCTCCCGCACCGCATTGGTCGGTCTGCTGCTGAAAGAGATCGCGCGACTTCCCGACAAAGAGGAACTCGTGTTGTCGATGCATGCGGGGCTGCGCGTCCAGTCGCTCTGGTTTGCCATTGCCGGCGATGAGCGCAACGCAGAGCGTGCGGCAACCCTGGCCGCCGCCATGTTGAAAATACCCTTGGAGAATCAGCCATTCGTTGCGACGCTGCTCGACAATGGGCTCCAAACGCTCCGCGAGGCGCAGCAGTAAAAGCCGATTGTGCAAGGGTCACGCCTGCGCGTAGTGTTCTTGCAGGCTGCGCACCGACAGGTCCCGTTGGCGCAAGGCGCGAATGCCGTTGACCGCTGCCTGCGCGGCGGATAGCGTCGTAATCAGCGGGATCTCCAGCCGCGTCGCCAGTTGCCGGATCCGGACGCCATCTTCGCGGGCGTGGGCGCCGAGCGGCGTATTGATGATCAATTGCACCTTGCCGTCGCGCATGGCGTCTAGCGTCGTATAGCCCGACAAGCCGCTACTGCCTTTTTCGAGGGTGGTGACCGGCACCCCTGCCCGTACGAAAAAGTCGCCGGTGCCGGCGGTGGCGTAGATCTCAAAGCCCATGCGCTGCAAATCGCGGGCGATTTTCAGCGCGCTGCCTTTGTCAAAGTCGTTTACGGTGATGAGCACCCCGCCTTCCTGCGGCAGCGCGGTGCCGGCGCCAAGTTGGCTCTTGGCAAAGGCGTGGCCAAAGGTCGACGCATGGCCCATCACTTCGCCCGTTGACCGCATCTCCGGGCCAAGGCGTGTATCGATGCCGGTGAATTTCTTCCATGGCAGCACCGCCTCCTTCACGAAGAAGCCGGTAACGCCGGGTTCGGTCGTGAACCCCAACTGCTGTAACGAGTGTCCAGCCATCACCTTGGCGGCGATCTTGGCGAGCGGGAACCCCGTGGCCTTGCTGACAAAGGGGACGGTGCGGCTGGCGCGCGGATTCACCTCAAGCACATAGACCACATCGTCTTTGATCGCATACTGCACGTTCATGAGCCCACGGACGCCGAGCGCCAGACCTAGTTTTTCCGTGTACTCTCGGATGATGTTCAGGTGATACTGGCTGATTTTCCACGGTGGCAGCACACACGCGCTGTCACCGCTGTGGATGCCGGCTTCCTCGATATGCTGCATCACCCCCCCGATCACCAACTGCACGCCATCACAGATTGCGTCCACATCGACCTCAAACGCATCTTCGAGGAACTGATCGATCAGGATTGGCTTGCCGGCGACCACGTGCACGGCCTCCACCATATAGCGCCGTAAGTCGTCTTCGCCGTCGACGATTGCCATTGCCCGGCCCCCCAGCACATACGAGGGACGCACGACCACCGGGTAACCGATTTTGGAGGCCACCGCCGCCGCCTCATCCGCCGTACGCGCCGAGCCGTGGGCGGGCGCCGGGATGTCGAGTTCATCCAACAATGCGCCAAAGCGATCGCGATCTTCCGCCAGGTCGATGGCATCGGGCGAAGTACCCAAGATCGGCGCACCTGCTACCTGCAGCCGGGCGGCGAGATTGAGCGGTGTCTGTCCCCCGTACTGGACGATCAACCCCGCAAGCCCACCCCCTGCCCCTTCCCGCTCCACAATATTCATCACATCTTCAAAGGTCAGCGGTTCGAAATAGAGGCGATCGCTGGTGTCATAATCGGTGCTGACCGTTTCGGGGTTACAGTTGACCATGATCGTTTCATAGCCCAGTTCTTGCAGTGCAAACGACGCATGGCAGCAACAGTAATCAAACTCAATCCCCTGCCCGATTCGATTCGGCCCACCCCCCAGGATCATGATCTTCCGGCGATCAGTCGGTGCGGCCTCGCTTTCGCTCTCGTAGCTGCTGTATAGGTAGGGCGTATAGGCGTCGAATTCGGCCGCACAAGTATCAACCTGATGATAGGTAGGGAAAACGCCGAGCGTGTGGCGCAGTGTGCGCACTGTTGACTCGGAGACAGGGAGACTGGGAGACTGGGAGGCAGACGAGGATGAGATGATGCGCGCTAATTGGGCGTCGCTGAAGCCCATGCGCTTGGCGCGGCGGAGGGTGTCCGCGTTGAGGGTGGTAAGCGCCTGCTCGAAGTGGGCGATTTGGGCGATTTGGGCGACAAACCAGGGGTCGTAGCCCGTTAGTTGCGAAATCGATGCTTCCTGTTCGCCTTCAAGCAACGCTTCGTAGACCGCAAACAACCGATCCCGATTGGGGACACGAAGGAGATCGGTGCGGGTCGTGCGGCTATCGTACCCTTTATAAGGTCCCTCTGCATCGCGCTCCAACGGGCCGAGACCGTCACGGCCGATCTCCAGGCTGCGCACGGCTTTTTGCAGCGCTTCGGCAAAGGTGCGGCCCATGGCCATGGCCTCGCCCACGGACTTCATCTGCGGGCCGAGCACACGATCGACGCCGGGAAACTTTTCAAAGGCCCAGCGCGGGAACTTCACGACGACATAGTCAATGGAGGGTTCAAACGCAGCCACCGTCTGCCGGGTGATATCGTTCTTGATCTCATCCAGCGTATAACCCACGGCAATCTTTGCCGCCAATTTGGCAATCGGGAAACCGGTAGCCTTGGACGCCAACGCCGATGACCGCGAGACGCGTGGATTCATCTCGATCACAACCACACGACCGCTCGCCGGATCAACCGCGAACTGAACATTGCTGCCGCCCGTTTCGACACCCACCGCGCGCATCACCAACCGGGCCTGGTCACGCAGCCGCTGATATTCCTTGTCAGTCAACGTCTGGGCGGGGGCCACCGTGATGCTGTCGCCGGTGTGCACGCCCATGGCATCTAGATTTTCGATCGAGCAGACCACCACGAAATTGTCCGCAGCATCGCGCATGACTTCGAGTTCGTACTCTTTCCACCCGATCAGCGATTCCTCGACAAGGACGGTGTGGACCGGGCTTTCCTTGAGCCCCCAGGCGACTTTCTCGTCAAATTCCTGGGGCGTGAAGACCGTCCCTGCGCCGCTTCCGCCCATCGTAAAACTTGGGCGGATAAACAACGGGTACCGGCCAATCTCCTGGGCAATCCGGCGCGCTTCAACCGGCGTACGCCGCCACGCCGCTGCGCGGTGATTCCAGCCCGGCAGCCGTCATGGCATCCTTGAAGAGTTCGCGGTCTTCGGCCACCTGCATTGCGCGCAGGTTGGCGCCGATCAATTCGACTCCATAGCGTGCGAGGACACCCGCTTCGGCCAGAGCCACGCTCAGATTGAGTCCCGTCTGGCCCCCAACCGTGGGGAGGAGCGCATCTGGCCGCTCCCTGGCGATGATCTTTTCCAGCACTTCGACGGTCAGCGGCTCAACGTACGTGGCGTCGGCCATTTCCGGGTCCGTCATGATCGTGGCCGGGTTCGAGTTGACCAAGACCACGCGATAGCCTTCCTGACGCAACGCTTTGCACGCCTGCGCGCCTGAATAGTCAAACTCGCTCGCCTGCCCAATCACGATTGGACCGGAGCCGATAATCAGTATCGATGAGATGTCAGTTCGCTTAGGCATAGGATCGTTTGGCTATCGTCCCTGTGGTGCATACAATGATTCGTCTGTTATTCGAACGGCGGTCGAAGTCCCCGCCTTACCAAAACATAGGAGGATTGTAGCGTGAGCGTAAGCAACGCAACAAAACAGCAGGAAGCTTTCGGCGCCTCGACGTTACCCGGTCTGGCATCGAGTGCGCAGGTCATCTCACAAACCGCAGTCATTGTCATCGCTGCGTACATCGGCGCACAGATGCTGGCCGACATCGCCAGCCTCAAGATTGGCATCGTTTTCGGGCTGGCGGTCGACATGGGGACGTTCATCTACCCGATCACGTTCACATTGCGCGACGTTGCCCACAAAACGATCGGCAAGCGCAGCACACAGACATTGATCTGGATGGCAGCGGCAGTCAATCTGTTTGCCGCACTCTATCTTTGGTGGGTGTCCGGCGTCACCGGCGACGCGTCCTGGGGGCTGGATACGGAATGGAACGCCGTATTTAGCGCCGGGCTATTAGGTCGCATCGTCCTCGCATCGATTGTCGCCGAAGTGGTCAGCGAACTTGTCGATACCGAGGTCTATCACTGGTTCATTACCCGGGTGACACACCGGTACCAGTGGGCGCGCGTCCTGGTCAGCAATAGCGTGAGTGTGCCGGTCGATAACCTGATCTTCTCGGTTGGCGCGTTCGGCTGGGTATTGCCGTGGGATGTCGTCTGGCAGATTTTCCTGTTCAACCTGGGGCTTAAGTACGCAGTGACGATTGTCAGCATGCCGCTGATCTACGTCACACGGGATCGCGATTGGTCTGAGCAATAAATAGTACACCGGGCGTCTGCTCGTCGGCATGGCGTAGGTGCAATCACCTTGCATGCGACGAGCAGACGTCTGCAATCCTGCCGCCCCTGTGATAGAATTGCCACCATGATTGCCAAACCACCTCCTGCCCCCGTCCCACAGCCGGGTGCGCCACCCGTTGCACCTACCGGCGCCAATCGTTGGCTGCGGTGGGGGCTGACGCTTGCATTGGCCGGATTGGCGATAGTTGCCATTCTGTATGATACGGTGGTCAGCGGCGCCGGTCTGCCCTATCTCTATCAGCGTTTTCAGACCTTTGTCACCATCTTTCTCGGCATTTTCATTGAAGCCGTTCCCTTTCTGCTGGCCGGCTCGATGGTTTCGGGTCTGATCGCCGTCTTTGTGGACAGTGCGATGCTTGATCGATTCCTCCCACGGCGCCCCCTGTTCGGGGCCATGGCGGGCGGCATGCTTGGCTTCTTGTTCCCAGTGTGCGAATGCGGGGTCGTGCCGGTGGTGCGCCGGCTCTACGAAAAAGGTCTCTCCGTTTCAATCGGTGTTGCCTTCTTGCTGGCGGCGCCTGTCGTCAACCCGATCGTCATTTTGAGCACCTACAGCGCCTTTGGCTGGGGACCGGTGCTCTGGGGACGCCTGCTCTTCAGCTTTCTCATTGCGGTGACGGTCGGCTACCTGTTCAGTCGCGCCCAGCCCGATGAGGTGCTGACGCCCGCTGTAAATGCCCACCACCACGACGCCTGCTTGCACGGTGCACGCGCCGCAGCCGGAATCAGTGAAGCCACCGTTGGGGGATCGCTTTTCACGGGCCTTCAACCTGGCGGGGGACGACTTTCTCGACATGGTGCGTTACCTGATCGTCGGCTCACTGATTGCAGCCAGCATGCAGACGCTGATTCCACAATCCGCACTCATCGCCGTAGGGCAGGGACCGGTCATCTCGGTGCTCGTCATGTTGGCGCTGGCGTTTGTGTTGTCGATCTGCTCCACGGTCGACGCATTTCTGGCGCTCGCCTTCAGTACAACCTTTACGACGGGGTCGATCGTCAGCTTTCTTGTGTTCGGCCCCATGGTGGACATCAAGAGCACCATCATGTTTCTAGGTGTCTTCCGGCGCAAGGCTGTCGTCTACCTGATCATCGTGCCGCTGGTGCTTTCAGCGCTGGTCGGCATCTGGTGGAATTTGAATATAGGGCTGTAACATGACACGTCGCATGGTGGGCATCCGGTCCGAAAGATTTCAGACGGCGATCAAGGCGCTGCTCCTGTTGGCGCTGGCGCTTTTCCTCTATACGCGGCTTGCGGGCGGCACGCTGTTCTTCTATATCAACCAGCGTTTTGTGGTCTATACGATGTTGGCGATCATTGGTCTGATCCTGGTGGCCATCAGTTATCGTCCCATTGCCCGCAAAAGCCCACGGCAGACACCAACGAGGTTGAGACCGTCATCGATCTTTCACCACTTGGGAGCCATGGTACGGAGGATCACGAGCACCACGACCACAACGCTGCGCCGATGGGTCACGACCACCGGCTGACGTTGGCCGGGGTGGCGCTGATCCTGCTCCCGATCATCCTTGGCGTTGTCGTGCCGCCACAGCCACTGGGCGCCGCCGCCCTGGCCAACCGTGAAGTCAATGTTGGGTTACAGAACTCCGCCCTGCCATCGGCGGTACGCGCTGCCGCAGCCAAACAGGGCAGTGAACGGAATATTCTGGATTGGTTGAATACCTTTGCGACCTCGACCAACGCGAGCGAGGAGTTCGCCGGCCAGGATGCTCGCGTCGAAGGATTCGTGTTTCGCGATGATCGATTTGGCGAAGACCAATTCATGGTCACCCGTTTCGTCGTCAGTTGCTGTGTCGCCGATGCCAATGTGGCCGGGCTGGTGGTGGAGTGGCCTGATGCGGCAACGCTGCCCGCCGACCAATGGGTGGAAGTCACCGGGCGCTTCGAAGCGGGGGCGCTGGCCGGAGAGACGCTGCCTGTGCTGCATGCACAGTCGATCAAGCCGGTCGACGTACCAGAACAACCTTATCTCTATCCTTGATGGCTACCGTTACTTCAAAGACACTCCGTTTCAGCCGTTTTGACCAGATTGTCGTGGTGACTGTGGTTGCCGCGCTTGCGGCAATCGGCTTCCTCATCTGGCGCGGCGACACCATTGGCTTGCAAGTCGTGGCGCTCAGCCCAACCGATGGTGACGGCTCCGCTTCCACACGGGGAGAAATCAAAGTGCGCTTCGATGCGCCGCTGGCGGCGGCGCAAAGCGCAGACGCAGTGACACTGGAGCCCCCCGTAGCGGGCTCGGTTCGAACCGCCGGCGATCAGTTGATCTTCACCCCGTCGGCGCCCCTTGCGCCGGGCGTAGAATATGTGGCACGCGTCGAAACGGGCGTGCGCAGCGAGCAGGGGCGCACGCTTGACCAACCGCTGACCTGGCGTTTCCGAACCAGACAACCGGCCGTGTTGTACTCTTCGATCCGGGATGGGGTTGAGCAGTTGTTCTCTGCGCCTTTACCGTTGAAGTCCGCGGCGCAGGCGGCGGGCGAACGGGCTGCGAGCCAACTGACCGACCTGCCAGGCGGGGTATGGGACTTCACCGTCGCACCCAGTGGTTCACCGATCATTTTTTCTGCGGTCACCCGCGAGGGCAGCAGTGATCTATGGTCGGTGACCGCGGGCGATGATGAACCCGTGCAGTTGCTCGCCTGTCCGCAGGCTTTTTGCAGCAACCCGGCGCTGTCACCTGACGGCAGACTACTGCTATATAGCCAGCGCAACGCCAATGACTTTGCCGCGGCGGCGGTCAGTCCCCCGCGTTTATACATCATGGACCTCGCCACCGCAGAAAATGCACCGGTCTTTCCCAGTAGCCAGAAACTTGCTTTTGACGCACACTGGTCGCCGGATGGGAACTGGATCACCTATCTTTCGCCCGACTTTGTCGGTCTCGGTGTCACGAATCTTGAGGATGGGCAAGAGGCGACCTATCCGACCGAAACGGGTGAAGCCGGGATCTGGAGTCCGCGTGACAATGTCTTTGTCATGTCAAGATTACTGGAAGTCGGCGACCAGCAGGTTGTCCACCTGTTCCTGGTCGACCCGGTCACCAAGACCGAACTTGACATCAGCGGCGCCGAAAGCCTGGTGCAAGACGGTGCACCGGTCTGGTCGCCGGACGGCGAGTGGTTGGTCTTCCGGCGCAACGAACTTGCGGGCGAACGGCAGTCGCTGAGCAAACAACTTTGGTTGATGCGACCGGATGGCAGCGAAGCGCGCCCCGCTCACGTCAGACCCGGCCGTCGATCATGGAACGGTTGCCTGGTCACCCGACGGGGGCACACTGCTCTATCACCGCTTTCCGCTCAAGGGTCCAAACGTGGTAATCTCGGTGTGGGCGATGGATATTGCGACAGGCGAACAATGGCCGGTGGTGAGTCCCGGTCAGCGTCCTCAGTGGTTACCTTGATGGAATGGTGCGTAGACGAAAATGAGTGAGAAGCCGCCAAACTACGAACCATTGGTTGATCGCCTGCGTGCCGCAGGCTACAAAATCACCCCGCCGCGCAAGGCGGTCATCGAAGTGATTGAGCAAGAGGGCGAGCACTTGAATCCGGCCGAGATCCTCGAACGCGCCCAGGGAATTTATCCTCAAACCGGGCGTGCAACGGTCTACCGCACCCTGGAGTTACTCACGGCGATTGGCGTCGTACGACCCATCTACGTTGGGGAAAATGGCCCTACCTACATTCGTGCCGAGGGCGGTCACCATCACCTGGTCTGCTCGCAGTGTGGGGCCATCTTTGACTTTGATCAGTGTGTCGCCGACGACATGCAACTTGAGTTGGAACATCGATTTGGGTTTGTGATCAAGAGCCATCTACTTGAGTTCTATGGGATCTGTGCCGAGTGCCAGGCGCGCGTTAAGATGAGAACGTAATTATCCAACTTAACTTTCCCCATAGCGGACGCCGAATTAGATTCGGCGGGCACATTTGAAACGGCCCGTGTTTGACAACGCGCGTTCCCCGTCATATACTCCATTCCCAATTGAAGAGTAGTCAGTGAGCCTAGGCCCTTGCGCCACGGAAGACGCAGGTGGAAACGGCGAAGCCGGTGAGAGTCCGGCACTGTCCCGCAACTGTAACCAGCGCCCCTAAGGGGGACTCTGGAAGTCAGGTCGACCGCCCGTGCCAGCACGAAATGCCCTCGCGGTCAAGGGTGTGTGCAAGTAGCACGACCCCAAGCACACCTTCTCGCCATCGCGGGAAGGTGTTTTTTTGTCTTAGGAAGAGGAGAGAAAACAACATGCGCGTCCACAATGCTGCGCCGGCCGGCGCCCTGGCGTTTGCCGCCATCTGTGTGCTGGCCACTTTGCTCACCCTGCGCGCCCCCACCTCGGCGCACGCCAGCGTCCTTGCGCCGGCTGTGATCGAAAGCAATATGCTACAGGCAACCGCTGCAAACACGGCGACCGTGATTATTCAGTTCGACGATCGCCGAAGCGCGGTGCGCACGATCGATTTTACGAACCCCATCAGCGGCATCACCGCGCTGGCCCAGTCAGGGATCAACGCCACGGTGGGCGACACCAGCTTTGGCCCGTCGGTCTGCGCCATTCAGGGGCTGGGCTGTCCCGCGGAAGACTGTTTCTGCAATCCGAACTTCTACTGGGGCTACAATTTCTGGGACGGCGCCACCTGGCAGCCCTACCCGGTCGGCGCCAGCCAGTCACAGATTGCCGATGGTGGCGCCATCGAAGGCTGGCGCTGGACGGGGACCGATGGCGCGATGCTCGATCCCAAGTATGCGCTTGCTGCAGACCAGGCACTCGCCTGGTTGCAGAGCCAACAAGATCCGGCGACGGGGGGGTATGGAGACAGCGTAGCCGGCGCGGTCGAAGTGGTGCTTGCACTCGGCGCCAACGACCAGTCCGTTGAGACTTGGCGCACAGCCCCAGACACGCCTTCGCTGGCGGACTTTTTGCGCACCCGCACGACCAAATTCTCACGCACCGGCGCGGGGGAAGCCAGCAAACTGGCCGTCGCCGCCGCGGCCGGGGATGCATGCCGGACCCGTGCCATGTTAGCGCCGACGAACTATCTTAGCTCAACGATTGGTGCGTTTGCGGCAGACGCCGGCTTCAACGCCTGGGGGATCCTGGGCACGGCGGCGATCTCCAAACCCGTGCCGTCATCGGCAGTCGATTCATTGCTGGCGCTGCAGCAGCCGGCCGGTGGGTGGGAGTGGCAGGCAGGTTTTGGGCAGGACACGAACACCACGTCGCTTGTGATTCAGGCTTTGGTGGCAACCGGGCAGCCGATCACCTCCACTGCGGTTGTCAGCGCGGTGACCTTCCTGGCCGGCGCCCAGCAACCCGATGGTGGCTTTGTCTATGATCCTGCTGCCCCGGAATATGGCGCCGACGCCAACTCGACGGCTTATGTGATCATGGGTCTCAATGCGGCTGGCGAGCGGGTGGACGGTGAAAGCTGGACCACAGCCAGTGGCGCCACGCCCCTGACCTACCTGTTGGGACTCCAACAGCCGGACGGTTCCTTCGAATGGCAGGCCGGATCCGGCCCGAATCTGCTTGCGACGGCGCAGGCCGCGCCGGCATTGCTCGGCCGCTCCTATCCTTTTGCCGTACGTAATTTAGAGTCGTGCGCCGTGCGCGCCAGGCAGTGATGAAACCACGTCTCGTTCTGCTCGCTATCGCACTGCTGGCCTTGCTGCCGGTGCTCTTGAACGCCCCACCTGTTCAGGCTCAGGATGGCGCGCGGGCCGGTGTGATTGTCGTGCATGGCGATGGCAGCGTCACCCAGCAGTGCGTGCACTTCGACGAGGAATCGATCAGCGGCTATGAATTGCTGAAGCGCGCCGGTCTGGCCCTCGGCGTCGAGGCGAGCAGCACCGGGGCTACCATCTGCAGCATCGACGGCGAAGGCTGCAATTTTCCGCAGGAGAGTTGCTTTTGCCGGTGCCAGAGCAGCCCGTGCGTCTACTGGTCCTATTGGCGCCTGCAAGAGGGTGGGTGGCTCTATCAGAATCTTGGCGCAGGCAACACCCAGGTGCAGGACGGCGATGTCGAAGGTTGGCACTGGAGCGAAGGCACGGTGAAGGACGCGCCGGAACCGCCCCTCATCCACTTCGATCAGATCTGCGGTGCGACGCAACCGGTCACGACAACGACAGTTGCTGCGACGTTCACGCCGGCGACAACGGCTGCGCCGCAAGAAAATGCCCCAGCGACGGCAGCATCTACTGAGTTGGTCACACGCAACGGGCTTTGGCTGCTCGCCGGTGCGGCCGGAATTGTCTTGGCGGGAGGCGTCTGGTACATGGCCCGCTCAAGACGAGGCAAGGCGCCATGAACCAGACCATCAGCCGCGTCACCTATGCGCTCACTACCATTGTCGGGCTTACCGCCTTTCTCTACCCGTTCTGGCTGCCGGCCGTTACCCCGGATTCCGGCCAGCAAATGGCGCATGCCGGCGATAGCGCGCTAATGTTGACCGTGCTGGTGGTGATCTGTCTCGCCATCCTGATGCTCGAGGCGCAGAGCCAGGGACTGAGCACCAAGGCGATTGCGCTTCTCGGCGTCCTGGTCGCCATTAATGCGACGCTACGGTTTGTGGAGGTTGCACTCCCAGGGCCGGGCGGCTTCAGCCCGATCTTCCCGTTGATCGTGCTGGCCGGCTACGTCTACGGCGCCCGCTTTGGCTTCTTGCTTGGATCGCTGACGCTGCTGGTTTCGGCCATCATTACCGGCGGGGTGGGACCCTGGCTCCCGTACCAGATGTTCACCGCCGGCTGGTGCGGCATGACCGCAACGCTTTGCCGGCCGTTGGTCCACGCTCTGCATGGCGTGGGCCGCACCACCGAGGTCGTGGTGCTCGCAATTTTCGGCGGCATCTGGGGTCTGCTGTTTGGCATCATCATGAACATCTGGTTCTGGCCCTTTGCGGCGGGACCGGCCGCGATGTATTGGCAGCCCGGCGTGGGTCCGTGGGAGACACTCCAACGGTATCTCGTCTTCTATGTAGCCACTTCGCTGCTGTGGGATCTGGCGCGTGCGATCGGGAATGTCGTGCTGATCCTCCTGGCGGGTGCGCCAGTGTTGCGCGTGTTAAGGAGATTCCAACGCCGCTTTGCGTTCAGTTATCGACCAACCGCCGGGATGCCAGGCGTTGAGGTGACGACGTGACCGGGACCGACGAAGTGGCGACCGAGGTGCGCGCGTCACCGACCACTGTGCGGCAGGCGCTGCATCCCGGGACCTGGGTCATCTGGCTGGTCGGGGTGGCCATTGCGCTGACCACGACGCGCAATCCCTGGTATCTGGCGCTTGTGCTGCTCCTGGTAGCATTGGTGCTAAAGGTTTGCTCACCACCTGCCGGCGAAGCGAGCCGCGACCCGGTGATCAGCCCGTGGCGGTTTGGGTTGATCGTTGTGGCCACCTCGACCCTGTTTAACGTGTTGATGGTGCACGTCGGGGATACGGTCCTTTTCAATTTGCCAGCGTGGCTGCCGTTGATTGGGGGGCCCCTGACATTGGAAGCCGCGGTGTATGGCGCACTCAACGGGCTGGTGCTAGCGGGGATTTTTGCGGCGTTTGCAGTGTTTAATCGCACCGTACCGGTGCGCGCGGCGCTGCGATTGGCGCCACGGGCCTATTATCCGGTGGCGGTGGTGATGTCGATTGCCGTCACCTTTGTGCCGGCCACGCAACAGCAGTTTCAGCAGATTCGCGAGGCGCAGGCGGTGCGCGGGCTACGGATGAACACGATGCGCAGTTGGCTGCCACTGGTGGTGCCGCTCCTGGAAGGCAGCCTGGAACGTTCCTTTCAACTGGCCGAGGCCATGATGGCGCGCGGCTTTGCCAGCGCCGAAGAGAATGTGAACCGCCGGCCACAGGTGCTGCTCCTGGCGGGGCTGGGCAGTTGGCTCGCAGGGTGGTTGCTCCGGCTGGTCTGGCGCCAGCCGCTATTGGGCGACCTGCTTTTAATCGCGGGAACGGGGGCGCTCGGCTTGGGGCTCTGGTTGGCGGGCAGGCAGCATCCCCATACGGTGTACCGTCCGACACCGTGGCATTGGCAGGATGGGGTCGTGATCGCAGGCGCAGCATTGGTGGGTGCGATCTATCTCTTCCCGCTGCCGGGGATTGACCGCTCGTCGCTGTTTTATTATCCATATCCGGCGCTGACGTGGCCGGCCGCCAGTGCATTGATTGTTGCCGGCACCTTAGGATTGGGTGCACCGGCGGTTGTTCGTTGACCCAACCGGTGGGGCCAAGCTCACCGGTGAGGAACCATTATGATTCATTTTGATCATCTGACCTACACCTATCCGGGCGCACAGCAGCCGGCGTTGAACGACGTGAGTCTCGACCTGCCGGAGGGCGAGCTCATCCTGGTCATCGGCCCGTCGGGTTCAGGGAAGTCAACCCTGCTCCGCTGCATCAATGGGCTGGTGCCGCACTTCAGTGGCGGTGCGCTGGCGGGCCAGGTGCGCGTCGAAGGCTTGGATCCGGTGGTCGCCACGCCCAAGGTGCTCAGCCGCTATGTGGGGTTTGTCTTCCAGGATCCGGAAGCGCAGTTCGTGACCGACCTGGTCGAAGATGAGATTGCGTTTGCGCTCGAGAACGCAGCGATGGCGCCCCAGGAGATGCGGGTGCGCGTTGAGGAAACCCTCGACCTGCTCGATCTAGAGCCGCTGCGCAACCGACCGCTCAAAACACTCTCCGGCGGCGAACGCCAACGGGTGGCCATCGCCGCCGCCCTTGCCTTGCGGCCGCGCATCCTCGTGCTCGACGAGCCGACCTCCCAGTTGGACCCCAAATCGGCGGAAGACGTACTAAATGCGCTTGTGCGGCTGAACAGCGACCTCGGATTGACAGTGCTGTTGGCAGAGCATCGCATGGAACGCGTCCTACCCTTTGTCGACCGTGTGATCTATCTACCCGATGACGGCAGCCCAATTCTCTCCGACGAGCCACGGCGCGTACTTAACCAGATCGAACTGGGACCGCCGCTCGTCAAACTGGGCAAGTCTTTGGGGTGGCAACCGCTGCCGCTGACGATCAAAGAAGGGATACGGTTCAGCCGGACCTGGCTGGCCAATGAAAAGGCGCAAGGCAAAGCCGGCGGCGACCCGGTTGCCCGGCGCATCGTGCACCGCAAAACCCACCCTGCGGTTCAAGCGCAGAAGTTGAGCCTCAACTACGGCGGCCGCAAAGTGCTACGCAACGTCGACTTCGCCGTGTGGCCGGGCGAAATTGTTGCGCTCATGGGCCGCAATGGCGCCGGCAAGACGACGCTGCTCAAGTGCCTGATCGGTCTGGCACGGCCGCAGGCCGGTTCAATCATGCTCGACGGCGAGGCAATTCTCGGGAAGGACGTGGCCAGCATCGCCCGCGACATGGGTTATCTGCCGCAGGATCCAAACACCCTGCTCTTTGCCGAGAGCGTGCGCGATGAACTTTTCACGACGCTCCACAACCACGGCGCGGCGTCGAAGACGGGTGGTGAGTGGCGCCTTGCGGCGGGCGCCGCTGCTGTAGAACCGGATACTCTGCTCCGCCGGTTGCGCCTGGAGCACAAGGCGGCCGCCTACCCGCGCGATCTGAGTGTCGGCGAACGCCAACGGGTTGCGCTTGCCGCCATCACCGTCACGCAGCCCAGGGTGCTGCTGTTGGACGAACCTACGCGCGGGTTGGACTATGTAGCCAAAGAAGGGGTTGATCGCCCTCCTCAAACAGTGGCGCGACGACGGCATGGCCGTTGTACTGGTTACACATGATGTGGAACTGGCCGCAGCGCTCGCAGATCGAGTGGTGCTCATGAGCCAGGGTGAAGTGATTGCAGACGGTGCGCCCGCCACGGTGCTCGGTTCGTCGCCCCTGTTTGCACCACAGGTTGCCCGTCTATTTCCGGAGAGTGGTTGGTTGACTGCAGAAGATGTACTAGGAAGCTAACATGCCAAGATTAACAAAGCTGTACACAAAAAGGGTGATGCCGGCGAAACGTCGTTGGGCGGTGGGCAACGGGTCCGCAAGGAAAGCCTGCGCGTGCAGGGGTACGGGACCGTGGACGAACTCAATTCGCAGTTGGGGCTGGCGCTTGCGCTGGGGTTGGCGCCGCGATTGGCGGCCGTGATCCCTGAAATTCAAAATGAACTCTTTGACCTGGGTTCTGACCTTTGTTTTCTTGAAGAAGATAAGAAGGTCTACAAACTTCCCACGGTCGAAGCGCACCATGTGACCCGCCTGGAGTCGCTGATCGATGAATTGCAGGTTGAGGTTGGCCCACTGGCAAACTTCATTCTGCCGGGCGGCTCAGTCGGCGCCGCACAATTGCATGTGGCGCGCACGGTTTGCCGGCGCGCGGAGCGTGAGGTGTCCACCTTGGCACATGAAGAAGGCGTCGGTCCCCATGTCATGGCCTATCTGAATCGGCTTTCCGACGCGCTCTTTGTAATGGCCCGGTACGAGAACTTGTATCGGGGCGTGCCAGAGCCGCTGTGGCAGCCGAGAAAATGATACACGGCGAAGCGGGTCATGGTGTTTGACGGTTTCTGGTTGGCAGTCAGCTTTTTGACGACGCTGCCGGCACGGAGGTTGGAGTTTCGGGCCGATGCGCCGGCAATGGCCGCACCCTGGTATCCCGTGGTTGGCCTGCTCCTTGGGGTGATTTTGGCCCTTGCCTACTGGGCGGCGGAGGCATGGCTGCCGGCAGCGGTGGCGGCGGTACTGGTCGTCGCCCTGTGGGCGGGGTTGACCGGCGGGCTGCACCTCGACGGGCTGGCGGACTGTGGCGATGGTTTGCTTTCCACGACAACACCGGAGCGCCGGCTAGAGATCATGCGCGACCCGCGCGTGGGGTCCTTTGGCGCCATCACGCTCGGCCTCCTGCTACTTCTCAAGTCGGCGACCCTGGGCAACGCATGCGCCAGTCCTTGCCCTGCTGCTGGCGCCTACCTGGGCGCGATGGTTGTTGCTCTTCGCCGCGCACCAACCGGCCGCGCGCCCGGGGGGGATGGGGGAAGCGCTGACGCGCGCATTGACGCCGGGGATTGTCGTGCGTGCATCCATTTTGCCGGTGGCAGCCCTACTGACCATTGGCTGGTGGGATTGGCGTGCGTTTGCAGGCGCCCTGCTGGCGGCGCTTGCAGCCTTCACCGTTGTCTTGCTGGCGCGACGGCGCATCGGTGGCGTCACGGGCGATGTCTTTGGCGCGGTTGTTGAAGTGAGTGAAGTTTCGATGCTCCTGGCATTTTGTCTGGCATGATGAACACACGCAGCCTTGGGCTTCCCTTCCGGATTGGGACGACATCTTACATCGTCGAAGACGATCTATTGGCCAACGCCCGCTTTCTTGCCCCCAGCGTGGAAGACATGCAGTTGGTGCTCTTCGACCTGCCGGACGGCGCCAGCAATCTACCTTCGCCAGTTGAGGTGGCGGCACTCGCGGCGTTTGGCGCAGCGTCGGGCTTCAGCTACACCGTGCACCTGCTCGACGATCTCAGGCTTGCAGACGACAATGGGCGCACCCCTTCGTTACCGCTCCGCCGCGCGCACCAGTTGCTCGACTTAACCCAATCACTTGAGCCGTGGGCCTGGGTTGGCCATCTGGACGGCCGCACCGTCCGCACAGCGGACGCCGAAGATCCGGCGCTGCTCACCTGGCGTGACGCGACAGTGAAGGCGCTTCGATTGACCACCGCCGGGTTGCAGGCGCCGCACCGGCTGGCCATCGAAAACCTCGAAGGTTATCCGGCGGAGTTTGTGACGCCGGTCGTGACCCGCGCCGGGGTGGGGCGATGCGTTGACGTCGGGCATCTCTGGCTTGACGGGATAGACCCGCTGCCCGCTCTGGCCGCCGCCGGGGCGCGCATGCGCGTGGTGCACATCCACGGCGTCAACGAGCGCGATCATGCTTCCCTCGCCTATGCACCGCCGGACGCGCTCGATGCTGTGATTCGCACCCTGCTGGAGATGAAATTCGGGGGTGTCGTCACCCTAGAAGTCTTTGGGTTGGAGGACTTTCAGACCTCGCGCCAAGCGCTGATGGGCAGCGTTGCCCGGGTGCAAAACAAGGAAAGAAGCAGATCATGAAGGGTTCGTTACACCTCGTATTGGGGGGCGCCCGTAGTGGGAAGAGCACCTATTCGGAACAATTGGCGGCCGAACAGGGGGGCGACGTGCTCTATGTCGCCACGGCCGAGGCATGGGATGAGGAGATGCGCACACGGATTGCGGCCCATAGGTTGCAACGCCCCCCGGCGTGGCGCACGGTCGAGGCGCCAACGCAGGTGGCGACGGCGATTGCCGCAGCCCTGACGCCGGCCACGCAAGTCGTGCTCATTGATTGCCTCACCCTGCTCGCCAACAATGTCCTCATGGCGCTACCGGAGGACGCGAGTGAGTCGACCGCTACGCAGGCGCTTATGGTAGAGGTGGAGGCAATTCTGGATTTGATCCCGGGAAGTGATGCGACGTGGTTCATCGTCTCCAATGAAGTCGGGCTGGGCATCGTGCCGGCATACCCGTTGGGCCGGCTTTATCGTGACGCCCTTGGGCGGGCGAATCAACGGCTGGCAGCCAGGGCAGATCGCGTTGTCTTCATGGTCGCCGGGTTGCCGATGCGGGTAAAAGGCTGAGAGGCAATTGGCGCGCGGCAAATCGTGTGGTAGATTCGCAAACAGCGCGCGTCCACCGTACGCGCATTGACTTGCCCGCCAACCAACAGTAAGTGGAGAGCCACCATGTCAATCCAACCCGACCATTGGATTCGCCGAATGGCGTTGACGCACAGGATGATCGAACCCTTTGTCGAGAACCAGGTGCGTGAGGGCGTGGTCTCGTACGGGCTGAGCAGCTACGGGTATGACATCCGGGTGGCGGATGAGTTTCGAATTTTTACGCCGGCGACGGGGCAATTGACGGTCGTCGATCCGAAACAGATCGATGAACGGGCGATGGTGCACTATCGTGGCGACGTCTGCATCATCCCGCCCAACAGTTTCGCCCTCGCGCGCACCGTCGAGTACTTCCGCATTCCCCGCGATGTCTTAACGATTTGTCTGGGCAAAAGCACCTACGCGAGATGTGGAATTATCGTGAATGTCACGCCCTTTGAGCCAGAATGGGAAGGGCACGTCACGATCGAGATCTCGAACACGACCCCGTTGCCGGCGAAGATCTATGCGAATGAGGGGATTGCCCAGGTGCTGTTCTTTCAGGGGGAACCGCCGGAAGTCTCCTATGCAGACCGCAAAGGAAAGTACCAGGCGCAGCGCGGCATCACACTGCCAAAGCTGTAATCTGCATGCGGATGCCGGTTGCTGTGTTTTGTGGATGCGACCAAAGCGGGGCCATCCGGCGTCAGGCAAAACGGGCAAGCACAACGCCCGGATTACACTGGAGCAGGACGGTGTCACTGGCGTCTTGCGACATCGTCTGGCCAAGTTGGCCATAAGGGGACCAGGAGATCGCCTCGGTCAGACGGTAGATGGCGCCGTCGACCTCAACCGTAAACGCGTAGCCCCACACCGCCGTCGCACGCATGAAATTGTAGATGCGGTGGGCGCTCCAGTCGAGATCGATGCTAAAATCCGCTTCTTGCGGGTAGGGTTGGGTGGAACCACCGGGCGGCTGTTTGTGATAGGGAATTTCGCCATCGGCAACCCGGTCAAGCACTTGCGTCAGCAGTTGGGCGCCGGCTCGCGCCATCAGGACCGTGGCATCCGTTTCGGTGATGCCATCGGGCAGCGTAGCAGAGCGTTGCGCGGCTATCGGCCCCGTATCAAACTCAGCGTCCATCCAATGCACCGTGACGCCGGTGCGCATCTCGCCGGCGCGGAACTGCCAGAAGAGCGGCGACGGGCCTCGATACTCCGGCAATAGCGACGGGTGCACGTTGAGAAAACCCCGGCGTGGCGCCTTTAACAACGATGGGGGTATTCGCCTGGGGAAGCAGGCCACACATCCCACGTGGGGTCCCAAGGTGCGGATCACGCCGGCCGTCTCTGGCGACTTGACTTGATTCACAGCGAAGAGTGGGATCCCCTTTGCCCAGGCCAGATGTAAAATACTGTGCTGTGCAAACGGTGAAACAACGGGCAAGGCGTGGGGATCGTTGTCAAGTACGATTGCATCCTTCGGGAGCAGCGCCTGGATCGGTACATCATGGCGAACGCCCGGGATGTTGGCGCCCGGCATGACCACGCCGACAAGTGAGACTGTACTGCGAAGCAGAGCTTCCATTACAATCTCAGAGTACTGGCAATCAGAACCGAAGAAAACCGCGCGAAGTGTCACGTTGATTCGTTCTTTTGAAATGCGCCATTTACAGATTCATGGGTGGCGCCAGGATTATACAATACCATAAGGAGGCCGCAATGGCACGCATAGTTTATTGCCAGAAACTTCAACAAGATCTGCCCGGTTTGGAGAAGCCACCCTATCCCGGCGAGCTCGGCGAGCGGATCTACGAAAATATTTCCCAACAAGCCTGGGATCTGTGGCTTCAGCAGGCGACCTTGTTGATCAATCATTACGGTCTCACACTTTACGATCCTGAAGCACGCGAGTTTATGCGCATGCAGATGGAAGAATTCTTCTTCGGCGAAGAAGCTGCCGTGCCGGAAGGCTGGACGCCCCCGAATGAACAAGGGAAAGGCGCCCGCCGTAAGAAGTAGATGGGGCTACGGCCGCGCTGGGCGCTGTAACTGAACCTTACACTGGTCCATGTAGTCCATCCACCAGTCCTTGCATGCGCGCGGGTCAAGAAAACTCCCGGTATCACGCATCGCGATCTTGATCATCCCCTTATCAACGACACCAAATACTTCACCATTGCGCAGCGCAGGGAGGCGTCTGCGCCCTTCGCTGTTCAGCTTGCGGTAGAGCGCCACCAACTCCGGGGCAATCGCCACGTCCTCCACATGGACGAGATAGCCCTGCGCGGGGGTGTCCGCACTCAAATAGACAAAAGTGATCCGGTTTGGTTCTGCATAGAGCACCATGCCGACAAAATTGTCGCGGATCTTTGGCCCGCGCGACGGCATGGCAATTCCTTCCCCGATCGGCGCCTTCATCTCCAGCAGCGTCACAGCATAGGTGTCGATCGGGCTGCCGCGGCAGCCGGTGGGCGGGTTACAGTTCCAGTTCCAGTCGTAGACACGGTGTGCGGCGATGAAGGACGGCAGGCGTGCGGGCTGGAACATCCCGGCGATCTGCGGTGCATTGGGATCCGTGTCGCCGCCATAGTTCACCAGCCCCAGATAGGCCGTAGTCGAAGAATAGCTGCGGATGGACAGATTGAGATCCGGGCTTGTCTCCGCCGGTCCATCGAAACCACCCCCTTCGACTGGAACGCTGTCAAAATGGCGGGGTTGGGGCGTCGGCGTCGGCGGCGCGGCCGAAATGAGCGGCAGATAGACCGGAGTCTGATCTGGCGGAATCGTCGCACCTGTCACAGGTTCCTGGGCAAAAACCGGCGCAAAGCCGATCAGCAAGGTCAGCCCAGCGACCACAAATAGGACTATGAGCCAGAATCGAGACGTGTCGCGCGACATAGTTAAGTCCCGAGGTTCAGATTCGACCCACCCAATCCAATCAGCGCGGCGCCCACCTCACGCAGACAACCCGCCAGGTCGTCTTGGATGCGTGACGGCGGCAACTGCAGCAGTTCCCAACGGTCAGGCAAGAGGAGCGCACCGTGTTCACTGACGGTGCTGCCCTCAACACACTGGATCGCCAGATAACCACCCCGCGCACGGAGGGCAATGTCAACCGGGCGCTCATGCAGCAGCCGGTTCCGCAACGGGCGCAGATTGTGCTCCCGCAATGCCCCCCAAAGCGTATCAAACGGATCGTCCTGTTGAAACAGATCGGTGACATCGCCGGCGGTCAACAGTCGATCCATCGTCGTATGGATAAATGTCACACGGCGGAGCCGCTGCGCCGGCACCGGATGCGCCAACCGCGCCAGCGGGCCGATCTCGACGCGGTAATAATAGTCGGCCGCGCGCGGATGATCTGGTTCGTCCGGCAGCAGTTCGCGCCGGGTGAGCAACTTGTAACGACGGGTGGGGGCATAATAGGTGACGGTATGCGCCTCGCCTTCCGTGCGGAACGCACCCGTCTGATAGAAAGCCAGATAATCTGCGCCCATGCGTTTGGGCGCATGCCGCTGCGGAATTCGATACCAGCCCTGGTCCGCAGCACGGAGCAAATCCTCAGCATTGTTGAGCACAACGACGAGTACTGTACGCCGACGCGTCTCTGCGTCGGGGTATTGCGCAGCCATTTGTTCACCTCAACTTATGATGGCTCAGGCAACGAACCCTTGCCTGACATTATAACAACCCTACACGATCACGTCACCGGGCATTTGCCCCTCTTTCCGGCGCAAAACTGCGTCATGCGACTATACGACAAAAATTGGTGACCCCGCGCCGCTGACGTACAATCGGAGTCAAATCCGTTCGCACTAGTGCTTAGTATAACTGGAAAATGCCGATCATGATGCAATTTCGTATCGAGTCTCTCTTGTCAGCGCGCCAATTCGTCCAACCGCAATTGGCCGGCGATCTTCTCTACTTTATCAGCGACCTCTCCGGCCGGTTAAGCCTCTACGCCATGCGGATTGGCGGGAGCGTGCCGGAGCCGCTCATTCCACCGGATATCGCACTGCCCAATCCACACCACTTCGATGACGCCGTGGTCTACTCTGTGCTCCCCAAACTTGGCAAGATCCTGCTGATGCTTGACCAGGATGGCGACGAGAACTACCAACCCACGTGGGTTCCCCTTGAGGGAGGCATTCCGACCCCGGTCTTTGGCGACAAGTTCAACGGGCAACAAGTCTATTGTACCCATGTCGACCCCGAGCGTGCGATCGCGCTTTTCTCCGTGGACCCGCGGCGCACCCCCCTCCATCGCACCTTTCTTGCCGATCTCGCCACCCTGGAGACGGTGGAACTGGGCGAGAGTCTCTACGGCAACATCCCAATTGCCTACGACGACGATTATCAGACTTTTGTCCTTGCCGATCAATACAGCTTTGGCGACGTGGCCCTGTATCGAAAGGAGCCAGGCGGGGAGCGCACCTTGCTCTTTGGCTTGCCGATGGATGCGCGCCAGGCCGGCGACCAGGTGGCGCCCAACGGTATTGGTGCGGCGCATCTACGGCCAGGCGACGGGCTACTGTTTGTCTCATCGCTCTTTGACGACGGCTACGGGCTGAGCTACCTGCGCTCAACGATTCGGCAAAGGTTGAGCAGGTGCGCGTCGCCGGCCTGGTGCATGCTGGGATCGGTGAACTGAGCAGGATTGAACATCTTGCCGGGGATCAGTACCTGCTCAACTACAACATCGACGGCGCTTCATGGGTGTATGAAGGCACGTTTGACGAAGCCAATCGTGAATTTTCGGTGACGCGCGTCCTGGTGGGCGAGGGCGAATTGACCAATGGCGTTGTGCAGTCCATTGCGTTCGATAGAGACAGCGGCCGCTATGCGCTCTCATTTTCTAGCGCAACGGCGCCATCGCAACTGTATCTCATCGAACCGGATGGCAGGATGATCCGCCAGACCAATGAGCGCGTGCTCGGGATTCCAAGCAACTATCTGTCGCCGGGCATCGAGAGTTCGTACACCAGTCACGACGATCTCCGTATCTCCGCGCGGCTCTATCTGCCGGCGCCCGAACTTGGCTTCAGCGGGCCGCGGCCGGTGGTCTTCTACATTCATGGCGGTCCACAGAGCCAGGAAAGACCCGACTTCACCTGGTTCTCGATGCCACTGATCCAGTTCCTGACCCTCAATGGGTTTGCGGTGTGGGCACCTAATGTACGTGGCAGTTCGGGCTACGGGATGGCCTACATGAAACACGTCGACCGGGACTGGGGTGGGCAGGATCGCCTGGACCACGTCGCCGCATTCGAGTTGCTGAAGCAGGATCCGCGGTTGGACATGTCGCGCACAGGCGTCATGGGTCGATCCTACGGTGGCTACATGACGCTGACGCTGGCCAGGCGCCATCCCGAACTATGGAAGGCCGCAGTGGACATGTTTGGTCCATATAACTTGCTGACCTTTGTCGACCGCCTGCCGGAGACGTGGAAGACCTACTTTTACATCACCGTCGGCAATCCCGAAACTGAGCGCGAAGAGATGCTCATCCACTCGCCCAGCACCTACCTCGAAAACCTGGCCTGCCCGATGCTGGTCATGCAGGGCGCCAACGACCCGCGCGTCGTCGAACGCGAGTCACGCGATGTCGTCGAACAACTGCAGGCAAAGGGAAAGCAGGTGGACTACGTCGTCTACGCCGATGAAGGTCATGATGTACTCAAGTTTGCCAACAAGGTGGACTGCTATAACCGGATCACCGATTTCTTTAGGGCGCAACTCAAGCCATGAACTATACAACCATCGTCTCCGTTTCCGAGCTTGCTGCGCATTTGCAGGACCCGGCATGGGCCGTCTTCGATTGCCGGGCGCTGTTGGCCGATCCCGCGGCTGGACGGCAGAAATATCTGGCGGCGCACATTCCCGGCGCGCTCTTTGCGGACTTGAAGACCGATCTCTCAGGGCCGGTGGAAGCTGGCCGGACGGGGCGCCATCCTTTGCCGGCAATGGATGCGTTTGTACAGCGTCTGTCGGGCTGGGGGGTCGATGCCACCACGCAAGTCGTTGCCTACGATGATGCGGGCGGTGCGTTTGCCGCCCGTCTGTGGTGGCTGCTGCGCTGGCTTGGACATGATACGGTGGCGGTGCTGGACGGCGACTGGCGCGCCTGGGAAAAGGCTGGGATGCCGGTGCGGAGTGGGAACGAGGTGCGCCCGTCGCGCACCTTCACACCCCACTTGCACCCCGAGCGACTCGTCAGCACGGCTGACCTGGTGGAGAATTTGAGTCACCCGCAATACCGGGTCTTTGACGCTCGTGCGGCGGAGCGGTATCGCGGGGAGAATGAAACGATCGATCCCATTGCCGGCCACATTCCGGGGGCGATCTCGGCGCCCTATGCCGGGAATCTGGGCGCCGACGGTCGCTTCTTGCGCCCTGAGGAACTGTGGGTGCGTTGGACGCGCCTGCTCGGCGATGCCGCAGCCGAAGGCACCGTCATGTACTGTGGTTCGGGCGTCACCGCCGTCCATAATCTGATTGCGCTCGAGCACGCCGGGCTGGGCGCGGGGAAACTATATGCCGGATCGTGGAGCGAGTGGATCACGGAGGCGGGGAGGGAGATCGCGGTGGGAGAGATAGACAGGGAGACAGGGAGACAAGGAGACAAGTTACTACTATTCCTTCTCTCCGCCGCCGGGACCGCACCCGCGCCCCGCCCCCCCCCTCGTTGGCGCCCCCCCCCCCCCGCTCTGCTCCTGTCTCTTGCCCTGCTCCTTGTCTCCCTGTCTCCTGTCTCCCTGTCTCCCTGTCTCCCTGTCTCCCTGTCTCCCTGTCTCCCTGTCTCCCTGTCTCTACTTACTTTCCGCTGCTCCAGTCGCCTGGCTCATATCCCCGCCAAGGTCCAAGTTGGCAAATGCATCGGTGTCGGGCTGGATCAGGTTGAATTCCCGGATGTGATCCAGGTTCATTTCGCCTGAAGCCAGCTTCAGGTCCAGCACATGGCCGCCTTTGGTCTTGTCATCTGACAAGAAATGGAAATGCCACCCAGGGAGGTTGATCCCTTCCATGTGTTCCGGAAAGCGCAGCCCGACCAGCGTGCCGGGGATTTCTGTGTACTCGAATTCGGTCTGCTCTTTCGTGACTTCGGCGAGTGGCTTGAAGGGCTCCTCCTGGCGCGGCACGCTCCGCACGTGAGCCAGGTCAAAATCGCCGGCGATCGTGGCAATGTAGTACTGATTGAAATCGCCGGTAGTCTCGCTGATGGTCTTGTCCAGTGCAGCTTTGAGAGCCTCCACATCGGAGATATCCTCTACCGCACCGCCCGCGATCTCTTTGTCAAAATAACCAACGACGGCAAAGGGAACCAATTCCTCCTTGGCGGCGACTTCCACAGAGCCATCGGATTTCGCCCTGTAGACAACACCGTCCAGCACTATCATCTCGCCGTCCAGGTTGTCGAAAGTGCCGAGACCCGTATCCCCGTTTTTCAGCAGTTCGGCGATAGGCACCGTGCCGTCATAGTCGCCCTGCAACAGTGCGTCCAGGAGTGAGACCTGGTAGATAGCATCTGATTTCGCAGTCGGCGCCTGCACGGCCTGGCAGCCAGCGAGAACCAACAGGACCAGACTTGCCAGCAAGAGCATCGTTAAGTATTTTCGTTGCATGATTTGTCACCCATTGTGTCTTTTCAGAATTGACAACCTGATTTTACCCATATTTCGTCACGCGCGAACCGTTTTAGTGGTACGCTATTAGTAGGACAGGTTTCGCAGCGGTGAATCCACCGCAGCGCCAGTTGCGGATGATGGGCATGCCCAATCGTACGCACGGCAAGTGGTCAACGATGAAATCGCCGACGATCAATCACTTATGAGGGGTAACGCAACTCAACTGCATAGCAAAGCGCATTGACCGCTGACAATTGACCATTGCTACTAAACCAGGTATGCCTCCCGCACTTTGCACCCCGCCAACGGTTCTGATGGTGGTATTAGAAGTACACCATGCAATGGATTCGCTGGTTCGATGAACTGACAATTGCGGACGTCCCCAGGGTTGGTGGGAAAAACGCCAGTCTGGGTGAGATGATTCGGGAACTGAAGCCAAAGGGCATCCAGATTCCTGATGGTTTTGCGATTACGGCAGATGCATTTGGCATCTGCGGTCAGGCGCCTTCTGACTATCCTGAGTTTGCCGCATTTCTAGTAGAGCATGGCATCGATTCGATCAGTCTGATTCTCGATGCGGTGCTGCGCACAACAGCGGACATATTGGAGATTGAGAAGGCGGTAGTGGTGGCGCCGGCGTAGTCTCTCGGGAGGTGCGTATGTCTACATCCACTGCGGAGCCAGAAATACGCGAGCGGCGCCTGCGCCAGGGACCGCCCATCATTGTGGTGTCAGGGGGCACGGGCGCTTCAGGGGAACTGCTGGCCAGAACAGTGCTGGCCCAGTTCCCCGATTGTCAGGTGCCCATCGCTATCGAGACCAGGGTGCTGAACCAAGATCGAGTGCTGCAGGCAGTGCAAAAAGCCTCCGGCATTCCGGGCGCGATCATCGTCCACACCATGGTGAACCGTGATGCCCGCGAACTGCTGATCTCCGAGGCGGCGCAGGCAGGCGTTGTCACCTTTGATCTGGTGGGACCTCTCCTCGAGCACCTGGAGCGGGCATTGGACGCTGAGCCGTTAGGACAGCCGGGGCTTTACTATCAATTACACAAGGCGCAGATTGACCGGGTCGACGCGATTGAATTCACGGTGGCGCATGATGACGGGAAACGCGCCGAAGATCTGCCAACTGCCGAAATCGTGCTGATCGGCGTCTCGCGTGCGGGCAAAACCCCCATGAGCATGTACCTGTCCATGATGGGATGGCGTGTCAGCAACGTACCCTTTGTGCCGGATGTACCGCTGCCGGAAGAACTGGCGCTGGTCGATGGTCGCCGCATCGTCGGCCTCACGATCGAGCCGGCGCAATTGCTGATTCATCGTAAAGTGCGGGCAGTACGCACGGGCATTCCGGAGGGATCTTATATCGACCGGGAAGCCGTAGTCGCAGAACTTCGTGCTGCCAATCATTACTTTTACCGCCATGACATTCCCGTTGTCGACACGACCGGAAAACCGATCGAGACCTGCGCAGAAGAAATTGCCGCGCTGGTGGAAAGACGACTGGCGCACGAGCTAGCTAAGAGATCTTGAGCAATGTGAATTTCAAGCGGACAACGGACGCGGTGGTCAGGTTCTTCTCCTGGCCAAAGAGCTTGCCACAGAAGGTGCGCGGGTCACCACCCCGGTCACGCACACGCGCCACTCCGGCCAAGGGTGCATTCGTGATTGTAGCGTGAAAGATGCCCCTACTCTAAAATTGGCAGAACAAATTGTATCGTAATCTCGTCTTGATTCTGTATACTGAGATGTCCCGCGCCGACGCGCTCTGCGCCGGCAAAAAAGAGAGATTCAAGGAGAGTACCATGCGACGATTGATTGGTTTGATCGCCGGAGTAACGACTGTGCTACTGCTGGCGGCCTGCGTGCCGGTGCAGCCGGCTGCCCCCCCGGCACTGGCGGACACAACCGTCACGCTCAATTTTGGCACAGACGGTTCGGCCAGCGGCTCGGACGGGTGTAACCGGTACAACACTTCCTACACGACCGATGGCGACACGATCCAGTTCTCGCCCAACGCCGCAGCCACGATGATGGCTTGCCCGGAGCCGATCATGACGCAGTCGACGGCCTACTACACCGCCCTGACTTCGGCAGCGACTTTTGCGATCCAGGACGGGGTCTTGACGCTGGCTGACAGCACCGGCGCGCCGGTTGCGGTCTTTGCCGCCCAGAACACCGGGCTTGCCGGTACGAACTGGAACGCGATCGCCTACAACAACGGCAACCAGGCGGTCGTAGGGTTGGTTGAGGGCAGCACCATCACCGCCGACTTTAGCGCCGATGGCGTTGTGAGCGGCAACTCCGGCTGCAATAGCTACTCCGGTGGGTTCACCACGGATGGCGAAGGCAACATTCAGATTGGGCCGCTGGCATCCACCATGATGGCTTGCGCCGATCCCGGTGTTTCCGAGCAGGAAGCAGCCTATCTTGCCGCGCTCGGTACGGCAGCGACCTATCAGATCGACGGCGACACTATGCAACTCCGCACCGCCGATGATGCACTGGCGGCCCAGTTCCAGCGTGCGCTGCCGGTGGCTGAGACCGAAGCCCCAGTTGCGACGGGCGACGTTGTCTCCAGCGACGCCACCGTCTCCGGCACTGTTTCCTACCTGGTGCGCAGCGCGCTGCCGCCCGATGCCCTGATCGAAGTGACCATCCGCAATGCGCAACTGGCGGATGCGCCGCCCGAGATGACCCTGTTGGCGATGACCGCGTTCACGTCGGGCGGCCAGCAGGTGCCGATCCCCTACACGGTGGTCTATAGCCCAGCCGACGTGGAAGAGGGGGCGCTCTATTCCATCGGTGCGCGCATCACGGCTGCAAATGGGCAGTTGCTTTTCGTCAGCACGCAGGCGACGCCGGTCATCACCAAAGGCAACCCCACTGAAAATGTAGAGATCATCGTTGACCCGGTGAATTAGGGGACGCCAGTAGGTGGTTTTGAGCGGGTTGACGGAGCCAATTCGTGTATGCTATATTCCGGTTTTGTCCGGGACGAGTGACCGGTCTGCGAATTGCTCCCCAGCCCAGATAATCGTAGTAGGGTATCGCAGAGCCACGCAGCGCGAGGATTGTTTGCCGTCAGGATGAACCCTGACGGGTGGCAGCTTCTCGTGTGGGCGTGGCTCTGCGATTCTAGGTGCGATCGCCGATCCACTCCACGATAGTGGCTACGCCCTGCCCCACACCCACACAGAGCGTCACCAGTCCATAGGGGGAAGTCGCGATTCCGGCGGCGTGCCGGCGCCGCAACTCATGCACGAGGGTGACCATCAGCCGGGCGCCCGAACAGCCGAGCGGGTGCCCCAGGGCGATCGCGCCGCCGTTCACGTTTGGTCCGGTCAGGCGGCAACCCCAGTTCATCCATCACCGCCAGCGCCTGCACCGCAAAGGCCTCGTTGAGTTCAATCAGATCCAGGTCGGCGACCGTGAGGCCGGTGCGGGTCGAGCACCTTGCGCACTGCCGGAATGGGACCATATCCCATCGTGCGGGGATCGACGCCCGCGGTGGCGGAAGCCACCACGCGCACCCAGGGGCGCAGCCCTGCTGCATAGGCCGCAGGCTCCGCCATCATGAGTAGCAGCGCGGCCGCCCCGTCGTTGAGTCCGGATGCATTGCCCGCAGTGACGGTCCCCCCGGCACGGAAGGCCGGTTTCAGCGTGGCGAGTTTCTCCAGACTGGTGCTTACCTCAAAGTGATCGCCTACCCTTTTCATCTGCGGATGGCCGTCAGTGTCCACTACGATTGGGTCACCCTTCCTTTGCGGCAGCACGACAGGTGAGATCTCCTCACGGAACTTCCCGGCGTTAATGGCGGCGACCGCGCGCCGCTGGCTTTCGAGGGCAAAGGCATCCTGGCGCTCACGGCTGATGGCCGTTTCTGCATAGATGTTTTCCGCCGTCTCGCCCATGGCCTCAAGAGGGAACAGTGCTTCCATCTTTGGGTTTGGAAATCGCCAGCCCAGGGTGGTGTCATAGACCTGCACGGAACGGTCAAACGGGACTTCCGACTTCCCCATCACGAACGGGGCGCGCGTCATGCTCTCGACGCCACCGGCGATGAAGACGTCACCCTCGCCGGCGGATCGCGCGATCCGCATAGATGATGGCGTCCAGTCCGGACGCGCAAAGGCGATTCACCGTCACGCCGGCAATGCTTTGCGGGAGACCGGCCAGCAGCAGCGCCATGCGCGCCACGTTGCGGTTGTCTTCACCGGCCTGGTTGGCGCAACCCAGGACCACTTCCTCGATCTGCGCCGGGTCGACACCGCTGCGCGCGATCACGGCACGCAACACATGCGCGGCCAGATCATCCGCACGTACGTTGCTCAAATCGCCGCGGTAGGCGCCGACCGGCGTACGTACGGCCTCTACGATCACCGAACTGGGCATAGTTTCCACCTTTTTTCTAACGGATGATTCGGGAACATTTTCAGTCGCCCACGATCAAATGTCAATTTTCAAACGAAAAACTCGCTATTGACGTTTATGCATTCGTATGCTAGTATTCGTAATACCGCATACGAATGCATAAATTTACCAGATGGCTCAAAGGCTGATTTTGCCGTTTTTGGGCGCAGTCTTCGGCTGGGTGGCGCCGGCACCGATACCAACGGAAGTTGCAGCATGGCGACTCGAAGTCAGCCTCCAATCAAGCGTACGGTCACGATGCAAGACGTGGGTGAACGCGCCGGCGTGTCGCAGAGCACGGTCTCGCGGGTGTTAAGCGGCTCGTCCCCCGGCATCCCGATCAGCGAGGAAACGCGGCAACGGGTCTTGGATGCCGTTAAAGAGCTCGGCTACTACCCAAATCTGCACGCCGGGAGTCTGCGCGGGCAGAAGACCCGGATGATCTCCATGATGATTGCCGACATCGGCAATCCCTTCTATCACCCCATGGTGCGGGCTGTGCAGGATATTGCGCACGGTCATCGCTATGACGTGATTGTGACCAACACGGATCACATGCGTGAGAACGAGATGCTCTTTTGTGAATCGATCATTCGCCGCCCGGTCGATGGCGTGATCATGGTGCCCTATCACCTCGGAAATGAAGACATCGAGATGGTGATCGAGCGCAGTGGGGCAGCCGTGGCGGTGTTGGGGCAGCACATCACCCATCCGCTGGCGGATGTAGCATTTGGGGATGACGACATCGCCACGCGTGAGGCGGTCACCTGGCTGATTGAGGAAAAGGGGCATCGCCGGATTGGCTTTATTGGGGTGACGAACCGGTTCTCCGCAGGTGAACGCCGGCGGCTGGCCTTTCTTGAGTCGATTACCAGGGCGCAGTTGGCGTTTCCAGGCGAGTACCATCAAGTGGGGGATTGGAGTCCCGAGAGCGGCGAGCGTGCGATGCGACGGTTGCTCTCACTGCCGGAGCCACCGACTGCCGTCTTTGTCTGTAATGACCTGATGGCGATCGGCGCGATCGAGGCCGCCGTGCAGGCGGGCGTGCGTGTACCGGAAGATGTTGCGATCATCGGGTTTGATGATATCCCGATCGCCTCCTGGACGCGGCCGCGGCTGTCGACCATTGCTCAGTTTCCAGCCGCGATGGGCGAGGCGATGGCCAGGGCGATCTTTGAGCGGATCGATGGGGAATATGAAGGGCCGGCACGCCGTTTCGAATTCCCGTGTAAGTTCATCGAACGCGAATCGACGTAAGCGGCACGAGATACGGATCTACCTTACTTTGCTGTCAACGGGTGTTGCGTTTGGTTCCCGGGGCGCGCTCCTTTGCAGATACACAATTCAATGCTGTTGATCAATGAGGAGAAGAATGTATGCGCAAGTTGTTGCTCGTTCTGAGTGCACTGCTTGTGGTTGCGCTCGTGCTGGGCGCCTGCGGTGGCGCCCCAGCGGCAGCCCCTGCCGACACCGCCGCCCCGGCTGATGCCGCCGCTGCCCCGGCAGATGCGACCGTGGATCCCAATGCCCCCACCCCTGTCCCAACGCCTGTCGTCAATGCTTTTGGCACCTGCGATGATCCGCTGGTGCTCTGGCATGGCCTGACCGGCACCGACGGCGCCGTCTTTGCGACGCTGCTTGACAAGTTCGCTCAAGAAAATCCTGATGTGTGCATCAACTCCGAAGGCTACCCCTGGGATATCTTCTTCCAGAAGTATCCGACGGCCGTTGCTGCAGGCACCCCGCCAGACATGGTCATCTTCCATGCCGCCGAAGTCACCCAAATGGCCTCGCAGGGGCTGATGGCGCCAATGGACGAACTGGTCTTCGCCGATGGCACCCTGAGCAAGGATGATTTCAATCCTGCTGTGATGGGGGCAATCACGGTCGATGGGCAGACGATGGCGGTGCCGTTTGACAACCACGGCTGGTTGCTGTGGGTCAATACTGTGCTGCTAAAGGATGCCGGGCTGGATCCCGAAAACCTGCCGAAGAATGGCGCTGAGTTCATCGAATGGGCGCAGAAGCTGACGACCGACATCAATGGCAAGCACCCGACCGAAGAAGGGTTTGACAAGGACAACGTGGATGTCTGGGGTATCGGCTACACCTGGCCGCGCTACACGATTCCCTCCACGCTGTGGCAGTTTGGCGGCGCAGTCACGAATGAAGACGCCACCAAGGCCACGCTGGACAGCCCAGAAGCAATCGCGGCCGTGCAGTTCTGGCACGACCTGATGTACAAGTACTATGTCGCCCCGCCGGCCATCCCCGGCCAGATCTGGGCAGGTGACTTGTACAAGAACAACAAAGTGGCATTCATGTGGGAAGGCACCTGGACCAAGGGGATGATGAACGACAACCCTGACCTGGCCGCTATCACCAAGACCGCTTTTGTCAACTCGCTGGCGCCCGATGGCAACCAGGCCGTGAAGATGGACGCACACATCATGTCCGTGCCGACCGGCGTGGATGAAGATGGCGCTGCCAAGGCCAAAACACTGATGGCCTACCTGGCACAAAATGGCGCCGCCTGGGCCAACTCCGGCCAGGTTCCCGCCATGATCGAAGTCCAGGAATCGGCAGAAGTCCAGGCGATTCCTTCGGTGGCTATGGCCGCCCAGCAGTTCAATGAGATCGGCCGCCCGGACCTGCCGCACAAGGCCTTTATCGAGATCCAGACTGCGTGGGAAACCGCCGTCGGCAATGCGCTCGCCAGCCCGGATGCGGATGTCGCTGCCGCGCTGAAGGCAGGCAACGAGCAGATTCAGGCCATCCTCGATCGCCCGTAACTTCTTACGATATCTCCTTGGGGTGGCATGCGCGCATGTCACCCCAAGGAGGTCTTTATCTACCGGAGCGGATGCCCAATGACTACATCCACCCTGCCCACGAAAGCAAATACTTCAGCGCGTGATCTCCGCTGGAAGACCGTACGCAAGCAGTTGCCAAACTATCTGTTTGTGCTGCCGCAATTCCTGTTCTTTTCGATATTTCTGCTCTACCCCATCTTCCGCGGGCTGCAGATCAGCCTGTATGACTGGAAGATCATGTTGAAGGATCAGCAGTTTGTGGGCCTTGCCAACTATGCGGCACTGCTGAACGACCAGATTTTCCGGGAGACGATGGTCAACACCGTCTACTTCATGATATTAACCGTGGCGATCAACATCGTCCTGGCGCTGCTGGTGGCGACGGGGCTCAAACATAGTTTCTGGGGCAGTGATGGACTGCGCGTCCTGTTCTATGCGCCGGGCATCCTATCAGTGTCCGTGCTGGGTATCATCGCCATTCGCGTGTGGGACACACAACTGGGCATCGTGAACTATTTTGTGACGACACTCCTGAACGGCCCGCGCATCTCCTGGCTTGGGAATCCCCAGATCGTCATTCCGGCGCTTTCGCTTACCACGGTCTGGTGGACCTTTGGCTTCCCGATGTTGGTTTTTCTGGCCGGGTTGCAGAGTATTCCCGAGACGCTCTATGAAGCCGCCAAGATCGATGGCGCCGGGCCGACGCGGACTTTTCGTCACATCACGCTCCCGTTGATCATGCCGACGATGCTCTTCGTGGTCGTGACGCAATTCATTGCGCACATGCAGGTCTTTGCCCAGCCCTACATCATCACTGCCGGTGGGCCAGGCAACGCCTCGCGTTCTGTCGTCATGTATCTCTATGAGACCGCCTGGAAATTTTTCCGCTTTGGCTATGCTTCGGCGGTGGCGGTCGTATTGGCATTGATCATGATTGTTGTTACCGTGATCCTTTTCTCTATCATGCGTAGCCGGACCGAATACTAGCATCGCAGGAGTAAGTCATGACTCAGGACACGCGCACCACTCGTGCTGAACCGCATCCGCACAAAAGTCGAAAATGGGTGCGACCGTTATTGCTGTGGCTGGTCTTCCTGCCGCTAGCCTTTATCGTGATCGTGCCAGTTGCCTACATGGTGACGATGGCATTCACGCTCGAACGCAATCAATTGAATTTTCCGATCGAATGGATTCCGAATCCGCCCACACTCACAAACTTCACGCATATTTTTGCGGATACGACCCTACCGATCGTCCGTTGGTTCTCCAATAGTCTCCTAATCGCCACCATTGGCACGGTGATTATTGTCTTTCTCTCGACCTTGAGCGGCTATGCGTTTGCCCGGCTGGAATTTCCCGGCAAACAGTATATCTTTTCGCTGCTAATCTTTTCGTGATGATCCCGGCGGCGGTCACCCTGATCCCGATCTTCCTGTTGCTCCGCGATCTGAAGTTACTTAACACGTACTTCGCGATTTGGCTGCCGGCGGCGGCCGCGGTGACGGGCATTTTCCTGATGCGCCAGCACTTCTATTCCATTCCGGTGGAGCTTGAAGATGCAGCACGGGTGGATGGCGCGGGACGTTTCCGCATCTACTGGCAGATTTGCCTACCCCTCGTACGCGGCGCAATGGTAGCGCTGTCGATCTTCGTCTTTTTGGGGCTGTGGAATGACCTCTTCTGGCCCCTGATTGTGTTGAGTGAACGCATTTCGCTGACGCTCCCCGTGGGGCTCCTGGTGATTCAACAGGGCAGCTATATCCAGCGCGGGTTGGCCTTCGCCGGTGCGTTTATTGCCACGATGCCGGTGTTGATCTTTTATGCTTTCTTCCAACGCAAGATTATCGCCGGCATTACGACGGCAGGGCTGGCCGGGCGCTGAGCCTATCAGCGCCAGTCACCGCTGGTTCTTGGTCAATACTCATTTTGCGCAGGCGTCCGCTTTGATCTCCCTGCGCCACTGGAAATCAAGGGATTTCACATGTCATCTCAAAAGGCTGAAGTGCTGCTCGACAAAAATCGCACCATTGCGCCCATCTCACCGCTGCTCTTCGGTGGGTTTGTGGAGCACATGGGGCGTTGCGTCTATGAAGGGATCTACGAACCAAAATCCGCCCATGCAGACGCGGATGGCCTGCGCCGCGATGTGCTGGCTGCGCTGCGCGAGCAGCAGTACACGGTCATCCGCTACCCGGGTGGCAACTTCCTCAGCGGCTACAACTGGCTAGACGGCGTCGGTCCTAAGGACAAGCGTCCGGTCCGCCGTGAACTGGCCTGGCAATCGATCGAGACAAACCAATTTGGCACGAACGAATTCATGGGGTTCTGCAAGGCGCTCGGCGCCGCGCCGATGCTTGGCGTCAATATGGGGACAGGCACGATCCAGGGCGCCTCTGATCTGGTTGAATATTGTAACGCACCCACCGGCACCTATTACGCCGATCTGCGCGCAAGCCACGGTTTTCGCGAGCCGCACAACATCCGCTATTGGTGCGTCGGGAATGAGATGGATGGCCCCTGGCAGATCGGCCATCTCGATGCCGCTGAGTACGGCGCCAAGGCATTGGAAGCCGCCAAGATGATGAAGTGGCAGGATCCTTCGATCGAGACCATTCTGTGTGGCTCATCCAACGATCGCATGCCCACCTACCCGGAGTGGGATCGGGTGGCGCTCGAAGTGGCCTGGGAGCACGTCGATTATCTTTCCATGCACTACTATGCGGGCAACCGCGAAAATGATAGCACCAGTTATCTCGCCAGTGCCGTCGGTTTCGAACACTTTGTCGATACGTTGGACGGCACGCTGCGCTACGTCAAGGCCAAACGCCGCTCCAAGCACGACGTCTACCTCTCGTGGGATGAGTGGCAGGTCTGGTACAAGGGCGACCCCATGCAGGGCGGCTGGACCGAGGCCCCGCATCTGGCCGAGGAGATGTACAATCTGGAAGATGCGCTGGTGGTGGCGCAATGGTTGAACGTCTTCCTGCGCAAGAGCCAGGTCCTCAAGATCGCCTGTGTGGCGCAGATCGTCAACGTGATCTCCTGGCTGAACACGCGCGGGGATGGCCTCCTCAAGCAGACATCGTTCTATCCCTTCAAACTTGTCAGCCAATATGCACGCGGCGATGCCCTGGATGTCCTGGTTTCAGCACCGCTGGTGGAGACTAAACTCTACGGCGCCGTGCCCATGCTGGATGTGTCCGCAAGCCACGACGCCGCAACCGGCGCAGGTGAGGTCTTTATCGTCAATCGCAGTGAGCATGAAACCATCGTGACCGATCTGGTCTGGCAGGATCGCGGAACGGTGCGTGCCGGTGACACCTGGCAGGTGACCGGCGCCAGTGTCCATGACGCCAATACCTGGGACAAGCCGGAGCAAATCGTCGCCCGCAAGATCGAGTCACCCTCGATGTTGGATGGCCGCGCGACGTTGAAACTGCCGCCACTCTCTTTTACGGTGGTGACGACCACCACAGCCTGACAATCCATCCCCCGCAAATCACAACCAACTCACCCGGTTGGGGGCAAGCTGCCTCCAACCGGGTGAATCGCGAGTCACGACTGGCTCCAGAAAGCAAAAACGAGGCCAACATGCAAACTGTGCGGCGATTCCTTGATGGCGTCTGGGACTTCCAATTTGATCCGACCGGCATCGCTGAATTTTCACCATCGGATCCCTGGCGCCCGGCCATTGTGCCCTCTCCCTGGCAGGCGCAATTTGACGAATTGCGCAATGCAACTGGGGCCGGCTGGTATCACCTGCGCTTCAAGGCGGAGGAAAAGGTCAATCCAGAGACTGCGGCGGCGATCCTTCATTTTGGCGCGGTCGACTATCATGCGACGGTCTGGATGAACGGCGTGTTGATCGGCGAGCATGAAGGTGGCTATCTCCCCTTTGAGTTCGACGTGGCCGGGGAATTGCGCGCCGGGGAAAATCAACTTCTGGTGCGTGTGGTCGATGCGTCCGATGACCGCACCCGCTACCCCGACTGGCCGTTCAGCGAAGTCCCGCATGGCAAGCAAAGTTGGTATGGTCCGATTGGCGGCATCTGGCAGAGCGTATGGCTGGAAATACGGCCCAAAGTCCATATCGTACAGGTCAAACTCACGCCCTCGCCGGCCACTGCAGAAATCGCCGTGCAGGCAACTTTGAGTGACGCGCTGCCGGTCGATGGCCGGCTGGCAGTGATCGTGAATGATCCCAGTGGGGCGGTCGCCGGTGAAGCCCTCCTCAACGCAAATGGCAGCGGCACGGTCACGCTCACGCGCACCCCGGTCTTATGGAGCATCGAGACCCCCAATCTCTACACCGTAGACACCGTCCTCAGCGTCGCAGGTGAGCGGCGCCATGCAAACCGCAGCACCTGTGGTTTCCGCACGATAGAGGCGCGCGACGGCCGGATCTATTTGAACGGCAACCCGATCTATCTGCGTGGCGTGCTGGACCAGGCCTACTACCCGTTGACGATCTACACCCCGCCCAATCTTGAATTCCTGGAGGATCAGGTGCGCAAGGCCAAGGCGCTTGGGTTGAACTGCCTTCGCACGCACATCAAGATTGAAGATCCACGCTACTACGAAGTGGCGGATCGATTGGGGATCTTGATCTGGACGGAGATCCCGAATTGGGTGCTGCTATCGCCGGCCGCCGATCACCGCATCAAAGCGACGTTTCGAGGGATGGTGGAACGCGATTGGAATCATCCCTCGATCATCGCGTGGACGCTGGTCAACGAAAATTGGGGAACAGATCTGGCGCGCAACCCGGAACATCGGCGCTGGCTTGTCGATTTCTACCACGAGGCAAAGGCCATCGACCCCACGCGGCTGATCATTGATAACTCGGCCTGTTGCGACAATTTCCACGTCACCGGCGACCTGGAGGATTTTCATGCCTATCGGGCCATTCCTGACCATGCGGCAGAATGGGATCAGTGGGTGGGCGAATTGGCAAGCCGTGAGAACGATTGGGTTTGGGCGCCGGACTTTTTGCAAGAGCGGCGCGGATCTGCCGTTGATTGTCTCGGAATTTGGCAATTGGGGATTGCCAAATCCGGATGAAATTCAGGAACTGGACAAAGACCCCTGGTGGTTTGAAACCGGTTATGAGCGGGATAACGGGATTGTCTACCCACATGGGATGCGAGAGCGGTTTTCTGATTATGGACTGGCCGAGATTTTTGGCTCCCTGGCGCACTTTGCGCTCGCCGTGCAGGAGCATATGGCGCGCAGCTTGCACTATGAGATCACCAGTATGCGGCTGCAGCCGGCCATTGCGGGGTACATCATCACGGAGTTCACCGATGTGCACTGGGAGTGTAACGGGCTGCTCACCATGCAGCGACAGGTGAAGCATGGTCTTGACACGTTGCTCGTGCCGGTGAATCAGGACCGCGTTGTGACGATGCGCCCTGCCGAGTGGAGTGAGCGACCCGGCAAAAACGTAGACGTTGACCTGCGCTGTTTTGATGTCAATGGAGCATCCGATCACGGTAAGATTCGATGGCAGGTCGGTGCAGCCAGCGGCGAACTTGCCGCACCCGGCGGAACCATCCTGGCGCCACTCGATGCGGTCGGCATGGTCCGGTTGGAGGCGCAGTGGATCGGCGCGGATGGCGCCACCATCGCCACCAACGCCCTTGATCTCGCCTGCATCGACGTGCAGACCGCACAGCAGACACTCTGTGTCGTCGACGATCCTGCGCTTGCCGGCGTGCTGCGGGATCTGGGCTACGCTGTACAAGATCTCGCACTGGCGGACGCCGTCGCGCAGGGTGCAATTTTGATTGCACGACACTATACGCTTGCCCTGCAGACCGCGGCGCAGCAAGGGGCGCGGCTGGTGATTCTGGCCGGCGCGGACAGCGCACCCGGCGATATTCACCTGCCCACCGGCGTCGTCTTGCCGCGTGCCCACACGCCGTGGCAGGGCGATTGGGCCACCGCATTCTCCTGGCTAAAAAAGCAGGGGCCCTTTGCCGCGCTGCCGGGTACGCCCCTGCTAGAAATGGAGTACGCAGCGATCATGCCCGATGCCGTGATTGCGCGGCTCCCACTTTGGGCCATGAGCACCCAAAGTTGGGCGGGGCTGGCCCTGGGATGGATTCACAGCCCGGTCTCTTTGCTCTTTGCCGCCCCCTATGGCCGCGGTCAAGTGGCGGTGACCACCTTCAAACTTGATGCAACAACACTTCCCACCAACGCAGTTGCCCAGGCGGTGTGGGATGGCCTGCTCCGATTGGTGTGAAAGGGACTTTCATGCGCACTGTGATATTGCTGCTGTTGGTTGCGTCCATATTGATGGGTTGCCGGCCGGTTACCGCCGAACCGGCAACTACGCCTGTTACCGGCGCCGGGGCGCAGACTGTGGAACCTGGGATCCTCCAACTGGAGGGGTTCATCCAGCAGATCCACGATCCGGTGATCGCCAAAGAGGGCGATACCTACTATGTCTTTTCCACCGGGTCCCGCCTGATCATGATCTGCTCAAAGGACATGATCACCTGGGAATGGTGTGGCCGCGTCTTTGAGGAGGCGCCTGCCTGGCTCCGCGACTTCAACCGCGACATTTTTGATCTCTGGGCGCCCGATATCCAGTATGTGGATGGGCGCTGGCTGCTCTACTATGCAGGATCGTCGTTCGGTAGCCCAAACTCGGTCATTGGACTTGCGACCAACGTCACCCTAGATCAGGACAGCCCGGATTACAAATGGATCGATGAGGGGCCGATCCTGCATTCGACGGCAGCCGATGATTGGAATGCCATTGATCCGAATCTGATCATCGACGAAGCGGGAGAAGCGTGGCTGGCGTTTGGCAGCTACTGGAGCGGGATCAAGCTACGCAAGCTTGACCGGGCGACCGGCAAACTGGCAACGGATGACACCACGCTCTACGCACTGGCCGATCGCCGGTCGAGTGGAGATAACACGGCGATCGAGGCCGCCTTTATCATTCACCGCGGTGGCTACTATTATCTGTTCACTTCCTTTGACGCCTGCTGCCAGGGCATCCAGAGCACATACAACGTGCGTGTGGGGCGTTCTGAAGCCATCACGGGACCCTATGTGGATCGTGACGGTGTGCCACTGTTGGAGGGCGGGGGCACGAAAATCCTCGACGCGTATGATCGGTGGCGCGGTCCTGGGCACAACGGTTTCTTGCCAGAAGATGGCGTCTATTGGATGGTGTATCATGCGTATGACGCAAGACAATGGACGGAAACTGGGATTTTCAGTTTGATCCATCCGGCATTGCCGAGTACACGCACCTGGGGGGGTGGCGCCCAATCCGGATGCCGGCGCCCTGGCAGGCGGAGTTTGACGATCTGCGCGGCGTAAGCGGCGTCGGCTGGTATCGCCGGCGTTTCACGATTGATGAACTGATCTACCCCGAAGATCAGGCCGCGATCCTCCATTTCGGCGCAGTGGATTACCATGCCACCGTCTGGGTGAATGGAAACCTGCTCGGTGAGCACGAGGGTGGGTATCTACCCTTCGAGTTCGATGTAGCAGCCGAACTCCGCGTTGGCGCCAATCTGCTTGTGGTGCGCGTGGTCGATCCGACGGACGATCGCAAGCAGTTTCCAGATTGGCCATTCAGTGAAATCCCGCATGGGAAACAGAGTTGGTATGGGCCGATTGGTGGCGTCTGGCAGGGTGTGTGGTTGGAGATGCGCCCCAAGCTCCATATCGCAAACGTCAAGCTCACTCCAGACCCGGCGACCGGTAGGATTGCCATCCAGACACGACTGAGCGGGGTGTTGCCTGCCAATGGGCGGCTCTCTGCAATCGCCTATGCCCCTGATGGGGAGCCGGTGGGCAGTGTTGTTCTGGATCCTGGGGGCAACGGCGCCGTTATGGTAGGGCAGGCGCCCCTGGACTGGAGCCCTGATTCTCCCAATCTATATGCCGTCGAAACCACGCTCACGATTGCAGGCGCCACGCGGCATGTCACACGCCAACCGTGTGGCTTCCGTACCGTCGAAGCGCGCAATGGCCGGATCTACCTGAACGGCGCCCCCATCTATCTGCGCGGTGCATTGGACCAGGCGTATTACCCTGAAACAATCTATTCGCCACCGAGTGTCGCTTTTCTAGAAGATCAGGTGCGGAAGGCAAAGGCCCTTGGCCTCAACTGCCTGAGGACGCATATCAAGATCGAGGATCCGCGATATTACGAGGTTGCCGACCGCCTGGGCTTGTTGATCTGGACTGAAATCCCCAATTGGGCGCTCCTGTCAGACGCGGCCGATCGCCGGATCAAGGAAACTTTCTGTGGCATGGTCGAACGTGATTGGAACCATCCATCGATCATCGCCTGGTCATTGGTCAATGAGAGTTGGGGGTTGAACCTGGCGCGCAACCCCGAACATCGCCATTGGCTTGCCGCGTTCTACCAGGATGCGAAGGAGATCGACCCCACGCGCTTGATCGTCGACAACTCTGCCTGCTGTGACAACTTCCATGTTGCGAGCGATCTAGAAGACTTCCACGCTTACTTCGCCATCCCCGACCACGCCGCGCAGTGGGATGCGTGGGTTGAGCACTTCGCCGATCGTAACAATGGCTGGACCTGGGCGCAGGATTTCCGCCTGATGCGGCGCCCGGATTTGCCGCTGATCGTCTCTGAATTTGGGAATTGGGGGCTGCCGGATCCGGACTCGTTACCGGAGAAGGGCAAAGAACCCTGGTGGTTTGAGAGCGGTCACGAACGGGACAACGGCATTGTCTATCCGCACGGCATGCACCAACGGTTCATGGATTCCGGTCTTGCCGAAGTGTTTGGAACGTTGGAGACATTCACGCAATTCGCCCAGGAGCACATGGCGTAGCCTGCACTACGAGATCAGCAGCATGCGTCTGCAGCCGGCGTTGGCGGGATATGTCATTACGGAATTGACTGACGTCCACTGGGAATGCAACGGTCTATTGACGATGCAGCGCCAGGTCAAGCATGGCCTGGATTCGCTATTCGTCCCGATCAATCAGGATTGCGTTGTTGTTGCGCGTCCAGAGATCTGGAGTGGTCATCCGGGTGATCACGTGGCTGTCAACCTTCGTTGCTTTGATGTTGGCGGTGCGAGCGATCAGGGAGTCATTGTCTGGCATACAGCGCTGCCAGCGGCGAAATACGCGCACCGGGCGGAATCGCCCAGATTCCGATGCATGCACCGGGCATGATCAGGGTGGACGTGCAATGGACCGGGCCGGATGGCAAGCCCCTTGCGGTGAATCGTGTCGATCTGGCCTGTGTGGTGGCGTCTGTGCCGAGCAAAGAACTTTGCATTGTGGATGACCCTGCGCTGGCCTCAGTGCTGCGCGGCCAGGGATATCAGGTAACCGAGCACGCATTAGCGGCTGCGGCCACACAAGGCATCATTCTGGTCGCCCACCACTACACAAACGAACTCGAAAACGCGCTGCAGCGGGGGGCCAGGGTCGTGTTGCTTGCCGGGCAAAAGCCGGTTGGTGCCGATGAGATTGCGATGCCTGAATGTACGATCGTCGACCGGGCGCATACTCGCTGGCAAGGCGATTGGGCCACCGCTTTTTCGTGGCTGAAAAAGCAGGGACCATTTGAGGCGTTGCCCGGCTCCCCCCTGCTCGAAATGGAGTTCAAAGCGGTCATGCCTGATGCGGTTGTGACCGGCGTGCGGCCATGGGCGTTACGCACACACAGTTGGGCGGGCCTGGCATTGGGTTGGATTCACAGCCCGGTCTCCCTCCTGCTGGAAATGCCCTACGGCCACGGCCGTGGCGTTGTGACGACCTTCAAACTCAACGCCAAAACCCTTCAAAGCGACCCCGTAGCCCAATCCCTCTTCGGCGCAATCCTGGACCTGCTCTAACCCGCGCCACTCCCCTGTCTCTTTGTCTCTTTGTCTCTTTGTCTCTTTGTCTCTTTGTCTCTTTGTCTCTTTGCCCCTTTGCCCTCTCCCGTGTATAATTACCAATTTGTTGTGCGAACGACTGGTTCGCCATCTTTTCGGCGGTATGAGCCGCCAAGTATCATCGGGCTAAGAGTGCGACTTGGCTCAGTGGAGTCATGGAGTACTCGAATTGAATTTTGAACAGTTTTCCCTCGATCCGCGTCTAAACGCGGGGATCAAAGGCGCGGGCTATTCGACGCCGACGCCAATCCAGCAACAAGCAATCCCAGTGGCCCTCGAAGGCCGCGACATTTTAGGGCTGGCGCAGACCGGCACCGGCAAGACGGCTGCATTTGTGTTGCCGATTCTGCAGCGCCTGACCAAGGGCCAACTCCGCCAGGTGCGCGCACTCATCGTTGCCCCAACGCGCGAACTCGCAGAGCAGATCAACCAGACGATCGTCACGTTGGGGAAGCAGACCAAGCTCCGCAGCGTCACGGTCTATGGCGGCGTGGGCAAGATGCCGCAGGTCGACGCGTTGCGCCGCGGTGCGGAAATCGTCGTGGCGTGTCCCGGCCGGCTGCTGGACCTGATCGATGCCGGCGCCATCGACCTATCACACGTGGAGTTGTTGGTGCTCGACGAAGCCGATCGCATGTGTGACATGGGTTTTCTACCCGATATCAAACGCATCCTCAGGCACTTACCGACCAAACGGCAGACCCTTTTCTTTTCAGCGACGATGCCGGAAGATATCCATACACTGGCAGGCAGCATTCTTCGCGAGCCGGTGACCGTTCAGATTGGCATCATGGCGCCGGTGCACACCGTGGCGCATGCGCTATTCCCGGTGAATGAAGGCCACAAAGGCAAATTGTTGATGGCGCTGTTGCGGGAAATCCCGACCGAACGGGTTCTCATCTTTACGCGCACGAAGCGCCGCGCACGCAATCTCGCGGAGGACCTGCAGCATCAAGGGTATAGGGTAGCTGCGCTGCAGGGCAACATGGCGCAGAATCGGCGGCAGGAGGCCATTACCGGCTTCCGCCAAGGCAAGTACGACATTCTGGTCGCCACCGACATTGCGGCACGCGGGATCGACGTCGCCGAAATCACCCATGTGATCAACTTCGACATGCCGGATACTGTGGATGCCTACACCCATCGCATTGGTCGCACGGGGCGCGCCGAGCAGACAGGCGACGCCTTCACGTTTACCTTGCCGGGCGATGAGGCCATGGTGCGTGATATCGAGAAGGTGCTTGGATCACGGATCGAACGCAGGCGGCTCACGGGCTTTGATTATGGGACTGCGACTGTTGCACAGACGCAAAGCGCCAACAAACCGGCGGGGCGCCGTGATCAGCCGCGCAATGACCAACGAGGGACTTCGTCGCGGCAGCCGGCTTACTCGTCGCGTTACGCGCAGCCGGCCGCACGCCAGCAACAGGGACGCCGCGACGCGGCGGCACGCTAGCCAGCCCCCCTGACTTGCCCGCCTCCGTCTCTGCCAACTATAATAGCGACAAGCCCAGAACGGGGTGACAGGGTGGTGGGGTGACTGACGAGGTTCACCGAGTCACCCCGTCACCCTGTCGTTTTGTTAGTGGACCGTGTTTTATGTCTATTCTGAATCTCAACAATCTTGGCTTCGCCTATGGTGACTATGACGTCTTCCTGGGCTTGAGTGCGAGCGTGCCGCGAGATGGGAAGGTGGGTCTGGTCGGTCCCAACGGGATTGGCAAGACCACCCTGCTCCGCGTGGTCGCAGGGTTGACGCCCCCCACGAGCGGCAGTATCCACCTGGCGCGCGGCACGCGTGTTGGCTACTTGCGCCAGGAAGCGATCGACGCGTTTGCCGGGCGGCATCTGACCGTGCATGACGAAATGCTCACGGTCTTTGCCGGCATCAAGGAGATGGAAGACAACCTGCGCGAACTTGAGTCGCGAATGTCGCATGCGGGTGATGCCGAGGTCGAGTCACTGTTGGAGGCATACAGCGTCGCCCAACACGAATTTGAACATGCCGGCGGCTATGAGTACGAGCAACGCATCACCCAGACGCTCTATGGTCTTGGCTTTGCGCGTAATGAATGGGATCAGCCGTTGTTCCAACTGAGTGGTGGACAGAAAACCCGTGCCTTGTTGGCGCGTCTGCTGCTGGAGCGCCCTGACCTGCTGATCCTGGATGAACCGACGAACCACCTGGATTTCCAGGCAGTGGAGTGGCTGGAAGGGATGTTACGAACGTGGGATGGCGCACTCTTGATCGTCAGCCATGACCGCTACTTCTTGGATAACGTGGTCAACCAGATCTGGGAGATGGGGCCTGCCGGCTTTGAGAGTTACCGCGGCAACTACAGCGCCTATGTGCTCCAACGCCAACAGCGGTGGGAGCGCCGCGAGACCGAGTTTGCCGCCACGAAAGAACGTTTCCTTGACGAACTTGACTACATCAAGCGCAATATCGCGCGCGATGCCACGAAGAATCAAGCAGTGGGTCGCCTCCGGCGTCTCATCCGCCAGGTGCGCGTCGTCGAGGCGGGCGGTCTCGACCTGCTGCTGAGTAAGAACTGGGGGCAGGTGATGGATGAGGTCGACATCGCCGACTCCAAGTGGGGCGTAGCCGATGTCGAACAAGCGATCAAGAGCTTGAGAAGTCCCGCAGTCCGCCCCCCACAACTGAACTTAAAACTCAAGACGACGCTGCGCAGCGGCAACCTGGTTCTGCGGAGCACACAACTTGCCATTGGCTTCCCAGAACGCGCCCTTTTCGACTCAGATCCGATCTTACTTGAGCGCGGTGAGTGCGCTGCACTGATTGGCCCCAATGGGAGCGGCAAGACCACCTTTCTACGCACCTTGATGGGCCAACTGCCGCCGCTGCGTGGTGAAGTGAAGTTTGGGGCAAGTTTGAAGGTTGGCTATTTTGCACAGGCGCATGACAGCCTCAATCCCAACAACACGGTGATGGAGGAACTACTCCGGCACCGCCACATGTTGATCGGGCAGGCGCGCAACTACCTGGCGCAATATTTGTTCCGTACGGATGATGTGTTCAAGCCGATCAGTGCACTCAGTGGCGGTGAACGCGGCCGGCTGGCGCTTGCCCTGCTTGCGCTGGAAGACGCCAATCTCCTGCTGCTGGATGAACCAAGCAACCACCTGGACATTCCTGCGCAGGAAGTGCTGCAGGAGGTGCTGGAACATTTCGACGGCACGATTCTGCTGGTTTCGCACGACCGCTATTTGATCGACCATCTGGCGACGCAGATCTGGGAACTGCGGGACGGGCGCATGCACGTCTTCGGTGGTTCCTATGCCGAATTGCTCGCCGCGCGGGCTAGAGAACTTGAACAGCAGCGTCAGGCATCGGCCCAGGTGCGCACGGAGTCGCGCAGCGGCTATAGTGCAGGAAAACAGGCGCGCACCGAAGAGCGGAAGCGGGCAAAGGCGGTTGCCGATGCGGAGTTGCGCGTCCAGCAGTTGGAAGAGGCGCTGGCTCAAATCGAGGCCGACCTTGCGTCTGCCGGGCTTGCCCAGGATGTCGAAGCGATCCATCGGCTTGGCCAACGCCACTCGACCGTTCAGGAGGAGCTTGAACAGGCGATTGAAGCGTGGGGCGAACTATCGGCTGACGTCTGAACGGGACCATGGACGCAGCCGCAAGCCGGCTGTGGCATGCAGTGACAATCATCGAGGAACGGGTTTATGGTGACTGATGAACGGCGTGGTGTCCTGTTTGCATTGGCCTGTTACGTGGCCTGGGGCTTTTTCCCGCTCTACTTTCACCTACTCGACGAAGTTGCGTCCCTCGACATTCTCGCCAATCGGATCCTGTGGTCCCTGCTTGTTGTCGTCATCATATTGACCGCGCGGCGCAATTGGGGATGGCTCAGGGGCGCCTTGCACGATCGCCACACCGTAACCACATTTCTGGGCGCCGCGGTTTTCTTGTCGGCGAACTGGTACATCTACATCTGGGCGGTGACCCACAACTTCGTCGTTGAAGCGAGTCTGGGGTACTTTCTCAATCCACTGGTCAGCGTACTGTTCGCCGTAGCCTTCCTGCATGAACGGCAACGTGCACTGCAGTGGACGGCGATCGGGATCGCTGCCTTAGGGGTGCTCGTTGTTGCACTTGCCTATGGCCGGATCCCGTGGATTGCACTGGCGCTTGCCGGCTCCTTTTCTACCTATGCCCTTTTCAAGAAGCGCGCCAGGATCAACGCTATGGAAGGCATGGCGCTTGAGACGGGTTTCATGGCCGTCCCGGCATTGATCGTGGTGATCTATCTGCAGGCTACGGGCGTGGGTGCATGGGGCAATGTGCCATTACAAACGGAACTGCTGCTTGCCGGCACCGGTGTAGTAACCGTTTTTCCGCTCTATTGGTTTGCGATGGCCGCACGCCGGATTCCACTGTCATTGCTTGGCTTGCTACAGTACGTTTCGCCCACGATCTCGTTTCTCATTGGGATTCTGATCTTCCGCGAGCCATTCGACCAGGCAAAGCTGATCGGATTCTGCATCATCTGGGTGGCGTTGGTGCTCTATTGGCGGAAGGCGTCCTGCATCGCAATCGTGTTGGGTCGCTGCCCCAGACTGCCCGGTAGGCCAACGCGATACACTCCAGACGGGGCACACGGTGATGCGCGCTACTCCTGGCGCGACGGCGGTGTCTTCGACAGCGCCGCAAAGTGCGTGATATAGCGCTGCGCCAGGTGCGGCCAGCCCAGTTCATCTTCGATGCGTTTGCGTGCGGCGACGCCCATCTCCAGGCGCAGGGCCGGCGCTTCGATCCACCGGCGAATCTGGACGGCCAACGCCCCCGGGTCGCGTTCCTCCACGATAAAGCCGGTTTTGCCATGGACAATCGCCAGCGGGTTACCTGCGACCGTCGTGCCGATGACCGGCTTTCCACAACTCATGGCGTCCAGGACGCAGACATTCAGCCCGTCAGCCGGGTTACTGACCGAGGGCCTTGCCAGGAAATCGGCCAGGTTATAGTAGTGGCCGATCGTGGTCTTCGGGATGTTACCGACCCAGCGCAGACGTTCGGCTACACCGAGACGTTCCGCAAGTTGTTGCCACGCGGCTTTTTCGTCACCATTGCCCACCATGACCACCGAGAGGGGTTGATCGACCAATGCTGGGTGCGCCAGGGCCTCAATGAAGACGTCGTAGCCCTTCTTGTGCACCATGCGGCCCACACACAAGCCGATCATGTCACCGCTGGGGATCTTGAGTTGTTGGCGCAATTCAGCGACGCCGGTTGTGTCAGGTCGAAGCGCGGCCGGATCGGTGCCGTAGATGATCATGTCGAACTTCGCCAGGTCGGCGCCGAGCGGGACGACAGCATCGCGCAGGTCGGCGCTGTTGGCCGTGAGCAGGCTGGCCTGTGTGAATGCGAACCGCGCCATGCTGCGAAAGAGGGGATTCTTGCGTGCAACCTGCGCGCCGGAACCGGGCACGGAGACGACCAGCGGGATGCCCAGCCGCCGCGAGACGACGGCGCCAATAAAGCCGTTGGGGAGCACCCAGTGGGCATGGAGCACAGCAGGGCGTGTGCGTTGCGCATCACGCAGCACGGTGCGGATGCCGGCCGCAAAGAGCGCCGGGCTCAACAGATAGGCGTCCAGTTTCAGTGCAAGATCCGACTGCATGCTGCGCATATAGCCCAGGGTATGGCGTCGATCGGACCAGGCGTAGCGATAGAGGCGGAGATCGACGGCGCCGGTCAGGCGCCGGTTGTAGGCTGGATCATAGGGCGCCCATACCGTCACTTGCTGGGACTGGCGGGCCAGCTCTTCACAGAGCGACTCGACGAAAGTGCCGCTGAAGTCGCCGGTGAAGCGCGGATAGTTGTGAGTCAAGACACCGATATGCATAACGCTATTGTATAAAGAAGCCGGGCTTCTATGGAAACCCGGCTCCGTACGCTGTTATTCAATTGTCCGGCGCCAACGGCTGGCGCCAACGCCTGGCCCTCCGATTCCGAATCCGACGGGCTCAAGCTACGCCATGTTGGACGCTCGTGCCACGGCTACTCCGTGTCACGCCCTTGGCGCCCGGCGCATCAAGAGCAGTGACCTCAGGGAATGCAGACGGACTGGCCTGCATACACGTAGTGGTTCGGGTTGTTGTACACCCATGGGTTGGCGGCAAACATCGCACCGCACGAAACGCCATAGGCTGCCCCGATCCCGCACAGCGAGTCGCCCGCTTGCACCGTGTAAGAGGTTTCGCAACTGCTCGAGCCAGAAGCTGGCCCGATCGTGATGCTTTCCCAGTGTCCAACCTGCTGATTCACGAAGTCCCACGCTTTGGCGCAGGCGCCAGCCTTGTAAGGCACGTAGACGGTCTGGCAGAGCGCCGTGTGAGGCAGCCAGCCAGTCTTCTCTTCTTCGCAGACCTTGTAGGCCGCGCCGGGGATGCGATAGTCGTTGCCCGGCAGGTCAATGCGGAACTTGCCCTGACCGTCGGTGAAGACTTCGATCTTGGTGGCGCCGTCCGTCGTCTCATTCGGGTAGCCGCCCTTGTAGATCGGCGTCGCCGTGATCTTCCAGCCCGGAATGCCAATATTGCCGTTATGGTCGATCTTGCGGCCTTCGATGCAGAAGCCCGGTGGGCTTTGCTCGTTGTAGAAGGTCACCGGTTCGCAGGTGCCACCCACCAGATTGACGGTGAAGCTCGTCGGTGTGACAGGGCTCCAGCCAATGCGGGCCTCTTCTTCTACGATGTATGGGCCAAGCGGCAGGTTCTTGAACTTCACGTAGCCCATGCTGTCGGTGTAACCGCTGGTCACTACGCTGCCGTTGGTGCGCTTGACAGTGATCTTCCAGCCTGGCAGCCCCCAGGACGCGCCCGGATCACCGCCACCCGCGGGTGGGGGAGGCACGTCGAGTTTATAGGCTTCGATACAGCCCTGGAAGGTTAGGCGGTTCTTGAAGCGAATCATGATCGGCTGACCGTCGTTCCACTCCACATCCAGTTCCTGCTTGCCACTACTGGGCATGACAGGGACGTAGGTGTCCTTCGGCGCCTTCTCCGTGAACTCCCATTTGCCTTCGGTGAGCAGGAACTGCGCTTCGCCGTTGACATCGGTCGTCGCGGTGATCGGTGAGGCAAACCAGTTGCCATAAGCCGGTGAGGCCTTGATGACCCAGTCGGCCAGCGGCACATGGTTGTCGTCGATCTTGAGGACGGTTACCGGCACGGGCCGCTTGATCTTGAAGCGGATGACCGCGCACTTGTCGTGACCGTAGTCCATCATGACGGTGAACTTGTCGGGCGTGATGGAGTCCCAGCCGTCACCCAGGGTGATGGCGAACTCCCAGAGTCCGACGGTCAGGTTGTCAAAGCTGAACTCGCCATCGGAGTCGGTTTCGGTCTGAATCGCGGCGCCTTCGGGATCGATCGGCGTGGCCGTGATTTTCCAGCCCTTGCCCATGGCGGTTTCGTCGAAGTTGATGACGGAACCATCGACGCAGAGGACATTTCTCGGACGGACATTGGATCCGGCGGCACCGTCGCCTTCACCAGACGCATACGCAGCGCTGACCATAGGGATCAGCATCGTGAGCGCCAGAGGGCCGCTGCCAGCACCCGCACGTGCTTGGGAAGCCACTGTCGCTTGCTGGATGGATATCCAGACATACGATACTCCTTTCAATTGGACTTACACTGTTGTTGGGGTGTGTTGTTCTTTCTTCGCTTAAGTCTCGAGGACATTACTCCTCACATGGCCATCTCCTTTCCTCCGGCGCAGAGCCCCGGGAAGTGAATATGGGCCCCCTCGATAGTTCTACCGTGAACCAGCGTACCATATCTTTTGCGATAATGCAATAGGTTGTCATAACTTCATGTCGAACAAAATTGAATATTTGAGTAAAATGACGTACGCGGATGGTCTATCCAGTGGGAAACAAGGGGGAAAACAACAACATCGTATGACTATTTTTGTGGCTAAAAACGATATTTCAGCGTTGCAACATAAATTGACGCCACTCACGCTGCGCGACTACAGGTGAAAAATAGGTCTCATTTGCGAGGCAGAGCTGGGTTTTGTGCTGAAATCCGCGTTGACTACGCCTGACAGAATGCTTGCAATTGTCAACTTGCGTTGACATCACGTTCGAGGTCGACGCAGATTTTGTCGCAGAGGGTCATGAACTGTGGTTTCCACCGGTCGTGTAGTTGGAGTGGATCGAGCCAGCGATAGGTGCGCGATGAGTCGCTGATTTCACCCAGCATGGCGTCGGGATCATCGATCACTTGCAGCCGTTGGGCACGCGGGGCAAAGCGTCCAAAGTGATTCTGTACGACGGAGAGCGGGGCGACGTGCTGTGGCGTCTCTGCGCTCCAGCGCAAAAACTCGATGATGAACATGCGCAGTGCGTGGTAGCGCCGGTGCACGTTCGGGTTGTTGGAGACAAGTTGATGCCAGAAGTCGCCGTTGCTAAAGGTCTGTTCGGCATTCGAAAGGGGCAACACGTAGAGCGTGCTGAGGGTCACGGCGACGGCATCCAAAAATGCCCGCCCTGCACCCAGATACCCCACCAAGAAGGAACGCGTCAGGATGGCAGCCTTGTCATCGCCCTTCGCATCGATTGCATGGCGTTTGCGTGCATCCTCAATGAGAAAGGCGTACATCTCCACATCGGCCATCCGGCCGCAAATCGCCTCGGCCATCACGACGGCACGATGGCGCATGGCCTCTTCATACCCGGTGAAGTTGAGATCAAAGTGATCGTCCAGTCGCATGAAACAGCTCGGCACGGGTTGGTCGGATAATGCGTACGCGGTGCGTTCGTAAAAGTACGTTTTCATAGCGACGGCGACGACTCCGCGGTGCGACCGCATAAAAACCAGTAGAAATACAATAGAACGCCTGAGGCCAACCCTATGATAAGCTTAATCCACCAGGGCAGTGCACTGGGGCTGATAAAGCCCTCGATCAGCCCGGCAAGAATCAACAGGGGTGCGGAGCCCAGGATCAACTGTACGCTGAGTCGTGTCCGTTCAATGAGCGCCTGCTGGCGGCTGAGTAGACCGGGACGTACAATCCCGTCACCCATGTAAAGTCCGCAGCCGCCGGCAAGAAAGATGATACTCAGTTCAATGAAGCCATGCGCCACCACAAATTCTGCGAGACCTGCGCGGAGGCTGTATGCCTCCAGCAGGCCGAAGACGCCGCCCAAGGAGAGCCCGTTGCTGATCAAGACCCAACTGGTCAGCAGACCGGCGGTCAACCCACCGGCAAAGGTGAGAAACATGACACGAATATTGTTCGTCATGATGGCGCTCGATGCGATTGAGCGCACGTTTGGCGCCATCTCAGTCCAAAGCTTGCCCTGTTTCACTTCTTCGACCATCGCCGCCGCCCCTTCGCCTTCAATGACGTAAATGCGGTCGGGAACGGCGAAGACGGCGCCATACGCGATTGCTGCGGGGATGATAAAGAGGAGAAATGCCGCCAGTGTATATGGAAACAGCTTACGATAACCCTGGGGGTACGTCACCGCATAGAAACGGCGAAATGCACGCCAATGGAGTGGTGGTTCGCGATAGAGCGCAGCATGGGCGCGGCCAACCAGTTGGTTCAGGTAGGTCGTCACCGTCTGCCTGGGAAAATCGCGCTGCGCAAGCGCAAGATCGGAGCTGGCCGCGCGGTATAAGCGTCCAAACTCGTCGATTTCGGCGCTGGAAAGCGAACCGGGATGGTCGCTCACGCGGCGCAACAGGTCCTCCATGCGTTGCCAACTTTGCCGCCGTTGCTGCAAAAAGGTTTCTAGATTCATGATCCTGGCGCCTGCCATCGGGGAAGGGTAGTAGAGCGTGTTACGCGAAGAGTATACCATCGACACACCCGAAAATGTAACGTTCGGCTATCAGGTCGCTCATATCGGGAGCCGGTTTGTCGGCGCACTGATTGATACGGCGCTGATCGTCGTTTTGCTTGTTTCGCTGAATCTGCTGTTGGTCTGGGTGCTCTCCGCAGTGGGCGAGGCTCCCAGTGCGTTTCGCGCGGCAGATGATCAGAGCTGGATTGTGGGTGTCGCGATTGCGATCTATCTGCTCTTCAACTTTGCGATTATCTGGGGCTACTATCTCCTCTTTGAACTCCGTTGGAATGGACGGACGCCCGGGAAGCGGGTGGCAGGCACCCAGGTGCTGCGCACGAATGGCGGTCCGGCTGGGTTTAGTGAAGTAGCGATTCGCAATCTTGTCCGGATCATTGACTTTATGCCGATCGGGTATGCCATCGGGGTGGTCACCATGTTTCTAAATGCAAAGGCGCGCCGCCTGGGCGACTTTGCCGCGGGCACGGTCGTCGTGCGCGTGCACAAGGATATCAAAGTCGAGCAACTCTCCACCTGGCGCCCGTCGCGGCCGCTGCTAGCCAGTTCCTGATGCCAATGAACCGGTCGATGACTGGCTCGTGCGTTTTCCGGATCTGCGACAGCTTTCCGGCGAGGACTACCAACTCATTCTCGACGTCCTCAATCGCCAGCGCAGCGGAGGGGTCAGCAGTTATGTGATCAACCATCTTGCAACGGTAATGGCGGGCAAGACCGGCGCAACGCTTCCAGCCACGCCTGCCGAGCGGCTCGGGCTGCTTTCGGCACTTGCGGAAGCCTATCAGGCGCTTGCCGCCAAACCCTGAGCGTTTGAATTTGTGATCAATCATAAGGATACCAACCTATGGAGCACGTTCCCTCTACGAGCTACACCCCCATGATCCGTGATCTACCGGTAGACCTGCGCCCGCGTGAGCGGATGCTTTACGCGGGGCCTGGCGCCCTGAGCACCGCCGAATTGCTGGCAATCATCCTCCGTGTCGGCGGACGGGGTGAAAGTGCAATCCGGATGTCTGAGCGGCTGTTGACACAATTTGGTGGGCTTGGCGGGCTTGCACAGGCGAATTTTGAGGAGCTATGCAGCGCCTTTGGGATTGGCGAGGCCAAGGCAACGCAGATCAAGGCGGCGCTAGAGTTGGGGCGGCGGCTGCTTGTCGCACAACCCCAGGATCGCATGCAAGTTCGCAGCCCCGCCGACATTGCGAATCTGCTGATGTTAGAAATGGGGCTCTTGGAACAGGAGCATCTGCGCACGGTCCTGCTCGACACGAAAAACTATGTGTTGCGTGTCTCCACTGTCTATACCGGGAGTTGAACACGGCCGTCGTACGCGTGGGCGAAGTATTTCGCGAAGCCATTCGCGTGAACTGCGCCTCCATCATCGTTGTGCACAACCACCCAAGCGGCGACCCGACACCCAGCCCGGAAGACGTCCGTGTGACCGAGATGTTGGTCGATGCCGGCAAGTTGTTGGATATCGCCGTGCTCGACCATGTTGTCATCGGCCGGAACCGCTATGTGAGCCTGAAGGAGCGGGGGCTGGGTTTTTAGGCGGCGGCTTCTGCGCCTATCCACCCTACTCTGTGTCCACCTCTTGGTAGACGGCGTGCTTGACCAGATGATCGTTAAGCGCCAGGACAATCTTGTTGGAGAGCTTGACTTCCTTGGTGCGACTACGGATGTAGTCTTTCACCTGGTCCGCCCGCAGCACCGGTATCGTTGGATTGGTCAACTCAAGCTGCGCTTCCTGGTTCAAGAACACTGCTGCGCCTTCGATTGGCACGGCGGCCAGGTCGGTCCCTGTCGCCAGCAGCGCCCGGATACTCTCTTTTTGTGCCTCCAGATCCTTCGCCGGGTTACCCACGCCTTCACGCGCAAAGAAGGTAAGCATCCGCATGAAACTGAAGGGCTCGCGCCAACGGTCGCCATCGACGACGAAGCGGCCTTTGTCCCCGCGCACCGCCACGACGGTCACGCCGTTTGGTCCCGCCAACACATAGCTCGCGGGCAGACTCTGTGAATAGAAAGCGAACTTGTCGTCAAAGCCTTTCATTGAACGTTCCAAGACTTCATCCGGGCGTTCGAAGAGTTTGCTGCCCGGCCAGCGCCGGCGTGCGTACCGGTTGATAAAATAGGCCCCTGCGCTGGCGCAGAGGAAGCCAATGAACAAGGCGCCAAAACTCAACCATGACCAGTATTGCTGGAGAAAGCCGATCACGCCGGGTTCGATTGGTTTGTCAGGCGGATACCAGGTTGGAAAGAAGGTGACCATCAAACCCAAAAACAGGACAACCAACCCAGCCAGGCTGAACCGCCGCCCCAAAGTTTCTTTCTTCTTGATTTCTTTGATATTTCGATAGACTTTCATTGTGGTGCTGATTTCCTTTTGGGTGCGGTGGCTGATGCAGACGCCAGCTTATGCATCGGCATCGCCCGTGGTGAGGGTGGCGCCGGATTCCTCGACGCCGCGTTGGATTTTTGCCAGGATATTTTGCTCACTCGCCTGTTTGGCAACACGAATCGCGTGGCGAATTGCCGTCGGGTTGGCGCGGCCATGCGCGACAACCAGGATACCGGAGAGGCCCAAGAGCACGGCGCCCCCATAGTGGCTGTCGTCCATGCGTTCGCGGACGCGCCGCAGCGAGCCTTTCGCAAGCAGCGCGCCGAAAGTTGCGATCGGACTCTTCCTGATTTCCTCGGTAATTACCCCAGTCATAAGCCGCACCGTGGTTTCTGCGGTCTTCACGAAAATGTTGCCGGTGAAGCCATCGGTGACGACGACGTCGGCAAGCCCGGTTGGCACTTCCTTGCTCTCGATATTTCCTTCGAATTGGATGCCAGGTGTGGCTTCAAGCAATTTGAAGGCGCTGATCACGAGTTGGTTGCCCTTGCCCGCTTCCTCACCGTTGCTCAGAATCCGGACGGATGGCTGGGCAATGCCCAAGACATCGCGTGCATAGACTGAACCCATGATGGCAAACTGGGCAATATGCTCCGGACGAACGTCGGCATTGGCGCCCATGTCCAAGATCAGGCACGCGCCTTTGAGCGTTGGAAACGGGCCAATCAAGGCCGGGCGCATGATGCCCCGGATGCGGCCGATGTGGAGGATGCCGGCCGCCAGGGCGCCGCCGGTGTTGCCGGCGGTGACGAACGCCTGCGCCTCGCCGCGTTTTACCATTTTGCAGGCCACAACCATCGAACTATCCGGCTTGGATCGCACCGCGACGGCCGGTTTTTCCTCCATCTCAATGACCTGGGACGCCGGCACGATCGGCAGTGTGAGTCCACGCGTGTCATGTTTCTTGAGTTCCACTAATGACTTCAGGCTTGCCAACAAGGGATACAGTGACGCCATACTCTCTTGCGGCGTCGATTGCGCCTTCGATAATGGCGTGAGGCGCATGATCTCCGCCCATGGCATCAAGCAAAATGTTCATGGTTCTCTTTGCTTCCTATGTGCAATGTTCCCCATTGCGCACATTCGATACAAATCTAGCGGCTCGGGGTATCACGCGCCACGGTTACCACAAGTCGTCGGGGCAGCCAGCCAAACCCACGATACCGGGACCGGCCAGGGCAGCAATTGCGGGGCCGATATCCGAAAAATAGGCTTCGCGAATGTTGAGTGTCTTTTTTGCCTCTTCCAGGAGTGCTTCGGCGTCTGCCAGCGCATTGCCATGTAGCATACCTGCATGAATGGGCCGGTCGCCGTAAAACTTGTGAAGACGGCCGATCACTTCTTGGAAAGAGCGTTTACGACCTCGTACGCGTGCAATGACGGTCGCCTGCCCATCCCATGGTTCAAGCAGGGGCTTCACCTGCAGCAAATCGCCGATGCCAGCCTGTAGGTTACTGACCCTTCCGCTACGCGCCACGTATTTTAATGTCTCCAGTGCCGCAAAGCCAAGGATGTCAGCGCGCAATTTTGTCATTCGGTCGATGAATGTTGTGTAGTCGATCCCCTGCTCCAATAGGCGGGCGGCAATAATCGCTTGCCAGCCACCACCAAGGCTGATGCTGTTCGAGTCCCACAACGTAAAACGGTCGACCCCCATTTCTTGTGCTGCCATCTGCGCCGATCGAAAGGTGCCTGACAATTTTGATGAGACTGTCACCAGGAAGATGTGTTCGGCGCCTTCGTTAAATGCCTGCTGGTAGGCGGCACTGAACGCACTGGGCGGTGGTTGGCTGGTGGTTGGCAGTGATTTGCTGGCAGCCATCTTCAGATAGAAGTCGGCTTCGCTCAGTTCATGTTTGTTCTGATACGACTGCTCACCGAAAATCACCAACGTGGCTACTTCGAGCATTTTATACTGTTGAATCAGGGCGTCCGGTACGTTGCTACTTGTATCGACGACGATGCGCGTATTGGTCGCCGTCAATGTCGTGGGTATTCCAGCCATCTTGTCCTCCTTGGCGCAGCGCGCCAGTTACATGGTCAGCAAGATCTGAGAAATCGGCAGATGAGTAGGTCTGACTCGGGTTTGACGATGCATGGGGTTTCCGCACGCGTTGGATCGCAAGCGGAAGTTCCGGCAGTAGATCGGATGCGAGCACGCCTGCATCACCAGTCCGTTCGGCGCAACGCAACCCGGCAGCGCCGTGAAGCCAGGCCCCGAGACAGGCTGCCCTGAAAAGCTCCACCCCCTGGGCAAGTAGACCGCCAATTGCCCCGGCGAGGACATCCCCCGTGCCGGCGGTGGCCAGTGCCGCCGTTGCGACCGGGAGCACCGCCAGCCAACCATCGGGCGAGGCAATCACGGTGTATGGTCCCTTCAGCAGCACGACGCATTGCCAGGCTGCCGCTTTTTCCCGCGCCAACACCCAGCGTTGTGTAAGCACCTCTTGCGCCGAGAACCCACACAACCGCGCCATCTCGGTTGGGTGAGGCGTCAAGACACACCGGTGTGGTAATTGCGCCGGCCAATGGGGCAAATCCGCGAGATTGTTGAGTCCGTCGGCATCGATCACGACCGGCGGCAACGGTTGCTGCAGCAACTCAGCCAGCCGTGCTTGCATGGCTGGGTTGCGGCCCAGGCCGCAGCCGGCGACCATGGCTGTGTAACTCGCCAGGACCGGGGCGATAGCCGGCTCGATCTGCGAACTCGGCCCGTTCGGATCGCACCCATCGGCGCCGAGCGGCAGCCAGGTTGCCTCGCTGAGTTTGGACGCAACGATTGGCCAGATAACGCGCGGTACGACGCCGGTCACCAGACCTGCACCTACCCGGCCGGCTGCCGCACAACTCAGATAGGCGGCGCCCGGGTAGAGTTCGCTGCCAACCATCAGCAACACTTTGCCGTAGACTCCCTTGTGGCTCGCCCGCTGCCGTTCCGGCAACCATTGGGCAACCGCCCGTTCGGTAAGCACAAAGGTCTTTCGTGGCAGCGACAATTCGGGCGGGACGCCGATGCCAACCACAGCAAGTTCCCCCACGCAGTCGGCGCCTGGAAACAGATAATGGCCCAGTTTGGCGTGAGCAAATGTCACAGTGATGTCAGGGCGCAGCGTGTGCGGATCGACCGCACCCGTGTCGCAGTACAGCCCACTGGCACAGTCAACTGCGACAACATGGCAGCTAACCCCAGGTGTGCGGCGGTGCTGCGCCACTCGATCCAGGATTGCTGCGAGTTGGCCTTCTATGGAGCGACTGTTTCCCGTCCCAAGCAGCGCATCGACGATGACGTGGCAGTGGCTCCATTGGGCAAGTATAGCAAAGTCGGGGTCATCATCGGCGCGAGCGCTTTCTATGCCCAGGGGGCGCAACTGTTCGAACAAACCTTCCGAGTCGCGTTCTGGATCCGTCTGCCGCTTCCATAGATAGACGCGCACGGTGGCGCCCGCTTGCGCCAGGTGGCGGGCACAGACCAGGCCATCGCCGCCGTTGTTGCCGGGGCCAACGAGCACGAGCGACGATGCAGGACCAAAGCGCGCCAGGATTGCCTCGGCGACACCGTAGCCTGCCATTTCCATCATGGCAGCATAAGGGTGACCGCCGGCGTTGGCCGCTGCCTCGATGGCCTGCATTTCGGCAACCGAGACGAGTTTATCCTGTGCAAGGACCTGCGCTTGCAGGTTCACGGGCTGATCCATGACGTTGCTTACTCTCAATCTCTCCAGGTGGCCCAGGCTGTCAACGGTGTTGGCCCTCAAGTGCCTGACATGACGGGTGGTTGGGGCGCCAGCCCCATGTTCTGGAGTAGTGCGATCAATGCCTGATTTTGGGCGATTGCGAGCATGCCAGGTAGTAGAATCACCACTGGAATCACGAGCATGACACTCACCGCCGTCAGTGCAAGCTGAAACAGCAGCATCAAAACTGAGAACAGCGGATGCCGGAACGCCAGGACGACCGCATTGCGCAGTGTGAGTTTCAGACTTGGTTCGCTCTGTTGTAATAGGAGTGCATACATGTACTGTCCGGCCATTAAGGTGATGAGCATCGCCCACGCCAGCACGATGCCGAGCAGTGCGAGCCATCCCTGGCGATCCAGGTAAAACTGAATACTGAACCACATAATGGGGGGAACCAGCAACCATAGCAAGAACAGCGCCACGCCGCGTGCGGTTTGAGTGCGCGCACCTTCCCAGAAGAACGACTGATTCACGCGTTTGTAATTGGCGATTCTATTCGCAACCGTCTGAACTCCCATGGTGGCCAACGGCGAAGTAACGATGAGCAGCAGACCAACCCACCACAGGAGACTAATCACAATGACCAGGAACAGTTCTTCATAGGTACTTTTCAAGGTGCGTCCCATGACGCTAAACGCCTTCATGCGCGTGCCTTTCGTTGCATTTGGCGTTAGCTCACGTCTTGCGCCCGCCAGCTGTCCAAAGATACATTCGAATTTGGATGTCGCTATATTTGGATTATAACATGCTAGCCAGCCCACGAAGTGACGAAGGTTGCCAGCGTGGCTAGCAGATGGTCGAATACCGAGAGCCGTGCCACTTCAAAGCCGTGGCTATTCTCACGGACGTGTCCAAAACAGGCGATGCGTTGCGCCAGGCCGGCGTCAAACACCATACTGGCATCGCTAGCCGACACATGATAGGCGGCAGGCTGTAGCTCGGTCCCTGCCAATCGGGCGGTCGCCAGCAGGTCTCGCACCAACCGGGGATCGTATGGGGCCACTCGGTCGTGCGTCCAGATTCCCGGCCGGCCGTCGAGCGCTAAGGGGATAGTGGGCAACACCGGACAGCCATCAATCGCTACAAACACAGCCGGGCGCTCACGGCGCGCCACCACCTTGGCGCCCGCACCGCCCACCTCTTCCTGCACCGTAAATGCAATGATGGTTGGCGCCGCGGGTCGCTTGCCATTCGCTCGCAACCATTCGAGCAGACGCAGCAATGTCACGACCCCCATCCGATCGTCAAACGTCCACGCACCCACCAGCGGATCTTGCACGTCGCCAAAAAACACCGGACCACGGCCGTCGCGCACCGGCACAGCCGGCGAGCCAGACCGGATGCCCATTTCCGCCAATTGTACTCTCGCCAACCCGGTCGTCAGATGCACGCCGTCCCATCCGATGTTCTGGGCTGCACTGGCCCCATGTCCCCCTCCCATGGAGGCCACGCCGATGGTCGATGCTCGATCGCCGAGAATCACCAGCGGTCGTTCGCCGAGTTTCCACGCATGCAGCCCACCCAACGGCTGGATATGGAGACAGCCATCGTCATCGATGCGCTGCACCACAACCCCGATCTCATCCATATGCGACGCATAACAGACCAGCGGCGCTTCTGATTTTATACCCTCCAATCGCACCAACACGTTGCCTGTCGCGTCGGTCTCGGCTTGATAACCCAACGCGTCAAGTTTGGTGCGGATGAATGCTGCCATCAGCGACTCGTAGCCGGAGGGCGACGGAATTGCCAGCAAACTCGTGAATAGCGCTATCGCAGGGTGTGACATGGGATCCATACTGACTCCTAAGCCTATTGGATGATGATCCGCCCAGCGTGATGGCATCGTCGGGATAGCGAGCGCCTCGATCATCGATTGCGGGCAGGCGGGTCATGGTGACAGGGTCGTACATCCCGACCCGCAACTGGTATGCGCCTGGAGGTATCTCAAGCTGATGGGTGTTGAGTACATACTCACCGGTAACCCACTGGTTCGTGTGGTAGCCGGACGGGATGGCGTCGGACTGTGCAACGATGTTGCCAGCGGCGTCCACGATATGGACGAAGACTTTCGCATCGACCACCGGCGCCACCAACGCCTGCCAAAGAAAAGTGACTCCGGTCTGTTCGCCCATGGGCACGACTTCAAAGCCGGCGAGCCGGATCTGGTCGCCAAGCACCGCCGCCGCCGGCTCGATCGCATCGTTTTCATCGTCTTCCGGCATCACGGGGATCGAGAACTGGCGTGTCGAGGGCACGATACTAAGCGGCGTGACCGGTGTCTGGAGATTACCGGTCGTCAGCCGCAACAGGTAGTCACCGGGTAGGATCGACGCTGGCGGTGGGACGCGCAGGTGGATGCGCCGGCAGAGGATTTCGCCCGGCTGCCAGTCTGCAAGCCGGGGCCAGTAGGCCCGGACCAAAGCAATTGTCCCTCTGCGGCGGGCATTGCGGCGGGAACAAGATCAACCGTGAGATCAGTGGAGGCGCTCGCTTCGTCACCCACAAAGTAGAGGTCCAGTGTCAGCGGTGCGCCCCCTTCGGTGACCGCTGTAGGCAGCCCGTTCACTGCATAACCGGTGAGCGCCAGGGCGCCACTGATCGGCGCGGAGAGCGCTGCCGGTGGGCTTGCCAGATCTGCAGGAACGGATGTGAACGGCAGTGTGTACGTACCGGCCAGTGCGATATCGCCCAGTGCATCCAGGCGGGGACGCCGTGCATTGTCCGCTGCGTATTCATACCAGCCGGTCACGATGCGCACCGGCTCCCCCCCCGCACAGATGTCGGTGATCTCCGGCGTGAAGCGCTGGGCGACGCGTTCGCCCGTTGACCACCAGGGGGTTAGGTAGGTGCCATCGCCAGGCGCACGGTCGGACTGACCGACGCGCTGGTTACGCTCGTCCAGCAGGTGGACGAATGAGGTCAGGTCACGGTAGGTCGGCTGCTCCTCCTGCCAATAGAGCCACAGATCGCGCCGATTGTCGCCGACCTTTACCCCAAGCAGGGTCGGTGCGTCGTCAAAGCGCGCCGACATCGTGCTGTCCGGCGTGATCGCAGGCGGCCACTGCGAAGCCTGCTCCGGGGTCAATTGGACCGTGGCGAGCAACGGCTTGCCATACCGGTCGTTAATCACTTCGACTTCTGCGTCCCAGAGATCGGCGATGCGCTTTGCATCTCCCTGCTGTTCAGCGGGGAATGCATAGACGGCGCTACGACCGGGGGCCGGCAGCACGATGGCTTCGCGCGAATCGAGGGACTCGATGTCATTGTCGCGCAGGACGGTCACGGTGGCGTGGGTGGACCAGAGCGGGGACAAATAGACCGTTGCGCCACTGTCCACTTGCTCGTGCATCCACTGAAGCGCGTCCACTTTGTCTGCGTCGAAGACGTAGTAGACTTCGGGAAAGCTGGGGAAACGGACAAAATAGTCATAGACGGTGACCACCAGGCTGGCGGCCAGGGCGGCGCCGGCGATGGCCGGCCCCCACCACGGCTGCAAGCGTGGCAGCGTCACAATCCAGGTCAGCCCCAACCCTGCGGCTAGCGCCACTGTGGGCACGGCGGGCAACGTCCGCGAATAGTTTGGAGCGGCTTCACTCAACACAGACGGGGCCATCATCACGGCTGCCCAGAGGACGAACAGCACCAGGCTATCGCGGTCCGGGTCCGGCTGGTAGGTGCCTTTGCCAAAAAGGCGCAGCGTCCACCAGACGACACCGATATAGAAGGGGATGGCCATGAACCAGTCAAAGACCGGCCGGTTGGCGATCCCATGCGCCCACTCCAGGTCACCGTCAAAGCTGAACATGCCCAGGATGCGGAGGACATTGACCCCCAATAGTTGCCAGGGAGAGGCGTCGCCCGTGACCCGTGACGCAAAGACGGAGACTTCGGACGCGTGGCCGAAGAAAAAGTCGGGATGGCGATAGAACTCAAGCCCGAGGCGGATGCCGTAGTGAGAAAAATGGATATGCCAGTAGCTGATGGCTAGCGCCAGTGCGGTCAGCGTGGCCAACCATTGGCTGTGGCGCCGGAAGAGCACGCGCACGAGGATGTAGAGTGCGCCGACTGTGAGCACCCCGGCGACAGCAGAGACCAGGCGGAGGGTGTAGAGATTGAGACCCAAGAGGGCGCCTATCGCGGCCTGGAGGTAGGAATAGAATACCTCGCGGCCGCCGTTGGCTGGCAGAAAGAGCGGACGGTTGCCCGCCATGATTTGCTCGGCGTCGATCGCATTAAAGGCCTCGTCAAACTGCGGGCCAGGCGGCGTCACGCCCAATTGAAAAAAGCGTAACGCCGCGGCCAGCAGCATGATCGCCAGCAAGATGAGCCAATCACGTCGCGTCATGGGTGGGAATCATACCGCAAGGGGGGCGGTGGGGGGAAAGAGCGAGGGGGGAGACAAGGAGACAAAGAGACAAGGAGACAAGGAGACAAGGAGACTGGGAGGCGCAGTGAAGGCTTAGTATGAGAGAGTGCGCGATGGACGTGGACACGAACATGTTGTTGACGCACATGGGAAGACGCTATACGCTTCAATTCGTATAGAAATTCTAGCCACTTGTCTGAAAGAGGGTGCTTATGACTGTCAAACAAGGCTGGACCGGGCGCGCGTATGAGGATATTGAGGTGGGCGACGTTTACCCGCACCGGTTGGGCCGCACGATCACGGGCGCGGACAACATCTGGTTTACGCTGATCACCTGTAATCCCAACCCGATCCACTTTGATGCAAACTATGCTGCGAAGACCGAATGGGGGAAGATGCTGGTGGACTCTACCTTTACGCTGGCACTGGTGACGGGTTTGTCCGTGTCGGACGTCTCGATGAATGCCGTGAATCTGGGGTGGGACGAGGTCAGGTTGCCACATCCCGTCTTTGCGGGGGATACGATCTATGCGCGTAGCGAGGTGCTGGCCAGGCGTGAATCGCGCTCGCGGCCGCAGATGGGCATCGTCACGCTGGGCACGGTGGGATACAATCAAAATCATGAGACGGTGATCGAGTTCAAGCGCACGATCATGGTCTATAAACGCGAGTATGTACCTGTGGCCTGAGCCTGGACGATAATCGCACCACGGGATACTCAATTCGAAATACGAGTCACGCATCACCCCCACGGAGCCATGCATGGGCAGTACATCACCCTCGGAACCACAACCGATGACGGCTACCTGCTCCAAGTGTGGCTGTGAGTCGCCGCTGGTCGAGTACTTCAGCAACACCTTCAGCGGGAAGGTATGCCCTGGCTGCATGCCGACGGCGTCAAATCACACGATGCTTTATGTGATCTTCTTCGTGTTGGCGATGGCGCTCCTGCTTTTGCTCGGCCCGGCCGCCGTAGCGGACCTAAGGCCGTGGCGGCTGCTCGTGAATCTTGCACTCTACGTCGTACTGACCTGGCTGACGATGGCTGCGCACGAGGCGATCCACGCAACCGCGGCCTGGCTGCTGGGTGGGCGGGTCTTTGAAGTGTCGCTGGGCGCCGGACGCCGGCTGACCGGACTCAGGTGGCACGGCACGCGCTTCTCGGTGCGGCGCGGAATATTCTTGGGATATTGTGCAGCCGCATTTCGCCAACGGAGTTGGATCCGAACCCGCTGGTTTGTTTTTATCGCGGCGCCACTTACCGCTCAAATCGTACTGGTGCTCTTGCTGCTTCCGGCTTTCAACCTGCGCGCCTATTTGACCCAAGTGGCGGTGCTCGAGTCGGTCGTTGTCGTTAACATCCTGTTGATCGCAACCAATCTCTTCCCGCGGCGACTCAATGCATTGGTGGCCACCGACGGCCAGTTGCTGCTCGATCTGGTGACCGGCCGCAAGACGGCGGAGGAACTACACATCACCTATTTCCTTGCCGCATGCGCCTATGCTTCAGAGGATGACGATGCTGCGGCGATGGCAGCGGCGTGTGAGTCGGGTCTAGCGCTTTATCCGGCACACCGGCGACTCAAGACCAATCTGGCAACGGCCTATGTGTTCCAGGACCGCGATGCGGAGGCGCTGGTCCTCTTTGATGAGTTGTTGGCGGACGAGACGCCGGCCCCGTCGGCGGTGCGTGGAATTTGCCAATGCAATCGTGCGGTGGCGCTCTTTCACCTTGCGCTGGAGCCGGGGGGGATCAGTGATGAGCAACTGGCGGAGGCGCATGCTGCGGCAGGGGAAGCGTTTTGGCTCCTGCCCTGGCTAAGCCCGGTACGCATTGAACATGCCGTCTCGGCACACTATGATGGGAGACACGACGAGGCGCTCGCGCTGCTGGAAAAGGAACTGACGGTGCAGGATACGGATGCCAGACGCGCGAATGTGCTGGCACTGATCGCGCTGGTGGAGCATGCGCTCGGGCAGGGAGAGGCCGCGCAGGCGACGATCGGCGAAGCCAGGCGGATTTATCCGAAGGGTAGTCACACGATCGAGCGGATCGACGAAATCGTCGGATTGGCCGGTTGAGAATAGCGCCGTGTGCGCATGATGCCGGTGTCCCTACGCGGCGGGCGCCCAAAATTCGAAACATCCCCCATGCGTGAACTGATTGACACACCTCCGGGTACATGCTACGATCTGACCACCCTACGCAGGTTCCGATTTTTGGTCAATTTCTTCGTCCGCGTTTGTTCGGTGCGAGAGGTGTCTCTTTCCGCACCCATCCGGACGCTGTACGTGTGACTTTTCCTGGCAACTTCGCCGATTGCTGGTTTCATCCATTCAACGTTGAACCCTGTTTGTTAAGGAGGATTCGCACTATGCAACTGTCTCGTTCCACCATCATGCGATTGCTGGCAGGCGCCGTAGTAGTGGCGATGCTAGCCGGGTGCGCTGCCGTCGCCCCCGCTGCGCCGGCAGCGGCACCCGCAAGTGAAGGCGCCGCCGCCGCACCGAGCGTCGAAGGCGCCGAAATTACGGTCGACTACATGCAGTCCGGCACCTATGACAAGGCTGCGGAAGCGCTCAAAGCCGACTTCGAAAGCAAGACAGGCGCCAAGGTCGAGATTGTCACCGCCCCGTGGGATGTGCTGAATCAGAACAACATCACCGACCTGACCACCGGCACCGGCGCCTATGATGTCATGTCCGGCGAGTTCTGGATTGCCACGGTCTTTGACAAGATGCTGCCGCTCGATGACTACGTGACTCGTGACAACTATGGCAGCGAATTTATCGACGGTATCTGGGCGCCTGGCCCGTCCAACTTCTATGACGGCAAGCGCATCGGCGTCCCCTACAGCGCTGATGCCTATGGCATCTGGTACAACACCGAAGTCTTCGAGCAGTGTGGCGTCGAGGCGAACTGGGAGACCTGGGACGAGTACATCGCCGTCCTCGACACGCTCAAGACCTGCCTGGAAGGCACCGATGTGGCGCCGATGGTCCACTACTTTGGCCAGATCGAGCAGCCGGCCGCCATCTTCCTGGGCATGTATGACGGCTATCTGGTCGACAAAGATGGCAAGTACGGTCTGGATCGAGAGAAGGCCGTTGCCGCCCTCAACAAGATGCAAAGCCTGCTGGATTACAACCCGGAAGGCGTCCTGGGCTTTGACTTCAACGCCGGCAACGCAGTGTTCCTGAACGGCAAGGCCGCCACGATGGTAGGCTGGCCCAGCTTTATTCGCGCCGACGCTGACAACGCCGAGAAGTCGCAGGTCGTCGGTAAGTGGGCGATGGCCAACTTCCCGGGACCAGGCTTCCCGATGGTGAGCGCCTGGAACATGTTTATCTCCAAGGACAGCGCAAACCCGGATGCCGCCTGGGAATGGATCAAGGCGTATGCCAACCCAGAAAACGGCACGAAGTGGATGGCCGAATATGGCATCGGTTCGCCCTTCAAGGCAACGTATCAGGATCCGGCATTGCTAGAGCAATTTGCCCACTTCTATCCGGCGCAGGCTGCGAACCTGAACAAGGCCAAGTCCCTGCCATGGACTTTTGCAGCGTTCGAGGCCTTCTTCCGCAATGAAGGTGACTTCCATCAGGGCAAGGTCACCGCGGAAGAGATGCTGGACAACGTGCAGAAGGAATGGGACGAGATCGAGGTGCCCGGCGCCCTTGTCCAACTGGCCGAATTGCAGGGTCTGACCCAGAAGTAGTGGTCGCCGTCTTGAACTGAGTGGTAGTCTGATCGGGGCGCTAGCAGGCATGCATCACCTGCTGGCGCCCTCGATCACCTGCCGTGCCTTACTTATCTTCCCGCACGCATGACTTTCTCCGCGAGGATCTGATGACTGTTGCCAACCAGCCTGCACCTCGGCACAGGCGCAAGTGGGTGCACGATTGGCCATGGATGGTCGCCTTTGTCGTTCCGGCGCTCTTCATCGTGGTGATCGTCCAGGGGTACCCGCTACTCTTTTCCGCCTACCTGTCGACCCAAGATTGGATCCTCACCAATTCGCCAAGTTCGGAAGGCTTCGTGGGGTTTGGCAACTTTGTCAAGGTGGCCCAGAATGAGGTCTTTCAGCGCGCGGTGCGCAATAGCATCATCATCACCGGCAGCGCCATCGTGGTCGAAATGCTGTTGGGAACCGGTCTGGCCTATCTCGCCAGCGGCAGCAGTTGGCCGATGCGCATCGTCCGCACGATCTTGATTCTGCCGCTCGTGATCGCACCGGTCGCCGCAGGTACGCTCTGGCGCATGATGCTCAATTCGCAGATGGGGCTGACAAATTACCTCTTGAGTTTCGTGGGGGTCAAAGGCCCTGACTGGCTGGGCAACGCCGACTGGGCCGTCGTATCGGTGATCATCGTCGACGTATGGATGGCGACGCCCTTTGTCTTTCTGGTCGTGTCGGCGGGTCTGACCGGCATCCCGTTTGAACTGCACGAATCGGCCTCGCTCGACGGCGCCACCCGCTGGCAGTCTTTCTTGCGTATCGACATCCCGTTGCTGGCGCCCCTGTTGCTGCTCACGCTGATCTTCCGCATGCTGGAATCGCTACTTTCCCTCGACTCTATCTACACATTGACGTTGGGCGGACCGGGGTATGCAACCTTTACGATGACCTACTACATTTACACGTTGGGTCTGCGTAGCTTTAATCTTGGTCTGGCGGCCGCCGCTTCGTGGCTCTTTATGGCCTTTGCGGCTGCAGCGTTGGGATTTGTTTTTTGGCTCCAGCAACGCTGGCAGACTTCACAGTGAGGTAAATCAATGGCACCATCATCGACCCTCAAGTCGCCGGCATCCGGTAAAGTCAAACGGAGCGGTCATTCACGAAAGCTCTTTCTCAAGATCCTGCGCGTCCTTGTGCTCACGATCGCCTGTCTCGCCGTATTGATCCCGCTCGCCTACCTGGTGATCAACAGCCTCAAGCTCCAGGCCGACATGTATACGACGCCGCCGATCATCATTCCGCGGCGCATTACCTTTGAGCATTTTCAAACGGCCTTCGGCAACCCAAAGACGCTGCGCTACCTGAGCAATAGCCTGATCGTCGCCAGCGTCACGACCGCCGTCACGGTGATCGTGAGCACGCTATGCGCCTATGGTCTGGCCCGGCTCGGCTTGCGGGCGCGCTGGCTGGCGCTGATCATCTTCGTCTTTCTTTTTATTCGCTTCTATCCCCGCATCACCACCGTGATCCCCTACTTTCTGGTGATGCGTGACTTCTCGCTGCTTGACACGGTCTGGGCGATCATCATCGGCCATCTGGGCATCACCATCCCCTTTGTCACCTGGCTGATGCTGATCGTCTTTCAGGACCTGCCGCGCGAAGTTGAGGAGGCCGCCATGGTCGACGGCGCCGGCCCGCTCCAACGTTTCTGGCGTGTGGCGTTGCCGATGGCCGCGCCCGGCGTGGCCTCGGCTGCTATTCTCACAGCCTTTCTCTCCTGGAACGAGTTCCTGATTGCGTCCAGCGTGGCCAAGCGCCAGGCGCAGACGCTCTCCATTGCGGTCGCCGGCTTTGTGACCGACAAAGGCATCCAGTGGGGACCAATGGCGGCGACGGCTGTGATCATGATTGTCCCGATGATTCTCTTTGCACTCTTTGTGCAGCGCTATCTCGTACGCGGCATTACGCTAGGTGCAGTCAAGGGATGATATGACAACAATGACTCCTCTGCAACGCGCGTTGCTTGCGATCGACCATCTCCAGCCAGACCGGATCCCGGTCATCCCGCAGACGCATATCTGGGCATCGTACAACTACGGCAGCAGCAGCGATGAACTGATGTATGACGGCAGGCGCTATGCTGAAATCCAGATTCAGGCGCAGCGCGACTTTGGTTGGGACGGGATCTTTGTGGCAACCGACAGTTGTGCGCTGGCGCACTCGCTGGGGTTGGAGGTGCTTGCCACCGATTTGGGTGTAGCGCCGTCGCCCGAAGGCATCTTAAAAAGTCTTGATGACGCCGACAAGCTTGAACTGATCGACCCGCGTACGACACGCTTGAATGAGTGGATCACGGCCACCCGGCTGCTGGTCGAAGCCCTGGGCGACCAGGTGCTGATCGTCGCCTGCGCCGATCAGGGGGCGTTCAGCCTGGCGGCGCAGTTGCGCGGCATGCAGGACTTTCTGTTGGATGTGGGTTACGGCGTCCACGAGGCGCAAATCCACCAACTGCTGACATTCTGCAACCAGTACATCCTGCAGTTTGCTGAGTGCCTGATGGCAGCCGGGGCACATGTCGTAACGATCGGCGACGCTCTGGCCAGCGGTAGCCTGATCTCGCCCAAGACCTATGCCCGCTACGCGTTCCCCTATCATCAGGCGCTGGCTGCTGCCATCCGCGAGCGGGGCGGCCGGCTCAGCATCCATGTCTGCGGCAAGACGACGCATGTGATCGAGCGGCTCGCGAACACCGGCGCTCACATTGTTGAATTTGATTCGATGACCGACTTTGACGTTGCCCTTGCGGCCGCCGCGGCAAGACCTGTCTGCTCGGCAATGTGGATGTACCCGAGGTGATCACCTTTGGTGCACCCGAAACGGTCGTTTTCGAATGCCGCTGGCGGCTTGAGCGCGTCAAACCTCACAGCGGCTATATTCTCAGTTCCGGCTGCGCTATTTCACCAAATGCGCCGGCGGCTAATCTGCACGCCATGGTTGAAAGCGCACACGAGTATGGTCGTTATTAAGTGCAAACACGCATCGATGGAGTCTACGAATGACCAAAGCTGATTCCCCATCCAAGATTCTGACACCTGCCCGCGTCGACGAACTGATTGCCGTGTATCGAGACGGGCTACTGGACGACGTGATCCCCTTCTGGATCAAACACGCCGTGGATCGCGAATATGGTGGCTACATGTTCTGCGCCGATCGCGATGGCACGATCATCGACACCGACAAGGCCGTCTGGCAGCAGGGACGCTTCGCCTGGATGCTGGCCACGATGTACACCACGGTCTCCCCAAACCAGGAGTGGTTGACGCTTGCCAAGAGCGGGATCGACTTTTTGCGTAAATACGGTTTCGACACCGATGGGCGCATGTTCTTTCATCTGACGCGTGAGGGACGCCCGGTGCGTAAACGCCGCTACTTTTTCAGCGAGACCTTCATGATCGCCGGGCTTGCCGCCTATGCCAGGGCAGCCGGCGACAAGCAGGCGCGGGACGAGGCCGTGGCTCTGTACAAACGCATCACAAGCTACATCACCACCCCCGGCGCCATGGCGCCAAAGTTCAACCAGGAAGTGCGTCCCATGAAGGGGCTCGCCTTCCCGATGATCATGCTCGTCACCGCCCAAATCCTGCGCGAGGTGACGGACGATCCGATCTGCAATAACTGGATCGACCGCTGCATCGATGAGATCGAGCGTGACTTCATGAAGCCCGAGTTCAATGCGGTGCTGGAAACTGTGGGTCCCAACGGCGAGTTCATCGATCACTTTGACGGGCGTATGCTCAACCCAGGCCATGCCATCGAGGCCGCCTGGTTCATCCTGGCTGAAGCGCAACACCGGCACATGGACAGCAGGCTGCTCAAGATCGGCAAGACGATCCTCGACTGGGAGTGGGAGCTTGGCTGGGACAAGGAATACGGCGGCATCATCTACTTCCGTGATGTCAAGGGGCTGCCGGTGCAGGAATACTGGCAGGACATGAAGTTCTGGTGGCCGCAGAACGAGGCGATCATCGCCACGCTGTTGGCCTACCAACTCACGGGCGACGAGAAATATGCGCGCTGGCACCAGATGATCCACGACTGGACCTACGCCCGCTTCCCCGATCCGGAATATGGCGAATGGTTTGGATACCTGCATCGCGATGGACGGATCTCGGTGCCCTTGAAGGGCAACCTCTGGAAGGGCGCCTTCCACATTCCGCGTATGCAATGGAAGGCATGGTTGATCTTGGAAGAGATCAAGGCCGGGCGCAAGGCGAACAAGGGGTAATCCGGCCATGACCGTGCAGCGCGCCTTTGCGGTGGTCGCACATCCCGACGACATCGAGTTCATGATGGCAGGCACCCTGGGGTTGCTGCATGCGGCCGGCTGGGAAATCCACTACATGACCGTCGCCAACGGCTGCTGTGGCAGCGTCGAGTACGATGCTGCCATGACCGCGCATCCGCCGGGAAGAGTCGATCCGGGCAGCGGCTGTGGTCGACGCGATCTACCATGAGAGCCTGTGCAACGACCTGGAGATCTTTTACGAATTGGGCACCTTGCGCCGGCTTGCATCGGTCATGCGTGAAGTGGCGCCCGATATTGTCTTCACGCATCCGCCGCAGGACTACATGGAAGACCACATGAACACCTGCCGTTTAGCGCTCACCGCCGCGTTCAGCCGCGGCATGCCGAATTTCGAAGTGTCGCCGCCACTAGCGGCGGTTGACCGGCCCGTCACGGTCTATCATGCCCTGCCCTATGGGTTGCGTGACGGGTTGGGGCGGCAGGCGGTTGCGGAGTTCTATGTAGATGTGGGCGATGCGATGGATGTCAAGCGGCGCATGTTGGCGGAGCATCGCAGCCAGGCCGCCTGGTTGGACACCAGCCAGGCGGTCAACTCGACGATCGCACATATGGAGCAGTTGACGCGGGCGATGGGCGCGCTGTCCAGTGCGTTCACCTACGCTGAAGGCTGGACACGCCATCTGCCTGCCGGGTACTGTGCCGAGGACGCCAACCCGCTTGCCGAAGCCCTGCTGGGGCAAATCGCGGGGCGTCGGGCATGAATGGCGGACCAGTCGTAGGTGCGGCTTGTAGCCCACATCAGCAAAGACCAAACCCTCCCGCCAAGCCGCAAAGACGGTGGCGAAGGCGACAAAAGGCTCCCGCAGGCCGCCGAGGGCAGGGGAGGTTCTTCGAGGCCGGAGGGGTGCGGTTGAGGAGGAGAACCGCACCTGACGGATGGCGATGAAGCAATATGGGTATTTATCAACCCGTCACCCAAAGGAAACAGTATTATGCGCTCGATCTCTAAAGTAGCACCCGGCTGGTGGGACTACACCACCCTGGATCGTGAACTCCTTGACGACGCGGCGCGCCTCACCGCCGATGATCTCCTCACGCTTTCCCGCCCGGGCTTCACCGTCCACTTTTACGACACCCTGGAAGACTTCTACCTCGCGGAAGCACTCGAATACATCACCGCCTGGCGGCAGGCGACGCCCGAGCACCCCGCCGGCATCTGCGGTCCCATTGGTCCCACCGAACAACTCCCATTGGTTGCCCGGCTCGTCAACGAGCTGGAGATCGACCTGCGCCATGCCCACTTTTGGGGCATGGACGAGTGGGTTGTCGACGGCAAAGAGGCGCCCTACGATTTTCCACTGAGCTTTGCGCGCGCCGACATGGAACTCTGCTTTGATCGCATTCGCCCCGATCTACGCATGCCGCGCGAAAACATCCACTTCCCGGCTGCAGACCCGGCGGCCTACGTCGCATCCTGGGATGCAGCCCGCTGCGTCGTCATGCAGGGCGGGCAGGGCGATGTCAAGCACTGGGCCTTTAACGACCCGCCCAGGCGGGAAGGGGAATGGATCGACAATCCGCCGCCACCATCCTGGTACCGGCAACTCAGCACGCGCGTGGTCGACCTGCATCCGATGACCGTGATGCAGAATGCCCGCACTTCCGGTGGCGGCGTCCTGCAAAATGTGCCCAGCCAGGCGATCAGTGTCGGTCCGCAAGAGACCTGGCGTGCCGAAAAGGTATCGATCTGGCATGCCGGCAACCACGACAACCCCTTTGGCCTGCGGCTGACAACACTCATGCTCGGCAAACAGATCGTTGACACCTCCGTGCCGATGTCGCTGCTGGCCGAGCATCCCAACGTCCAGTTCAACTTTTTCCGAGGCGGCATTGGTACCTGCGAGACGATGATGCACTGATCGCCAACCTTCGATCCGCGTTGTCGCGCCGCGGCGTCTGTGCTATGATGGGTGGGCAACTATTGGCATTTTCTTGTTTGCTCACATCCAGTGAGGCGCTATGTTACAGCCCTATCTCTACCCTGAACTGGTGGTCAGGTCGCTGGTACTCGAAGAAGAACCTGCCGCGATCATGGCTTCCGACGACAACCCGTGGATGGAAGGTCTCGTCCTGACTCTTACCGTCGGCGTCATCGCCGGCATTGCGCAGACGATTGGTCGCTGGTTTACAGCCGCTTCGCTGCCGGACCCCGTCGCCATCGGCAACACGCTGGTCGCCGGTTGGCGGCAGTTCGCCTCGGTCACGAGTTTGCCGGCGCCGGCGGTTGAGGACGGCGCCAACCGGATCTGGGCCGCGTATGCCGTCATGCAAGGCTACTATGCCGGCTGGACGCAGGGCGTGCCGCTGCTGGCAACGCCATTCGTGCTGGTGATCTGGTGGCTTTTCTTTGGCATCGTCGCGTTTGCGGCAGCCAGGGCGATGGGCGGGAAAGGTTCGCTCAACAGCACGTTGGGGGCGGTCGCCTTGATCGTGGCGCCGCAAGTCTTCACATTCCTTGCCTTTGTACCCTTTGTGGCGGTGAGTGGCGCGCTCCTTACCGTGTGGAGCGCGCTGATCGGGTATCGCGCCCTCCAGGTGGCGCATGACCTGCCCTGGAATCGCGCCGCCCTTGCCTCCTTGATCCCCTATGCCGGTGCAATGCTGTTGCTGCCGCTGCTAGGCACGGCCTTTGCTCTGGGCTTCACCGCGGGAGGTTATCGATGAGCCGCCATTCCTACATCAGTCTACCCGGCCAGCATCCGCGCGAAGAGTGGTTGCAGTGGCGCTTCTGGTTTCCGCGCGTCGACCAGATCATAGCGGCGTTGCGCTTCCAAATGCATGATGCACTCGACCCCTTTGAACGGGGCGAGACAACCGCCACGATGCGCGAAGGGCTTGGTTTGGTCATTGTGACGGCGCTGGTGGCCGGTGTCATTCCGCTGGTGGCAAATCTGTTCCTTGCCGTGCCGATGGCAACAAGCGTACCCATGGCGCAATTGGGCAGTGCCGCAGCGCAGATCACGGACGCCTATCGTGGGATCATCCCGATCGAAGTTGCGGGAACCACCGTGCAGACGCTGGCGGGGTTGGAGCCGCGGATGCCCGGCTTCCTGGCGGCGTTCCTTTCGGCAGTGGGTATATGGTTGAACTGGCCGCTGGGTTGGCTGGCCAACTGGATCGTTTATGGTGCATTGGTGGCAGGGATGGCGCGTCTCTTCCGGGCGACCAGTACGCTTGGCTGCTTCCTTGCGGGCACGAGCTTTGCCTTTGTCCCGTTGGTGCTGGTGGGGCTGGGACCGATCCCGTGGATCGGACCGCTCTTTGTCATCGTTGGTTTTGCGTGGAGTGTGGCAGTCTACTACAAGACGGTGCACTATGTGACGGAGTTGGATGCCGGGCGTCGCTCCTCTCGATGCTGCTCGCGATTGCCATCCTGATTCCGATCTGCCTTGATCCCATCATTTCGCTGTTTGCTGGTTGGGTCCTGATTCGGTGCTCTGGGCCTTCAACCCAAACACCCGTGGTTGTGGGTGTCCCTTTGACCACCCGCCGCTAACCGCGCTTGGCCCCGAACACACGCAACCCCTCACCCCTGCGATCCACAGCAAGCCCGCCCGGCCACGGTTCCGTTCCACTCCACGATCTTCACCGCATTTGAGCTTGACATGCACCTACTGCGTGACTATACTGCCAACCAATTATCACTTAGTAGAGTCTGCTCCAATCAATGATGAAGCTTAACGAGTTCTGCGCCAACATGAACCGCATCGCAGCCGGCGCCGCAAAGGCGGCCGCAGCTAGACGCGTGTCCCGGTGATGGCAGCAGGATCGCCAACGCCGTGGACACATGCCACGGCGTTTTTGTTTGGATGAAACCTCTCCACAAACAACGTCGTTGGCCCCATGCCACGACGTTGTTCGTTTCATGCACCGTGTGAGGCAGCCGGTATGCACCTGACAGCAGCAGAAGTACGGCACGTCGCCGACCTGGCAAGACTGGAACTGACCGAGGATGAAATTGCGCTCTATACTGAGCAGCTTTCCGCAATCCTGGATTATGCCGAGTCTTTGCAGCAAGTTGACACCAGCCATGTGGCGCCAACCCCCTATGTGTTGCCGAGCTATAACGTCATGCGCGAAGACGAGCCGCGACCCTGCCTCTCCAATGAGGCAGCGCTCGCCAACGCGCCGGCCAGCGCCAATGGCTTTTTCAAGGTGAGGGCGGTCTTCGAGGAATAGATGACGAAACCACTGTATACCCTCACCCTACATGATGCGATCACAGGTATGCGTGCCGGCGATTTCACCTCCGTAGAACTGACCCAGGCGCTGTTGGACCGGATCGCAGCCGTTGATAGGGCCGTGAATGCCTACTTGACCGTGACGCCTGAGCGGGCATTGGAGCAGGCAGCACAGGCTGACGCTGCCCGCCGGCAAGGTGCAGATGCGCCTCTGCTTGGCATACCGATGGCGATCAAGGACGTGCTCTCCACCGAAGGCGTGCGCACCACTTGCGGCAGCCGCATCCTGGAAAACTATATGCCGCCATTCACGGCCACTGCGGTGCAGCGATTGCAGCGCGCGGGCATGGTGATGCTCGGAAAGACCAATACCGATGAATTTGCCATGGGCTCGTCCACCGAGAACAGCGCCTATTTCACGACGCGCAACCCCTGGGATCTGAGTCGTGTGCCCGGCGGCAGTAGCGGCGGCTCCGGCGCCGCAGTGGCGGCGCAAGCGACGCTCGCAGCCCTGGGCACCGATACGGGAGGCAGTGTACGCCTGCCTGCGTCCTACTGCGGCGTTGTGGGGTTGAAACCCTCCTATGGCCGGGTCAGCCGCTACGGGCTGATTGCTTATGGTAGCAGCCTCGACCAGATTGGTGTCCTGGCAAAGACCGTTCAAGACGCAGCGCTGGTCCTGCAGGTCATGGCCGGTCATGACGGCAACGACAGCACAAGCCTGGATCTGCCTGTGCCGGATTACCGGGCAGGGTTGGACCGCGGCGTGCAAGGTCTGCGCGTCGGCATTCCGCAGGAATATTTCATCGAGGGGATCCAGCCGGAGGTGGAAGCGGCGGTCAAGACGGCGGTTGCGCACCTGGAGAATCTCGGCGCCCAGATTGTCCCCATCACCTTACCGAACACCGAGAAGGCGTTGCCCGTCTACTACCTTGTCGCCACGGCCGAGGCGAGCGCCAACCTGTCACGCTACGATGGCGTCCGGTTTGGCTACAGCGCCGGCGCGGACTCCATTCTTGAGAACTATCGTGAGTCCCGTGGCCGCGGCTTTGGGGCCGAAGTAAAGCGGCGCATCATGCTGGGCACTTATGCGCTGAGCGCCGGCTACTATGACGCCTACTATCTCAAGGCGCAGCAGGTGCGCACCTTGATCAAGCAGGACTTCGAGACGGCGTTCGAAACCGTCGACGTCATTGCCAGCCCGGTCGCGCCCACCACTGCGTTCCGCATTGGCGAAAAATCCGGCGACCCACTGTCGATGTATCTCATGGATGTCTTCACGATCACGCTGAATCTGGCGGGGATTTGCGGCATCAGCGTTCCCTGTGGCAGCGACAACCAGGGCATGCCGATCGGGCTGCAACTGATTGGCCCGCATCTGGGTGAAGAAGCGATCTTGCGTGCGGCGCACGCCTACGAGCAGACGACGAATTGGCATACGCAGTGGGCGACGCCGGAGACCGCAAACGTATGATGTGCAGATCGACGATTTACAGGCCGGTGCATGATCTGGCGCCAGCCGTCCTCAACCTGCTTGGCCTCGGTGTGGGGGGATTGGCCACAGCTAGCCGCCGGCAGGTTGCGGGCTAACCGGACCGCACACTGCAAACGGCTACAACCGGACGCCAGTTGATGTGCGCATCAACCACCGCTGCGGTGGCGGGTGTACGCCGTACGAACACGAGACACGCAACACGCACTATACTAAATGTGAGGCCACATGATGAACCAGCTTCTTACACCCGCCATGGGTGTGCAGACCATACACCAGCAGAACGGACAACGTCAGCCCATGCGTCCGATGAACGCCAGACTCAGCCAGCGCGTGCAATTGGTTCCGCCATCTGGCATCCGTAAGTACTTTGACATCGCGGCCACCATGGACGATGTCATCAGCCTTGGTATCGGCGAACCGGATTTTGTGACCCCGCCGCCGATTCTACAGGCCGGCATTAACAGCCTGCAGCGCGGGCATACATCCTACACATCCAATTCAGGCATCTACGAGCTGCGCGAGGCGGTAGTCCGTAATCTGCGTGAGCGGTACGGTGGCCACCGGTACGATCCCGAAACCGAGGCGCTGATCACGGTCGGCGTCAGCGAAGCGATGTATCTGGCGATGCAGTCGATCCTTGACCCGGGCGACGAAGTGATCGTACCGCAGCCCTGCTTTGTCAGCTATACCGCCAGCGTAATTCTTGCCGGCGGAACGGTGGTCGACATTCCCACCTATGCCAAGGACAACTTCTTTGTGGACCCTGCAGCGGTTGAAGCCGCGATTACCCCGCGCACCAAGGCGCTCCTGATCGGTTTCCCCAGCAACCCGACCGGCGCGGTGATGGACATGCATGGCATGCTCGAACTGGCCCGTGTCGCTGAGAAACATGACCTGATCGTGATCTCCGACGAAATCTATGACCGGCTTGTGTATGGTGACCATGAGCACATCATGTTTGCCGCGCTGCCCGGCATGGCCGAACGCACCATCCATCTGGGCGGCATGAGCAAAGACTACGCCATGACCGGTTGGCGCATCGGTTACGCATTGGGACCGGAAACGCTACTGGGCGCGATGCGCAAGATCCACCAGTATCTGATCATGTCCGCCCCGACGACCGGGCAGGAGGCGGCGCTGGCCGCTTTCAACGATCCGGCGACCGAAGAATATGTCCAGCAGATGGTGGCCAGTTACGATCTGCGCCGCCGGTTGATCGTCAGCGGGCTCAACAGCATTGGTCTGGCCTGCTTTGAACCCAAGGGCGCCTTCTACGCGTTCCCCTCGGTGCGCATCACCGGGATGAATGAGCATGAATTTTGTGAGAAGTTGCTGGTTGAAGAACATGTGGCGGTGATTCCCGGCAGTGCCTTTGGCCAGGGTGGTGAGGGGCACGTCCGCTGTGCCTATGCTGCCAGCGTCGACAACATCGAACAGGCGCTCGAACGGATGGAACGCTTCGTACGGCGACATTCCTAGAGAAGAACACGAGTCACGAGTCAATTGACTCGTGACTCGTGACTAATTGTTTTTCCTCCATTCCCCCGTTGGCGCGATCCCATCATCCCACGGTGGTCGAGTACGCCCGATCAACAAGTTTCAGCCCGATCAAGACCAAAACGGAGACCGCGACCAGGATCACCGACAGCGCCAGCGCGATGCTGAGGTTCGTCTCAAAGCCAATAAAGATGGCAAGCGGCATCGTCTGCGTGCGCCCCACCATGTTGCCGGCGAAGACGATCGTCGCACCGAATTCGCCCAACGCCCGCGTCCAACAGAGGATCAACCCGCCAAGCAACGCCCGCCAGGAGAGCGGCAGCATGACATGCCGGAACACCTGCCATTCGTTCGCACCTTCGACAATGGCTTCCTCGCGGAGTTCTTGCGGCACCATGGCGAAGCCGATCCGGGCGGTGCGCAAGTAGAGCGGTGCCGCAATGAAGGTCGCAGCAAGCACCACAGCAGCCGTGGTGAACGGCAGCCGGATGCCAAGCAGATCCAGTGGGCGCCCTAGTAACCCGTTGCGCCCGAATGTCAGCAGCAGGGCAATGCCGACGATGAGCGGCGGCAGGACAACCGGGATATCGAGCGGCAGTTCGAGCCATGATTTTCCAGGGAACGAAACGCGTCCCAACACATAGGCAAGGGGCGTCCCCGCCGCCAGCGCCAGGAACGTGCTCAAGGTCGATGTGACCAGGCTCAAAGCAACGGCGGATAGCAACGTTGGGTCGCTCAGGTACGCCAGGAATTGCTGGGTGATCCCGCGCAAGATCAACACAAGCAGCGGGATCACCAGAAATGCCGCCAGCGCAAACCCGGGCAGCGCCAGCATCCAGAAGCGCCACTCACGCCAGATATAGCGATCTGACTGTTTCGTCCGGCTCACGGCGCCGGAGCTAAGAATCCCTGGGCCTGGAGCAGCGCCTGGCCTTCGTCCGACAGTGCGTACTCCACGAACGCCTTTGCCTTTTCGGGGTTTGCGGCAGCTGCCAGCGGCGCCACCATGAAGGCAACGGTCACATTGGCATCATCCGGCAGCATCAGTGTGGCAAGGCCAGGCGCTGCCGTCGCGTCACTGATAAAGACCACACCGGCATCCGCTTCGCCCAGCCCGATCTTGGTGACGATTGGCTTGACGCCGAGTTCACGCGACACGACATTCGCAAGAGCTTTTTCTTTGAAGTCCGGCGCCACCTTGGCGCTGAGGTTGTCAAGGAGTTTCTCGGTTGCCATCCCGATGGGCAGTTCGGGCTGCGCGACCAGTAGACGAACGCCCGGCTTCACCAGATCTTCCACCGTCGCTATCTGCGCCGGATTGCCAGGCGGCAGCACCACGATCAATTGATTGCGCGCCAGCGGCTTGACCTGATCGGCGGCGATCAGATTCTGCTGCGCGAGCGCCTCAATATCCGTCTTGCCTGCCGTGAAGATCACATCCGGTGTGGCGCCCTGCTCAATCTGCGTGCGTTGGGTCGGCGTATGGCCGATTTCAAGCAGAACCTTGACATCACCCGCTTTGGCCTCAAAGCCTGCCGCAAGTTGCGTGACGGTGTCACCGAGTGCGGCGGGCGCAAATGCGGTCAGAGTGGAAGAAGCAGCCGGCGCCTCCACCTCAGTCGCCGGCGCCGGCGTGACGGGATTACACGCCGCAAGAAAGACAAGACTCAAACTAAGGAAAAGTGCGAACCATCGTGCTCTACGATCAAGAAGACGCATTGGAACCCTCTCGTTCTATGATTTGGTTTTTCTGAAACCGAACGCCTCTGAATAACTGGTTCAACCAATGCGCGGAGGGGGATCGGGAACGGTGAGGGCAAGATCCGCAGGGAAAAGATGGGCTTGCGCCGGATGTCGCTGCAAAACCGGACGTACGTCCCTATGCTCTGCAGGGTTGGCGATCAAAATGAGAATGATACTGGCTAATGTTGACGGCAGCGATTGTCCAGCGACATCAACAGATCCAGACTGGATCTCACAAGCGTCCAGTCGTGTGCCAATTGGTTGCCCGCCGCCAAACACAGTTGGCATTACCCCAGACACACAGCGAGCTAAATCCTGCACGGCGTCGTGCATCATGGCATGAGGATGCGCCGCAGCCATCTGTGCCAACTGTTCGGGCATTTCGAATACAAGATGCGGCCGCGCATGGGGATGGCCCGATGTTGCCCAGGCCCCCCAACAGATGAACGGCAAAAACAGCGCCCAATAGAGCGCAAAGAAGATAGCGATGGCAGGTTGTGGCGCCGGCCGCGAGGTGTTCAAGGGCATGATGTAGGGCGCACCAGTGCTTACGTTTGAGGTGACTAAACTTAAGGCCGCATTAGCTATTATATGATGTTTGCTGGTGGCGGTCAATAAGTCAAATAACGCCAATTACCAGTAATCCTGCCCACAGGGCCAGGCCGCCAAGGAAAACCCACGGTACGTCGATCTTGAACCAACGCACAGCGACGAAGGCGCCGGCTGCCAGCGAAAAGGTGGCGGCGCTGACTAACCCCACTTCACCAATTTGAAGCAGCACCATCGCCAGCAGACCTACAAATGCAGCCAGCACTCCGGAGAGTGCACCGCGCACCGCCTGTAGTCCGTGAAGGCGAACAAAGACCTCGGTAAAGAGGAGCGTCATGACAAACGAGGGTGAGAAGATCGCGAAGGTTGCCAGGGTGGCGCCAAAGATTCCGCCAAGTTTGTAGCCAAGGAAGGCCGCCGTGATCAAGAATGGTCCGGGCGTGATCTGCCCCAACGCTATCCCGTCCGCAAACTGCGTTGTGGTCACCCACTGGTGGCTGTCGACCACTTCAGTCTGGATCAGGGGCAGGATCGCCATCCCGCTGCCAAACGCTACGGCGCCAATCTTGAACAGAGAAAGCGCAAGATCGCCCAGGTCAGAATGGAGACTCCACGAAAACCAGACAACGCCAAGGATGACCGCCAGTACCACCGCGATCGCCACCCAACGGGAGGTCGGGGTCTGTGCGAACTTCTGATTTGATCTGGCGCCGGCTGCCGCACTCGATTTGGCTGGAGGGCGAAGCAGCCAGGCGCCTGCCGCCAGGGCAGCAAAGATGATCAGGATGGCGCTCACCTTGAATAGGAGTGCAATAAATGCCAGCAAGGCAATGACCGCCTGGGTGCGATTCTGGATGTTGCGGTTGCCCATCTCCAACACAACGTTGAAGAGGATGCCCACGACCAGCGCCTCCAAACCGATGAAGAGCGGCCGCACCCAGGGTAGGTTGCCGGCGGCGAAATAGAGTGCGGAGAGCACCAGGATCAGCACGAAAGAGGGAAAAATGAAGCCCAGGGTCGCCATGAGCGCACCGGGAACGCCACGGAGTTTGTACCCCACATAGGCGGTGAAGTCCACCATGATTGGGCCAGGATAGAGTTGCACGAGCGCAAGCCCTTCGTTGACTTCCTCTTCGGTCAACCAGCGATTGTCAAGCACTGTTGCCTTGAGCTTCAAAAGGATTGAAAGACCGAAGGCTGTCATGCCAACTTGAAGATATGAAGTCAGGATTTTCGCCAGGGAGACATGGGGGTGAGGCAGCGCGCTTTGGGCCGCGGGCGTGTCAATCGTCATATGGGACCTTGAAAGCATTGGTAGCAGACTTATTGCCGGTTGACGGGTGCGCCAATGCTGGCTAATTCATCATCAAGCCTTAGTTTGTAGATCTCCAAAAAAGTCACCGGCTGTCTGAGGTTCTGTGTCTGGATGCGCTTATTTAGCTCGATGATCTCCTGCCGCCAGCTTTCAACCTGGGCATTGTAGCGTTTTACCAGTTCCTCGCGATGTTGTGGCACCGTCACGGATTCGAGCGCAGTCTGATAGGCGGCTGCAGTTGTCTGCAGTTTAACGCGAAAACGCTCAATGGCTTCAAGCACTGCTTTTCGATCCGAAATCCAGGCAGGGACCAGTTCGTTGTTGCGCAGCAGCGAATTGGCCATTTTCATGTCGGCGGGGGTAAATGGATCCGGATCGGGGTTGAGCGGTTTGCCTTTGCCTGCCAGGTTGTCGAATTCGCCCGCGCGCATCGCTTCTTCGATGCGCTGGCTGACGAGATCTTGCCATTGCTCCGGGGTGCGATGTAGGCGTGATTTTGAGTCTGTGGTGCTTTCGGCCGGCGCGTCAGGAGGCTCCTCCTGCGTTTTGTAATCTCTGGCGCGTTCTCTGGGGTCAGGGTTTGTGGTGTCCATGCTCAGGCGTCAATTGTCAATGGTCCATTGTCAATTGTCAAACGCATGCCTTGGCCCCCGTAGGACAGGGCAGTGCCGTGACCCTACCATCAGCGAACCGCCGAAAGTGAACGCCATCGCAACACAAGCGTGCTAAAACCCTATGGCGGATGGGGTGTGATCGCACCCAATTCTTCACCCACTTATGCAGGAGGTCAACGATGACTGATTTAAAGGAACATTTGGGCAAGTTGGTTACAATCGAACGGTTTATCCTCGACCAACAGACCCACTACCCGGACGCAACTGGCACACTCACCAACATCCTTTATGACATGGCGCTTGCCGCCAAAATTATCGCCAGTAAGACCACCCAGGCCGGTCTGGCAGGGATTCTGGGCAGCGCCGGCGAAGAAAATGTGCAGGGCGAGGAAGTCCAGAAGCTTGATGCATTCGCCCAGCGCACGATCTACCGGCTTAACGACCATACCGGCCGGCTGGCGGTGATGGCCTCGGAAGAGGTGGAGGACGTTATCCCAATCCCGGATCGCTTCCAGGTGGGCAAGTACGTGCTGGTGTTCGATCCGCTGGATGGCTCCTCCAACATCGACTTCAACGTGGGCGTCGGCACCATCTTTGCGATCTACCGGCGCAAGACCGGCGACGGTCCTGGCACGCTTGAAGACGTCTTGCAGCCTGGACGGGATCTCGTCGCAGCCGGGTACATCGTCTATGGTTCGAGCACGATGATGGTCTACTCCACGGGCCACGGCGTTCACGGCTTCACACTGGATCCTGCGATCGGCGAGTTCCTGCTCTCCCATCCTGACATTTCGTACCCGGCCAAGCCTAAGTACTACAGCGTCAACCAGGGGTATGAACCCTATTGGACGCCGGGCATCCAGGCATACACAAAATGGCTGCAGAGCGACACGCCGGAGAAGAAGGGGCTCTCACTGCGCTACATCGGGTCGTTGGTGGCGGATTTCCATCGCAATCTGCTGGCCGGCGGTGTCTTCTACTATCCGGCAGACAGGAAAGACCCCAAGAAGCCCGGCGGCAAGTTGCGCCTGCTCTATGAAGCGGCGCCGCTTGGTTTCCTCGCAAAGCACGCCGGCGGCTATGCTTCGGACGGGACCGGCGCGATCCTGGATATTGAACCTACGCGCCTCCATCAGCGCGTCCCACTCTTTGTGGGCAATCGGGTGCTGGTTGAAAAGGCGGAGTCGTTGATCCGCGAGCATGATCAACCGCCAGTTGGCGCGTAGGGCAAGCACTTTCCACGAAATGGCCGCCGGTGCTGCCATTTCGCAACGCAAGATAGATCAACAGACGCCGGTCGCAGTTGCGACCGGCGTCTGATTTTTGCAGCAAACGGGCGGAACCCTACTTCTTCCAGGTGAAGGAAATCTCCTGGTTTAATGGCAAGCTGTAGAGGTCGACGCCGCCGCTGGTGGCTTCTGGCTTGAGCTTCGCCCGATCAATGATCAGGCGCACGAGCTCAGGCTCAAAGCTGCGATCTTCCCGATCCAGCCTGATTGAGCCAGGATAGACATGGTGAATCCGGATTTGGGCATCATCCGGGCGGCTATCGCGGCGTTCGATCAAGATATCAAGGCGATTGACATCTTTCCATGCCCAGACTTTTCTGCGTCCCCACAGCCGGAAGGGAATATCGACCGTGAAGGTGTCCGGACGAACTTCAAAACGCCGAGTGGTCAGCAGCAGGTCACCCCACAAGAAGAACAACCCCCAGATAATGAAGGTCCAGGCGATGGCCTGGGCGAAGAAGGTGGATGTGTAGGTGGCAATGAATGCGGCCACACCAGCCCCCAACATGGCAACTCCCATCGCCATATTGCGATGCTCGCCGCCAAAGACAACTACATCCTCATCGGGTGCAATGGCGTCGCCGGGAGCGGTGATGGTATCGGCGATATCCGTCATAGGAGTTCTCCTTGCGCGTACGGTGGAAGGACACGAGGTCCATAATTTCTAAAGCAAGTATAGCGGAACCGGAAGCCGCCACAAAATTGGATTGTGAAGCAGCGCACTATGAAACGACCAACCGATAACCACGGCCGCGCACTGTCATCAGGAAGTGCGGATTGGCAGGGTCCGGTTCGATTTTCTGGCGCAGCCGGCTGATCAGTTTTTCGATGCGGGCGTCATCCACTTCATCGATATAGCTCTCACCCCACACCGAAGTCACGATTTGATACTTGTCGATCAGCCGATCACGGTTCTGGAAGAACAGCAGCATCAACTTGTATTCGAGCGCCGTCAGGCTCTCAATCGGCTTGCCGTGGACGGTGACTGAACCACTCGCCGTATCGACCCAAATCGTTGCCGGCGCCGCGGGTGCGGGCGCAGCCTGCTGCTGGATGAAGTCTCCCAGCAAACGGCTAAAGACGCGAGGCCGGCCCTCCACCTTGATGACGACATATCTCCGCATCAGGTTGGTCAGCAACGTTTGATCGGGGCTGTAGTCGGTCAGTAACAGGTTCAACAATTCTGCCTGCTCGGCAGGCGTCGACTCATCCCAGATTTTGCGGCATTCGTCTGCCAGAAAGGCATCGGTCCGCAAGCGCGGCGCCAGGTTGCGGTGGAACTGCCATCGATCCGGTGCATCGTTCACATCGCTGCCCGCTTCTTCCAGTGCGCCGTGCAACACCTGGCAGACGCCCTCCACCATCCGGGGATGACCGCCACTCCACTGATAGATGAATTCCAGATCCGTCGCGTTGAAATTGGCTTCAAACGCGTTCATGTACCGGCGCACCTGTTGTTCGGTATCCGAACGCGTCAACGGGGCGAGATACCAGCTCCGGTTGCTGAAGAGTTCGGCAAATTCGCCGCGCCGGGTCTCACTCTGCAAGGCGACCAATGGGCGACCGGTCGCAGTGACAAAGGCCAGTTGTTGGCTGTAGCGATCTTGCACAGCGCGTAGGTTCAGGAAGACCCGTGCATCAATATGCACGTAGGGGTCTTCGAACTCGTCGAATAGCAGGATGTATTTGCGGTGATTCTGCTGCAGGACGGCATTGAGGCCACGACTAAAGCTCAGCGGCACCTGGAAGTCACTCGCCGGATCGACAACCATGTCATACGCGGTCTGCAGGTCCGCAAGGTCGCGAAGTTCCGGGCTTGCTTCCTGGAGGCAACGGAGCACCAGTTCACAGAAGCCCTGCTCGCTTAACCCCAACATCCGGTTGCAATCCACGTAGACGGGAAGGAAACTACGGCCGGCCTCGCCCAACTCCTGAATCCACACATCGGTGTCGGCCAGCAGTTGCAGGAGCGCGGACTTACCGACGTTGCTCATGCCGATCAATTCAATGCATTGCATTGCATAGAGCCGGCGGAGGATGTTTTCTACGTCGTAGCGGCGCATATAGCCACGGTTGGTCAGACGAAGGGTCTCGGGCATGATAATTAACGGTTCATGGAGGTGTCAAATGCGTCGCGGAGGCCGTCGCCCATGAAGGTGAAGCCGACCATGGTGATGGCAATCGCCAGGGTTGGAAAGACACCCAGATAGTAGTAGACGCGTATGTAGGGGAGCGAGTTGCCCACCATTTTGCCCCAACTGGGGATCGGATCGTTGACGCCAAGACCCAGGAAGGAAAGCCCTGCCTCGGCAAAGATGGCGGCCGGGATGCCAATGCTGACGGCGATAATGAGCGGTGCAATTGCATTGGGCAGCAGGTGCCGAAAGGCGATGCGGAGTTTGGTGGCGCCCACGGTGCGCGCCGCGAGGACGAAGTCGCGTTCGCGCAAGGAGAACAACTGGGCGCGCAAAAGCCGGCAAGCATCGATCCAGGCGACAAGCCCGATGGCGAGGATGACGTTGCCCAGACTGCTGCCAAAGATCGAGATCAACAGCAACGCGACCATCAACGCCGGGATCGAGGTCATCACCTCGACAATCCGCATGATGACATAGTCAACCCGGCCGCCCAACATGCCGGCGGCGAGGCCGAGGGGGACGCCAATGGTCAGGGCAATGACCTGGACGGTTAAGCCGACGCCCAGGGAGATGCGCGACCCGTAGATGATCCGGGAGTAAACATCACGACCAACGTCGTCCGTCCCCATCCAATGCTCGCGGCTCGGAAACTGCAATGCCTCTTTTAGATTGATCTGATCATACGGGTAGGGGGCAAGGAAATTGGCGAAAATGGCAATAAAGATCAGCGCACAGACCAGGAAGAAACCGACCATCGCCAACTTGTTGCGCGAAAAGCGCCTGGCAGCATCGCCTATCAGGGTGCGGTGCTTGAGCTTCTCCGGTTTTGCCTGCGGCTGTGGTTGTGAAAGGGCGGTGCTACTCATTGTTGCTTCTCATCCAGCCGCACCCGTGGATCGACCATGGTGTAAATGATGTCCGTCAGCAGGTAGACGATTGACCAGACGACTGCCACCAGCAACAGCGTCGCCATGATCATGGGGTAATCGCGCCGAAATATGCTGGTCACAAAGAACTTACCCAACCCCGGCACGCGAAAGACGCTCTCAACAAAAATCGTGCCAGTGAGCACGTTGGGAATCTGCGGGCCAATCACGGTAATCAACGGATCAGCGCGTTGCGCATGATGTGCCGCGACACGATCGTCGACTCACCCAGACCCTTCGAGCGCGCCGTGCGGATAAAGTCCGAGCGTGACACTTCGAGGATACTGGTCCGCGTGTAGCGGGCAATGAGTGACATGGGCGCAACGCCCAAGGCAATGGCCGGCATGATGTAGTTGTACCAGTGCCCCCACCCACCGGTCGGGAGTAATTTGAATTGCGCCGACAGCAGCAGGAGGAGCCAGACGGCAATGACAAAGTTGGGCACCGCCAGACCTATCGTCGACGCGGACGTCGCTAGATAATCGATGGGGCCGTTCTGATTCTTGGCCGCCACTGTACCCAAGAGCAAACCGAGCGGAATGGCAAAGGCAAGTGCTACCGTTCCCAACTTGATGCTCACGGGCCAGGTGCGGGCGATCAATTCACCGACGGTTTCGGTCGGGCTCTGGAACGGAATGCCAAAGTCGCCGTGCACGGCCGCCCACATGTAGCGCACGTATTGCTCGGGGAGTGGTTTATCCAACCCGTACTTGCGCAAAAAGTTGGCTTTAGCTGCCGGTGGCAGTGGCATCTTGTCTTCGTCGAACGGCCCGCCCGGAATGGAGTGCATGAGCAGGAAGACGACCATGCTCACGACCACAAACACGATGACGATACCGACCAGGCGGCCAAGAAGATAACGAGCCATGTAGGTGTTCCGTATTACGTATCACGTATCACGTATTGCGTATCATGAAGACAGTGCCATAGATACGGGTTACGAGATACGTGATACGAAGTACAGTTTACTGTGGCGGCTCAGGGCGGTAGTTGGTCACATCATTCGAGATGTAGACGCCCTGCAGCAGGTCGCTGAAGCTGGAGAAGTAAGGCCAGTGCCAACCGGCGAAACCGCTGGAATCGGGCTCAAGTGCCGGTCCCTTGAGATAGGGCTTGATCAGGTCGCCGGGCGTCACATGCCAGGCGAAGACGCCGCCGACATCATCGACCAGGACCTTCTCCGCATCCATAAACATCTGGGTGCGCTTGGCATCGTCGCCGGTCATGGCGGAGGCATCATCGAAGAGCGTGTCGAACTCAGGGTTGCTCCACACATGGCGGCCGCCAGACTTGAAGACGCCCAGCATGTTGCTCGGGTCGAGGAAGTCCATCCCGTAGGAGATCAAACCAAACTGGATTTCGGTCGGGTCAGCCTGCAGTTGGTCCATGAAGGTCTTGCGCTCCATGTTGGTGACCTCGATGTCGATGCCAAGCTCATCCTTGATGGTTGCAGCGTAGGCCTGCGCCACCGCCTGCGGCAGGGCAGGTTCATCGCGCAAGGACAGGGTCAGCTTCGGGAAGCCCTCGCCGTTGGGATAGCCGGCTTCGGCCAGCAGTTGCTTGGCGGCCTCGATGTCGAAGGCGTAGGTGCTCTTGAACGCCTCTGAGTTCGAAGCGGGGAAGCCGGGCATCAGATAGGAGTAGGCCGGGATGCCCGATATTCTTAGAATGCTCTCGGCGATGCCTTCGCGATCCAAAGCAGACGCAAACGCCTGGCGCACCTTGAGATTATCAAAGGGCGGCTTGGTGTCGTCGAAAAAGAAGTAATAGGTGCGGAAGTCGCCGGGGTTCGTGTGATACTCCGCCGAAAGCTCCGGATCGCTCTGGATGAATTCCAGGTCTGCGGGGGACAACATGCCCTGGTTCCCCCAAACGAAGTCATATTCGTTGTTCTGATAGCCGGCCACCTGCGTGCCCTGGCTCGTCGGCATAACAATCAACTTTTCGAGGTAGGGGAACGTTGGTGCCCTTGTAGTCCTTGTTGATCCGTAAACCAGCCGCACATCCCTCGTCCATTCGGTCAGCTTGTAGGGGCCGGACGAAACGGAAGTGGCAGGATCGGAGTTGTAGAAGCCGCCGTGTTCCGCCAGGGCTTTCTTCTGCAATGGCGCAGAATAGGTAAGCATCGACGGCAGATACGGTGCGGGCGCTTCGGTAGTGAACTGCAGTGTGTGGTCGTCGAGTGCGACGACGCCCAATTGGTCGAGCGGCACTTCACCGGCTACAGCCTGGGCCCAATTCTTGATGACACCCTGATAGTACCAGGCAAAGTCCCAGGCATGAGCCGGGTCGGCGCCGTACTGGAAGGTGGCGACGTAGTCGGCGGCGGTGACTGGCGTGCCGTCATTCCACATCAGGTTCGGATCAAGTTTGAAGGTCCAGACCAATCCACTGTCGTCCACTGACCATTCGGTGGCGGCGCCTGGATGGACCTTGAAGTCCTTGTCCAGCCGCACGAGCGAATCGGACAGGATGTCGGTGATGGCATCCGCACGCTGATAGACGGCCTGGAAAAGGTCGATCGTGGTGAAATTGGCCCAACCACTGTAGGGGTAGACGAGCACCTGCTGCTCGGGGGGTGCGGCGTCCGCGGGCAGTTCTCGGCCCAGTGAATGCACGATGGGGGCGCCAGCCGCGGCCGGCTCTGCTGCCGGTTGTTCGCCTTCCGTCGCGGGTGCGGCCGGCGCGGCGCATGCTTGCACAAACAGGGCGAGCAGCAAAACCAGTGCAAAGATCCAGGCTCGCTGCGGCCGGTTGACAAATCCTGCGTGTCTCACGGTCTTTCCTCCCTTAGGTGAGAAATTTGAATGAAGTTTTTGGGTATACTGGGGACACTACCAAAGCAGAATAGTAAACGGTAACAGCGTTTCGCGCAACCACCGCGAAAGCGTGCAGCCTACTTCGCCAAAACGCGGGATGCGAGTAGAATCTCTCCGAATCATGCTAAGAAACAGAGACTCCCGCCAAGACGCAAAGCCGCCAAGGAAAGAAAAGGCGGTATTAGGCTATGATCCGCATTCGGCAAGTTCTCGCGCAGTGGCCAGCGCCGGCTTTGCGCAGTGCGGGCAATCATAGGATGGGCGGCGGGTCCAGTGTGTCTCCACGGCCAATGGCTGGTCACAATGGGGACAATGCACGTCGAAAAATTGGAGCACCCGCCATTGCCACCAGTTGTTGAGGAAAAAGACCGAGGCGAACAGGGCAGCCGCAAAGAGCAGGAAGATTGCCAGCCCTGTTTGCCCGGACGCCGTCCTGCTTGCCCAGTAGCTGGCGCCAAAGATCACAATCATGCCGCCGATCAGGATGCCTAACAACACCTTTGCGCCGTTGGCCCGTGCGGCGCGCATCTGTCGCTGTTTGGCTAGCGCCTCGGGCTCCGTTTTAAGCTTCATGATCAATCCTGGATTCGCCATGGTCCATTCCTTCCAATTGTCTCAAGCATGCGCTTCGAAGCAGATGGAGTATCGCATGACCACTCTAAAACAGCGTAACACCGAGGTCGCTGCACCATGCTTCTCCATCATGCCCTGAGGCTAAAACTCACGCCCTCGCACCCCGATGTCGTTGCGGTGGTAGGTGGTGGCGGCAAGAGCAGCGCCGTTTTTCGACTTGCGCGATGCCGCTGCAACCGGGCATCGCGCCATTGTCACCCACACCGCGCGCATTGCAGCATTTCAGACGGCCTGGGCGCCGGCAACCGTCGAAGTCACCGGTGATGAATTGCCGTTGTCGGCGCTGGAGTTTGCGCTGAATGCGCAAGGTTGGTGCCTGTTAACCGGTCCTGTTGTCAGTGACCGCCGGGCAGGAATCAGCCTTGCGGCACTGGATACCCTGGTGCGGCGCTGTGCAGATTTTGAGATCGGCGTCCTCTCCATTGAGGCGGACGGCAGCAAGATGCGCCCGGTCAAGGCGCCTGGTGAGCACGAACCCGTGGTGCCTGCGGCGACAACTGTGTTGATGCCGGTCATGGGCCTTGATGCCCTGGAGGCCGAGATCTCGGACCGGTGGGTCCACAGACCAGAACAGGTGCGCCAGGTGCTGGGCTTGCCTGAAGACGAACTTGTGCGCCTCACGCCGGCGATGGCGGCGCGGCTGATGCTGCACGCCGCAGGCGGCGCTAAGGCACGGCCGGCGGCAGCGCGCCTGGCCGTGCTGCTCAACAAGGCCGATGATCCCACCCGGCTCACGCTCGGCCGCCTGACGGCCCGCACTATCGCCGGTCAGGGCGAACTTGCCCTCATCGCCGCAGCCGGCGAGCTGACCCAGCGGCCGGTGCTCGAACGTTGGGCGCCGGTGGCAGCAATCTTGTTGGCAGCAGGCGCCGCGACCCGCATGGGACGCCCAAAGCAGGTGGAGATCGTGGACGGTCAGCCGATGGTTGTGCGTGCGGTCCTGACCGCGCTGGATAGTGGCGTCGATCAGGTGATCGTCGTCACCGGGGCGCACGCCGAACTCGTGAACGCCGCGTTGGCGCCACTGCGCGAAGATCGACGGGTGCAATTGGTGCATAACCTTCAATGGGCATCGGGCCAGGCGAGCAGCATGCATCTGGGGTTGGCAACCTTGCGCCCCGCGGTTGAAGCCGCGCTCTTTATGCCCGTTGACCAGCCTTATTTGACGCCGCTCCTGTTGCGGCGCCTGCTGCAGGCATGGCGCAAAGGTGCACCGATCGCCGCGCCACAGGTCGCCGGGCTGTTGCGCGGCGCCCCAGCGATCTTCGATGGCTCGCGCTTTGCCACACTGCTTGGGATTCGCGGCGACGTTGGCGGTCGCGCCCTGTTGCAGAGCCAGCAAACGTTGGTCACACCTATTCCGGCTGACCCCGCATGGCTGCATGACATCGATCAACCCGACGACCTCATTTAGCCTCCGATTTCGTTCGTAAATCGTCAGGTAGTGATAGCGATTCCGTAGCCCTGGCGTGGGGAATAAGTGCCGATAAATGGCATTGCACTTCTGCGATCCCGCAAAAAACGCGATATAATCCGGTATTGGCTATATCGAGCCATGACTCCCAGCATCACTGCTTTGCCGGTAAGCTGGTTGACCGGCGCCTCGCCGAACGGGAGAGAAGTTGTTCTATGTTGCCTGTACCTTGGCCTCTGCATCGCCGGCTTGGGTTGGCGCTTGTGTGTTGCCTGCTTGGCGCCGCCCTGTTGTTCCCCCGCGCAGCAACTGCCGAAATAGCACAATCGCCCGCTCTGCTGCAAGCTGAGCAGCAGGTGGTTTACCTCGCAAATCTCGAACGCGCGCAGCAGGGCTTGCCCCCGCTGCGCTGGAACCGGGAATTGTCACTGGCGGCGCAGTGGTTTGCGCAAGATTCAGTGGAAGGTGACCCTGCAGAAACTTGTGATCACATCGATTCCAAGGGGCGCAACCCCGGTCAGCGCATGCGTGAATCCGGTTATATTGGGCTGGCAGGCTGGGGTGAGAACATTGTGTGCGGCTATCTGGCGCCGGACGTGGCCGTAGACGCGTGGATGCGCAGCGAATACCACCGCAACAATGTACTAAACGCCTACTATCGCGAGATCGGCATCGGTTACTATCTACGGAGTGACGGCACGGGTTTCATTGTGATGGACCTCGGCGCTGACCCAGCCTATGCCCCGGTGATCATTGAGAATGAAGCCATCAGCACCCTCGAGCCGGAAGTCGAGCTTTACGTTTACGATCCCGGTTTCCGCGCGGGGTTCACCGGGATTGGCGCCGCCACCGAGATGATGGTGTCGAATGAACCTGATTTCTCTGGCGCCGGTTGGGAACCCTACACGCCGCAGAAGAGCTGGACGCTCAACCCAGGCACTGGTTGGCGTTCGGTATACGTGAAGACGCGCGACCGTATCGGCCGCACGGCGATTGCGCACGACACGATCTACCTGGGGCCGCCACCCACTGCCGAGGAACTGAGCACGGCGTCTGCCAGCCGGGTGGAACCTGCCATCAGCCTGAAGTCATTGCCGGCCAACGGCTACACACAGGTCGGGTTCAGCCTGGATTGGATCGCCGACGAAACCGATCCGAGCCGCGCCCTGCATGCCGGTGAAGGCAACCCCGTCAACGACGCAAGCGCCTGGGGTGGCGCCGCATTCTTACTGAAGGGCGGGCGCAACTCCACACTGGGCGTAGAATCCTCGGAGTTTTACAAAGAGCTATCCGCCGTTGCCTACTTGCGGCTCAAAATCGCCGACAATGCGCAGACCACTGAGGCTGTTCATGTCGACATCAAAGACGGTGCGCTTTTGCTTGCGGAGCGGTCATTGCGCGGGTCGGACTTTTCGACTGCGAACGGCTATCAAGAGTTCGCAGTGCCATTCACGTTGCCTGCCACCGGTGAAGGAAAATTGATCATCAATACGCGCGTCACCGGCAGCAGCGACGTCACCTGGGACGCCATCACCTTCTATACGGCGCCACAGCCGATCACCGACACGCTGCACTGGGTGGTTCCCGACCGCTACTTCCGGAGTCGAGGCTTGCAGGTTCGATTTTCGACCACCGACGGCTCTTTCAGCGAAGGAGTCGAAGGCTATCCCTACATCCACCGTGTGAGTGGGCCACCGCGCGTCCTTCCTCCGCCTGCGCTCAAGGTAACGCCGACCACGATCGTCCTAAATGCGGACGCCGTTGACGCAACTGGGTGGCCACCTACCACTGGGCAGGTGACCGTCAATTGTACAAGCTGCAGTGGCGAGTGGAAGGCAACGACCGCGTGTGATTGGCTGGAGCTCAAACAGAGCACCGGCGCGTTGGTGGTCACTCCGGCTGCAGGTTCGCTTGCGCCAGGCGTCCACTATGCGACGGTTCGGGTTCAGGCGCCTGCCGCAGATGGGTTGGCGCCGGTGGATGTGACTGTATCGCTGCTCGTGGGACCGCCAGAGTCTGTATTGTCGCACCACCTCTATTTACCAAGCACACGCAAATAGGGTCACGCGCTCCACGCCGCCGCAAGCTTTTCCATAGCCAGCACACTGCATGGACCGGATGCGCAGACCTGCAACTCACGCACGTCCTCGTCATCCGGTGCCAGGAAAAACTCAATTCGCAAGTGATCGGCGGGCAGTAAGGGGGCAATGCGATCCGCCCATTCAATCGCGACGATTGCCGTGGCATCGTCAACGATTTCCTCCATACCGAAACCGCTGGCCTCCGCCGCGGCATCACCAAGCCGATAGGTGTCGATATGGAGGAGACGCAACCCGGATGGGGTGCGATGCTCATTGGCGAGCATAAAGGTTGGGCTTGCGACGCGCCCTTGCACGCCTAACCCGGCCGCCAGGCCCTGGACAAAGGTGGTCTTTCCCGCCCCCAGGTCCCCAACCAGGGCAATGACTTGCCCCGGTTGCACGGCCTGGGCCAACACCGCGCCCAGCGCCTGCGTCTCAGCAGGTGAATGCGTCCTGAATGTCTGGGTAACCGGGACCAAGCGCGCTTTACTCGTCTTTCTTTGGGGCAACCATGACGCCGAGTTCGTGAATGATCTCGCCGATCATCTCGCGATAGTCGCGGGCAAGTTCCATGGCCCGTTCCGGGTCACCCGCCTCAGCGAGGATTTCGAAGCGAGGCTTATCCGGATTCGGTGAAAGGTGGACCCATTCCCCGTGGTCAAGGTAGATCTTGACGCCATCGATCTTATCCATCTGCCGATGCTGATGACGGTTCATCATCACACGCATCACGGCGCCCTTGACCTCCCAGGAGCATTCGGCGGTTTCCTTGCCGATGCTGAACTTGGGAAGGTAGGCCAGGATTTCACTGACCGATAATTTCCGGATCGCCAGATATTCAAGCAGGCGGACGGTTGCCATCATCCCGTCCACCGCAGGTTGGAAGCCGGGAAAGATGAAACTGCCGGCGCCATCGCCAATCAGCAACACCCCGATGTAACTCGCGGTGTGCATGGGGCCGTGCAGGTTCTGGGTGATGCGGAACAGGCGCGCCCCATGCCAGTTGGCGATCGTGTCGAAAGCCGCCGGCATAGTGACCGGCACTGCCACGGGCCGGCCAGGATGGGCGTAGAGCGCCAGTTCCATCACCAAGGCGGCGGCTGTGATGTCGTCGATCACCACACCGTTTTCGTCGACAAGAAAGATCTTTTCACCGCCTACATCCAGTTGCACGCCAAGATTGGCGCCCAACGCCTGCACGATCTTCCCCATGCGCTCCTGATTGGCCTTGAATTCGCCCTGGAGCATGGCCAACTTACTCTCATCCATGCGGGCGTTGAGCGGCACCACATCTACGCCCATTTGCGTCAGGACATCCGCCAGTGTGTCGGCGGCCAACCCGTGCGAGTAATCTGTGACCAGCTTAAAGCCGTAGTCGCGGATGCGCTGCGAATCCACGTGGCGCAAAAAGTCTTCGGTGTAGACCGCAATGGGTTGGTGTGCGTAATCGATCAGCCCGATTTCATTCAGGAACGCACGGCGAAAGTCTTCACGGAAAAAATTGCGCTCGATTGCCCGTTCGGCGGCGTTGCTCTGGTTCAGCCCCTGGCCATCAATGATACGAATGTCGACAACCCGTTGGTCAAATGGGCTGAGCCGCACGTGGATCCCTGCGGTCGTATCTTTGCGCTGGCGCACGAAGTGCCGGAGCACCGGAATGGCGACGGTGCCCAGGTCCCACACGTTCACCCCTGTGCCGGGTAGACCGCTAATGAGGGCGCGTTTCAACATGCGCGAACTGCGGTGGGCATCGCGATTGATCGCGACATAACTGCCTTTGGGTAGCGCTGCCCCGAGTGCCGCGCTCAGCTTCGCAGCAAATTCAGGCGTCAGGTCGATGTTGACAACACCGGAAACGCCGAACCGGCTGAAGAGCGCACGGCGCCCCTGATTGCCCCAGATAATGCTGTCCTTGATGGTTGCGCCCGCTTCAATCTCCTTGTGCGGCCAGAGTTTGACGTTCGGATGCAGTACGCTGCCTTCGCCAAGCACGCAATTGTCACCGATCACCACCCCTTCGTACGCAACCACTTGCGCTTTGATGCTGCATTGCCGCGTGACAATCACCCCGCGCAATTCGCATGACTCGCCGATGTAGTTGTTGCGCCAGATAAGGGAGCGTTCGATCCGGTTATAGTTATCGACGACCGTATAGTCGCGGATGACCGTAGGTCCGTAAATGCGCACATCGCCCTTGATCTTGACCTCACTGCCAAGGTAGATCGGGCCAAAAAGCTGCGCACTCGGCGCAATCTCAACGTTCTCCCCGACCCAGATCCCACCACCCAAATGCATGCCGATTGGCTCCGGAAGACGTAACTTGCCGTACAGCACGTCGGCATTCGCCTTCATGTATTCGGTGATGTTGCCAACGTCGCACCAGTATCCGTCGGCAATGTATCCATACAAAGGTTTGCGGTCTGCGAGCATGCGCGGGAAGAGCTCGCTGGCAAAGTCGTAAGGCACGCCTTCCGGGATCAAATCGAGCACTTCGGGTTCCAGCACATAGAGTCCGGTGTTCACGGTGTCGGAAATGACTTCGCCCCAACTGGGCTTCTCCAGGAACTGTGCGACTCGCCCCTGTTCGTCAGTCACAATGACGCCAAACTCTAATGGATTCGGCACGCGCGTCAGGGTGATGCTGGCAAGGGATTCACGCGCCTTGTGCACGCGTACAATTTCCTTGAGGTCGAAATCGGTCAGTGCGTCACCGCTAATCACCACAAAGGTATCGTCGAGGTAACGCGCCGCATTCTTGACGCTGCCGGCCGTGCCAAGCGGCGCCTCTTCTACAGAGTAGGTGATTTTCATCCCAATGCTGCTGCCATCGTCATAGAAATCCTGGATGGCGGAAGCCATATAGCGAAGGGTGACGATCACCTCGGTGATGCCGTGGTGCTTGAGGAGATCAAAGATGTGACCGATGACGGCCTTGTTGACGATTGGCACCATCGGTTTAGGGCGGCCAATGGTCAGAGGGCGCAATCGCGAACCCTCACCTCCTGCCATGACAACAGCTTTCACACGTCCTCCGGGCTGCCATAGCCCATTTGCGGGTGCCCTTTTAGATCGGCGGCCACGGATAGTTGCGCCGCTGTGGAATCGGCGCCGGATACGTTCCGGTACGCAACACGTGCTCCAGCCTGCGCAATGTGGCTGCCACTTCTTGGCGATTTAGTAAATGCCGAAGTTGTTGGATGAGACTACTCTCGGCGGCAGTCAGTGCGCTCCGTAAGGAGTGCAGGTCTTCCAGTTGCGCCGGTTCAATGGCTTCGCAACTAAATTCCCAGATCACTGTGCGGAGTTTGTAGTCTGTATGGAAGCAAATCCCATGATCGATGGCCCAAATGCGCTGATCTCCACCGATCAAGCAATGGCCACTCTTACGATCTGCATTATTGACGACAAAATCGAAGAGTGCAAGCTGTCTAAATGAAACGGAAAAGCGGGCGTCTTCGGCCGCCGTGAAGTAGTGCCGGTCAGGGTCATGGTCAATGTAGAGTTGGATGCTCCCCAGGCCGCGCGTCCCCTCGCGTAACACTGTCGGCGGAACGAGATCCCAGCCCAGTTTGTCGCTGATCGCAAAGGCAGCCGCCTCGCGCTTGCACAGGGTGCCATATTCGAAATCCCAGAGGGGGCTCTCGCCCCGCTGTGGCTTATAGACCGCAGGCGCCGTCACATCCCCGTCGCGCATGACGACCAGGAAACTGTGGTTGGAACTGTATGGCAGCAGCCCCTTTTCTTCCATCTTACCCTGGCGCAACACCTCCAGGACTTGCGTTTCGGTCATTGACACGCTCATAGTACGATTGGCATCGCATGTCCGTCGGTGCGCGGACAAAAGTGACCTTCACGGTCGATCGGGCGCCCGCATAACGGGCAAAGTGGGCGTCCTTTCGAGATTACTTCGAGAGCGTGTTCGCCCAGGGCGCGCATCTGCGTGCGCGTCGCCACAAACCGGACACTGGGTACGGTCTCCTCGTCCGGATCGACGATGACGCCCTGCTCATTGATTATCAACGCTTTGGCAATCAACCAAACCTGGTCGTCGTCCTCATCGTATCCAATCATCAACTGGCCAATACGAAATGCCGGTTCGATTGGTTCCTCAGCATAGAGTGCTTTCTTGGCACGTGTGGCCGGCGGCAGGTCAGGGTGTTTGTTCTCGAGTTCTTCGAGCAACTGCAGGACGCTGACTGCAAGATTGTGCACTTCTTGCTTCTCAAGGACAAGGCTAACCAGTTCACGACCGGCGCGTGCCTGCACAAAAAATGTGCGCTTGCCCGGCTCACCCATGGCGTCCGCAATGATGTGATCGACTGGATTTAGATCGTAGGTAAATTCCGACATACAACCAACTTCAGCTCTTGATTTGCCGATGCTGGCTTTGACAACCGCGGGCGCCAGCATCCGATGGTTTCACAGATCAGACAGTTGCAGCTTGCGCACCCTCGCCATCACTCTGATTTGTTTCTGGCTCAGGTTTCTTGATTTCGAATTTCGGCAACGCTGCCGTGAAATTCACCCCCAATACCAGGGGCCGTCCATCCATGAAGGCGAGTACACTCACCGCAGCGGTGCTGATCGCAATCCGTTGGAATAAGTCCAATGGTACACCCAAATAGTGAGCCAGCGTAGTCCGAATCACATCACCGTGGCTAAAGACCGCCACCACTTCGTTGGGATGGTGGTCGCGGATTCGTTCAACCGCACTCACTGCGCGCGCCTGCACTTCACGCAATGTCTCACCGGCTGGAAACCGAAAGAGACTCGGATAGTGCTGAACGCGCTGCCAGGCATCCAACTTGCTCAATTCGCGGAGGTCCGCGCCCTGCCAGTCACCGTAATCCACTTCCAAAAGACCCGCGTCTTCGAGAACGGGCAGTTCCAATGCCGCGGCCAGGGGCGATGCAGTTTCAAGACACCGTTCAATGGGGCTTGAATAGACCGCACGGATTGGCTGTTGGTCGAGGTAGGCAACCAATTGCGCTGCCTGGGCGCGCCCTTTCTCATTCAAGTGGACGGCTGGCGTGCGTCCGGCCAAGCGATGGGTCGTAACATAATCATTTTCGCCGTGGCGAACCAACAATACAAAAGTCGTGGAGTCCATGCATCAGGCCATTGATTCTGTTTGCAAGAAGGCAAGAAAAGTGCTAAAAAAGTGGCAGGTTGCCGCGCCTATCTGTGCTAGCATAGCACAGTGACCCACGCCGCAGAAGTGGATAACCTTACCTTCTCTTTATGCGCTACCGTCATCAGCAACACGCATCGCAATCCCATCTGGTTGTTCTTGCTTGCACCATTGCGTGCACGCTGCTCGCCGCCGTCTTCGCCCTGGCCGCGTGTGGCGCCCAGAGCACGGCCATCGACGATCCGCTTGCCGTCTACCGGCCTGCCATGAAAGCAGAATTTCAAAAGGATTTGGACAATCTTGGACCGGCGCCGCGCTATGCGATCAGTGTCACGGTAGACCCCGCAGCCTTGCGCCTCACGGGCACAGCCACGATCGTGGTGCCCAATGTCAGCACCGACCCCTGGGACGAACTGGTTTTTCGCCTCTATCCCGCCCTGGACCATTACCGCAGTTCGGTTGTAGTGCAGAGCGCACTGGTCGGCAAGAAACCTGCCACCTTCGCCTATAGCGACGACAATACTGCCATTCGTGTGAACCTGGATCGCGCACTGCTGCCGGGTGACTCGGCGACCGTACAACTCAATTGGCGGCTTGATATCCCCAAGATTTCGGATACACCCGCCGTGTACGCATTGTTTGGCTTAAGCCAGCAGATGTTGAGCCTGCCGCTGTTTTACCCCTCACTGGCAGTCTATCAGAACGGTCCAGCCGTAGGCACAGGCGCCTGGTGGCAACTCAACGGGACGGAACGGGGCGATGCGGCGTTTAGTGTGGCGTCACTCTTTGTCGTCACCGTGACGATGCCCAGCGAATGGGTGCCGGTGACCAGCGGCGTCGAAGTTGCAACGACGACGGCGGATGGGGCGACGCAACACGTCTTCGTCACCGGACCCTCGCGCGAGTTTGTGCTCCACGCCAGCCCCGTCTTCGAGTCGGTGACCGGCGAGACCTACGGTACGCGCGTCCACAGCTACTATTTGCCGGGCGATGAGGCGGCCGGGCGCAATGCCTTGAAATACACCATGCAGGCGCTTGCCATCTACAGCGACCGTTTTGGCGAGTACCCTTTCACCGACATGCGTGTGGCGCCGGCGCCCACCGGGTTCCGCGGGATGGAATACCCGCAAGTGATGCTGATCGGCGTTCAACTCTATACGCGGTTCAGAGAGAACCTTGAAATGCTGGTGGTCCATGAAATGGCGCATCAATGGTGGTACAACATCGTGCACAATGATCCCGTCACCGAGCCGTGGCTGGACGAGGCGTTGGCGGAGTATTCCATGCGACTCTATATGGAGAGCATGCGGGGGGTGACCGATGCCGAAGGCTTTGTGGTCCGGCGTTGGCAGACACCGCTCAACGGGCTGAAGACCAAGGGCCAGGATACCCAGGTGGACCAGCCCGTCAATGCCTTCAAAGATGGGTCGCAATACGAAACGATCGTCTACGGCAAGGGTGCACTCTTCTACGACCGTGTCCGCGATGCGATCGGCACGCGCCGCTTTGACCGCTTCCTGCACAATTATCTTGAGACCCACCGGTGGGGCATTGTCGACACCCAGACCTGGCTAGCCGCGCTCCGAGACCTCCCGGATCCGTCGCTGGTGTCACTCTACGAACAATGGATCAAGGCGCCGTCGCCGACGGCGCAGAGCGCAAGCGAGCGCAACGCAACGCCCACGCCGCAAACGCCCTAAAGCCTTTACTTGAGGATCTGCTCAAGGAAGAGCTTGGTCCGATCATGTTGTGGCGCGCTAAAGAAGGTGTCCGGCGTGCCGATCTCCACGATTTCACCGCTGTCCATGAAGACGACGCGATCCGCTACACCGCGCGCAAAACCCATTTCGTGGGTAACGACCAACATCGTCATGCCTGATTCGGCCAGGTCTTCCATGACCTCCAACACCTCACGAATCATTTCAGGGTCGAGTGCGGAAGTCGGCTCGTCAAAGAGCATGATCTTGGGCCGCATCGCCAGCGCCCGGGCAATGGCCACGCGTTGCTGCTGACCACCGGACAGTTGGCCGGGATACTTGGCAGCCTGCTCCGGAATCTTCACGCGTTCGAGCAACTCCATCGCCAGCGCTTCCGCATCTTTCTTCTTCATCTTGCGCACATGGATCGGCGCCAGCGTGATGTTCTGCAGCACGGTCAGGTGCGGGAACAGGTTAAACTGCTGGAAGACCATCCCGGTTTCCATGCGGATCGACTCGATGTTGCGCACGTCGCGGGTCAACGGGATCCCATCGACCGTAATCTCTCCGCTCTGATGCTCCTCCAGCCGGTTGATCGTACGGATCAGGGTGGACTTTCCCGAGCCGGAAGGTCCGATGACGACCACCACCTCTTGCCGCTTCACGGCCAGACTCACGTTCTTCAGTACGTGAAATTCACCGAACCATTTGTTCACTGCGTTGCAGACGATGATGTCGTCTGTGAGAGCGTGTCCTGCCATGAGAATCCTTCGTGTTGCGTGTTGCGTAACTCGTGATTGCGTAACTCGTATCGCTTAAGTCACATTGCGGTGGCCGACGCGACACGGGATACTTCATACGAGCTACGTGCTATCGTTTCCCGACTCCCAATCTCGTCTCCAGTTTACGGCTGGCGAAGCTCATCCCAAAACTGAAGATAAAGAAGACGAACGCGACAAAGATATAGACTTCTTTGGCAACGCCGCCGGGGACGCCGAGCCACTCGGGCTGTTGGATCACGGCGCGGGCGACGCCAACCAACTCCAATAAACCGACCAGCGCCGCCAGCGAGGTATCCTTGAATAGACCAATGAATTGGCCCACCATTGCCGGAATCACCTTGGTCAGCGCCTGCGGCAGAATGATGAAGCGAAGCTTGTGCCAACCGCGTAATCCCAGGGCGTCCGCGGCTTCGTACTGCCCTTTTGGCAACGCCTGCAAGCCGCCACGCACATTTTCCGCCAAATAGGCGGCGCTAAACAATGTAATCGCCGTCAATACGCGCACCAATCCAGAGGGGCTATCCCATCCTTTAGGGAGGAAGAGCGGCAACATCGCCATCGCCAAGAACAGGATCGTAATCAGCGGCACGCCGCGGATGACTTCGATATAGGTGATGCTGAAATAGTGGATGACGGGAAGTTTGCTGCGCCTCCCAAGCGCCAATAACACCCCTAGCGGGAAACTCAAGGTGATGCCAACCACCGCGAGGATCATGGTGAGCATTAATCCGCCATAGAGACCGGGATTGACAAAGGGTGCAAATGACCAGGTAATACCAATCCGTTGCAGATCAATGCCGCCCTTGAGGAGGACTGCAGTCACCGGCATGCTGATCAGCCAGGCCAGCACGAGCCAGCGTGAACCAATCGCGACGCGGAGTCCGATCACAAAGCCCACGATGAGCAGGCCCAACGCCACCGCCATGACCAGTTGTGCCTGAGTCCCAAGTGGCAGCAAGGCGAGTACGCCGAGGAGTGCGCCTAGACCAATCGCAAGGCTGCGCAGAAAACTGCCCCACCGCCCGGCGCTCAGGCCGAAGAGCAGTGTGACCATAAAAAGCACGAGCGCTGGCTGCCACAATTGGTCAACCGGATAGGGACCCACCGCAAACAGTTTGCGATTCGCCCAGACCGGCGCCCAGTAGGCATTGAACAACCAACGCACGGCGCCTGTAACGACAAAATAGGCAACAATGAGCGTGATGATCGTCAGAATGCTGTTGAAGAATCCGTTGAAGAGATTCGTGCGCAGCCAGCCCACCACGCCGACCTGCGAGGCCGGCGGTCTCCCGGCAGGGGTTGGATGATTTGTGTTGACCCAGGTGGAGGAAGTGGTTTGTGATGACATTGGTTTGCGTATTGTCACCTTTCCACAATCATGACTTTCCGATTGTACCAGTTCATAAAGAGCGATGTAATCAGGCTGAATGAGAGATAGGTTGCCATGACGACCAGAATCATCTGCACTTCGGCCCCGGATTGGTTGACGATGATCCGCCCGACATAGAACAGATCCGGAAAACCGATGGCGATGGCCAGGCTCGAGTTTTTGACCAGGTTGAGATACTGGCTGGTCAGCGGCGGAATGATCACCCGCAACGCCTGCGGCAACACGATCATACGGAGCGTTGCCGCCGTGCCAAGACCCACCGCGCGGCTTGCCTCCCACTGGCCATGGGGCACGGCATTGATGCCAGCGCGGACGATCTCGGCGATAAACGCCCCCGTGTAAATGGTCAACCCCAGTAACAAGGCGACAAACTCGGGCGTCAGGTTCATGCCGCCACGAAAATTAAAGCCCTGACGTTGGGGTTCGCTGATGATCACAGGCGGCGGCGCACTGGATGTGAGGCTTGCCCCTTCCTTTGGCAGATCGAAGAAACGAAATTCGCCGTCGCCGTCGGTGGATTCGGTGGCAATCGCCTGCCCGTTCTCATCCAGCAGCGTGATGGGCACAAATGCCAGCGCTCGATCGACTCCCGGCGTATATTTGCCATCGCCGTCCTCGTCGGCAAAGACGGTGCCGCGATCCCCGCGCTTCAGTTCATAGGTGGTGTTCTGTGGGAGGCGGAAGCAGAAAATGCGGCAAAGAAACCGACAATGGCGATCACAAAGAAAACGACGACCCCCAACAAAAATCCATTGCCGGGCAGTCCTCTGCGATCGAGTTGTCGCCGGCGGAGCCACGCGGCGAGTAGGCCCAGGCCAACGCCGGCCAACAGCCACCAGAGCCACGGCGCCCCAGTCACCGTCAAGACGGGCCAGGTGACGTAGATCCCCCGGTTGGAGAGAAAAGCCAGACCAGGCCACTCCGCGGCAGCTTTTACATCGGGCAGGGCGGCAATGACGCCAAAGTACCAGAAGAGCAACTGGACCAACAACGGTGTGCTGCGGATGATCTCAACATAGGTCAAGGCAATCTTGCTCAGCAGCCAATTGTTGGAAACGCGGGCAATCCCCGTGAACACACCCAGGATAGTTGCCAGGATGACGCCGGCGGCGCAGACCCGCAGCGTATTGATTAGACCGACCACGTAGGCGCGCCAGTAGCTCTCTTCAGGGCGGAAGGCAGGACCTTCCGAGATTTCGAAGCCGGCAGTCTGCCCAAAGAAATTCCAACTGAGTCTACCGCCGGACGCACTGTTGATCGCCGCCAGATTATCCGTCATGTTGCGGTAGAGAAACCAACCGATCAGGACCAACACGACAATAAAGAACAACTGCACGAGAATGCCGAGGATGTGTGTGTCCCGATAGAAGGGTGGGCGTGCGTTGGAATAGGCAGAGGTGGCCATACGAGTCCGCTCTTGATGCGATTCTGATTACTTCAAGTCGGTGCGAGTACAACGCAATGCAACGAACGATCCTGATGGTCGGCGCTTGGCCAACGCGGAGGCGCCGAGGGGGCGCCTCCGCGTTGGCCGCCTTGCAAGCCTCTACAACGTAGATTCTCTACAGGCGTTCAACCAGATCGCTCCCTTGTTTACCGGAACGGCGGCGAATAGAGCAGACCACCGTTGGTCCATTGATCGTTCAGGCCGCGCGGCAGTTTGAACGGCGTATTGGGCCCGAGGTTGCGGTCCCAGATCTCACCGTAGTTGCCCACCTGCTCCAGCACTTTCACCATGTAGTCATTCGGCAGCCCAAGCTTGGCGCCAAGTTCACCTTCGACGCCTAGCAGGCGCTTGATCGTCGGATCTTCGCTCGCCAACATTTCCTGCACATTGGCGCTCGTCACACCGCTTTCCTCCGCCTGGATCAGGCCAAAGACGGCCCAACGCACTACATCTGCCCATACGGGGTCACCCTGAGCCACCGCGCCGGCCAACGGCTCCTTGGACATCGTGTCGGCAAGAATCATGTTGGCCGCGGGATCCTTGGTCTTGGTCAGGCTGGCCACGAGACCGGATTTGTCGGTAGTGAAGCCGTCGCAGCGGCCTTCGTCGTAAGCGGCCAGCGTCTTATCATTGTCATCGAACACAACCGGTTCAAAATCGAGGCCGCGCGCCCGGAAGTAGTCCGCAAGGTTCAGTTCCGTCGTTGTCCCGCTCTGGACGCAGATCGTGGCGCCATCCATGTCCTCGATGCTGGTGATGCCGCTGTCGGCGCGCACCATCATGCCCTGACCGTCGTAGAAGTTGACCGGCATAAACTCCATGCCGACCTCGGCGCTGTCACGCGTCGTGGTCCACGTAGAGTTGCGGAAGAGTACGTCGATTTCGCCGGTCTTCACCAGCGTAAAGCGGTCGTTCGAATTGGCCTGCTTGTATTCGACTGCATTGGCGTCGCCCAGGATGGCGGCGGCCACCGCCTTGCAGAAGTCGACATCGAAACCGCTGAAGCTACCGTCCGCCTTGAGCTCACCAAAGCCGGGCAACTGGTTGTTGACGCCGCAGATCAGCTTGCCGCGTTCTTTGACTGTGTCGAGGCGGCTACCTGCCTGTGCGGCCGGGGCGGCAGCGGCAGCTTCGGTCGTGGTTGCGGCCGATGCTTCCGTTGTGGCTGGTGCTGCGGCCTGGGCGGGGGCTTCGGTGGCGGCCGGTGCGGGTGCAGGTCCGGCGCAGGCTGAATAGATAATGGCAATCACCAGCAAAGCGATGCCCATCATGGAGAGGCGCTTGCTCATAGGGTCTCCTTTCGACCGTTCTGTTTTGCGTAAGTTACGTTGAACGAAAAGGGCGAATCCAGCGTCCATGATAAGCAGGACAAGTTGAAATTCACAGATCGCCGAATTAGCAGCAAGGACTGATGTGAGCGCGTAGAGGGACGCCCAAGATGGGAACCGCCGTTGGCCCCGGGCAGAAAAAGCAGGCGCTGCGATTCCTTCCCGTAATGGGGCGGGACTATAGCACGGTTGATTTGACCTGTCAAACCGATTTTTTTGTCCTTACGGCGTTGGCAGTGCACCCCTTTACCGCCGCCCTTTTGGGCTTCTCTGCCCAGTACGCTATAATCGACGTAATTTTGCGTGGTGGAAGCAGTCGCTGCGCTGGAAAAGACGGAGTCTTGCATGTCACCGGAGTTAATCAACACCATTGGCACCATCGCCGGCGTCATCGTTGCCGCCCTGGGCGCCTTTCTTTTTGCCTTCTGGATTGCGATGGGGATCTGGGCATTTCACGACATCCGTTCGCGTACACGCGACTGGTTGGTGATCTTGCTGGCCGTGGCGCTGGTCTTAATCTTCCCCTTGATCGGCTTGATCCTCTATATGATGATCCGCCCCAAAGCGACCCTGGCCGACGTCTATGATCGTGCGCTTGAGGAAGAGGCACTACTGAGGGAGTTGGAGCAGACCAACGCCTGCTACAGTTGCGGCGTGCCAGTGAAGGACGCCTGGGTGTACTGCCCCAATTGCCATGCGCAGTTGCAGCACACGTGTCCAAGTTGTGGAAACCTGGCACGCAACGAATGGGAAATTTGCGTATTTTGCGGGGCGACACAGCCGCGGGCAACGCAACCCAAGTTGGTCGTCACCCCTAATCCAACACCCGCACCATCCCAGTTGCCGCAACAGCCGCAACAGTTACCAGGCCAACCGGCAACTACAGCAGCGACCGCAACTACCACCACCAGCCGCTCATTCCGTAGCCCCTTCCAGCGATCGGCAACGCCGCCCCCACCGCCACCGCCCGACATCGACGACGCAACCTACCGGCCCGCCCGCATGCCGGAATAGGGGTAAAGCCGCACCTACTCCGGTAAGCTCACGGCGAGCACCGTCGCGCCGGTGACGTTTAGCAGTTCATCCACGGTGAGTTCCATCATCGTTTGGTCATCGCCGCCCCCACCATAGACAATGCCGGCGTAACGCTCACGCAGGGCAAGGATGGTTGCGTCCACCAGCACCGGCAGCCTGGTGCGGTGACCGAACGGGGGCACACCACCGGCGGGATATCCCAATAAATCGCTCACTACCTCGGCCGGTGCGAGCGTCACGCGTTTCTTTCCCACGCCGGCATAGGCCGCCAGCATTCCCTTGTCCACACGCTTTTGACCGTGGCTAATAACAATCAGTGGAGTTTCCACGGATTCGATCTCACCGGAACGCTCAATCAAGAAGAGCAGCGTCTTGATGATCTGTTCTGGTTCGACCCCCAGGGCCGCGGCGGCGGCAGGCACGGTTGGCGTCTCGCCAATGCCTTGGATCAGCCTTGCTGTAATGCTCCGGTGGTCGATGAAGGATTGCAGATCTGCAGGTGTCCGCAGCGGTGTAGTGAATTGTTCCATGACGCGACATTGTACTTGGAGAGGCGCATCGTTTCAAGCGCCGCCCGGCGCTGTGCTATGATCGCGGTCTATGATCGAGGCAGTCACCTTTGATTTCTGGGATACGATCGCAGCCGATGACTCGGACGAGCCGAAGCGGGCGCGGCTTGGGCTGCCCAGCAAAGGGGAGGCCCGCATCCAACTATTTGTGGAGCATATCGAGCGGAATTATCCGGCAATTCCGCCGCAGCGGGCCACGGAAGCCTATCGTCAGGCCAATGAGCGCTTCCGCCAGGCATGGAAGCAGGATCACCATACGCCCGGCGTGCGGCAACGCCTGAACTTTGCGTTCGAACGACTCGGCATCAAGCCAGAACCGGGGCAGTATGCTTCGCTACTCCGCGAAATCGATGCGCTGAGCCGGGAGATCGAGACGATGGAAGTGCGAATTGCCCCGGATTTTGCGCCACAGGTGCATCGCATACTCCATGCGTTGGCGCAGGAATATACGTTGGGCATCATCTCGGATACGATCCACACCACCGGACGCGGTATCCGCCATCTGCTCTATCAACAGGGCTTGCTGCAATATTTTCGCTTTTTTATCTTCTCCGATGAAGTTGGGGCATCCAAGCCTTCGCCAAAAGTATTCCGGTTGGCGAGCCAGGAACTTGGGCTGCCGGCCTGGATTATTGCCCACATCGGCGACCGCGAGAGCAATGACATCACCGGCCCGCTTGCGATCGGCATGCGCGCCATTCTCTATACGGGCATTGTGGATCGCGGCAGCGACCGCACGCGGGCATCGGCTATCTGCCGCCAATACATGGACCTTCCGGATCTGGTGCGCCAGTTGCGGTGATAGAGCGCGCAACAGGCAGGTAGCGTACGCCGTCCAGGCGGCATGGAATCAGCCAATACATGATCGCTCCTACGCAGGATGCAGCGCTCGACACCACCTATGAACAACTCGCCACACGCTTTATGGCAGCATTTCCGGCGCACCGTCCCGCCCTACGGACGGTGGGGCGCGAAGGAGAATTCCCCATCGTCGGTGCACGGGGCGAGGCAGTGGATGCCCGGCGACTCTGGAATGTACTCCTGGAAAAGGGAGATCTGGACCCGGAATATGGCGCAGGACGTCCCGGCGAAAAGTTCATCGTTGGTCTTGCCGGCGAAGAATACAGTTATGCGCTGGAAGTAGGGCTTGGCACCATCGAGATCAACACGCGGCCGTGCAAAGATCTGCATGCGGTGACGGCCAGCATGGCGCGCGCCGTGGTGCGGTTGGTGCATGCCGCCGCTCGTTTTGGTTGGCGCGTACTCGGGTATGGCGTGCAGCCACTCAGCCCCGCCACTCTCGGCTTAATGGCGCCCAAGCAGCGCTATCTCAGCCTTTACCGGGCGATGGGCGAACCGTGGCTCTGGTATACGGTCACTGCCTCTGACCAGTTACATGTCGCCATCGGCCGCGATGAATTGGTCTTCATGTTGAACTACGGCAGCCTGGTGACGCCGATCATCATTGCGCTGTGCGCCAATTCGCCCGTCTACGCCGGTAAAGTCAGCCCCTATTGCAGTGCACGCGAGGGTGTGATGGGTGCAATCCTGGCCAATGAGCATCGCCACGGCATGCTGGCCCACCCCGTCGAACGCTTTGCCGACTTTGTCGCCATGAGTGCGCAGGCCACCCACCTGATTATGCGCGATGCGGGTCAGGTCATTCCCGTGGCGCGTCCCTTCGCCGGCTATCTGCGCGAGCACGGCCCCGACTATGATGCCTTTCTTTTTCACGAACACTACATCTGGAACAGCGCCCGTGTGCGCGCCGCCTACGGCACGATAGAAGTCCGCCCGGCCTGCCAGCAACCCTGGGGCGAACATTGGGCCGTGAGTGCTCTTATCCTGGGGTTAATTGAGGCGGCGCAAGAGATCCACGCCTATATCGTGGCGGAGCTTGGCGGTGAATATTGGAGCCGGATGCAGACCTATCATCAGCAGGCGATTCGTTACGGGTTGGCCGCGCCGCAGCCCACGCCCGGCTTTTTGCGGACGGTTGCCGGTCTTGCCGAACAGGGACTTACGCGGCGAGAACGCGGGGAGGAAACCCTGCTCGCCCCGATCTGGCAGCGGCTGGAGCGAGGATTGGCGCCCGCCCAGCGCGCCCGGGCGGTCTTCCAGGCCGATGGGTTGCCCGGTCTATTGGCGTTGACAACAATTCGACCCTGACCGCAGTCGATCGTCTAGTGTCTTGTCGGCGCATGGCCTCAACAAGCATATCGTCGTCCTGTGAAAACAGCACTCGCCCCAAAGTTGTAGCACGATCCATAATAAGCGGGTCGGGTGTATTGCGAAAACCGTCTTCTTGCACCTTCACTACATCAACGCTACGCAAGCGGAGACCGATGGTGATCGACCGATGGACGTGCTCATCCATATACAGGGAGATAGCCATAGTCAAGTTGGGGATTGGTTTGGGCGGTGAGCAATTGAAGATGGTCCCGCACTATGCCGGAACTCTTCGACCAGCAAGCTACGCTTCGCAATGTCAGCATCTAGCGCGCCTCGGTGGTCGTAATAGTAGGCCAATGCAGCGTGAATCTGTCCAAGCGTCAGGTATGGGTGCTGGAAATGTAGCTCTTCAGGGCTCCACCCATAGGCGGCCTGGGCCATTACCAGTTCTACGACTTTCATGGTTGTGCCCGCAACGAATGGGACGCCATTTGCGTCCAGTTGAATGTGCTCGTAGGTCAAGGTCGCTTTAGCACTCATAATCCAACTCCTTAAGTACGCTAAGTTCAGGCACCTAACCGCATTCTATCATGGTTGGGATTTCACGGCTGAGGAGTATTCTGGACCAAGCAAGATCAACTTTTGAAGATAAGGAAGCAGATCCACTATGTTTGAACTGATCCGAGAGTTGACCGAGATGTCCGGGCCAGTCGGCCAGGAAGAGGCGGTGTTGCGTCGCGTCGAGGAATTGTGGCGCATGGAAGGAGTGTCGCTCAGCCGGACGCGCATCGGCAACGTGGTGGCACACGCCGGTGGCACTGGGCGCCGGCTGCTGATGATCGCCCATGCCGATGAACTCTGCTTCCTAGTGCGGTCTGTAGAGGAGGCGGCTTCCTCTGGCTTGCCAATGGCCAGGCGTGGCAGCGCAGCGTGGGGATGCGCAATGCGTTCACCATCGGCCAACGGGTCAGGATCCTGGCCCGCCACGCGGTTGTACCGGGCGTCATTGCCGCGGCAACCGGGCATATTGCCTCCCTCACCCTCCCCGAACCACATGATCTGACCTGGAACGACTTCTGGGTGGACACCGGGTTGAGCCGGAAAGAATTGGCGATGTTGGGCGTGACGCCCGGCATCCGTGTCATCTGGGACGCCCAGACGGTGCTCCACGGCAAGCAACTTGTGGGCAAGGCGCTCGATGATCGCGTCCTGCTGGCAGTCATGACCGAAGTGCTGCGCCGCGTGCCACCCGCGGAACGGGCCGTTGACCTGACGCTGGTCTGCTCGGTGCAGGAGGAGATCGGTGTGGTCGGGGCCAGCGCATTGGCCGCGCACGCGGCGTTTGACGCAGCGGTGACCCTGGAGATCGGGCTTGCTGGCGACATTCCCGGCGTTGCCTGGCGCGATATGCCGATCCGGCTGGGCGCCGGCCCGGTGCTGGTGCACAAAGATGCCCTGGTTCACTACGATCACACGCTCACGGCGCGATTGGAAACGGTCGCCCAGGCCGCCGGCATCCCCATCCAACATGCCGTCTTTGGCTCCTACGGCAGCGATGGCTCAGCGCTGATGAAGGCGGATATCCCCGCGGCGCTCGTTGCGTTCCCGGCTCGCTACTCACACACCCCGTTCGAGACAGCGCATATGGGGGATATTGAGGCGCTGACGGATTGGATGTGTGCGGTGGTAAGGATGGGGATATAAGGACTAAGCATCGCGCATCGCGTCCCAGGCCGCGCGAAATTTTGCGAACTGCTGTTTGCCCGCACTGACCTGGACATCAACCAACTGGCTGACGGCGTCGAGTTCACGCCGGTAGCTGCGCTGCGAAAGGTGTGCGGTGACGAAGCCAAGCCGGAGCATCGCCAGATGCGTCGTCACCGCATCCGTTTCGTTGTACTCCAGAATTTCATCGAGACGCCCCGCAAGATAGCGCTCGGCCACATCCGCGCCCGACACATCCAACTTGCCGGGAAAACTGCAGGCAACCGCCAACTCGTTGAGGGACGGCCGGGCCGCGGCCGAAAAGCCACCTAGAATGTCAAGGATATCCATGTGCGCATCGGAATTGCGTGCATCGTGATAATCCATGCCGTCCCACGGCTTTGGTGGGCGTTTGGAAAAGGTAGGCAACGGGATTCCCAGGGCAACCGCGCGCTGTTTCATGATCGGCACATCGGCGGCGGCCGAATTGAAGCCCCAGAGTTGCCAGCTGCCTTCGGCGACACGTTCCAGAAACTCGGCGATCATCGGGCCTTCGCCGGCTGTGTCGCAGCGGCGCCCGAAGAGCGTCAGTTTGGGGGCGCCATCCCGGTCCACCGTACGAAACACGGCGGCGATGGTGACCACCTTGGAAAGCATGAGCTTGAGGAATGGTCGCTCGTCGCCTTCTCGGGCGTAATGGCGCCAGATCGCTTCAAAAGCCTCACGGTCGCCGGTCGTGTTCGGTAACTCGAGTAGCCGCCGTGCAGTAGCAGCACATGGCACCCATTCGGCGTCAAACGCACAGGTCCTGCTTGAAAATGTCTTGATCACGATGAAACTTCCTGTCGCTGCCGAGCGCATGACTCTAGCGCAAGCATAACACGACTATGGACACTTTGGCGTGTGTGACAGTTGTCCTGTGAATTTTGGGACAAATGTCACCTGATGATGCACGACATGCATCCTATGCTTATATTGCATCAAATGCAACAAATATAACTGAATTCATAGAATGCATTCAGTTGTTATCTGGGTCGCCACACAAAGCAGCGGAGCGCAGGTATGACCGAGTTCCTGACCACACGCCAGCTTCAAGACATCCTGCGGGTCGATCGCACGACCATCTACCGGATGGCCGAAGATGGGCGGATTCCGGCGGTCAAGGTGGGCAGCCAGTGGCGTTTCTCACGGCGTTCCATCGAAGCCTGGTTAAAGACGCAAAGTGGCGTGGTGGCAACGCCGGTTGAGACCGCGCCCACCAGCCAGAACGTCACGTTGCAGCAGTTGCTCCCTGCCGAGTGTGTACAGAAGATCCAGGACGCCTTCGCCAGTTTGTTGGGCGTCATGATGGTGATGACGGACTTGCAGGGCAATCCTGTCACCCAGGTCAGCAACCCCTGTGGGCTTTACATCTTGGCAGAAACCTCATCCATCGCACGCCAGCAGTGCCAAAAGGATTGGTCCCGGCTGGCGAATCACCCAAGCATGGCGCCGACGTTGGTTCACGGCCATCTCGGCCTCGATTATGCGCGTGGACTTGTCCGCGTCGGCAGCGAGATCAAGGCGATGTTGGTGGCGGCCGGCATTGCACCGCAACAGTGGCCACCCCAAGAACGTGAAATTGCGCGCATTGCCGAATTGCTCGACGTGCCCGAAGAAAAAGTGCTAGCGCACATCGACGAGGTGTTCCGTTTGTCGCCCACCGAGACGCAGCAGGTTCTAAACTATGTGCAACGCGTCGCCGATATCATGGCCCATATTATGAACGAGCGAAATCAGCTTTTTACGAAGCTGGCAAATATCGCAGAACTGACCCGCAGCTGAGTTGTTCGAGTAACACAAAGCCGCACGAAGGAGTGTCGCCTCATGAAACGCCTCTTGATTCTCGGCGCTGGCACCGCTGGCACGATGATCGCCAATCGGATGGTGCATGCACTGGATATGCATGACTGGCAAATCACCATCGTTGATCAGGATGAGATCCACTATTACCAGCCTGGATTCCTGTTTATTCCCTTTGGCACCTATGCACGGGCGGACGTGATGCGCCCCAAGCGTGAATACCTGCCGCGCGAGGTCAAGGTGATCATTTCAAGCATCGAACAGATCGATGCCGAGCAAAAGAAGGTCACGCTGGCAAAGGACAACCTGGTCCTGCCCTATGACTATCTGATCATCGCCACCGGCACCCGCGTTGTCCCGGACGAGACGCCTGGTCTCACCGAACAGGAATGGCGCAAATCGATTTTTGACTTCTACACGCCCGACGGCGCCGTGGCGCTGCACAACTTCCTGCGCACGTGGGAAGGCGGCCGGCTGGTGCTCAACGTAGCGGAGATGCCCATCAAGTGCCCGGTGGCGCCGCTGGAATTTCTCTTCCTGGCCGACGCCTACTTCCAGGATCGCGGCATCCGCGACAAGGTGGAACTGACCTACGCCACACCGCTGTCCGCCGCCTTCACAAAACCGATTGCGGCCGCCCAGTTGGGCGCGCTGCTCGAAGAAAAGAACATCAAGCTGGTGACGGATTTCAACATTGCGCGTTGATCCGGACCAGAAGGCCATCCTCTCCTACGACGACATCCAGGTGGATTTTGACCTCCTGGTCAGCGTGCCGGTCAATATGGGGTCGCCCGTCATCGACAAATCGGGTTTGGGCGACGACCTGGGCTTCGTACCGACGGAAAAGTACACCCTCAAGGCCAAGGATCACGACGATATCTTTGTCCTTGGCGACGCCACCAACCTCCCCAGCTCAAAGGCCGGTTCCGTGGCGCACTTCCAGGTCGACGGCTTCATCGAGAACTTCCAGCGCTATGTCGACGGCATGGAATTGCTGCCCACCTTTGACGGCCATGCCAACTGCTTCATCGAATCGGGCCACGGCAAGGGCTTCCTGATCGACTTCAACTACGACGTGGAACCGCTGCCCGGTATGTTCCCGATGCCCGGCGTGGGTCCCTTTAGCCTGTTGAAGCAGTCGCGCATGAATCACTGGGGCAAGATGATGTTCCGGTGGACCTACTGGAATGTGCTGCTCAAGGGGCGGGAAATGCCAATCCCTGCCCAGATGAGCATGGCCGGCAAGTGGCGCTAGATCGGAGGCAATCATGAGCACTGTCGTGATCGACTCCGCCGTTGCCCCAGCCGGCCCGCGCGGAGACCAACTGAGTGAGATCAACCGGAAACTCGACCTGATGACGCAGAGCATCATGGTGCTGGGCCAACAGGTCAACTACCTGATGGAGGAAGCGGAGGACAACCGCCGGCGGCGGCGCATGTGGGACGACCTGATGGATGATCTACAGCCCATCGTCAAGGACGTCTATAACGTGGCCGAGGAGCAATTGGAGGAGATGCAGGCGTTCGTGCAACTCGACGATATCGTCGCCCTGCTCAAGCGGCTGGTGCGCAACACCCGCAACATCGATGAGGTGCTTGACTACATGGAGAGCGCCCAGGACTTCGTACGCGACGTGTCGCCGCTGACGAAGGAAATGATGACCGCCGCCACCGCGCAGCTCGAGGACTTCGAGCGCAAGGGCTACTTCGGCTTCGCAAAGCAGGGCATGTACGTGATGGATCAGATCGTCACCTCCTTCAGCGAAGAAGACGTGAAGCAACTTGGCGACAACGTGGTGTTGATCCTGAACACCGTCAAGGCGCTCACACAGCCGGAGATGATGAACATGATCAACGGTCTGACCCAGGGCTTCCATGAAGCGGAGGCCGAAGCGGACGCTGGGAAGCTGCATACAGGAGTCTTTAGCCTGATCGGCCAGATGAATGACCCAGAAGTGCGACGGGGTCTGGCCATCACGCTGGCAGCAATGAAACGGATTTCGGCCCAGGCGCCGCGCAAAGTGTCGACGAAATAGAACAACTACCAATAGCAAAGGATAACCACAAATGACCACCAAAGAATTGAACGTCACGTTGGATGCAGAAGGCTTCATGACCGACCCGAAGCAGTGGACGCCGGAAATTGCCGAGGTAATGGCAGCCGAGGAAGGGATCGCCCCGCTGGGCGAACGCCGCTGGCTTGTGATCAACTGGGTGCGCGCCGAAGCCGCCAAGACCGGCGAATTCCCGTCGCTGCGTGGGATCAGCAAGAACTCCGGCGTCGAGACCAAGGAACTGTACGAACTCTTCCCCAAGGGACCGGCGAAGAAGATCGCCCGCTGCGCCGGCTATGGCAAGCCCAAGGGCTGCATCTAGGGCTGCGGCATCCGGTTCAACGGTAAGTCAGCGACATTTAAGACTTTCCAGGCAGCGACCTGGTTTAAGCGAACAAGGAGACATCTCATGTCAGACGAACGAAAACTCGCAATTATCTGCTCCAAGGGCAGCCTGGATATGGCTTACCCGGGTCTGATTCTGGCCAATGCCGCGCGCATGATGGGCATCGAAGCCGACATCTTCTTCACCTTCTGGGGGATGGACATCATCACGAAGGACAAGGTAGATCACCTCAAGGTAGTGCCGGTGGGCAACCCTGCCATGCACATGCCGCAGTTTATCGGTGGGCTGCCGGGAATGACCGACATGGCCACGTCCATGATGAAGAAGGAAATTGAGAAGCTGGATGTGCCGCCCGTTGGCGAGTTTCTCCAGATGGTGCACGACGCCGGCTGTGGTCTCTATGCCTGCAAGATGGCGTCTGAAATGATGCATCTCAAGCGTGAGGATCTGGTGGACGAAGTGGACGCCATCCTCGGTGCGATGGAATTCCTCGAAAAGGCCGAAGGCGCGCAACTGCTGTTTATTTAGTTGGCAATACCGGCGGGCTGGCCAAAAGGGACAAAACGCTCCCGCCAAGCCGCAAAGACGCAAAGAAAAGACAGGAAGAGAAGATCCTACAGGAGATTTTCTTCCTGCACTTTGTTTTTTTTCTTCTCCCTGCGTCCCTGCGGGAGATCCTCCTCCCCCATTTGACGAATAGAACACTTGTTCGCTACACTCTCCCCACACCGCACCCCACCACCGCCGCGCCAACCCATCCACCTTTGCCGAGAACCAATCATGACCCGCCTCTTCACCAACCAACCGATCACCCCCCACCTCGATTCCAAGGGCAACCTCACCGCCTTCACCTGGGGCGAGCAGCGCCATGCTTCTGGCCAGGATCGTGCAGCACTGGGAGATCAACACCGACTGGTGGACATCGGCGCCGGCGCACCGGGAGTACTTTGCGGCGATCACCACCAGCGGGATGCTGTGCGTGGTCTATGAAGACAAGATCAGGGGTGGGTGGTGGGTGGAGAAAGTGTATGACTAGACAGGGAGACAAAGAGACAGGGAGACAGGGAGACAAGGAGCGCGCGGCGTGCGCGGCGTGATGACATCAAACAGAGCCGGTTAGCGGCAGCGGCCGGAGGGTATTGCGCCAGCCGAGCTCTCACCACCCCATACGCATCAAGCTAAGGACCAAATCTCCCGCAGAGACGCAGGGAGGAGGACGGGCGGCATTTGACGGGGGGAAACACCACCCTCACGGGTTGGTGCTCTGACGGACAGGGGGAGGAGGACTCACCACCCTGACGGGATGGTGTGCTGACAGAGGTGCGCTGACGGGCGCGGCGCGGGCGAAGATGACGCCTGCGCCGCAGCTTGACCCGAAACCACACTACCGATAGAATCGTCAGATCATTTATGGACAAAGAGGACCAACTTCATGACCGAAACCGTGACAATTATCGGGGGTGGGCTGGCAGGGTCCGAAGCAGCCTGGCAGATCGCCAATCGCGGCGCCAGGGTGCACCTGTTCGAAATGCGCCCCGTGCGTGGCACGGAAGCACATACTTCCGACCGCCTGGCCGAGTTGGTGTGCAGCAACTCCATGGGTTCGACCCTGCCAGACCGCGCGCTGGGCATCTTGAAACAAGAACTCTTGCGGCTGGACAGCCTGATCATCCGGACCGCGTTCAAGCACGCGCTGCCCGCCGGTGCAGCGTTGGCCGTGAGCCGTGATGACTTTTCCGCCGAGATTACTGCAGCGATCTCCCACCACCCGGCGATCACGGTCCATCGCGAAGAAATCACGGAGATACCCTCAGGCCCCGTCATCCTTGCCACCGGACCGCTGACAAGCCCAGCGCTCACCGCGCAAATCCAGGCCCTGACCGGACAGCGACATTTGTATTTCTACGATGCGATGGCGCCGATTGTCATTGCTGACTCGATCGACTACACGGTTGCCTTCCGCCAGAGCCGCTATGATCAAGACAGCGGACAGGGAGAAGAAGCTGGGGACTACATCAACTGCCCGTTCAACAAAGAGGAATACATAGCGTTCGTAGAAGCTGTGATCGAAGCACCAAAGATCGAATTGAAGGGGGTGGATCAGGAGCTAGAACGGTACTTCGAAGGTTGCATGCCGATTGAAGCGCTGGCGAGTCGTGGGATCAAGTCGCTTTCCTTTGGCCCGATGCGCCCGGTGGGGCTGCGCGATCCCCGGACAGGGCGGCGGCCCTATGCGGCGGTGCAACTCCGGCAGGACAATGTGGCAGGCACGCTGTACAACATGGTTGGCTTCCAGACCAACATGAAATGGGGCGCCCAAGAGACCGTGTTGCGCATGATACCCGGACTAGCGCAGGCTGAATTTGTCCGCCTCGGCCAGATGCATCGCAATACATTTATCAACAGCCCGACTTTGCTGCACCCGACGCTCCAGTTCAAGGAGCGCGCCGACCTCTTTTTTGCCGGCCAGATCACAGGCACCGAAGGGTATGTGGGTAGCACGATGGGTGGGTTGGTGGCCGGCATCAACATCCTGCGCCACCTGCGTGGGGAACCGCTCTTGGAGTTCCCGCGCACCACGATGATCGGGGCGCTGCTCTACTACATCACTCATGCCGATCCCGCCTCCTTCCAACCGATGAAAGCCGCCATGGGGTTATTCCCAAGTCTTGAGACGGAGGTGCGCGGCAAACGCGCCCGGTACGGATCTTATGCCGAGCGTGCCGCGGCAGATCTGGAGGCATATCTGCCCCAATCCGTTCCTGTGATTACACAAAATGCCGGCTTCGCGTTATGATTTGAGGCAACCTTAGTCTGCTCCTCTTCCCACAGTGGCTTTGACATGGCAAACCAGCAGCCCAGTTCATCGCAGTGGCTCATCGGTGTTGACGTCGGCGGCACGACCGTTGCCACCTTATTAACGGATGCGCAACTTCGCCCGGTGCAAACGCTGGTATTGGCGACCGACCTATCCTCGCCTGACGCTACCCTTGACGGGATTGCGGCCGCAATCCAACAGACGCTCGATGCCGCCGGTGTTACGGCGGATGACGTGGGGGCAATTGGCATGGGCGTTCCCGGTGCGGTGGATGTTGAGCACGGGATTTCGCGCATGGCCGTGAACTTGCACTGGTACGATTATCCGGTGACGCCGCAGTTGTACGCACGGTTTGGGGTTCCTACGTTCCTGGAGAATGATGTACGCGTGGCAACGCTGGGCGTCCACCGCTTCGACAACCCGGACTGCAAACAAAATCTGGTCTATGTCAGCATCGGCACCGGTGTTGCGGCCGGCGTGATCTTGGATGGGAAACTCTTTCGAGGCCGCCAGGGGCTCGCCGGCGAAATCGGCCACTGGATCGTTGATCCCAGCGGCCCAACCTGCAACTGTGGATCTCGTGGCTGCCTGGAGACACTTGTCTCGGCGACCGCGGTCGTGCGCATGGGGCGCGAAGCTGTGGCTGCGGGAAAACCAACGCGACTGAGCGCATACACGCCGCTCACCGCCCGTGATGTGTATGCGGCGGCCGCGGCCGGCGACGAAGTGGCGCAGGTCATTGTCGCTCAGGTTGGTGCGGAACTGGGCCGCGCATTACGCAATGTAGTATTGGCATACGATAGCGAAGCGATCGTACTCGGGGGTGGCCCTACACGCGCGGGTACGCAGTTCCTGCAGCCGATCGTGACGGAATGGGAACGCCAACATACGACGTCGGCGCTGGCGCGCGCCCTGCTGCGGCCGGAGATGATCCGGATTGCGGATCCGGCACGCAACATGGGCGCCTGGGGCGCACTGGCGCTTGCGGCAGCGCACATGGAGCGGCAGGCGCACGGGTGATTGGAAGACATAGTGTAAAACGAGGTGTTCAATGCGATACATCGCCCATGCGATAGTTTATACGCAGGACGAAATCATCGATGACGGCGCGATCTTGATCGATGAACGGCGCATCATTGCGGTTGGCCACACAGCGGCGCTGACGGTTCCAGAAGGCGCCGAAGTGATGGACGCTGCCGGCTTGATCGTAGCGCCCGGCTTCATTGACCTGCAGATCAACGGCGCCTTTGGTGATGATTTCACCGTTGCGCCTGACACCATCTGGCGCGTGGCCGCCAAGATGCCGCGCTGGGGCGTCACCAGTTTTCTGCCGACGATCATCACATCGCCACGCAGCCAGGTCACCTGGGCACAGGAGGTATTGGACGGCGGTCCCCCTGCCGGTTGGCAGGGAACGATGCCGCTGGGGCTACACGTCGAGGGGCCATTTCTCAACCCGCAGAAAAAAGGCGCACACAATCCTGACCATTTACGCTTACCAACCATGGCCCATATTGAGGGTTGGGCGCCCCGGCAGCATGTACGTCTGGTAACGCTTGCCCCTGAGTTGGCGGGTGCACATCCTGTCATAGACGCGCTGATCAACCGAGGCGTGGTTGTCAGCGCCGGTCATTCCATGGCGACGTATGCACAAGCGCAGAGCGGCTTTCAGGCGGGAATCCGCTATGGCACCCATCTCTTCAACGCCATGCCGCCGCTCGAACATCGTGAACCGGGGCTTGCCGGCGCGCTCCTGACGGCGCCGGCGCTGGTTGTCGGGTTGATTCCGGACGGCGTGCACACCCACCCCGCAATCGTGTCACTCGTGTGGACGGCGAAGGGGGCGCGTGGGCTGACCCTGGTCACCGATGCAATGGCCGCGCTGGGCAATGCGCCGGGCCGCTATCTCCTGTGCGATCAGGAGGTAATCGTGACCGATGTGGACGCACGCCTGCCCTCCGGCACTCTCGCCGGCAGCATTCTTTCGATGGACGAAGCATTGCGGCGCTTTATCCAATATACCGGGTGCACGCTGCAAGCAGCACTGCCAACCATCACCAGCACCCCAGCGGATGTACTCGGGATCGGCGCGGAACGCGGCCGGATTCAGCCGGGTGCCTATGCTGACCTGGTATTTCTAGACCACCAACTCGCGGTACAGCGCACCATGGTCGAAGGCGCGCTCGTGTTTGACGTCCAAAGCTGAATTGCACCACAGGACATTCTGAGGAGAAGATCCATGGCAATCGAAAGCTCCCATCTATATCAGGAAATTCACGAGCAACCTGAAGTGTTGCGCAAGATGATTACACGCGAGCGCAGCGTCGTGAAGAAACTGGCGGCTGCGATCCAGGCGCGCCAGGTTGATTACGTCGTGATCGCCGCGCGCGGCACCAGTGACAACGCCGGCCGGTATGCCCAGTACCTGCTTGGGTCTGTGAACCGCCTGGTGGTTGCGCTGGCGACACCGAGCCTATTCTCGATCTATAAGCAGCCACCGCGCTTTGGCAATGCACTCGTCATCGGCATCAGCCAGAGTGGCAAGAGTCCGGACATCGTTTCTGTGCTGGCGGAAGCCCGGCGTCAGGGCGCGATGACGGCTGCCATCACGAATTTCCCGGACTCTGATCTTGCCCGGCAGACCGAACATGTGATCACGCTCCATGCCGGGTTGGAGCAGTCGATTGCAGCGACCAAGACCTATACGGCCTCGTTGGCGGCGATCGCCATGCTCAGTGCAGAACTGTGCGAAAAGCCGGAAATGCGCGATGCGCTACAGGTTGCGCCCGACATTGTGGAACAGACGCTGCAACTGGGACCGGAGATTGCGCGCGTCGTCGAGCGCTACCGCTACATGCGCGATTGCGTAGTGTTGGGGCGTGGCTACAACTATGCAACGGCCTTTGAACTGGCGCTCAAGTTGAAAGAACTGACCTACACGATTGCTGAGCCGTATAGCAGCGCTGACTTCATGCATGGCCCGCTGGCGCTGATCGAGGGTGGATTCCCTGCCATCGTGGTGGCGCCTTCCGGCGTCGTATTGCCGGAGATGCAGGAATTTATCCGGACGCTGAAGCAACGGGATGCCGAGATCGTGGCGATCAGCGATGACGCAAGGACGTTGGGCATGGCGCGCATCCCGCTGAAACTGCCGCAAGCCACGCCGGAATGGCTATCACCGCTCACGTCGATTGTCCCGGGCCAACTCTTTGCGCTGCACCTGGCGAGTGTACGCGACTTTGATCCGGATCATCCGCGTGGGTTACGAAAAGTGACAGAGACGGTAGGCAAAGAGGGAGACAGAGGGAGACTGGGAGACGGGAGACGGAGACTGGAGACTGGGAAGGAGACAAGGAGACTGGGAGACTGGGAGACTGGGAGACTGGGAGACCGGGAGACTGGGAGACTGGGAGACGTTGACTCACCCTTCTCCTTGTCTCCTTGTCTCCTTGTCTCCTTGTCTCTTTGTCTCCTTGTCTCTACGCCCCTGCGAGTTGCTTGCGCCGATAGTGCTCATCAAGCCGCGAGTCGATTCGCTGTGCTTCGGTCTCGGGCAAGAATTTTGGGCCACCCAATGCATAGGTGCCCAAGAGCGTGCGCCCATTTGTCGGCCATCAATTGAATATTGAGCGCTTCCTGGGCACTCTGACCCAGTGCCGTAATGCCGTGATTCTCCATCAGCAGGAGTTTCGGTGACATCCCGTAGGCATCTTGAAAGCGACGGATTTCAGCCTGAACAACCTTGCCCAGATAGAAGCCGGGATCGACGTAGGGCACGACGGCCACATGGCGACCACAGACGACGATCGCGTCGGGAAAAACGTGGCGCAAAAACGGCTCTGCACCCAGGGCACTGCACAAGATCGCATTGCAAGAAATCGCATGTGTGTGTGCGACCCACTGCGCGCCCCCTTCACTCAGGCAAACGGCGTGCATGAAGGTCTCCACCGATGGGCGCCGCTGGCTGGGATCGACCTGAAGATCCGTCCAGGCCGCGACCACCTCCTCCTGCGTCATGTCATCCCGCTGCTCAACCAGCGCCAGGACACGATCCATGTGAACCTGGCTGAGGCCATCCTTTGTCAGCGCGCCTAATTGGCTGCCTGAGGCTTTGATCCAGAACGTCCCATCGCCGCCATCGGCGCTGGTGTTGAATTGCCAGTTGGCGATCTTCGCGGCCGACTTCTCTCGACAGATTTACAAGCGAATCGAGTAATTGATCTCTTTCCATGAGTTCCTCCTAACCGAGGATTCTACCGCAGCTTCAAAAGCATAACAACCCACATCGTAAGTGATACGAAAGAGTTTTTTGCCAGTTGCGCAATTCTGTCCAAAGGCGTATACTGTTCCCGCTTCACGACAAAGTCCCATCGTTATCCATGTTCGCAAGCCGTCTTGCTGCCTGTGCGGAATGTTGCGCGCCGTGTCACAACAATCACGACAGCCGGATGGTGCGGGCAGAAGATTTGCAACTCCAGTACCGGAAAAAAAAGTAGGAGAGCATTGCCATGTCCAATCATAAGGCTGCCTATGCGGTTTTGGCCGATGAACTTTCGGCCAAAGGTATCGACGTCGAGCAGGTGAAGACGGCGCTCAAACACCAACATATCGAAACACCAAGTTGGGGCTATGCCAACAGTGGAACACGCTTCCGCGTTTACCCCTGGGCGGGTGCGGCGACGACGACGCGCCAGAAATTGGACGACGCGGCGATGGTCAATCAGTTGACCGGTGTCGCCCCGAGCGTGGCCGTGCACATCCCCTGGGACATTCCCGAAGACAACGACTTTGTTGCCATGAAGCAGTACGCGGAAGCGAAGGGCATCAGCATCGGCGCGGTCAATCCAAATTACTTCCAGGATGACGAATATCGCCTGGGTTCCTTTGGCAACCCAGACCCCGCCATCCAGGAACGTGCGCTGGATCACACCATCGAGTGCTGTGAAATCATGCGCAAAACGGGCAGCACCCTGTTGAGTCTGTGGTATGCCGATGGCACCAACTTCGCCGGACAGGATAACATCGTAGGGCGCATGCGCCGGTTTGAGCGGAATTTTGCCGAAGTGTACAAGCACCTGCCGGCGGGATCGCGGATGGCGATTGAATACAAGTTCTTCGAACCCAGTTTCTATAACACGGACATCCCGGATTGGGGCACCGCCTACATGATGAGCCTGCGGCTGGGCGATCAGGCGCAGGTGCTGGTCGACCTCGGCCATCATGCGCACGGTGTCAACATCGAACAGATCGTTGCCGTCCTCCTTGCAGAAGGCAAACTGGGCGGCTTCCATTTCAACAACCGGAAGTATGCGGATGACGATTTGATTGTCGGCAGCGTCAATCCCTACGAATTGTTCCTGATCTACCACGAATTGGTGAGCGCCGAACTGGGCGACGACCCGGTTGCCAGCAAGGCCTCCAAAAATGTGGCGTACATGCTCGATCAATGCCACAACATCGAGGGCAAGCTTGCGGCCACCCTCCAGTCCGTCATCAACTGCCAGGAATCCTATGCGAAGGCGTTGCTTGTCCAGCGCAAGCAACTTGCCGAACTGCAGGCTACCGGAGCAGTGCTTGAAGCCCACAACTTACTCAACGATGCCTTCCGCACTGATGTACGACCGCTCCTGGCACAGGTGCGTGAGGAGATGGGGGTGCCCATCGATCCAATTGCTGCCTACAAGAAGTCAGGATACGAAGAGAAGATCCGGAAGGAACGCGGCAGGGCAAGCGCCAGTGGCGGCTTTCAATAGCGTTTCCGGCAGCGTTACCAGGAGCATTTATGGCCGACTCGTCCAAAATTGTGCCCGTCATGGAGATGCGTGACATTTCCAAACGATTTGGCGCCACGCAAGCCTTGGAAGATGTTTCCCTGCAACTTTATCCCGGTGAAGTTCACGCCTTGATCGGTGAAAATGGTGCAGGCAAGTCCACGCTGATCAAGGTCATGACGGGTGTCCATCGCCCGGACACGGGTGAAGTCCTCCTCGACGGCAAAGTGGTGCATATCCACAACTCCCAAGAGGCGCAGACGTTTGGCATTGCGGCGATCTATCAGGAGCCGATGGTCTTTCCGGACCTCAATGTGGCTGAAAATATCTTTATCAGCCATCGCAACCGTGGCATGGTTGTGCATTGGGGCGGTATGTATAAAGACGCCGATGCGATTCTCAGCCAACTCGACGTCAGGCTAGACGTGCGCAAACAGGCGCGTGGGTTGACATTGGCGGCCCAACAGACCGTAGAAATTGCACGCGCCATCTCGCTCAAGGTGCGCGTGCTGATCATGGATGAGCCGACGGCATCCTTGTCGGCACACGAGGTCGATCAACTCTTCAAGATCGTCAATACACTGCGTGCACAAGGGGTGGCCATTCTTTTTATTGGCCATCGTCTTGAAGAGGTGTTGCGCATCTCTGACCGCGTTACAGTGCTGCGCGATGGAAAGTGGATCTCATCGCGCCCACGGGCGAAGTAACCATCGAGCAGGTCATCCGCGAGTGGTCGGCGCGAAGTGGGTGACTTTTGCCAAGGCGCCGGCCCCGATTGCGAAACGCTGATCGCAGTCCGTGGATTGAGCAAGGAGGGGTCTTTTCTGACGTCAGTTTCGAAGTTCGGCACGGCGAAGTGTTGGGTTTCGCCGGTTTGATTGGGTCAGGGCGCACCGATGTGGCGCTGGCGATCTTTGGGATCGAACCGGCGGATGCCGGCGAGATCACCTTTGAGGGCAAAACCGGGCCCATTCACTCACCTGAGCAGGCTATGAAGCTTGGCATCGCCTATGTGACCGAAGATCGCCGGCAATTGGGCCTGATCATGCCAATGTCCATTGTTGACAACATCACCCTGCCGACGATCCGGCGCTACATGAACTCCTGGGGTTGATGCGGAGCCAGGCGGAGTCTGCGACTGCAGAGGATTTCCGGCAACGCCTGATGATTCGTACGCCATCGGTGGATCTGGAAGTGAACAAGTTGTCGGGTGGCAACCAACAAAGGTGATGTTGAGCAAGTGGCTCAACATGCATCCGAAATTGCTCATCCTCGACGAACCGACGCGCGGAATTGACGTGCGCGCCAAAGCCGAAGTTCATCACATGATCAGTGATCTTGCGCAAGAAGGGCTGGCGATCATTCTCATATCATCCGACCTGCCAGAGGTATTAGCCATGAGTGATCGGGTGTTGGTAATGCGCGAAGGGCGGCAGATGGGTGTCTTTGAGCGAACGGAAGCCACACAGGAGAGAATCATGACAGCCGCCATGGGACAGTTGCCGGCAGTATTGGAGGGGCAGCCATGACCTGGATCATGCGGCGCTTCCGGCCCGAGCAAGTGCGCGAACTGGTATTGATTGGTCTCATCCTGGTACTGATCGCCTTCTTCAGCACACAAATTCAGGGGTATTTCTCGGCGCGCACCTTTAACCGAATTTCGGCCAGTGTGGCCGTCATTGCCGTTGTCGCGGTAGGCCAGACGCTGGTCATCCTGACCCGCAATATCGACTTATCGGTTGGCTCCATTGTGGGCTTCACGGCCTATATTGTAGGCACGCTTCTCAGCCAAGACAACTCGATCCATCCGCTGGCGACGGTGTTGCTTGCGATCATCCTGGGGATGTTGTTAGGTTCATTGAACGGTGTGCTGGTTGCCTACGCCCGGATCCCATCGATCATTGTCACGCTAGGCACCCTGGCGATCTACCGGACGATTCTGGTGGAGATATCCGGCGCCAATAGTGTGCTGACCAATGAATTGCCACAGTGGCTGGTTGACCTGCCACGCCTGAATGTGATCTCGTTCGGTGACCTGGACATCCGCTTTTTGTTCACTCTGGCAGTCGCAGTCGTGATCATCTTTCAACTCGTTGCCTCCTATCTGCCCTGGGGCAGGCGCCTGTATGCGATCGGTTCCAATCCGGATGCGGCGCGGGTGGCCGGCTTTCCGGCGCAACGCATCATCTTCATGGCATTTGTGATCTGTGGCGGATTGGCAGGCCTCGCCGGCTTTATGTTCCTGGCGCGGTTTGGCAATATCACTGTGGTTGCAGGACAGGGACTTGAACTGCAATCGGTGGCGGCGGCGGTGGTCGGTGGCGCCAGCACCAACGGCGGCATCGGCAGTCCGGTGGGATCCTTCTTTGGCGCCGTGTTGATCGACCTGATCGACAACAGTTTGATTCGATGGCTGGCGATCAGCGAATTCTGGCGCGATGCATTGTTGGGTCTGCTGATCTTGCTCGCCGTTGCGATCGACACCGTGATCATGAACCGTTTGCGTCTGATCTGGGCACGCGCCGACATGGATTCAACCACGCATGGCGAGCCGCCGGCTCAGAAGGGGGGGACAGGCTATGCGGCCTAGTTGGAGTTTCTTCCGCCGGTGGGAGACGTTGCTGCTGGTGGTGCTCATCGTCATTGTTGTGGTGAACGCGTTCCGCACGCCGGGATATTTGACGTTGGACAACTGGATCAACATGTTTGAGTTGTCTATCGAGAAAATCATCGTGGCGTTGGTCATGACCTTCATCATCATTAACGCCGAGATCGATCTTTCAGTTGCTTCTGTCATGGGCTTTGCCGCCTGTTTGATGGGCTATCTGTTCGCAGGCGGGGTGGACATGGTAGCAGCGATCGGCGTTGGGCTTGGCAGGCGTGGTAGGAGGCGCGTGGAACGCCTTTTGGATCGCCAAAGTGGGGTTACCCTCGCTTGTGGTAACGTTGGCAGGACTGATCGGTTTCCGCGGTCTGGCCTATGTATTGCTGGAAGACCGGTCGATCGGTGAATTCCCACAGTGGTTCGATAACCTTGGGCAGCAACCGCTGATTGGTCCGTTTCCGCTGCCCTGGTCCTATTCTTTGTGCTCCTTGGATTTGCGATCGTCATTTTGCAATACTCTGCATTTGGCCGTTTTGTCTACGCCATCGGCAACAACAAGGATGCCTCCGTTTCGCGGGTGTCAAAGTCAATCGTGTCAAGTTCATCTTGTTCGTGGCAGCGCACGATTGCAGCCCTGGCAGGAATCCTCTATGCAGCACGGCTCGGCGCAGTGCGCGGTGATATGGCAACCGGCTTTGAGTTGGATATCATCACCATGGTGCTGCTGGGCGGTGTGAGCATCTTCGGTGGCACCGGCACGTTGTGGGGGTGCTGCTGTCGATCCTGATTATCCTGAATCTGCGCAACGGCATGGCCTTGTCGAATATGTCCGGGCACATGCAGACCGGTGTGATCGGTGTGCTGCTGATTCTCTCGGTGTTGATTCCAAATCTTGCGACCGGCGTACAGGCAACGCTGAATCGCCGCAAAGCAGCGCAGACCGCTGCAATTCATCATGTGAGTTCGTGAGGACTGGAGATTATGGTATTATCCATCCCTCACTGAAGTCAACCTAGTAGTTTGCTCTCAATCACAACGATCAACAGGAGGAGTGTATGCAAAAGAAGCTGTTTGCTGCCTTGAGCGTGCTTGTCGTCGCCGCGGTATTGCTGGGTGGTTGTGCGGCGCCAGTTGCGGCGCCGGCCGCAGCGCCGGCTGAACCAGCCGCCACGACCGAAGCTGCGGTCGAGGCCACGACTGAAGCCGCTGTGGAAGCGACCACCGAAGCTGCGGCGCCCAGTGGCGACGTAATCAAGGCGGAGCCCGGTAAGGCCGTCAAGATGGTATTGATGCCCAAGTTCCTCGGCATTCTCGTCTTCGACCAGGCAAATGCCGGCGCGCAGGAAGCGCACAGGAACTCGGCAACCCAGAGACGCTGGAATTCCTCGGGCCAACCCCGAGAATAGCGTTGCGGGTCAGATCGACATCGTGACCAATGCCACCACGCAGGGCGTCCAGGCGATCATGGTCTCCAATAACGCCGGTGACCAGATTGCCCCTGCCGCCAAGGCGGCGCGCGATGCGGGCATGACCGTCGTGACGTGGGACTCGCCGATTCCGTCCGGCGAAGGCGAGCAACTGTTCGTCGCACAGGTAGACTTTGCTGAAACTGGCAAGGTGATGGCTGATATGGCGCTCTCGATCATGGGCGAAGAAGGCGGCGAGTTTGCGATTCTGTCCGCGTCGCCGGATGCCGCGAACCAGAATGCCTGGATCGCGTCGATGAACGAGGCACTGAAGGATCCAAAGTACAGCAAGTTGGAACTTGCTGGACACGGTCTACGGCAATGACCAGTCCGAGGATTCGTACAATCCAGGCGCTGGGGCTGGTCGACAAGTACCCGGATCTGAAGCTGATCATGGCGCTGACGTCAGTTGGCATCGTGGCGGCCGCCAAGGCCATGCAGGACGAAGGTCTGTGCGAAACCGTCAAGGTCTCCGGTCTGGGTCTGCCTGCCGAAATGGTCGCCTACACGCTCAACGGTTGCGCACCTGAGTTCGCACTCTGGAGCTTCGTCGATCTGGGCTACACGACCTACTACGCCGCCTATCCTGATCGCCACCGGCGCCATGCAGGGCGTGGAAGGCGAGACCTTCGATGCCGGTCGCATGGGCGCCTACACGATCGAGAAGGACCCGACCCGCGACAACGGTCTGCGCATCGTGATGGGGCCGTTCACGGTCTACAACAAGGACAACGTCGAAGCCGCTTCCAAATAATCAGTCGGCCGGCGTCTGCGGGACGCAGCCCATCGCTGCCAACATCATTGCACCGTTGTGCCTGTAACGTCATAGAGACAGTCCTTGTTTGAGAGAATGCGTTGATGAGTGCAGTTAGCTGCACTCATCAACGCATTTCTCTTGATGTTCTGCATTATGGGCAGGAAGATGAGACAGATTAGCTTGTCAGAAGTCAAAGACCAGTTGTCACGTTATATTCGCGAGGCTGCCAAGGAAGAGATCATCATCATGCGTCATGGAAAGCCGGCGGGAGTATTGATCGGCTTTGAATCCGAGGACGAATGGTTTGATTACCGCATTGAGCATGATCCGGCGTTCCGCGCGCGCATCGCACGCGCCCGGCAGCAGTTGATGATAGGGCAGGGTGTTGCCCTCGAAGACGCATTTCCCGGTGAGCCAGGCTGAGAAAAATCTGGCCCATCCAGAACCTAGAGGAAACACGCTATGTCTGACTCCATCATCGCCGCCAGTCGCGAGTTCTTTGTTGACGTGTTACTTCCGATCCTGCGCCGTGAGTTTCCCGAGGAGACGGCTCAGACGGCCTTCGGCGTCTTCGGATATGGGTCGGAAGTCATGGGTATGGACGACGAATACTCCAGCGATCACCACTGGGGCATCCGCGTCAACGCCGTCATGCCGGACGCCGTTTATCAGGCGCGCGGCAAAACCATCGCCCGCGAAATCATCCAGTATCTGCCCAAAACCTACAAGGGCTACGAGTTGCACGAGGGTTTCTCGGGTGGATCCGGACTCTCGATTACCGGGCTCGAAAGCTATTTGAAGACCACGATCGGCATCGATCACGCACCCGAAAGCGACACCGACTGGCTGGGGGCGCCCGAAGAGGACATCATCCATATCGTTAACGGCGAGGTCTGGCTGGACGACACGGGACACTTCTCGCACATCCGGGAGGTGCTGCACGGGTATTATCCCGAACCCGTCCGGCTGCGCCGGATTGCACACTGGTGCCGCTATTTCTCCGGGATGGGCAGCTACGCGCTCAAGCGCGCCATCCTGCGTCACAACGAGTATTACGCCACGATCACCTTTTCGCGCTCGGTGCGTTGGGCCGTACAACTGGCGTTCATGCTGGAACGCCAATACTACCCCTACGACAAATGGACACACGCTTTCTTCCAGCGTCTCCCCCGTCTCTATGCACCGCTTGGCTCCCTGGTGGATGAGGCAGTGAAACTTTCGACGCCGTGGGAGCGGAAACTCGAACTGCTCAACCGGATGGCCGACGTGCTCGACCATTTCATGGTCGAAGACGGCATCATCCAGCCACATCCGAAGTTCGCCGAATCCCCCACGTCGGGCTATCGCCTGCTGGAACACGCCTATGCCGAAATCATCCATCAGTTGCCCGCCGACCTGCGCGGACTCGTCCCGGTCTGGGAGCAGGTGCATTGGGAGGCCAACCACAGCCAATACGTGGCGTCGCTGAGCATGGAGACGTGGGATGGGCTGCTGAATTTAAGGGAAGAGGGGTGAGACAAAGAGACAGGGAGACAGAGAGACAGAGAGACAGAGAGAGAGAGAGAGACAGGGACAGAGAGAGAGAGAGAGAAGAGCGTGAATCATAAAGAGCGTGTGAAGGCTACGTTGAGGCGGGGGGACGACGGATCGGACGCCGGTGGATTGCTGGCTCTATCAGCGCCAGTTTCTGGATAAATTGGAGGCTGAATGGGGAACACGTGAGCAGTTCCTTGACGAGTTTGGTATCGATTTTTTTCTTGGCTACATTCCGTACCCTAATCAGACTGGGCGAATGTGGGATGTCAAGGAATTACCGGACTATGATCCGGGCGACCCGCACGATCCCAAGTGGATCACACACAACGATTGGAACTATGACTTTGCGGGTCTCAATGTCGTGGAAGCCGTCCGGCAACAAGGCAGCAAACGCTATATCCTGGCCCATGTCTGGGGTATGGTCGAAGGGACAAGCCGGATCATCGGGATTGAAAACTGCTGGATGAACCTGGGTGCGCAGCCCAAAATCATGGCGGGCTGGTTTGATCGCTACGCAGATTGGCTCTGCGGGTTGGTGGAGAGCCTTAAAGAGGCCGGCGCCGATGGCATCACGTTGTCGGATGACTGGGGCAGCAACAACACGATGCTCTTCAACCCCCGCACGTGGCGCAACCTGATCGGTCCCTACAGCCGGCGCGTCGTCGCCCATGCACATGAGATCGGCCTGTTCGTGAATCTACACAGTGACGGCTATATCATGCAGATCATGGATGAAATCGTGGAGATCGGTTACGACTCCCTACACCCGGTCCAAGAGAGCTCCGGCATGGATCCGCAGACGATCAAGGATCGCTACGGCGACAAGATCACGATCTACGGCTCACTCGATGTGATCGATGGCCTGCTCGCCTATGAAGGGGATGAGTTGGACGAATACATCACGAAGCGCTTCGCCATCTATGGCCCTGGCGGCGGCTTTATCTTCAACACCGGGCACTTTGTACAGCCCGACATCCCACCGCTGCGATTGGTGCGCGCTTACGGAACGGTGAAACGCCTGGCGGCACAATATCACACACCATGACGGAAGTATCCGATCTATTCCCACAGGACGCCGGCTGGATCGGACCCGCGCATCCATTTGACCTGCACGAGGTCTATCTAGACTTTCGGTCGCCGGTCATTTTGGTTTCCACCACCCCGCGGCAGCGCGCCGAGCTCCACATCACGGCCGACAGCAGGTATCGGCTCTGGGTGAACGGCCGTTTCGTGGCACGCGGCCCGGCACGGTCGTGGCCCTGGTCCCAGCAGGTGGATGCCATCGACCTGTCTCACCATCTCGTGCCCGGTGAGAATTGCATCGCGGTTCAGGTCTACCAGCCCGGCTATTCGCACTTTTCCTACGTACATCGTGCGGCAGCAGGTGTCCTGGCGGCGCTTTATGTGGATGGTCAACCCGTGGCACACACGAGCAATGCATGGAAGGTGCGTGTCAACGCGGTGCATGCGCCGGACTCGCTGCGTGTTTCGATTTACGGCAGCGGGGTCGGGGTTATGAACCTGGCACAAGAGGATGGCTGGCAGATGGCGCCGTACGACGACAGCGGCTGGGCGCAGGCTCGGATTGTCGCGCCAGCGGGCGGTGCGCCGTGGTCCCATCTCCAGCGACGCTCACTGCCCTATCCAAGCGAGCGCGTCGTCCCGCTCACGCCGTTCGAGGTGCGAGAAAGCGTTAGTTCTCTGTTTGGCACAACGGATGCCCATGATCTTGTACGCCGAATTTGGCCACGTCGTTCGCGCATCACATTACAACAGGACAGCGCAGGTTGGATTGCGGTGCGGCTTGCCAAAGCCGAGGCTGTAGGATGGCTTTGCGATCTCGGCCGCGACTACACATGCCAGGGGATCGTGGAAGTGCGGGGGGCAGGTGGTGAGGAAACGCTGCTGGTAAGCTATGCAGACAAGCTACACGACGGCGAACTTGTGCTCTCCGACCCCGCCACCTACTGCCGCGTCCAGTTGACTGACTGCCTCCAGTTGCGCGCCGGCGATCAACGCGCCGAAACTTTACAATGCGCGGCGGCCGGTACATTCTCTTCGTGCTGCTGGGCCCCACGGGACCCGACACCGCAGTGCGCTTCTTTGCAAATGTCGCTGAGTATCCGCTGCCAGCGCCACAGCCGCTGAACTCAGGCGACGAAGAACTGGACGCAATCGCCGCGATGTGTGAAACAACCCTGCGCGCCTGTATGCAGGAAACCTTTGTTGACTGTGTCTGGCGCGAAAGTTCGCAATGGGTGGGCGATGCGTTGCCCGAAGCGCTCGTCATGTCGCACCTGACGGACGACGTACGTCCACTATTGAACGTGATCACGGTGGCTGCCAAAGGCGCTTACCCGGACGGCGTGCTCCCGAGTGTGGTCCCCGGCGAGGTGCATGCCTACACGATCGTCGACTACAATTTCATGTGGATCGAGCTATTGCAGTTGGCGCTTAAACTCACGGGTGACACAGCCTTCATCAGGACACAGTGGCCGGTCTTGCAACGGATGCTTGATCGCTTTGCCCGGGATGTGGGCGACGATGGGTTGATACGAAGCCAGCCTGGACGCCGGTTATTTTTGGACTGGGCGCCGGTGTCGCGCAACGAGCCAAATGCGATCTACAATTTACACTACCTGCTGGGGCTGCAAATAGCGTGTGCACTTGCCGAACGCCTTGAACTGGCCGCGGATGCTGCCACCTGGCATGCACGCGCCGAAAATCTCCAGCACGCCGTTCGCGAAGCTTTTTGGCGGGGCGCGCGCTGGTGGGACGACAGAGAGCGGACCACTTACTCACAACTGAGTGCGGCGTTGGTCGTGCTCACCCAAAGCCTCCCCTCGCATGAATGCAATCGCCTGCTGGACGCGGTCGTGCAACGATCACTATACCTCGATGACGGGCTGCTGGTTGGCACGCCGGTGCTTGCCAGCCCATTCATGCATCACTATGTGTTCGAGGCGCTGCAGATGATGGGCCGGCCGCAAGACGTCATCGATATCATCCGGTTGCGTTGGGGGCGCTGGGTAAAGGCCGGTTATCCAACGACCTGGGAGAACTGGAACGTGGACTTTCCTGACGGCTCCCAATGTCACGCGTTTTCCGCCCACCCGCGTCATCATCTTGCCGTTGCACTCTCCGCCCTGAAAACCCCGTGATCAGCATTTTGAAAGCTCATCACTCGCATCAGTGCCCGTATTATAGTAGAATGCCGCGCCGGTTTGTGCTGGCAAAGCCTGCTATTGTAAATATAGGAACTGATGAAACCGCAACAAGTCCATTCAACCCGTGTGCACATGGTTGGTCTCAGCGTCATGCTGACGCTCATGGCGTTGGTGACGTCATGGATCGCCGGTAAGTACAGTATCAGCTCAGCGCAGGGTGGCAGCAGCATTGCGTTGCAGCCGGTTGTTTCGGGGTTTGCCAATCCCGTCTTTATCACACATGCTGGAGATGGCTCGAACCGGCTCTTCGTAGTCGAGCGCGGCGGTGTGATCAAGATCATCCAAAACGGCCAGGTGTTGGCAACGCCGTTTCTGGACATCCGCGACCGCGTCAAGGTTTTTGGCGAAGCAGGGCTGCTCAGCGTTGCCTTTCCGCCCAATTACGCTGCTTCCGGCGTGTTCTATGTCTATTACAACCACATCGACCAGAATCTTGCGCCACCACCGGCTGGCGAGATTAACGATGGCTACGATACGGTGGTTGCCCGCTTCCGCGTCACTGCCAACCCGAATGTCGCGGATCCGGCGAGTGAAGAACGGATCCTGCTACGCAACCAGCCCTTCACCAACCAGCAATGGTGGGCAGATCGCGTTTGGACCTGACGGAAATCTCTATATCGGCCTGGGCGACGGTGGCTCTGCGGCGGGTTACACCGCCGACCCCTTCAATTCCGGTCAGCGGCTGGACACCTTGTTAGGCAAGATGTTGCGCATCAAGGTCGGTTCGACCGGTGGGTACTCCATTCCACCCACGAACCCCTACATCGGCGTCTCAGGGGCGCTGCCCGAGATCTGGGATTCGGGTCTCCGCAACCCGTGGCGGTGGAGCTTTGACCGCACCACCAAAGATCTATTGATCGGCGATGTGGGCCAGGGCTGGTGGGAAGAGATCAGCCTGCACCCGGAGGGGACGCCAGGGGGGCTGAATTTTGGCTGGCGTTGCCGGGAAGGATTTCATGCTTTCAATGAGACCCCGCCGTGTCCCGGACCGCTGACTGACCCGATCCTCGAATATCCGCACGACGGCTTTCCCCGTTCAGTGACCGGCGGCTACGTATACCGGGGGACGGCGTATCCGGCGATGCAGGGGCGATACTTCTACGGCGATTATATCTCCGGCGAACTCTGGAGCGCAGCGGACAACGGTGCGGGTTGGACCAGCCAACTGGAGCTCGACACCAACTACTACATCGCCTCGTTCGGCGAAGATGAGGTTGGCGAGTTGTATTTGCTCGACTATGTCGGGGGCGGTCTCTACAAGATCGCATCCACTGCGCCACCGCCGACGGCAACTGCGACGGCGACGGCAACAGCAGCGCCGGCGACAATGACACCCACGCCCACGAATACACCGATCGGGGCGCCGACCGCAACGACAACCCCAACGCCGACTGTAGCGCCGCCGACAAACACGCCGACGAATACCCCGACCAGCACACCCACCTCGACGCCGTTTGTGGCGCCTGATTTCAAACTGCCGGGCACGCAGCCTGGCGCGCTCATCGATGCCATTGCGGATCCGACCGCGTGCAGCAGTTGCCATACCGATCCCATCTATCAGACCTGGCGTGGTAGCATGATGTCACAAGCCGGGCGCGATCCGCTGTTCTGGGCAGCGCTTCATGTAGCGGAACAGGATGCACCCGGTTCCGGCGATTACTGTTTGCGCTGCCACACGCCGAAAGGTTGGTTTGAGGGACGCAGCCATCCGACCGACGGCTCGGCATTGAACGCCGTTGATATTCAAAGTGGCATCTCGTGCGCGTTCTGCCATCGCATGGTCGCCCCGAAGCCTTCCCAAACCGATGAGGCTGCGAACTATGACGCCGCGGTAAGGGCGGCATTGGCTGCCACCCCACCGCCCGATCAGCCCGGAAGCGCCATGATCATCCTTGACCCAGAAGACAACCGGCGTGGACCCTTTGCGCTTGACGCGGCGCCACCGCATCCAAAGGCGACCTGGCGCACGGACTTTCTGGGGCAAGCGGCGGATGCCGTGACCGAGTCTTCCATGTGTGGCTCCTGCCACACGTTGGACAACCCAACACTCTCGTGGGACGCTGCGCGCGACCAATACTGGCCGAACAGCGCCAATCAGCCCCCGCCCTCGGTGGCGCAGGATGCGCTCTTTCCAATCGAGCGCACCTATGACGAATGGCTTGCCAGCACCTATGCCAAACAGGGCGTCTATGCGCCGCTGTTTGCAGGCAGCAAGCCCGACGGCATCGTCCGCAGTTGTCAAGACTGCCATATGCCCCGTGCCACCGGCGACGCCGCGCTGTTTGGTGGCGCCACGCGTGATTGCGTGACCAACGGTTGCTTGCCGGTGCATGAACTTGTGGGTGGCAACACGTGGGCGCCGCAATTGCTCAAGGATGCGCGCTGGCGCTTGAATGCACAGGCAGATAGCGGGGCGCTTGACGAAACGACGTTGGCGGCGCGGGCCATGCTGCAGCGGGCGGCAACGCTGACCGCCACGCTGGCCAATGCCGGTGGCGTCAAAAGTGTGGCGGTGCGCATCACCAATGAAACCGGGCACAAACTGCCGACAGGCTATGCCGAAGGGCGGCGGATGTGGCTGATGCTGGAAGCCTTTGACGCCGCCGGTACGCGCCTCTATGTGAGTGGTGCGTACGATCCGGCGACCGGCATTTTGACCGAAGACCCGGCGCTGACAGTCTACGAAGTAAAACAGGGATTACGCCTGAATTGGCGACTGTGCTCGGCAAACAGGCCGGCGAATCGTTCCACTTTGTCTTGAACAACACGATCCTCAAAGACAATCGCATCCCCCCGCGCGGCTTCACAAATCCGGCCTTTGACCGTCCAGGCATGCGCCCCATCGGCGCTACCTATGCCGATGGCCAGCACTGGGACGACCTCAATTTTGTCCTCCCGGCACAGACCACGCGCGTGCGGGCAACGCTCTATTATCAGTTGTCATCCAAAGAGTACGTCGACTTCTTGCGCACAATGGGTGGGCCTGACGGCGTCACGTTGGGCACGATGTGGGACGACCTCAAGAGTCCGCCCGAAGCAATGGCCGCCATTGACGTGACATACGGGGTGCCAACGCCCACGCCGACGGCCTCGCGCACACCGGCGCCGACCGCCACGGCAACGTCGACGCGCACCCCTACGCCGACGGTAACCCAGACGCCAAAGCCTGGGGTGACAACCACGGCAACGCCCACGGCCACACCAACCGCAACACGTACGCCGGCGCCGGCTTCGACACGTACGCCGACGCCAACGCCCACCGGGACACCCTCCGGTACGGGCAACACGGCCCCACGGGCGGTTGAGGACCATGCGATCGTAAAGACAGGTGTCACACTGTCGCTGGATGTCCTGGCCAACGATGTCGATCCCGATCCCGGTGATGTACTGACGCTCGTTGCGGTGGAACCGCCCAGCACTGGGGTTGCCAACGTCAAGGGCAATCGTCTCGTCTTCACGCCAAAGCCTGGCTTCGAAGGTGAGATTCGTCTTGAATACCGGATCCGTGATCGCGGTGGATTGGAGGCTACGGCGCCTGTGGTAATTTCCGTGAGCAAGGTACTACAATTTATGCCCCAGGTTGAACGTTAACCGGCAAAGGAAGGGATCCGATGACAGCGAACAGCCCCAAGTTCTTGCGCCGGCAGTCGGCGGCATTCCGTGTTGTGCTGGCGATTGCGGCAGTGATTGCGCTGGCAATCGTCACTGTGCGCGATGCACCAGCGGCGCCCGTTGCGAGCGACCTTCGTTTTGACAAGATTGCAGACTCATTTTCGGAGCCTATCTTTGTGACCGGCGCCGGAGACGGTTCAGGCCGTCTCTTCGTGGTAGAGCAAGACGGCAGGGTCAAGATCGTCAAAAATGGCCAGGTGCTGCCCACGCCATTCCTCGATATCTCAGATCGCGTGGGTAGAGCCGGCGAAGCCGGTCTACTGAGTATTGCCTTCCCCCCAGACTATGCAACCGAAGGCTATTTTTTCGTTTCGTACAATCACAAAGACAAAAACCTGGCGCCACCACCGTCGGGCGAACCGAATGACGGCTACGACACCGTCATTGCCCGCTTCCGCGTGTCGGGCGATACTGACCGGGCTGACCCGACAAGCGAGGAACGCATCCTCGTGCGCAACCAGCCCTACACCAACCACAATGGCGGGCTGATCGCATTTGGCCAAGATGGACATCTCTATATCGGTTTGGGCGACGGAGGAAGCGGTGGCGATCCGCTCAATTCTGGACAGCGCCTCGATACCATTCTTGGCAAGATGCTGCGCCTCCAGGTCGGAAAGACTGGCGGCTACACGATCCCTGCCGGCAACCCATTTGTTGGGCAGGCGGGTGCAAAGCCCGAAATCTGGGATCTTGGATTGCGCAACCCCTGGCGCTGGAGCTTCGACCGCGTCACCGGCGACCAGTGGCTTGGCGATGTGGGCCAAAATGCGTATGAAGAGATCGATCTGCACCCTGCGAGCACGCCAGGTGGGCTGAACTTTGGCTGGCGCTGCCGCGAAGGCTTTCACCCCTACAACGAAGACCCTCCCTGCAATTCAACGCTGACCGATCCCATCCTCGACTACCCACACGATGCATCCCGGTCGGTCACGGGTGGCTATGTCTACCGCGGCAAGGCTTACCCCTCGCTGCGCGGTCGCTATTTCTATGCCGACTTTGCCTCTGGCAAGGTCTGGAGCATCGCACGCAACGGCTCAGGGTGGACCTCCCCGCAGTTGGAGGCTGATACGGATTTTCTCATTTCTTCTTTTGGTGAAGACGAATCCGGCGAGTTATACATGCTCGACTATGGCGGCAGATTGTATCGTGTCGCCACGAATACGGTGCCACCCCCCGATTTGAGCAGTTCCACCAAGCGTGCCCATCCGGAGAATGTCGCGCCCAATGGGTTGGTGTTGTACACAGTCCGGATGGACAACAGTGGGGGACCGACGCAGGGAGCGGTAACGCTCACCGATACACTGCCTGCAGGTCTCAATTACCTTCCCGGCACCCTTGCCGCCACGGCAGGGACCGTCGACGAAAGCCAGGCGCCGGTATTGGCCTGGCGGGGAACCATTGCAGCAGGCGATTCAGTCACACTTGAGTATCAAGCCATCGTGGCCGCAGATGCCACAGGGCGCATCAACAATCGCGCCCAGCTCTCTGCCGGCGCCATTCAGTTGACGCTTACGGCGCCCATCACGGTGACCGAGAGTGGCTTGCCGGCCAACCCAGATTTCGTCCTACCAGGCACCCAACCCGGCACCATCGTTGACGAGATTGTGGATCCAGACACCTGCAACGGCTGCCACACGGCGCCGATCTGCGACGCCTGGCGCGGCAGTATGATGGCGCAGGCCGGGCGTGATCCGGTGTTTTGGGCTGCGCTGGCCGTTGCCGAGCAAGATGCGCCAGGGGCAGGGGAATTCTGCCTGCGGTGTCACACGCCAAAGGGCTGGCTGGCGGGTCGCAGCCATGCCGCCGATGGCAGTGCGCTGGAGCCGGGCGACATCAGCGCCGGCATCGCCTGCGAGACCTGCCACCGCATGGTGGATCCAGTGGCGACAGGCGCAAGCGACGCGGCATCGACCCGCGACGCCGTCTTGCGGGCGGCCATCCAGCCGCCGGTGCCGCCCGAACACGTCAGCACGGCCATGATGATTCTCGACCCGCTCGACAACCGGCGTGGACCATTCCAGATTGACCCGGCGCCGCCCCATCCGCGCGCAACCTGGCAGACCGGTTTTCTTGGGCAGGGTGTCGATCCTGTGACCGAAGCCCGTGTCTGCGCCACCTGCCACAATCTCGACAACCCGACGCTCTCCTGGGATGCCGGTCGCGGCCAGTATTGGCCGAATGCAGCAGGGGCGCCGGCGCCTTCACTTGCCAAGGGGGATCTCTTCCCGATCGAACGCACCTACGAAGAGTGGTTGAACAGCGACTACGCAACGACGGCGGGCGTCTACGCGCCGCAATTCGCCGGCAAAAAGCCTGACGGTGTGGTCCGGACCTGTCAGGATTGTCACATGCCGCGCACGACGGGAACCGCCGCGATCGGTGACAATTTCCGTGATTGCCAGACAAACGGCTGTCTGCCCGAGCACGCACTGGTGGGAGGCAACACCTGGGCGCCAAAGCTTCTGCAGGATCCGCGTTGGCGGCTGAATGCCAGCACCGAGGCAACACAACTCGACGCCACCGTACTGCGGGCGCGCAGCATGCTCCAACGCGCCGCCTCGTTGACGATGACCGTCGTTGCCAGCGGGACCGAGCAGGCAGCCATCGTGCGCGTGATCAATGAATCCGGGCACAAGTTGCCGACAGGCTATGCGGAAGGACGGCGCATGTGGCTCGCCGTGCAAGGGTACGATGCGGCAGGCAAGGTGATCTTCTCGTCCGGCGACTATGATCTAGCGTCCGGCGTGCTCCAGGCCGATCCATACCTCAAAGTGTATGAGGTCAAGCAGGGTCTTACGCCCGAATTGGCCACTGAACGTGGCCTTGCGGCCGGCGAGTCGTTCCATTTCGTGCTTAACAACGACACCGTCAAGGACAACCGGATCCCACCACGCGGCTACACGGTCGCCAACTTTGATCAACCAGGGATGCGCCCGGTTGGCGCAACGTTTGCCGACGGCCAATACTGGGATGAGACAATCTATCCCCTGCCGGCCGCAGTCGTTTCGGTTGCCGTGGTGCTCTACTACCAGAGCTCGTCAAAAGAATACATAGACTTTTTGCGGGCTGAAGGCGGCGCCGACGGTGCGACGCTGGGCCAACTCTGGGATGACCTGAAGAGCCCACCGGAAGTGATGGCCGTTGCAGTGGAGCCCGGGCGCGCGCTCTACCTGCCGGCGATCGGGCGCCAGTAGCGGCGAAGCGGTGTTGAGACCAAAGTCACGGTGCAACCTGGCGATTCCTGATAGAATCTAGCGGTTGGCAGCAAGCGTCCGGCGTCCTGCGCCGGATGCTTGTAGTCAGCCATCCGCCAGTTCAGGAGTAGATTTCATGCGTGAGCGCGTCGCTGCACGGTTTATCATCATTTCCCTGTTTGCGCTTGTCCTGGCTGCCTGGACCGGTGTGTTGCTGCGCTTTGGCATGATTTATGGCATGCCTGCCTGGGCCGAGAATTTCGGCGCCGTACGGCATGCGCACAGCCATCTCATGTACTTTGGGTGGGTTACGCTCGCCCTGATGGCCTTTATCTGGCTGGAACTGCCGCGCTTGACCGGCCGGCCACTCCCACGGACGGTAAACTGGCAGATGGGGGGACGGCGGTGGTGGCCATGCTTGCCTTCCCCGCGTTCTGGGCAAATGGGTATGGGTTGACCCAGATCGGTTCCGCCGACTTGCCGCTCGGCTCGATGGTGTCCACATTCAACGGTCTGGCCTGGTTTTGGTTTGTCGGTCTGTATGTGAAACACACATGGCGGCTCCCGGAGCGACCTGCACCGGTGAGTCGCTGGGACGGCGGCATTGCGCTGATGCTGCTGGCGTCGTGCGGTGCGGTCGGGCTTGTGGCGACCGTCTTGACGGGTGCAAGCAACCCTTTCCTGCAACAGCTCTTTCTTCACCTCTTTCTCGATCTTTTTGCCGTGGGTTGGTTCACGTTGGCACTGCTTGGCGTTGTGTGGGCGTGGCTTGGTGCGCAAACCGGCCTCCCACATCAACTACCAGGCACCTGGCTGGCCGTTGCGCTGGCCTCAACGTTTATTCTGGGCATGTCGCCGGCAGTGGTGACGCCGGGTCTGTTTTGGCCTGCCGCGGTGGCGAATCTTGTGGCGGCGGCGCTACTCAGCATTCACTGCTATCAATTATGGCGGCGCCGTGCCTACCTGGGACCGCTGGGTATACTGGGCCTTGGGGCACTGGCTGTGATGATCCTGGCGGCGGTGATCATCGTCATTCCTGGAGTCTGGAGTTTTGGTGGTTCAGGACAACTGCGGATCTTCTATCTGCACGATCTGCTGCTTGGCTGGGTCAGCACACTCTTGGTGATTGTGATCGAGCGTCGCTTCGCCCCCGCCGCGAAGAACAGCCGCCGTGCCGTAGAACTGCTGTGGGGTGTGGGCGTGGTTGGTATGCTGTTGGCGCTGCTTGGGTTGGGCGTTGCGCCCTTCATCGGCATCTCTGCGCTCTTCTGGCTGCAGCTGGCAGCGTGGTGCAGCGTTGCAGTGGCAGCAGCGACCCTTGTCCTCTTTGGCGTGGTGCTTGCACAGTTGCTGCGCACGCCGCGTCAGCAGCAGGCAATCCTGTTGCCCGGCTCGATCAACCCGCGCTAGGGGAACACAGGCTATTCTTCAGTCTTCAGTTCGGGCAGCCAGAGGGTGAAGGTGCTGCCATCACCAAGTTTGCTTTCAACGGTGATTTTTCCACCATGCATCTGGGTAATGCTCTGGACGATACTGAGTCCAAGGCCGCTCCCCCCCATTTCCCGGCTACGCGCCTTGTCGGTGCGATAGAAGCGCTCAAAGATTCGCTGCTGCTGTTCTTCACTGATCCCGATGCCGGTGTCTTTGACGGAGATCTTGACCCAACCGTCAACTACTTCGAGGCCCAGGGTCACAAAGCCACCTGATGGGGTGTATTTGATGGCGTTTTCGACCAGATTCATGAGTGCCTGGCGTAATTTCTCCCGGTCCCCGCGCACCTGAGCCTGGTCTTCGCTACCCAGGCGGATTTCCAACTGACCTGCTCCTTTGTAGAGATCCGCAAGCCGGCGCGCCTGCCGGTAGACATCAAGCAGGACGGTGTCCATTTCCACCGAGGCCCATTGGAGTTGAAGACCGCCGCTATCCGCCTGCGCCAGCAACAGGAGATCGCTAATCATGCGGCTCATCCGCTCCGTTTCTGCCTTAACTTCGGCCAGGGTTTCATTGAGCAGGGCATTGATGTCATTGGCGCGCTGGATACTGTCGGGACCTGGGCTGGCTGCGATGCGCTGCAACAAGTCGATGTTGCCCTGCACCGTCGTCAATGGCGTACGCAGCTCATGGCTGACGTCGCCGATCAACCGCTCCTGCGTCTGAAACAACTGCTGGATACGATCCAACATCTCATTGAAGGTTGCCGCCAGCCGGCCGACCTCGCGGGCATTGTCGGCGATGGCGATGCGCTTGCCCAGGTCATGGGTACGCGTGATGGCGCCCGCAGTATTGGTGATGGTATCAATCGGGGCCAGGGCGCGCCGGGCGAGAAAGGCGCCGACGATGGCAGCCACGATCAGGCTCAGCGCCGTCCCAAGCAGCAGGTAACGACCCACCTGATTGAGGGCCGTAGCGGCCGCTGTGACGGGCTGGATCACCTGCACGGCGCCGACTACAGCGTCATTTTTCAACACCGGTACGCTGTAGACAACAAAGGTGGAGCCATTCGGACTCGTCGTGTAGAAGAGGTAGTCCTCACCGTTTTTGTTTGCCGGTAGCGCCTGTTCGTAGTCAGGCAATTCGATGTTGCCAAGATTCACGCTGCGCTTGATAATCTCGCCTTCGAGATTGACCAGTTGTACGCCCGAGGAATTGATGAATAGATTGACATCCGGAAAGAGAATCTCTTCGAGGTCCGGGGGAAAGACCGAGACGTCAAGCTGTAGCTTTGGTGTCAAGACCCGCGCAACATCATGCGCCTGCAAAGCGACATTCTGCTCGAGTTGAAGGCGCAGCGTTGTGGCAAGTGCCGAGTAGACGGCGACGCTGAATAGGATCAATGCGGCGCCGAGGAGCGCCATGTACCAAAGGGTAAGACGAAGCCGAATTGTCACAGTCCAAACACAATCCTAACCGTCAGGACTCGCGCAGCGCATATCCGACGCCACGCACCGTTTGAATCAACCGCGTCCGATTGTTGGCCTCCAACTTTGTCCGCAGGTAGCGCACATAGACCTCGATAATGTTGCTCTCACCGCCAAAGTCATAGTCCCAAATATGCTCGTAGATCATCTCGCGCGTGAGCACCTGACCGGCATGGCGCATGAACAATTCGAGCAGGTCGAACTCTTTGGCGGTCAAGTCCACCGGCTGTCCTCCCCTAAATACCTGGCGCGTGCGCGGATTCAACTCCAGATCAGTATACCGGTAAACATCAGGGGCGATCTCCATCTTGTGGCGCCGGAACAAAGCGCGCAGCCTGGCCAGCAGTTCGTCAAACGCAAAGGGCTTGACCATATAGTCATCGGCCCCCGCGTCCAGACCGGTGACACGATCCGCCACGGTGTCGCGTGCGGTGAGCATCAGGATTGGAACGTTGGAGGCGCTCCGGATGCGTCGACAGACTTCCAACCCGTCAAGCCCCGGCAGCATGATGTCCAAGATGACGGCGTCAGGCGGTATCTCGCGTGCAATCCGCAATCCTGTCTCGCCGTCTTCGGCGGTGTCAACTGTGTACCCTTCAAACAACAACCCACGGCGAAGTAGATCTCGAATACGCCGATCATCTTCTATCACAAGGATTCGTTCTGCCATAACTGCGCCCCGTTCTGATGGTGTGGGCATTCCTGATTCGTTGGATTGTAGGCGGGGGTCAAGGGCATGTCAAATTGTCTCAGTTTGCCTGAAGGTTTCCGCTTCTTTGGGCGCAATGATAGAATTTTCGCGCGAAGTGATGGCGAACCACGGATTAGCCAGACTCTCTATTGAGAGTTGCTACCGTTCTTTTTGTTCCAACGAGTGAATCAAAGGAGATTGCACCATGACAGGGCAGGAATATCGCGTTGAGCGAGACAGCATGGGCGAAGTCAAAGTGCCGGTCAATGCACTCTACGGCGCCCAAACGCAGCGCGCAGTCGACAACTTTCCGATCAGTGATCTGCGCTTTCCGCGCACATTGATTCGCGCCCTTGGCATCATCAAGGGGGCAGCGGCCGCGGTGAACCTGGATCTTGGGCTGATGGAAGCTGAGATGGCCGCAGCCATCGAGCGGGCAGCAAAGGAAGTCGCGGAAGGCAAATATGACAACGACTTCGTGCTGGACATCTTTCAGACTGGCTCAGGCACCAGCACGAACATGAATGCCAATGAAGTGCTGGCATCGCTTGCCACAAAGTACCTGGGCGGCAAGGTGCACCAGAATGACCATATCAACATGAGCCAGAGCAGCAATGACGTCATTCCAACGGCAATCCATATCGGCGCCTACCTGGCAATCCACGACCAACTATTACCGGCGCTGCACCATCTGCATGCCACCCTGGAGAAGAAAGCTGCTTCGGTCGATCATGTCGTGACGACTGGGCGCACGCACTTGATGGATGCAATGCCGGTTCGCCTCAGCCAGATTCTGGGTGGCTGGGCGAGCCAGGTCAAGCATGGTATCGAACGGCTTGAATCCTCACTGCCCCGGCTGGCAGAATTGACGCAAGGCGGCACCGCGGTAGGCACCGGCATCAATGCGCATCCAGAGTTCGGACGCCGATTTGCGGCGCGTGTGGCAGAAATGACCGGCCTCCCCTTTGTCACCAGTTCAAACTACTTCGAAGGGTTGAGCACGCAGGACGCAGCGGTTGAAATCAGCGGTCAGCTCAACACCATCGCGGTGAGTCTGATGAAGATCTCCAACGACCTCCGGTGGATGAACAGTGGACCAATCGCCGGTTTTGGCGAGATCGTCCTGCCTGCGCTCCAGCCGGGATCGAGCATCATGCCCGGCAAGATCAACCCCGTCATACCGGAAGCCGTCACAATGGTCTGCGCCCAGGTGATGGGCAATCAGGTCACGATCACGATTGGTGGGCAATCCGGCAACTTCCAACTGAATGTCATGCTGCCGGTCATTGCATACAACCTGATCCAGAGCATCGAGTTGCTGGGCAAGGCGAGCCGCGTCCTGGCAGACCAGGCAATCGCCGGCTTCACGGTCAATGAACAGCACATCGCCGAGTTGGTTGGGCGCAACCCGATCATCGTGACCGCCCTCAACCCAGTCATCGGTTACGAAAAAGGCGCAAAGATTGCCAAGCGGGCCTATGCAGAAGGGCGTCTGCTCAAGGATGTCGCACTAGAAGAGACCGAACTGTCGGCAGAGGAACTGGATCGTATCCTGGATCCGCGTGGGTTGACCGAAGGTGGCATTCACGAGTAATTTGCTCGCAATAAAAAAAGCTCCGGCCAGTGGGCCGGAGCTTTTTTGATCCTTCGTTTACTTCAGATAACTGGATGGGTTGTACGGCACCCCACCATACCGCACTTCGAAGTGAAGATGCGGGCCAGTGCTGTTGCCGGTGTTGCCCATCGTACCGAGTTGCTGCCCCTTGCTCACCGTCTCACCGGGGTTGACAAAGATGCTATTGAGGTGGGCATACAACGTCGAGAAACCGTTGCCATGGTCAATAATGACATGATTGCCGTAGCCGGCGTTCCAACCGCCGCCAGCCAGCACTACGTAACCGCCATCAGACGCCGTGACGGGCGAACCAACCCAACCGGCAACATCAATGGCCGGGTGACCACCCCAGTAACCCTGGCTGATATAGCCGGCGCTTGGCCAGCTAAAGTTGCCTGACCCCTGAGGTGCGTCGGACGGAATGTCCACCATGTAGGCCACGGATTCATAGCCCGCAACTTGCGTGAATGGTTTCACCGCCGGAACCACCAATTCTTTTCCAACCGGCAGGGGTCGTCGACACTTGTCAGACCGTTGCCAACATAATCAGCGATCGCCTGCATGTCGGCATTGTACTCGTCCGCAAGGTCGGTCAACGTCTCATCGGGCGTCACCACAGAATCACGCCATCAACGGGCAGAATGCGCAGCATGTCACCGATACTGAGGCGATCCGGATTCTGTTCAATATTGCTATTGGACCACATCAGTGTCTCTGGCTGTAAGCCGAACTTCTCGGCAATACCCAGCACTGTGTCGCCACTCTTTACAGTGTAGTAGGAAATTTCGAGCCGAGGCGCTTCTTGTTGCAGTTTCTTGTCGACGAAGGTGAACACGACGTTACGGCGGAGTGCTGCGGACTCTACGATGGCGGATTGGCTTTGTCCGACCGCTGCGCTATTCATGGCGGCGACGGCTGGGAGGGGCGTCGGCTCCAGCGACAGTTCCCACTCGGGGATCTTGATCTGACTCAAGATCAGCACCACTGCGGCGATCAGAAGCACGGCAAGATGTCCCGCCAGACGCAAGGGCGTCACCTGATCGGCCAGCGTATGTTGCACTTGCCAGTACATCCGCTGGAAGGTGCGCGTGAGGGCATCAGGGGGAGTGACCGGCACACCCAGGCCAGCCATGGCGCCAAAGTTTCGCCGAGCCGCAAGTGCACCCTGGGGCTGGATCACTGAAGGCTCTCGTTCGTTGGGGGTCTTTTCGTAACTGGTCGAAAAATGCGGAGGGGGGGCTTTACTCGTCCGCGTGTCGGACTGCACCGACCTTTTGCGTTCTGAACCAGAAAGATGACCTGGCTCAGAGCCTACGTCAGTCGTCATACGCGATGTTTCTCCGTAGTTGTGGGTCCGGAGGGTTGAACCCTGCGTTGGCGTCTGCAATGTTCAGACACTAAAGCATGACGTCACGAATGCACAAACCTGCCACGTTCCCTGCATTGTGAGACCCGACGTCTCAGACCGTCATAAGAAACGATTCTAGCACGTGCGCAATCCTTTGCCAAGTCATTTTGTCCCTTGCAGGCACCCAAAAACCAACGATCTCCGCACAACGTGCAGAGATCGTCAGGTAATCGTAGGTTTTTTACAGGCCGATGTACTTGCATCAGACCGGGAAAAGACCGGTTATCGCTTGGTGAGCGTCTCCAGGAACTCCCGATTGTCGCGCGTCCGGCTCATGCGTTCGATGATGGGGAGGATTGCCTCGGAGCCGCCACCCATTGCGTCAATCATGCGGCGCAGCGTGTACACTTTGGACAGCGTTTCCGCGTCCAGCAGTTTTTCTTCGGCGCGCGTGCCGCTGCGCTCGATATCGAATGCAGGGAAGATGCGGCGTTCGGCAAGTTTCCGGCTCAGGTGAAGTTCCATATTGCCGGTGCCCTTGAACTCTTCATAGACCACATCATCCATGCGGCTGCCGGTATCCACCAGTGCGGTGGCAATGATGGTCAAACTGCCACCTTCTTCGATGTTGCGGGCTGCGCCAAAGAAATGTTTGGGTGGGTAAAGCGCCGCGGGATCCATACCACCGGAAAGCGTGCGCCCGGAGGGTGGTACGGTCAGGTTATAGGCACGCGCCAGGCGCGTGATGCTATCCAAGAGAATAACGACATCCCTGCGGCTTTCGACCAGGCGTTTGGCCCGCTCCAGCGCCATTTCGGCGACGCGGACGTGATTCTGAACCGGTTCATCAAATGTACTGCTGACGACTTCGGCCTCGACCGAGCGGTCCATATCCGTGACTTCTTCCGGACGTTCACCGATCAAGACCACCATCAAATGAATATCTTTGTAGTTGGTGGAGATGCCATTGGCGATCCGCTTGAGCACAGTCGTCTTACCGGCCTTCGGCGGGCTGACGATGAGACCGCGTTGGCCACGGCCAATGGGCGACAGCAGGTCGATCATACGTGTCGAAATCACGTTCGGGCGCGTCTCCAAGAGCAACTGGTCGTTGGGGAAGATCGGGGTGAGTTTCTCGAAATTGGGACGCTTCTTGGCTTCTTCCGGATCCAGGCCGTTGACGGCCTCGACCTTGAGCAGACCGTGGTATTTCTCGGTGTCTTTGGGCGGGCGCACTTGCCCGATCACCAGATCGCCTGTGCGCAGGCCAAAGCGACGAATCTGGCTTTGGCTCACATAGACATCCTCAGGGCCGGGCAAAAGGTGATCACTGCGCAGGAAACCAATATTCTCCTGCACGATCTCCAAGATGCCGCCTCCGAAGATAAATCCCTGCTTCTCGGCGTTGGCGCGTAGCAGGCGCATCACCAGGTCGTACTTCTTCAGCCGTGTATAGCCGGTGATCTCCGAGGCGCGCGCAATGTCGCGCAACTCATCCAGGTTCATTTCCTCGAGTTGCGAAATGGTCATCTGCTCGAGTGGGGGGAAGTTACCGTTAGTCATATCTAAATATTCCTTGCGTTATGAGTCACTTAGGCGCTTAACACCCAAGTAGGCGTGCAGATGCGATACTGGTTGGACGCAAGTGGATCGGTTCTTGTAAATCGTTACTTGAAGTCAAGAAGGAGGCCAAATCCGGTGGCGCCGTTGCCAGTTCCGGAGATCTTGCGATTGAGAACGCTTGGTTCGCATGGACCGCTTTGGCCAAGTTATCGCCAACCAATGGGCCGGTCAGTAAGTATCCTTGCGGGTGAATGTGAAAGGTTTAGGGCTTGGGAATATGCGCTGGGGGTTGGCCGGATCAGCAATGCTGTGACAGCCCCGCTTCCTTACGAATTATAGCAGTAGATTTGGGGTACGTCAACTAACTTTTTACCGTATTTGTCAAAATCGTTCAATATGCATCGCATGAGCGCCGTTTCGCACCAATAAACAAGGTGGGACCGCCACAATTGGCCGATCCCACCTCTGATTGACTGCCGAATCACACCTGTCGCACTACCACTCCCAGATCCCGCCGACTTCTTTCAAGGTCTCAACGTCTACCAACTTGATGCGGCGATAGCCCAATTCAACGAGACCCTGGCGCTTAAAATCACGGAGGATGGCGCTCACCGTCTCACGATAGGTGCCGAGGCGGTCGGCCAATGCCTGATGGCTGACGCCCTTGATCACGGTTGTCTGCTCACCATCCAGTTCAATGAGCAGCGCGGCAAGGCGCTCGGGCAGTTTTTTGTAGGCGACGTCTTCGAGACTGTTCTCCACCTGGAGCAGGCGCAAGCCGTAGGTCTGCAGCAGCCCCCACCCCAAAATCGGGTACTGCATCGTCATGTTGCGGGCTTCACCGGCGGGGATCACCCACACGGCCGCATCGTCTGCTGCTTCTACAACCACATTGGCATCGGAACCGCTATCAAGCGCGCCTTCGCCAAAGATGGCCCCCGCGTCCAACGTTGCGATAACAAGGCGGCGGCCTTCGTTGTTCGTACAAATCATGTTGACTTTACCCGACATCAACACGTACATCCGTGACGAAAGGTCATCGGGATTGGCGACAACATCACCACGCATAAAGCGTTGGGTCGTGACGACCTTATTGAACGCCGGATCTTCTTCACGGAGTGCGGTCAGGGTTTGCCGGACATTTCCGAAACGCTGCGGAGTCTGGGCATTCAAGGTGTTGGTCACATTGCCAAGGGGAATCGATTGGAGTTCACGCATGTTCGCCTTCATCACAGTAATAACCTTTCCGCTACCCTGCACGCTATCCGACAGATGAGACGGCAACCTTCTCGCACCGCTGACGTCTCGACAATATTGACAATTTATAGACAAAACGATTCTAAAAGGTTGTCTGATTGACTTAAAAGCATCAAGTTTCCGTACAAAACCTTTGCATTTATTCAACCACACTTATGGCGCTTTGTCTAGATCGAGTTTGATGAGAATCCTCTCATCTTTGCAGTATTTTGACCCTACATTGGGCATCCAAGTGCAATCTGACTGAACACCCACTTACGTTACCCGATCAAGGTTAATGCCAGATTGAAAAGATGTTTGCGTTTCGTTTGAAAGTGCAGGAATTGGCCCCTTGCAGCGATTGGCGCAACCGCAGACCGGCGCATAGGTGGCACAGGGCAGATCCTGTGCAGCGGCGACGACTCTTCCACCCGTACAGGTTTTGTCTAGCGGAAATCACTGGACTAAAGGAAGGCGAGCTGGGGCTAGCCAGGTAATTGACCGGCCATATCCAGTACGGTCAGCCACACGCGCTGTTGGCTGGGGGATAGGGGCATGGAAGCAATCATTTCCGCAATGGCGGTGGCGGTCTTAGTGCCACTGACCACATCGGCCAGCGCATCAACCATTTGTTGCACAACTGCGGCATCATCGACGCCGGCGTGTGCAAGCGAAAGCGCAGCCGCCGCGCCGGAGATAAAAAGCTCACGATTTTCATCATAGGGTGCTGCGCCGGCGTGGAACAACTGGCGCAGATGGCCCTCACTGACGTGCTTTAATGCCTGTGCAAAGAGATCGACCACTGCGGGGCTGTCGGTTCGCACGGCAAGGCTTGATGCACGGCTGAAGCAGAAATCACCGGCCAGGATGGCGCTCCCCATCAGGGATCGATCTGAGTTTTGATGGATGGCACTGCCGGGCAACAACTGCGTGTGCACATGCACGGCAAGATAGAGCATTTCGATGGCGGCGCCCAGATCAATAAAGCGTTGGCGGTGCTTGCGCGCCCCAGTCGTGGCGCCTACGGCCAGTACAACCGCAGCGCGCACAAGCGGGGACATTTGCCGGTACTGGCGCTGCACAAAATTATCGAACGGGGATTGCAGTTCAGCCAGTGCTGCATCCATTGTGCCTGCAACCGCATCCAAATCGACTTTCAGGTCGTCCTGTGCGCGAATCGTGGAGGAAGAAGACATGAGAAAATGATCCCAAAAAAAACGCGCCGGTTACAGTTGACGCCGGTTGATGGTGCGTGCAATGCGCAGTCGATCGACCAGTAGTTCGCCGACGCTCTCAACCGCTTCGGCCGCAGTGGCGCCCAGGTAGACTCCTGCGACATGGTTGCGCAACTCCGGGTGAATGTTGAAGATTCTGCCCCCGTAGCCAATGATTGGGCGTGGCGGCGCCAGATCGACCAGTTCAGCGCACAGCGCCTTCAATTGATTCGCGGAATCGATGCCGGCTGCACTAAAGAGGATCATCGCAGGTTGCAAGCGATGCGCCTCCGCTACCAGATCGTCCTGAGGAAGATCTTGACCAAGGTAGCGCACCTGAAAGCCAGCACGCCGCAGATTGATGGCCAACAGCAGGGCGCCCATCTCATGGCGTTCACCGGGCGCACACGCGACCCAAAGCGCCGGACCGGAAGCGCCGTTCGGCGCCGTGCGGAGAATTGCAGCAAGCCGCTGCAAAAGATAGGCTGTGGCATAGTGCTCCCCGGTGACACTCAGTTCGCCCCGATGCCATCGCTCACCAATTTCAACCATCACGGGTGTGAACATGCCTTCCCCGATCAATTCCAACGGATAGAGGGCAAAGGCATTCGCAATCACCTGTTCCGCCCCATTCTCATCGTATTCGAGCAAGGCATTCAGTAGTTGCTCTTTCAACACGCTGAGCGTCTGCACGCGGCCGGGGGCCGCAATTGGTTGGGACGACTCGGCCGCGCGCCCCGTCGGGTCGGGCAACTGCGTCACCTCGCCGGTGGCGCCTTCAGTGGCGAGATTCTGCAACCAGGCGACGGCCTGGCTAATCGACATACCGGCATCAACCTGCGCCTTAAGCCAACGAATAATGGCAATATCCCGATCGGAATAAAGTCGATATCCGCTCTCCGATCGCTCTGGCTGGCACATATTGTAGCGTCGTTCCCACGCCCGCAATGTGCTCGGACTGATCCGAGTCGCCTGGACGACAGCCTTGATATTGTAAAGCGGGGTCGTCGCAAATTCATTCAGTCGAATTGCCGATGCCACTTACGCGCCTCCGGTCACCTTTCCATCTGTTTACACGGCTAGACCAAACGCAAGCAGATCAGTACACACTTTGCAAACTGTTGGAGCAATCTTAGCACAGGCAGCACAGAGGATCAATCTTTGGCTTCCCCGCTATCTACGCGCTTTCCACCTGCTCCGCGCGTCCCGGGTCTTGCCCAGTTCTGTCCGCAGTGTGCTTTCATTGCCGTGCATCAGCAACGCCTTGAACTGCGCAAGATGGGTCTGAAACGCATCGATCTGCTCCAGCACGGCACTGCGGTTGGTCATCAGGATGTCCAGAAACATCTGTGTCGCTGGCCGCCACGCGGCTGGTGTCGCGGAAACCACCTGCCGCAACATCCCATACGGTGGGATCCGTCGCCGCAACATCGGCGACTACCCCGGTCAGGGCGCTTGCCACCAGAAAAGGCAGGTGGCTGATGCTAGCAACTAGCCGATCGTGGCGTGCTGCCTCGAGTACGAGGGGGCGGGCGCCCACTGCCTCGGCCAACTCGGTCGCCAGTGTCAGCGCATCAGGCGCAGTGCGCGACAGTGGGGAGAGCACCCAGGTTGCATTGCGATACAACCCACATTCGGCTGCTTCAAATCCGGCAGTCTCTTTGCCACACATGGGATGCCCGCCGACCGGCTGCACCCCGGACGGCAAGCGTTGCATGGCGGCGCAGATGTCCGATTTGGTGCTGCCCATGTCCATCACCAGCGTCCCCGGCCAGAGGCGCGGGCCAATTTCCTCCAGTGTGGAGACAATCGTGCGCACCGGCGTCGCCAGGATGACGATATCTGCACCCAGGATGCCGGTTTGCAGGTCGTTCGTGACCAGATCGACGGCACCGGCAAAAAATGCATCCAGGACGGTCTGTGTGCGCCGGGCCACCCCACGAACTTCACGACACAGACCCTGAGATTTGAGATCCATGCAGAGACTGGCCCCCATCAGCCCAAGGCCGATGACGGTCACTGAAGAGTCACGCAGCGTCTTTTTCATACATCGCCCTGACCGCGCCCCGGTCGCTGAGTTTAGAGATCCCGGCCGACCGCCTGGGCGACCAGGCGCAGCTCCTGCATGAGTTGGGTGAAACGTTCCGGCGTCAGGCTCTGGGCGCCATCGCTCCAGGCGCGGGCCGGATCTGGGTGCACCTCGATCATGAGCGAATCGGCGCCGGCGGCGACTGCGGCCTTGGACACGGCGCTGATGAGCTGTGACATCCCGGTGCCGTGGGAAGGATCGGCAACGATTGGCAGGTGTGTCAACCCCTTCAACACCGGAATGGCATTGATGTCGAAGGTATTGCGCGTGGCCGTTTCATAGGTGCGTATGCCACGCTCGCAGAGCATGACCTGCATGTTGCCGCCGGCCAGGATGTACTCGGCACTCATCAGCAGTTCCTGGATCGTGCCACTGATCCCGCGCTTGAGAAAGACCGGTTTGCGTTGTTTGCCAAGCGCCTTGAGCAGGGAATAGTTTTGGGTGTTGCGGGCGCCTACCTGGAAGATGTCCGTGTAGTCGCCAACGAGTTCGATATCTTCGGAGCCCATGACCTCGGTAATCACCGGCAACCCCGTCAGCTCGCGCGCTTCAGCGAGATACTTCAGTCCTTCTTCGCCGAGACCCTGGAAACTGTATGGGCTGCTGCGTGGCTTGAACGCGCCCCCGCGCAAGATCGTGGCCCCTGCAGCCTTGACCATGTGCGCGGTTTCCAGGATCATTTCGCGACTCTCGACGCTGCATGGGCCGGCCATGACCACAATGGGTTTGCCGCCAATCCTTACGCCGTTCACATCGATCACGGTATCTGACGGGCTGAAGTCCCGACTCGCCAGTTTATAGGGCTGCATCACGCGCATGGTTTTTTCGACGCCGCCCATCACCTCAAACGCGTCGCTCGGCAGGAGATGCTCCTCGGCGCCGATCACACCGATGATCGTGCGCGCTTCACCGCGGCTCAGATGTACTTTATAGCCAAGTTCCTCGACGCGTTTGACGACGTCTTCGATATCTTTGCGCTCGGCGTTCTGCTTCATCACGATAATCATAGACTCAACCTCGTTTGTTTCCTTGTGACCGGTTGCGAGTGGCCTCTAGCGCCGGCAATGCTAAGAATGGCGCCTGGCGCTGCTAGACGCCTACGCCGGCCATTTCCGGTTCGGCGATGGAACGATCGACGGCCTCGGCTACCCGGCGCAGGCTCTGCATGAGCGCAGCAAAGTCTTGCAGGGTCAAGCTTTGCCGGCCATCGCTCACCGCAGCGTCTGGGTCTGGGTGGACTTCGAGGATGATGGCATCAGCACCCGCGGCAACGGCCGCGCGGCTCATGGCCGGCACCAACTCCCGATATCCTGTCCCGTGTGAGGGATCGGCGACGACCGGGAGATGGGTCTGCTCTTTGAGCACCGGCACGGCGTTCAGGTCAAAGGTGTTGCGCGTGGCGGTCTCATAGGTGCGAATGCCACGTTCGCACAACATGACGTTATAGTTGCCATTGCTCACAATGTATTCGGCGCACATGAGCAACTCACGAATCGTGCCACTGATGCCACGTTTCAGCATGACTGGCTTCGACACCTTGCCCACCGCCTGCAAAAGGCCGTAATTCTGCATGTTGCGGGCGCCGATCTGCAGTATGTCCGCGTACTCGGCAACCATGGGCACCTGCTCTTCGCGCATCACTTCGGTGATGACAGGCAATCCTGTCGCCGCGCGGGCGTCGGCGAGATACTCCAGCCCCTTCAGGCCAAGACCTTGGAAATCATACGGGCTTGTCCGCGGTTTGAATGCGCCCCCGCGCAGGACTGTCGCGCCCGCTTCTTTCACCGCATGCGCGATTTCGATGATGCCTTCGCGGCTCTCGACACTGCAGGGACCCGCCATGACGACAATCTCCGGCCCACCGATCCGCACCTTGCCGCCCATGACCTCGATCAACGAATTGTCGGGGCGCGTCGTGCGGCTTGCCAACTTGTAGGGTTCCTGAATCCTGAGCGTATGGAGTACACCGTCCATCTGGTCGAACGTCTCCCGGTTGACGTGCGTGAGGTCACCGACCAAGGCAACCACCGTGCGATTATCGCCATAGATCGGATGAGTTTTCACCCCCATCGACTCTGCCTTGCGGATCACTGCGCCAATATCCGAGGCCGTAGCACCCGGCTTCATGATGACAATCATCTGTGCCTCCTATAAGGAATAACTAAATCAATCTAGATCTGCAACAATTCCGCCTGCCCACCAACCCCACCATTCTCGATCGTCTGCGCCGCTTGGTAGCTGCCCAGCAGTTTCACAAAGGCCGCCCGATTAAGAAGACCCACGATCGCTGCACTGATGGCGGGATCCTGCCAATGCCCGTCAAGGTCAAGGTAGAACACATATTGCCAGGGGCGTCCGCGCCGTGGACGGCTCTCAAGTTTGGTCAGGTTGACCTTCCGTTCGGCGAATTCACCCAGGGCATGGTAGAGCGACCCCGGCGTGTTCGGCACCGCAAAGACCAGCGAAGTTTTGCACCGCTCCGCATGCGCCGGTTCCCCCAGGCCCACCACAAAAAAACGGGTGTAATTGTTCTGGAGATCCTCGATTCGTTCTTCGACAACCTCCAACCCGTAGTATTCCGCGGCCAGTTTGCTGGCAATCACCGCGACGCCCGGCTCCGGATTGGCGGCGAGGTCCTTGGCGCTGCCGGCGGTGTCATACCAGGGCACTGCGGCGAACTTGCGCCGGTTCAGATAACTCTCGCATTGCGCCAGGGCCTGTGGGTGGCTGCGCACCTCACGGATCGTGGCCGCGTTTCCCGGAATGGTGAGCAGACAATGATGGACTTGCAACAGCATTTCGCCGTGCACCTTCAGATCATGTTCCAGGAGCAAGTCGAAAGACTTGTTGATGCTGCCCGCGGTGGAATTCTCCACAGGCACCGCACCATACATCGCTTTGCCATTGTCCACCGCCTCAAAGATCTCCTCGAACGTGCGACAGGGGAGTGTCTCGACGTCAGCGCCAAAGTGACGACGGCAAGCTTCCTCCGAATAGGCGCCATGTTCGCCTTGAAAAGCCAGGATGGTCATCGCGGTCCACTCCATACTGCCAATTGTTCCTCGATCCAACGATTAAGTTCGGCCATGTCGACGCTCGACAGCAGCACCGTCTTGTCGGGGCGGAGGCTCTGTGCTTCCTTCAAGTAGACGTGCTGGATATCGTGCTGCGATTTGCCGGTGTTCCAATGCAACATCACACGAATGCAGCGATGCAGCGAACCCGGCACGTCAATCTCGTGGGCACACATCAGGGGGACGTCAAGCCAGCCTAATTGGCGGGCCGCCGTTGCCGGAAATGCGCCGACGAGATCAACGGTGGTCGTAAAGATCGCACTTGCGATGTCTTCCTTTTGAATTCCGTTTAAGTGGATGATCAAGGCCAGGAGTTCGCGTGTGGCACGCAGAATGCCCTCCCGATCATCGCATTCAACGGTGGTTGCTCCCCGCACCCCGCGGCATGCTAGTGACATATACCATCCCCTTTCCGCTGGCGAAGGTCGACGCCAGTGCAATTTTTCCCCAAATAAAAGAGCGAGGTAGCTTTCGCCAACCTCGCTCTCGTAGCGGTCGCTGTCTGTTTGTCAGGCAGGCAGGTTCGGCGCCGCGGCGCAGGTTGGCAGGTGGCGAAAGCCACTAAAGTAAAACCGGTAATAATAGGCAACAAAAAACCCGCGCCAGTTGTGGAGCGGGTGTGCCAATGCGTGCAATCAGCAATGAATGTGATTGGGTGGTCTGGGGCAGCTGCTGAATGCTCATGGTTGCTTTTGCGCGCCGGTCTTACTGAACCTGAAAGCCAAATCTAGCCTGTGAACCTGATCATGCGCAAGGGTAGCATGCCTGCGCAGCCATGTCAATCTGAGATCATTTGATCCGCCGATATAGCGCGGTGCAGCCATAGGTTCCCCAGAATTCGAACTGGGCTGGATCCATGCCGGCAACCACGGCCTGATAGACGCCGTAACTTTCATCCTGCTCATCACGATTGCGTGGGTCGTTGAAATCATGAAAGAGACAGAAGCCATCGGGAACCACGATCGGCCCCAAGCGCCGGCACACTTCATAGACGGGCGTGTAGGCGTGCGAGTGGTCAACAAACACGAAGCCAAATGTGCGCCCGGCATCAACAAAAGACTGCACGGCATGCACGGCATCGTCCTGGATATTTGATACGTTCTGATCCAGCCCTTGTGAACGCAACGTGTCTCGCGTGATCTCAACCGCATCCGGCGTCAGATCTACGCTGACAATCCGCCGCTGATTGCCCGCCGCACGATTGGCCTTCGCCAGAATGGTCGTGCTTAGCCCGTGATATGAACCGAGTTCCAGAATGTCGCCCGGCGCATAGTAGGCCATCTCGTATAGCTTGAGCGCATCGTCCTTGCGCAACCAGCCATCAATAACCGAGCGATCACCGCGCTTGAGTTCAATCAAGCCACTGTTCTTGGCAACGCTGCGCCCGAGCCGCCAATGATGAAGGGTGGCGTAATTCCAGCGTATGTCATAGTTGGGGGCATAGGGCGCATAGTGGGCGCCAAGTTCCTCAAGGGTAAGAAACGTATTCTCATGACGGTGCATAGGAGCCTCTTGTAAAATAAACCGCATACCTGCATTGCATAAAGAATGTCATGTGGTTTTGCGAAGCGTACATCGCACAATGCCTGGCGCCGGTCTTGCGACATTGAGAAGCGCATAGTGGATGCCGGCCGCCGTCAGCGCGCGATTGACATCACGCGGGCTTACCTGTTGCAGATTGGTCCCAAGGATTGACTGGTAGCGCCTTCACCTGGCTGGGAAGCGGTGTCGCTTTGGGTGTGATAGGGCCTGCAGACCAAGGTTGCGCATTGGCTTCGGCAGCCATTCGAGCGACGGCAAGCGCGTGTGCAATTCGCGATAGTGGTAGCGCGTTGGGAACTCAAGTGCCAGCACGCCATCAGATTGCAGCACCCGCATGCATTCGCGCAGATAGAGCGCGGGGTCCCGCGTGTGTTCAATCACATGGCCAGATGTCACCACAGTAAAAGCCTCATCTGGATAGGGCAGAGTGTCACCCGCATAATAATCAAGTTGCATGCCCGGCAAATAGGCCAGCCGTCGTTGCGTTGCCTCCACCAGAAAATGCTCCACTTCGACGCCGCAAACCGGGTCAAATCCCAGTTGCCGGGCCACGATCATTTCCGAGCCCAGCGCAAACCCAGACACCGCCAGGGCTGCGCCGCGGCGAAAGACGTCAGGCGCCACGCTCCGCAAATAGTTGAACCGATCGACATAGCCGCTGAGATCGAGAACTGACTCGACATATGCTTGAGTGCCGTCGCCGTAGACGGGCCGATAGTGTGCAATCAACCATTGGCGAAGCTCGTCCTCGCGCTCATGATTCAATTCGATTGTTGTTGGCGCAACGTCCTGCATTGTGACCAATTTGCTTTTGCCGCCTGACTGGATCTACAACCATACGGGTGCAAGCCATTGGCCAAGCCTCTAACCAACAGCCAGCGTAGATTATAGGTTGCGGCCTCGAACGCCGCCAAAATCGTGTGTCGCCAGGTAGGCGTAACGTCGTTTGCCCATTGGTATTTAGAGCAGGTAAGATCATAGTCATGGTTAACCTTGCCGCCTGGTTCAAGCGCTATGAGTGGGGGTATGTCGAAGTCGAAGGTGGCGTTTTCCGTGCCACCTTCGCCACTGAAACCGACGACGAATTCGATCTCTTCGTTTTTGTCGAAGATGATTGGGTTCATCTTGCGGTGAGCCCGCTCCTAACGGCGGCCTCGATGGTCGAGCCAGGTGCCCTTCTGCCCATCCTATTGAGGCTAAACCAGCGTCTGACAGCAGCACGGTTTGCCCTGGATAGCGACGGCGACGTGAACTTGTTGGCCGACCTGCCTGTCGCAGGCGCTACGTATGCTGCGTTTGCCCAGATCCTGGATTTGCTGACCGAATATGTAGGCCGGTTGGTGGGAGAGTTGCGCCGGGCGGCAGGCAATCCTGGTTATCAATCGCCACTGTTTTCATAAGCATCTGTAAGGAGACAAGCATGGCTACGCATCGCACGGGAACGCTGGCAGGCGTCAATGGCGTGACCCTCTTCACCCAGACCTGGCAACCAGGCGGCGCCACGCGCGGGGCACTGGTGCTGATTCATGGTTTTGGCGAGCACAGTGGTCGCTATGGCTACCTGGTGGATGCACTGACCGCAAAGGGCTATGCGATTTATTCGATGGACCAGCGGGGACATGGGCAGACCGCGGGGCAGCGCGGCCACGTCATGGCGTTTGACGAGTTCACGGACGACGTGGGCGCCCTGATCGCCTCGGCCAGGGGCGCCACCACGGAGGCGCCGCTCTTCCTGTTTGGTCACAGCCTCGGCGGGCTGATTGCGCTCAACTATGCGATTCGCCGCCCGGAGGGCCTCAGGGGGCGTGATTGCGTCGGCGCCACTGCTGTCACAAGCGAAGTTGTCGCCTGCGCTGTATACTGCGGCGCGTACAATGTCGAAGATCTGGCCTGGTTTTGCGTTGGATACGGGGCTCAAGCCCGACACGATCTCGCGAGACGCCGCCGAGGTGGCGCGCTATCGGGATGACCCGTGGGTGCATGGCAAGGCGTCCGCCCGGTTAGGCACCGAAATCGAAAAGGCGCAGACGTGGACGCAGACGCATGCAGGAGATTTGAAGCTGCCGCTGCTGCTTTATCACGGGACCGGAGATCAACTGGTCTCGATTGAAGGTAGCCGCACGTTTTACGCGCACGTCACCCTGACGGACAAGGAGTGGATCGAGTGGGAGGGTGGGTATCACGAATCTCACAACGATACGCACCGTGCGGAGGTGTTTGCGGTGCTCGTTGCGTGGCTGGAACGCCATCGAGGTTAGGCAGCCACGATTTCGGCGCCTGGCAGCAACAAGGTGGCCACTGCGTATGCAGTGACCACCTTTGAAAATCTGGCTACGCCGGCTGATGTGCAACTGCTCGCTGGCGTTCCAGTTCTGCGTCGATCCTCCGGTTTAGTTCTTCGATTTCCGCGTTCAGGCGCTCCAACTGATCCCGGCTTGGGATGCCAAGGTTGGCCACCGCCAGTTCAATCTGGCGTTCCAGTTCTTCACTGATACCGGCATGCGATTCAAAGACGTTCTGGCGCAACTGTTGCCCACTGACCTCGAGCGAGCCTTGGAATCGCTTCACTTCATCGGTTGCGCGTGTTTCCAAAGAGAGCACGCGCTCACTGAAGAATGTCTCGATCTGTTCACCCTTCCGTTCGGCGTCCGTCCAGAGACGAGTTCCGCCATCATAGAGGTCGCGCGTCTTGTCATAGGCGAACCCCCAGGCGCCGACGTAGGCTAATGCCAACTGGCGGCTGCGCTGGGCCAATCGCTGCCACTGGCGCTCAACGTGCGCCTGTAACAACGACGCGTCGAATGGGTTCGGCACATCTAAGCTGCCCATCCCCGTCTTCATCTTGCACTCCTCTGCTACAAGCAACCGGGGCGCGCTGTTCGCCCCCGATTACCGCTTCATATCGTCACAACCGCGAATATAACGCAATGCGTCATGGTGAATGATAACACACCGCGTCATGGAAGTCAATACAGGTGCAGACGTGCCGGGTGGGTTTCGGATTTTTTGGATCCGTCCAGGACGAACCGTAGGTGCACCGGCATTGCCGTGTCCGTGGTCACCGACGAAGACCCGTGTAGGGACACCGGCATTGCCGTGTCCGAGGTGGGCTCGGCGCGCGAGGTTGGCAATTTCAGGATGGTTCCGATCGGTAACAGATACAGGCTAGCACGGCATCACGATGGCCGGATCATCATTGTCCTAGACGGGGCGAAGGGGTATGCGTGTCAACCAAACGGACACGGCAGTGCTGTGTCCCTACGATGCCCTGGACGGTGGCAACGGGGATTCGTCGGCACGACGGACACGGCGACGCCAAAGGCTCTGCTTGACCGTCGCCGTTTGTACGTCGATCAGGCGAAAGATGTGGAATGGATTCGTATCGGTCGCCATGCAGCACCGAACGGGCGCACCGGTCCGCGGACTTTCAGGGGGATGTGATGACTGTATGGATTAGTGGGCGGCAGCGCCGCCGGCAGCAACCAGGACAAAACCGATCACGCCGATGATGCCGATGATCAGCATCACGTAAAAGAGATCTGAGTAGCCGCCCTGCTCTTCGTCCATAGTACCCTCCACAATGGAGGCCGTCTGGCGCCCGAGGCGGGAGTGAAGAGCAGCGAGAGAGTGCCGGCGACAGCCTTGAAAAGACGTTATAAATGCGATGACGCCGGCACTGCCGGTTAGTTACGTTTAGTTTTGCACAACGGGGGTGCGCTGGCGGGTTTTGCCGACGGCCATTGCTGACAATGGCGAATAGCAAATGCTAAAAAATTCTATTTTGGGGGATTGACAGGCAGCCGCATTCGTGCAATAATGTTGTTCAAGAGGCTAGTGCGTGCTGGGTCCCAAAACCCGGCTTCGGGGGACGTACTAGCCTTCTCTTTTGCCCAGTTTTCGGTCTACGCTCATGAGCGTAGACCGTTTTTTTGTTAAGGATATTGGCAGAACGTGATGGTGCAATCGATTGCCGCTTTGGCGCTGGTCGTGCGCGATTATGACGAAGCGATTGCATATTTCGTGGATGTACTTGGTTTCGCACTCCTCGAAGACACCCCCCTCGGCAATGGCAAACGCTGGGTGCGCGTGGCGCCACCAGGCTCGGCGGGGGCTGCGCTGTTGCTGGCGAAAGCGGTCAATGACGAGCAATTGGCGCATGCCGGCAATCAGACGGGCGGGCGCGTCTTTCTCTTCCTGAAGACGACCAGTTTTTGGAATGACTATCAGGCGCTGCTGGCGCGGGGCGTACAGTTCGCCGAGCAGCCGCGTCACGAGCCCTATGGGTGGGTCGTCGTTTTCTTTGACCTCTATGGCAACAAGTGGGACCTCGTGGAGCAGCCGTAGATCCAACCGAGGGTGGATGCCTCGGCCGCAAACCAAAGGTAACGTATCTTGTCAATCAATTCCCCCCGAGTTGAAATACCCCGCCACTTGACCCCGACCTTACAGTCTTGCTCTAGATAGTGACGACATTTATCTGATGATTTTTTCCCGAGTTATGCCTATGATCATTCGTGGCAGGCAACAACGCCCCGTGTTTCGGCCGGCGCCAGGCGACGTGGAGCAAATTGGACACGCGATAGGTCCGGGCAATGAAAGACACAAACGCAACAAGGCAACTGCGATGGATTACTTTGGGCCTCCTACTGGTATGGACAGTGGTGGTGGTCCTGTCGCTGCTGTGGAATGCGGAGCATTCATATGATGATACGCTCCACTACGCTGAGCTTAGAAGCTGCAGTGTCCTATGACCGGGACCACATGTTCCGGTTGTGGGCAGCCAGTCATGGCGGGATCTACGTGCCGGTCGATGCAACTACGGTTGCGGCTCAGGGCATGAAAAACGTACCAGAAACGATCGTGACTACCCCGAGCGGGCGGCGCTTGATGTTGCTGAGTCCGGCGCAAGTGCTCAGCGAAGCCTATGCCACGCAAGGCCGCGACGACGCACCCACTGGGAAAATCACCAGCTTGAACCCAATCAATCCAGAGAATGCACCGGATGGCTGGGAGCACAATGCGCTGCTCGCCTTCGAACGTGGCGAACAGCAAGTGAGCGAGATTGGAGAAAATTGACGGGCGTACCTACATGCGCTATGCACGCCCCATTTTGATCACCGACCGGTGCACCGCCTGCCACACCTACACGGATCGGCAACTGGGCGATATTGGCGGCGCCATCTTTGTAAACATCCCGATGGCGCCTCTTGTGGGCGATGCAAAATGAAGAACTGACCCACATTGCAATCGGACATTTCTTGGTGTGGCTGGCCGGGTGCGCCATGATTCTGTTGAGTTGGCGCAGGATCCATCGCACCGAAGTGAATCGGACCGCCGTAGAGCAAGAATTACGCACGGCAAAAATCGCGGCCGAAGCGGCCAATCGCACGAAGTCGGAATTTCTGGCCAATATGAGCCACGAGATCCGGACGCCCCTCAACGCAGTGGTCGGCATGAGTGGACTGCTACTGGAGACGAGGCTGACGCCGGAACAAACAGAATATGCGGAGACGATTCGCACGAGCAGCGATGCGCTCCTTGCCGTCATCAACGACATTCTGGACTTCTCGAAGATCGAAGCGGGCCGCCTCGATCTGGAACAACAACCCTTCAATCTCCACGGCTGCGTTGAAGAAGCAATCGACCTGCTGACCATGAAAGCCGGTGAGAAGAATCTCAATCTGGCCTATTCCGTGGCGGAGACGGTACCCGAGATGGTGGTCGGGGACGTTACGCGCTTGCGCCAGGTGCTGGTCAACCTCTTGAACAACGCCGTCAAGTTCACCAGCGCCGGTGAGGTCGAACTGACGGTTCAATTGGCGGATGCCACCGAGATCCCGGCCCCAAACCAACTGGTGCAGGTTCACTTTGCGATCCGTGACACCGGCATCGGGATTCCGCAAGACCGCATGGACCGGCTCTTCCGCCCGTTCAGCCAGGTGGATGCGTCGACGACCCGGACGTATGGGGGAACTGGGCTGGGACTTGTCATTTGCCGGCAATTGGTGGAGTTGATGGGGGGTGCGATTTGGGTCGAGAGCGAGTTGGGTGTGGGCAGCACCTTTCACTTTACCGTCACCCTGGTAGGTATCGCACAGCATGCCGAGCCGGACATGGTGACAAAGCAGATTGCGCAGTTGGCGGGGATGCGCGTCCTCATTGTGGATGACGACGCCACCAATCGCCGCATCGCCGGGCTGCAAGCAAAGTCGTTTGGAATGCATTGGGATGCGGTGGGGTCAGGCTGGGAGGCGCTGCAGGTGCTTGAAAGTGGGGCGCAATACGATGTCGCGTTGATTGATATGCAGATGCCGCGGATGGACGGCGCCATGTTGGCGCAAGAGATTCGCCGCCAGCCGCAGTGTGCGACGTTGCCGCTTGTGCTGCTGACGTCATTGGCGTTGCCGCACTATGAGGCGCCGCAAAGTCTTTTCGCCGCGCAGATCGTGAAACCGGTCAAGACGGGGTTGCTCCGCACTGTGCTCGTGCAGGTGCTTCACCCGACCACCTACGACCGCGCGCCGTTAGTGACGCCCACCGCCCTGTTCGACGCCGGCATGGCGAAACAGATGCCGCTGCATATTCTCTTGGTGGAGGATAATGCTGTCAATCAGAAAGTCGCTTTGCGCATGCTCGAACGTCTGGGCTATCGGGCGGATGTAGCCGGCAACGGGGAGGAGGCGATTCAGTCGTTGCAGCGCCAGTCATTCGACGTTGTGCTGATGGACGTTCAGATGCCGGTGCTCGACGGGGTGTCAGCGACCCGACGGATTCGGGCTGAGTTCACCTCAACAGAACAACCCTACATCATCGCCATGACTGCCCATGCGATGGAGAGTGATGAACAGGAGTTCCGCGCAGCGGGAATGGATGACTATGTCACCAAGCCGGTGGTGGCGGCGACCCTGGTGGCAGCTCTGGAGCGGGCGTATGCGGCACAAGCGAGCCACCCGGTGCGCATAGCGCGGCTTCGCGCCCAGCCACTTTGCTTATGTTCCACGGGCGTGAACGGCAGCGTCACGACGAAGCGACTGCCTTTGCCCAGTTCGCTCTCCACTGCAATCGATCCGCCCAGGAGCGCCACCATGGCGCGCACATAGGCGAGCCCAAGCCCCACCCCTTCGTATTCGCGGCTGAGGCTGTGATCCACCTGGTGGAAGGGCGTGAAGATCTGCATCTGGTGTTCAGGAGCAATCCCGATGCCCGTGTCCCACACGGTCAGCGTTGCGGCAGCATGATCAACATTACGACCAATCACCAGCCCGATTTTGCCTCCAGCGGGTGTAAATTTCACAGCATTGTCGAGCAGTTTGTTCAACACAGGGAGAAGATCGGTGGCGTCGCTGATGATTTCGAGGTCAAGGGGGTCTACTGAAAATTGGGCTGTCAACTGCTTGCTTTCAACTTGTTTGCGGATCGCATGCAGCGCCATTGCGCCCACTTCGACCAGCCGGCAGGGCGCCGGGTCAAAGCGCACTCTGCCCCCAATGAGAGCGGTATAGTGCAACACGCTTTCGACGAGATTGAGCAGGCGATCCCCGTTCTCGCGAATCATTCGTACATAACGGAGTTGGCTTTCGTTGAGCACGCCTGTCGTCTGCATCTCAAGCACATCCGCCATGGTCAACATGCCAGACAGGGGTGTGCGCAATTCATGGCTGATTGCATTTAGGAATGCATCTTTTGAGTCATTTGCATGCTTGAGTTCATGTAGAGCGCTTTCTAGCTCCGCAGTACGTTTCGCGACGCGTCGTTCCAATTCAAGGTTGGCGTCCTCCAACAATTGCTCATACAACTTCTGCGCGGTGACGTCACGATTGATGCCGATCATGCGCACCGGCTCACCCAGTTGATTCCGTTCCACAACATACGCCGAATAGATATGGCGAATTTGCCCATTGGGGAGCACGATGCGGAAGGTCGTGTTGCTGTCACCGCCGTTGCGCAGGTTGAGTTCGGCTACCTCCAGGTCATCCGGATGCACACGTGAGCGCCAGATGTCGTAGTCGATGCCTGGCGTGCGAGTCTCTTGGGGGATTGCATAGAGTTCGCACATCCGGTTGTCCCAATCCAATCTATCATCCGCAAAATTCCAGCCCCAGATGCCGATACCGGCCGCATCCGCCGCTAATTTCTGGAATTGCAGAGCTGCGCGCAATTCCCTTTCGGTTGCCAGCCGAGCTGTGATATCGAATGTCTGACCGGCGACGCCTGTGATGTCGCCGGCGGCGTCACGGATCGGATTCAGGCGGCACTCCAACGTCCTGTCACGCTGCAATCCAGACGGCATCTGAATGACAAAACTTTCGCCGGCCAACGCGCGATCATAGAGTGGGCGCCAGAAGGCTGCTGCGACGGGCGAGAAATTTGGTTCGAGCACGGTTTCGCCTGGTTCCAACTTACGCCCAATCCATTGCGCAACATTGCGCTCAAACGCACCGTTCCCAGCCAGCAATCGATACGCCCGATCGACCGACCAGATATTGCTGCTACTGTTTTCGATAATCGCCTTTAGGCGAGCCTCGCTGGCGGCCAGCGCGATTTCGGCTTGCCGGCGTGTAGAAATATCGGTGTAGGTGATGATGACCCCATACCCAGGCAACCGGACGGGGATTGCATTGACGCTGATCCAGGTCGTCGTGCCGGCATCGTTAACAATGCCCATCTCGACATTTTCGATCAAGCGGTTTTCGGTGAGCGCGCGCACGCTGGCGTACTCGGCGGCGGGCATCAGGGTGCCGTCCGGCCGCACGATCGTCCATTCGGGGCCATCATAGGTGCGTTGCACATGCACGGTTCTTGGCACGCTCAACAGCCGCTCCGCCGCAAGGTTCGCTTCGAGAATTTTGCCCTGTTGGTCGGTCACGGTGATGCCCATCGGCGCTGATTCGAAAAGCGAAGCGTACTTGGACAGGTTGACTTTGAGGACTTCCTCAGTCTGTTTCCAGTGGCTGATATCACGCAGAATGACCGCCGCCCCCGCCACGTCACCGGTTACATCTTTGATTGCCGAAACCGTCATCGAGACATCGATGCGATGGCCACCCTTCGCCAGCCGCACTGTTTCGACTTGTGGCACAACTTCGCCGCTGGAGGCGTTCAACCAGTTTCCGGTACTCCGTTGCGCGCTCGGGCGGTATGATTTGCAGGCCCGGTGTGCCGGTCATCTCAGCGGCGGTATAGCCAAAGAGGGTTTCCGCACCGGCGTTCCAACTGGTGATATTGCCTGCCAGATCGCGGCTGATGACGGCATCGCTGGTTGATTCGATCACGGCGGCGAGGCGTGCGTTCGCCAATTCGGCCAGTTTGCGCTCGGTGACATCCTGGCTGACGCCGGAGAGGCGGATCGGTTTGCCACGAGCGTCGAAATCCACTTCGCCCCACGTTTGCACCCAGCGGACTTCGCCGGTATCACGGCGGATGGTGCGGTGTTCACTTGCAAAGGGCGTCTGTCCCGCGAGTGCGGCTGTCAACGTCTCTTCAATGGTAGGGAGGTCGGCGGGATAGGCGCTCGCTTTGAGATCGCTCAGCGTCAGGGTGGCGCGGTCGGGAAAGCCGTGAATGTGACGGAAGCCATCGGTGAAGTTCCACTGATCGTGCTCAATATCCCATTCCCAGGCGCCGATGCTTGCGATCATTTCAGCCCGGTTCCACAAGGTTAATGTCTTCATGGTGCGCTCGATACGAAGAGATCTATCGACAAATACAGATCAAGATGATTTCATTGGTGACTGTGCGTGCGTCGCACCGGCGCAGATCTTAAGGTTAGATGTGACCGATTTCATCTTGTTGCCTCCGTTTCAGCAAAGCTTCAGCTTGCGGCTTAATGGGCAATGTCACGGTACGGGCGGCTGAGCGCATGATCCAGTTGCTCAAAGGGACGAAAAACGGCGTCGAGTTTGTCCGGTGGGATGCCCTATTATAGATCTTCTTGAGCTTCGCTGACAACCACATCTGGATATCTTAAGGTTGATCAACAACATGCGGGTGCCGGTGGTTTACCGTGTCGTTGTGGGCGCAGCTTTGGCCCGGAGGTTGAAACCCCGGCGCAGACGGCAAAGGCCCAGCCAAAGCGGTGCGTCGCACCTGGTGCCAATGCGTGGTGGCTGCACGCACAATCGATGCACCGTGCGTCGCACCTGGCGCCGCACAAAGGAACGTCCCCGGCAAGCGCCACACCGTTCGGGTCCGATGGCGTGGACCTGGCGCATGCCGGGGACGGCTTTGGCTTCAGCAAGGCGAACCACTTACTCACGTGCGTGGCTCTGATGGGTTCGTCCCCCCGTCCGTCAGAGCACCATCCCGTGAGGGTGGTGGTGGCTGGGCTGGGGCAAAGCCCTCCGGCCGCTGACGCTAACCGGCTCTGTTGGTTACGCTACCGGCGCATTGACCGACAGCATCAACAATTCACCCGAAGCCGTCTCAAACATGAAGATTACGTTTTCTCGGCATAAAGCATCAGGAAGTCAGCAGGGGTCACGATCGGTATCCCACGAAATGGATTCAGCGCGAGGAGATCGCCGTCTCCTGTAGCAATACAGTTAGCTTTGCCACACACAGCAAGCTCCAGCACCATATTATCCTTGGGGTCTCGGCTAGCATCGATTTTCTCGGTTACTACTACCGGTGATGCCAGGCTGACAAGACTCGCCAAAAACCGAAGGCGCTTTTCCTCTGCCAGATACCTGTCGAACTTCTTGCGCCGCAGCACTTCGCTTAACTCGGAGTTGCATCGCGTCGGACATCAACGCCTCGCCGCGGCGAAGTGCGAGTTCGAATGCGAGTCGCGGTACACTGTGCCCAAGCAGTGCGGCGCTTACGATCAGGTTAGTATCCAACACGAAGCGGAATTTACTCATCACGCAGGATGGAGTCGAGGATCTCCGGGGTCAGCCCGCGGGCGCGTGCCTCGCTGCTCATTTCATCCATCAATGCAAACAACGACGCCGGCGTACTTTCGGCGAATTGCTCTACAAGATAACCGATTAGTAATCCTAACCGAGCACGCCGGTCAGCCGGTGCGGCAGCAAACAAGCGTGCCGCTTTGTCGTCAATCTGAACCCGGATCGTAGAAGTCGTCATCATCACCGTTCCCAGCTACTACTTCACTCAGTTTACAGTCACCGTAGTAGCATATTCATGTATCTGATTCTAGCACAGACGTAAGGTTCAGACAATCGAATCGGCGACCAACCCGCCGCATGAGGTGCCTGCATATCGCGAAAATGGACCCTCCACAGCCACGTATAAACGCAACAGGGCCGGACCAAGCGGGCCGCAGCACCTCCTTCGCATCCAAATAAAACTGGATTCCACCTTCGTCGCCATCTCAACCGACAGGTCAAACAACTGCCTCCTTTACGCCACGGGCATCAACAACACGCTGGCGCTTTTTTCAACGGCGAGCTCGGTCAGGGCTCGGGCTTGGGCAAGGCCCCGGCCGCTGACGCTAACCGGCTCTGTTGGTGCTGCCACCGGCGGGGGTGCGGGGACCTCTGTCGGAGCACCATCCCGTGAGGGTGGTGTTGGCTGGGCTGGGGCAAAGCCCTCCGGCCGCTGACGCTTACCGGCTCTGTTGGTGCTGCCACCGGCGGGGGTGCGGGGACGGCTGTCGGAGCACCATCCCGTGAGGGTGGTGAGCGCTCAGCCAAAGCCAAAGCGGTGCGTCGCACGGTGCCAAGACCGCCGGCCGAACGTCCAACCTGTGCACCGTGCGTCGCACGGTGCGAGGTGCAGGAGGAGGAGGGTCGCCACCCGTCGCGCGACGCACTAGCCGCGGTGGAGCGTTCGATGGTGGTGTTGGGCCAGTGCGACGCACGAGCTCGCGCCAGGCCAAAGCCATCCTGGTCATCCCTGAATCCTGGGAAATCCCAGTTCAGGCAGCAAAGGCGAAAGCAAGAGGCAGGCCACCCAAAAATTGAAACACACCCTTGTTAGGGCACCTATCGACAAAACCACTGCGCAGGCGCGATACGTGTCCAGAAGCTGCGGACCGGTTCTAAACCCGGTTTCAGGGGACGTACTAGCATCCCCATTTTTCCCCTTGCACGGGTCGAACCAGCAACCAGATCACTGACATCATATATATAGGCGCACGGTGCATTGGGCGAGAACCCCACCTGTTCCTTAGGGAGCGGGTCGTGTTGTTTCTAGCGCCAGGTCACGCGAGGGGTGATGATTTCCCGAAGTCGGAATTCATCATGAAGTCCTGGTTCTCCCCAATTCCTTGCCAAATTGACGCATCTTCACTATAATCGCCGTCAGTTAATTCGTTAACTCGGCAGGACATTATCACCTCCTTGCCAGCAAGAACCATCACTTGTCGCTGATGGATTCCCTTTCAGAATTTGTTCAGTGACGAGCGGCGACCGTGCGGCGGGCCTAGGTCCGTCAGTGACTTAAGTGGTCCGTTTTAATCGGTGCCGTACAATCAAACTTAATCATTAACTGCGAGTCACTTAACATGGCTTACCCCTTGGAACCTGATTGGGCGCACTTTACGCCTTATTCCCTTCGCCAGCCTTCTTGACTGGAGCTCAACATGGCGAATGAACCCGACACCTGCCGCAAATACGTCGTCCCGAATCTCCAAAAGGCCGGCTGGGAACAAGAGCCGCACCGGATCAACGAGCAGGTGACCTTCACCGATGGCCGCATCCTGCCCGTCGGCAACAAGGTGAAGCGGGGACCGCAGAAACGGGCGGACTATGTGCTCCGCTACCGGCGCGATCTGCCCATTGCTGTCGTTGAAGCCAAGGCCGACTACAAGCACCCCGGCGATGGCATGCAACAGGCCAAGGACTATGCCCGCACCCTCGGTCTACAATTCGCCTACGCCACCAACGGCACGGAGATCATCGAATTTGATTTTGCCACGGGCATCGAGCGCCCCGTGCCTGGGTTTCCCCCCCACAAGAACTCTGGGCACGGCTCCAAGCTGCGCAAGGTCTTGACGCCACCGCCGGCCGGCACATGCTGGAGCCCCTGAACCACACGAACGGCAAGCCGCTACGCTATTACCAGGAGATCGCCGTCAACCGCATCTGCGAGCATGTCATGCTGGACCGCCGCCGCATCCTGGTCACCATGGCGACCGGCACCGTCAAGACGATGGTGGCCTTCCAGGCCTGTTGTCGGCTCTGGAACAGCCGGTGGAACCGCACGGGCGAACATCGCCGGCCGCGAATTCTCTACCTGGCCGACCGCAACATCCTGGTGGACGACCCCAAGGACAAAACCTTCTCGGACTTCGGCGACGCCCGCTACAAGATCGAAAACGGCGAAACCGTCACGAGCCGGCAGATGTACTTGCCGATCTACCAGGCCATCGCCGGCGATGAAAACCGGGAGGCGCTCTAAGGCAGTTCTCCGCCCGACTTCTTTGACCTGATCATCGTCGATGAATGCCACCGCGGCAGCGCGCGCCGACTCCGCCTGGCGCGAAATCCTCGAATACTTCAAACCGGCCGTGCAACTGGGCATGACGGCGACGCCACTGCGGGACGAGAGCCGCGACACCTACCACTATTTCGGCAACCCCATCTACACCTACAGCCTACGCCAGGGCATCGAAGACGGTTTCCTCGCCCCGTACCGCGTGCACCGGGTGGTCACGGACGTGGACGCCACGGGCTGGCGCCCTTCCGCTGGGGAAGTAGATCGCTATGCCTTGCGCCGTGCCTGATGACGAGTACCAGACCAGGGACTTCCGAGCGGGTCATCGCCCTGCGCCGCACCCGAAGCCATTGCCAAACACCTGACCCGGTTCATGCAGGAAACAGACCCCTTCGCCAAGACCGTCGTCTTTTGCGTGATCAAGAGCACGCCGACGAGATGCGCCGGGCGCTCAACAACCTGAACGCGGCGCAGTGAAACAGTATCCCGACTATGTCTGCCGGGTGACGGCCGACGAGGGCGAGATCGGGCGCGGCCACTTGAGCCGTTTCCAGGATGTAGAAACCGTTGCGCCGGTCATCCTCACCACCTCGCAGATGCTGACCACGGAGCGTCGATGCCCCGATGATCAAGAACATCGTCATTGCCCGCGTCGTCGGCTCGATGGCCGGATCCAAGCAGATCATCGGCCGCGGCACTCGCGTGCGCGACGACTACGGCAAATACTTCTTCAACATCATCGACTACACCGGCTCGGCCACGCAGCAGTTTGCCGATCCTGGCTTTGATGGTGAACCGGCGCTGGTCGATGAAACCACGATCAATGTCGACGGCGACGTGATCGACGTGCCGGCGGGCGGCGACGACGAACCGCCGGTCGATGGCGCCGGCGGTGCGGGTGATGAAAGCGGCGTACCTTTCGGCGGTGGGATCACCACGCTGCCGCCTGATGTCGACACCGCCGAACCCCGCAAGTACTACGTGGACGGTGGGACGGTCGAAGTCGTGGCCGATGTCGTCTATGAACTGGATGCGGACGGCACGCGGCTGCGCACTGTGCAGTACACCGACTACACCGCCGACACCGTGCGCAAGCTGTATCCCTCCGCCGCCATCCTGCAAGCACTGGGCGATGCTCAGTCCCGCAACAGCATCATCCAGAAACTGGACGAACGGGGCATTGACTTCGAGCACCTGGCCGCCCGCCCAACCAGCCGGACGCCGACCCCTCGACCTCCTCTGCTACGTGGCGTTCCATGCCCGCTGCGCACCTGCCGCGAGCGCGCCGCCTATCTGCGCCAGGAGAACAAGGACTTCTTCGACCAGTACGGCTCCGAAGCCCGCACGATTCTCAATGAACTACTCAACAAATACGCTGAATACGGCGTGGCGCAATTTGCCATCCCGGATGTGCTCAAAGTGCCCCGCTCAGCGAGCACGGCAACGTGACCGAGATCATCAAACTGTTTGGCGGACGGAGCAACTCCGTGCCGCGATTACCAAAATGCAGGCTCGCCTGTATGCCGCATAGACTTCCAACCGACAACGCTGAATAGAGATCTCATGGCCCGCGCACAACCAAAGCCAAACCCATCTTGACCACCGCCCAACAACTCGGTTCGCTCATCAAGTCCGCCCGTGACATCATGCGCAAGGACAAGGGCTTGAACGGCGACCTGGACCGGCTGCCGCAACTGACCTGGATCCTATTCCTCAAGTTCCTGGATGACATGGAAGTCAGGCATGAACAGGAAGCCGAACTCAGCGGCAAGCACTACCGGCCGGCGATTGCGGCACCCTACCGGTGGCGGGATTGGGCGGCGAACGCCCAGGGTTGACGGGGGATGATCTCCCTGGCCTTCATCAACCAGGACGAAGCGGCGCGCCGATGGCACCCGTGGACCCGGTTTGTTTGCATACCTGCGGAGCCTGCAATCGGACAATGGGCGTGATCGCCGCGATGTCATTGCCAACGTCTTTCGGGGCATCGCCAATCGGATGCTGAACGGCTACTTGCTGCGGGATGTGCTGAACCTGGTGGACAGCATCAACTTCAAGTCCTCCGACGAGATCCACACGCTCGGCCATCTCTACGAGTCGATGCTGCGAGAACTGCGGGATGCTGCGGGCGACTCCGGCGAGATCTACACGCCCCGCCCGGTGGTGAAGTTTGTGGTGCAGGCGGTGGACCCCAGGATCGGCGAGACCATGCTCGACCCAGCCATTGGCACCGGCGGCTTTGCCGTCGAGGCCTTTGAGTATTTGAAGGCGCAGGCTGACACGGTTGAGAAGCGAGAAACCCTTCAAACGCGGTCCATTTATGGACAGGAAGCCAAGTCGCTGCCCTACCTGTTGGCGGAAATGAACCTGCTGCTGCATGGGTTGGAATACCCGAACATCGTTTACGACAACTCGCTCAAGGTGAAGGTCAGCGAAATCGGGGACAAGGATCGGGTGGACATCATCCTCACCAATCCGCCGTTTGGCGGCGAAGAGGAAGCGGGGATCAAGGCGAATTTCCCGGACGACAAGCAGACGGCGGAGACGGCGCTGCTTTTTCTGCAACTCATCATGCGCAAGTTGAAGCGCCACCTGCCGGGGCAGAGCAAGGGCGGCCGCGCCGGGGTGGTCGTGCCGAACGGCACTCTATTTGCCGATGGCGTGGCGGCCCGCATCAAGGAAGAATTGCTCACCCAGTTCAACCTGCACACCATCGTACGCCTGCCCAATGGCGTTTTTGCGCCCTACACGAGCATCCCGACCAACCTCATCTTTTTGACCGGTCCGGACCGACGCAGGAGATCTGGTATTACGAACTGCCGCTGCCGGAGGGCCGCAAGCAGTATACGAAGACCAAACCGATCCAGTTTGAGGAATTCGCCGAGTGTTTGGCGTGGTTCAAGACATGGCCGCGGAGGAAAACGAACGCGTGGCGGGTGACGGCGAAAGATGTGCTGAAGTACGACGCGGCGGGCAAGGTGGTGTCGGTGAATCTGGACATCAAGAATCCGAACACCGCTGAGGATTTGGAGCACATGGCACCGGAGGAATTGGTGGCGAGTATTTTGGAAAGGAAGCGGCGATCATTAATTTAGTGGATGAGATTCGCCGTGAACTCGATGGAGCTTACGGCGATGAATAGGTGGCCAACTGCCCGACTCGGCGAGTTGATGACAGAGGCGAATCGTTTTGAGCGAAAGCACGAACTTACGGAGTACCAATTTGCTGGAACTTACAGTTATGGGCGAGGAATCTTCGTCGGAGAAACGAAGATCGGCTCGTCATTTCGACTTCCAGAGATACAGCGCTAAAAAACACAACGACTTTGTTTACTGCAAGATCATGGCATGGGAGGGCGCTTTGGAACCGTACCCATAGAGGCCGACAACTGTGTTCTATCTGGAGCGTTTGTTGCCTATAAGGTGGATCAATCGCAGCTCGATCCAAGATTTCTAGAATACTATTTCAAACAGAAATCGGTCTGGCAGTCAGTAGGTGGGCAAAGCACAGGGACAAACGTTTGGCGGCGAAGTCTACACCCGAGCCAACTTGAAGCACACAAGATTCCCCCTCTCCTCCGCTGTCTGAGCAGCAGAGCATCGTGGCGAAGATCGAGCGATTGGGGAAAGATCGAAGAAGCAAGACGTTTGCGCAGAATCGCATCTAGTCGGCTAGACTTGCTAGAGCGGTTGCCTTTGGCTTCGATAATTCCAGAGTCAACGCCCTATAAATCTCTGGCTGATGTCATCGATCCGCTAAGTAAGATTTCGTACGGTGTATTGGTACCGGGACCAGATGTAGATAAGGGTGTACCTTTTGTTCGGATTCAAGATCTTGATATCGCGAATCCTCCTGTTCAGCCAGCAAAGACCATCGCAGCAGACATTGAAGCAGCCTACGTGCGCACTCGGTTGAAAGGAGGAGAAGTTCTGCTGGGTGTTGTCGGTAGTATCGGCAAAGTGGGCCTCGTACCGGAATCCTGGATCGGTGCCAATATAGCTAGAGCTGTATGCCGAATTGTCCCAGGTCCAGGAAATGGATCGGAAGTTTCTGGCCTTTGTGTTGGCTGCACCAGAAACTCAGTCATATTTTCAGGCGGCGACGCGAACGCCAGCGCAGCCAACGCTGAATGTCTCGCAACTTGTCGAGTCGCAATCCCTGTTCCGTTGATCAATGAGCAGAAAGCCATCGTGATCCATATTGAAGCAATTCAAGCAAAGACCTCCAGAGCGAGAGCTATTCAATCGGATGTCACTATTGAACTTGATGCATTGCTGCCGTCAATCCTTGATCGGGCTTTCAAAGGTCTGTTGTAGCGACCGCTTATGGAATGACCATGGATTTCAGTGTGCGCTGCTAACTTAATGGTGCGAAGCGCAAGTTGCAATAGCCTCACACAAGTCAGCCTATAGACGAGGGTTCAGATTTGGGCAATAGCTAATCTCCTCAATTCACGCTGGTTCATATGGTCGTATGCGCTCCCAGTTGCGGTACATCATAATGGTGCTATAAATGACAGAAGAATTCGAGTTCCACTCTAATAAGCGCCCTAATCGCATTTACATATCTAGATCCTTCCCTGACGTAACTTCAAGTTCCGGTATCGGCGAGCGAAAACTACGCATAATGTCGAAGGTTACCGACAGCCCAGAGTCGTACCGCTTTGCTATCGTGCGGAATGAGCTAGTACTACGTTGTACAGAGGGAGGACGGCAGGAAGTTAAACTTGTCTTTTATGAAGATGATCGCTCAATAAAGAACTTGTCATTAGTACGTTATACCGTCAAGTCAGGAAAGCCACACAAAGAGCAATTCATTTTTGTCGGAACGGAGATTCAAGCGCTGTATAATCTGCTCCAGTTACTGCGCTATATAGAGCCCACAGCACAGAAGAGAAGCAGAGACTCGACGTTGATATTATAGACGCTTGGCAGCACTGGACTCCAAGGAGATACGAAATTATATCCTCCAGCACCCTGATATACTCCAAGAGATCGCCGAACAAGGAATCACCGAAACAGATGTTGTAGCGTTGGCCCATCGAAAGGAACAACTAGGCATATTTGAACGCCTTCTGCGTGATCCGGATTTCTTTGCTAGTCAGAAGAAAACAAATACTAACGTTGGCGACGAACGTATTTGGCAGAATTTCTTCGAGGCGAATCCTTGGATCTTCCGGATATGGTCTGAGAATTGTGTTCACAACAGAGCTTGACTCACGCAAACTCGAGCAAACAACTAGCGGCTTCAGTCTCACTCAGTCGGGTAAACGAGTTGATGCACTACTGAAAACAAGAGGATTTATTAGCTCGCTCTGCTTTGTCGAAATCAAGACCCCGGAGCACGTCTATTGGACAAAGAGTCCTATCGAAGGGCAACCTGGTCACCGTCTAAAGAGCTAGTTGGAGGTATCGCTCAGATACAAAAGACCGTCCAACAAGCACTATATGATGTACGGACCAAGTTTGAACCACACGCAGACGACGGAACACCTACAGGCGAATCGGTATATCTGTACCAGCCCAAATCGTATCTGGTAATAGGCAATCTTGCTGAGTTTGCTTCTGAATTCGGAGTCAATGAAGAAAAGTACAGCTCATTTGAGCTATTTAGACGAAACATAACAAACCCAGAGATTGTTACGTATGATGAGTTGTTTGAACGATGCAAGTTCATTGTTGGGAGCCTCGAAGCCGACTTCATTCAAGAGTCAACGGATGAATTCGATGCTTTGAGCCCACCACCTGATGACGACATACCATTTTGAGAGAACTGGATCGCACTATCTTGGGTTAGGTGTCACAATCGGCACCCAATCACACCTGTGCTACACTCCTCCTAAAAGCATCACCACAACAACAAAGTAGGCAGCAGAAGGCGCTGCTGCCTGTCTTTGTCACACGACGGTCAGGTCGTCGCTGGCTCGTGCATAATCCTGCACTTCGGATTTCTTGGCCTACCGTCAATCAGCGGTGGGCCTTTTTTTGGTCCTGAGTGTATGAGTATTTGCATGGGAGCCGGGGATGAACCTGCACCAGAGATCACCCGCAATCTCACCGAATTGGCGTACCAGCATGGCGTCGAGGCCATGTTCCTGCCCGATCACACTCAACGGACGCCGGCTAGCTTGCTGGCGCAAGTGCATTTGCAGGCGGCCAAGTCGGTGCTGCAAGCGCAGCGGCAATGCCCGACAATATACGCATGCGGGCCGATCCGCTCTTCTTTGGCCAGGTGAATTCGCCGGAGCGTTCACCGGCTACAAGCCGTAGCTACGGTCCAGGCGTTCATCGCTTTTCTGGCTCACAGGAATAGCCTGCTCCTACTTGCCCGCAACCCCTATTCAGTCTAAAATCCTAAGCATGAAATTAAGGATGCCTGTAGGCTAACATCTACCCCATGATACTCTCATCTCAGCAGTCCGATACCAGCACCCCGCCAAAATCGCTCACAGCTTCATCGCCAGACATTCCTACGACACCAGGACGTCAGACAAAAGGTATTGCGATTTTCCGGATGATCGTGACACTAATTCTGGTTTTGTTGTCACTAGTGTACGTGTTGGGGTATTTGCAGCTCCTACCACTTCCATTCCCGTTGACTCTCTTGTTCTCAGCACCATTGGGCGCATTGGCCTGGGGGTTCATGGGTGTATACGCCAGTCTCGTCCTGTGCCTGCTGTGGCTGCATCGCTCAACACCACCTGAAGCGGCAAAGTTTTTTGGATATCTGTTGTTGTCCTACTTCCTGTTGGCATTGGCATCTTTGATCGGTTGGACGTACTGGGAGCTAATAGCGCCCACTGTCTTGCTCTGCTTGGCGGCCTTCGTCATCGAATTCAGTCGAATCATCATCAGGTTCGTGTCTCGCCTGCTCCACTGAATCTCATCTGATGACAACTGCATTGGTTTCTGAACATCAACCGTGATAAGTCAAAGTCCGCTTTTCAGCACATGAAACTCACCGGCAAGCACCTTAAGCGCATCCAGTTGGCAATCATGGACGGCTACTCGCAGGAGAGCCTACGGCGCATGGTGCGCATCCAAATGGATGTTAACCTGCAACATGTGGCCGGTGGTGCCAACTTTGCCGATGTCGTTTGGAACCTGATCGAATGGGCCGAGGCGCAAAACCGGCTCCAAGAGTTGATTGACGGCGCTTATGCCGAGAACCCCAACAACGCTGAGTTGAAGGCGCTGCATGCCGAGGCGCAGGGATGGTTTGCCCCGCCACCGAAACCGGAAGCATCCAAATCAGAACCGATAAGGGTTGAATCTGCCTCTACGCCAACCAAACCGCATCATGCTTTCCTGTCCTATGCACATCAGGACGCTGATGTCATGCGGGAGTTGCGCCGCCAACTGGGCGCCGCTGGCATCACCACCTGGCTCGACGAAGACAACCTGGAACCCGGCACCCCAGAATGGCAGAGCGCCATCGAAGAAGGCATTAAGCAGGCCAAGTGCTTGATTGTGCTCCTGTCGCCGGACGCAAAAAAAGTCGAAGTGGGTAAATATCGAAATCACCGTGGCGTCACGCCAGCAGAAGCGCATCTTCCCGGTCCTGGTGCGAGGGGATGATGACGCCGCCGTGCCGATTGCGTTGGTGAATACGCAGTATGTGGACGTAAGGAGTGACTTCGCTGTCAACGTCAGCAGCAGGCTTGTACCGCCCGTGCGGAAGCATGTGAGGGGTGCGGCGCCAAAGTCACCAATCGAGATCGATTGGGTGACGATTCCGGCGGGCGAGTTCGTCATGGGGAGTGACTCTGACGAAGGTGCAAAGCCGCAACACAAGCTTTACTTACCTGAGTACCGTATTTCTCGCTATCCGGTAACCAATTCCCAGTTTTACGAATTTGTTAGAAATTCTAACCACAGAAAACCAGAGCATTGGCAAAATGGAGAAATACCCGTTGGCAAAAGCGATCATCCGGTCGTATGTGTCTCTTGGCATGATGCACTCGCTTTCTGCGCATGGGCGAGAGTCAAGTTGCCTTCTGAAGCCGAGTGGGAGAAGGCGGCTAGGGGGCATTTGGGCATCTCTATCCATGGGGCGACAATCCGCCCACAAATAAACTCTGCAATTTTGGCGGGACTAAGGGTGACACCACGCCGGTGACAGAATATCACTGCGGTGCAAGTCCCTTCGGCGCAATAGATATGATGGGAAATGTATGGGAATGGACCCGTAGCTTGTGGGGCACTGGATTGTTCAAACCGGAATTTGTTTACCCCTATCGTCCAAACGATGGACTGGAGCAACTAGATGCGCCCATCAATGTGGGGCGCATCCTCAGGGGCGGTTCGTGGAGCGGATCGCAAAGCTTGCTGCTGCGTCATTCCGCCTTAGGAATCCTCCGGCTGGACTCAGCGATTTCATCGGGTTTCGCTTGGTGGTGTCATCGCCCCACTAATGGGGTCTGCGTCAGTGCGATGCACGATCCACTACTGACCGCGCCACTAAATTCGTTTCGGTTGCATAATGTTGGGTAGGCGGCCAGCGAGTTACCAATTTCTTGGCACTTTTCCAACCGCCCCCCTCCGAACCGGACGTGCGACTTTCACCGCATCCGGCTCTCCCGCAATTTGTGTGAAAAGATGTTTTCGGGTCTTCCTGCAACTTGGCTCACACTGGAAACTGCCTGGTTTCCTGTGGCTCTTGAAACTTCTGCAGCAATCGTGGCCTAGTGAATTCACACAAATTGCGGGAGAACCAGTTGCGGGCGCAAATTGACATCCCCCGTCTGTCAGAGCACCACCCCGTCAGGGTGGTGAGGGCTGGGCTAGAGCCAAAGCCAGGCGGTGCGTCGCACGGTGCAAATGATCCCGGTCGAACGTCCAACCTGCGCACCGTGCGTCGCACCTGGCAGGGGTCGAGGAGGGCGTGCTGCGTCACCATGTGCGTGCGCGAAAGCCAACGCATCCTGGTAATCCTCTAATCCCAGGAATCCCAGTTCAGACAGCAAGTGCCCTTGCCGCGGCCCCGGCTAACCACTTACTCACGTGCATGGCTCTGATTGTCATGTGCGCGGCGCTTATCAACTCCTCTGCGCACTCCGCGCCACCTCCGTGTCTCCGCGTTGATCATTTCCTCCCGCGTCAACTGCCATCGCGGAGAGGGGGCGAGCGTGCAACGCCCCGGCCCAACGTGTTTCAACACGTTTCCCATACCAGACACCGAATTGCATTCGGTGTGCCCACGCGCATGGCGCTGATGGTCGGACATGGCACCGCACCTTAACGCTGCTGTTTCAGATAGGTTTCGATTTCGGCAAGTTCGCGCGCGTCCAACATGAAGGTGCTGAGCGCCTCCAATTGGTCGAGCGATAGACGTGCCAGGTGGCGCGAGATGCTTGCCGGCAGTGGGCCAAACCGATGCTCAAGTAGCCTGGTGACGAGCCGGTGCGCCTCAGCCGTCCTACCCTTCTGCTCCACCCACTTGCTCACCTTGAAGGTGTCGCAACACGGTATTGACGTATTCTACGGCCAGATTTTCCCTTGTCACCTGCGCCAGCCACCCCACTAGCAGCGGCAACTTGCGCCAGAAAGTCCGGTCCGCTGGAAGAACGTATTTGTTCTGATCGTAGCAGAAAGTGGGTCCGTTGGATCTACAGCAAACCTCTAGAGTTTGGCGCGGCAAGCCCCGGATTTAGGTTCGGCGCTGTGATTGCCTGCGCGAAAGCCTCCGTGAAATCCGTGTCATCCGCTCAATTTGTGATTCAGACCGCCAATGCCTCTGCCCCATACAAAAACGCCGCACGGCAATTGCCGTGCGGCGTCATCCTTCACCATGAACGATCGGTTACTGGCGATCCCTCCGCCCGTCACCAATCTTCCCACATTCCCCTACTCTCCCGCCGGCGTCATCATCTCCATCCCATGCAGGATCCCATGCACTTCTTCCGCCAACGGCGCCGCCGCCGCTACATCCCCGGCCTTCAGCGCAGCCTCCAGTTGCTCCGCCGCCGCCTGAAGCTTCTCAATCTGCGGTTGCAATTCCTCCGGCCATTCGACCGCCCCTACCTGCATGCGCAGTTCGGCGATCGTCTCAGCCGCCATCGGGTCGATCTTGCCTGCCGCCAATCCCTCGTCAACCGCATGCACGGCATCGATGGGCAGCGCCGCAAAGAGCGCCTGCACCTCGGCGCTCAGCGTGCCCGTCATCCCCGCCATGTGCTCTGCATGCTCCCCAGACGCCATATGCTCGTCGTGCGAGCCGGCTGCCATATCGTGCTCGCCTTCAGCCTGCTCCGGCATGGCGCCCGCGTGGTCCATGGTCATATCCGGCATGTCAGACATCCCCTGCATACTTGGCATGCCTTCCATGTCCATCACCGGCACGTCGATGTCGATCGACTCGCCGTTGTCAAACTGCAGCGTGAGGCTGTACACATCACCAACCGCCAGCCCCTGCACCAGCCCCATCAACATGATGTGTTTGCCACCGGGCTTGAGTTCCACACTTCCCCCTGCCGGAATTTCAAACCCCTCTGCGCGTGGCTCCATCTTCATCACGCCATTGTCATTGATGGTTTCGTGCATCTCAACGCTCTTGGCAATCGAACCGGTCACCCCAACCAGGCGCACCGGGTCGGCCAGACCATTCAGAATGGTCAGGTAAGCCGCGCCATTCGCAAATTCCATGGGCGCCGGCCGCGACCGGACATCCGCCACGGTCAGTTTGCCGGCTTCGGGCGTGACCGGCGGCGGCAGCGCCGCGGCCGCCGGCCCCTGCCCACTACCCGGCATTGCCGCCGCACACCCCGCCATCAGCAACATCACGGCAGCCAAAATCACGATCAAAATCAATTGTGCCCGCGCGGGCATCGTCAGTTTCACAGGTAACGCCTTTCTCATCGATCTCATTCAGTGTTGTGCATCATTCTGCCCTACGCGCCTGGACGGCGCGCAGCCTTCGATCAAACTCGACCGAACTACAATCAACTAGCACAACCCAGGCGCGGTGGTGGCGTTGGCACAAATGGCGAGAATTGCCGCTCGCCGCAGGCGATTCGAAGCACCCGTCGCTCGTGACGCGGCCGGAAAGTGAGCGACGTTGCTGCCAACATCAGCAGCGGTGCGTGCACGGCCAACACCATCTCCGGCAGCGCCTGCGCCACCGGCTGTGATTCATTATCATGAACGTGCGCCGCGTGATGGCTGGGTGTCAGGTCGGGTGGTGAGAATACAAAGTGCGGATGGCCGTGTGGATGACCGGGCACTGCCCATGCGCCCCAACAGACAAAGGGCAAGATAAGACCGGCATAGAGGGCATAGGTGAGCACGAGCACGCGCAGATAGTACCGCCACGATCCACTCGCAGGACGCGCAAACATGGTATGCCGGTGACACGCTACGTTCGTGGCTGCCATAAGAAGTAACGGGAGTCTAGCATAGGCATTGTCCCACGTCGAAACGATCAGCGCCTTCGGTGTGTTTTATCCTGGAAGGCGAACCAGAGGCAACACAACAAATTGTCACTGGCCGATTTCGTTTCGGCCCCCCAATCGCAACGCCCCATGCCTTGTAGCATGGGGCGGCAAAATACGCTAATTGAGAGTGTACGTTGGCTTGTCTAGTCCCCCGTTGCAGCCGCTTCAGTGGGCGCCGTGTCAAACAAAAGCAGAAACTCCTGGCGATCCAACGTTTCGCGTTCCAAAAGCGTCTCGGCGACGAGGATCAACTGCTCCTTGCGCTGCACCAGAATGCCACGGGCACGGGCATACGCCTGCTCAACAATTCTGCGCACTTCGCGGTCAATCTTGCGGGCAACATCCTCGCTATAGGAACGCTGCTCGCCCAACTCCATCCCCATAAAGGGGTTGGCATCCGCCTGCTGAAGTTGTAGCGGACCGATCACATCACTCATGCCAAACCGGGTCACCATTGCCTTGGCAACCTTGGTTACCCGCTCCAGGTCGTTCGCCGCGCTGGTGGAAGGTTCCAGGAAGATCAACTCCTCGGCGACGCGCCCGGCCAATAAACCGGCCATGCTATCTTCATATTCTGCGCGGCTGCGCAGATTCTTGTCCTCTTCCGGCAGCGGCATCACATAGCCCAGCGCCTGGCCGCGGCTGATAATCGTGATCTTGCCGACGCTCTCCGCGTTCACCAGATGCTCCATCACGATCGCATGCCCCGCCTCATGATAGGCAATAATGCGACGATCATTGTCGTCCAACACCCGGCTCCGCCGTGCAGGGCCTGCCATCACACGCTCGATCGACTCGACCATTTCACTCATGCCGATCGACCGTTTGTTGCGCCGCGCCGCAAGAATCGCCGATTCATTCACCAGGTTTTCCAAATCAGCGCCGACCATCCCTGCCGTCTGCGCGGCGATCACGCTCAAGTCCACATCCGGACCTAACGGCTTGCCGCGCGCGTGCACCTTGAGAATCGCCTCGCGCCCGCGCCGATCAGGACGATCCACGACGACCTTCCGGTCGAAACGTCCGGGTCTCATCAGCGCCGGATCAAGAATGTCAGGACGATTCGTGGCGGCTATGATCACAATATTCGTATCGGTGTCAAAACCATCCATCTCAACCAGGATCTGGTTGAGCGTCTGTTCACGTTCGTCGTTGCCGCCGCCCATTCCTGCCCCGCGATGGCGGCCAACGGCGTCGATCTCGTCCACGAAGATGATGCAGGGTGAATTCTTTTGGCCTGCTCAAACAGATCGCGTACGCGGCTTGCACCAACGCCGACGAACATCTCAACGAATTCCGAACCGGAACTGGCAAAGAAGGGCACGCCGGCCTCACCGGCCACGGCCTTGGCCAATAGCGTCTTGCCCGTGCCAGGCGCACCGACCATCAGCACACCCTTCGGAATGCGCGCACCCAGTGCAGCAAACTTCTGCGGCTCCTTCAAAAATTCGACGACCTCCGCCAACTCCTGTTTTGCCTCTTCAGAACCGGCGACATCGTTGAATGTTACCGTGGGACGGTCGGCGCCTTCCATCTCCCGCGCCCGGCCCCGCCCAAACTGCATCGCGCGATTCTGCCCACCCCCACCGGCTTGCCGCATGATGAAGATGAAGAAGCCGAAAATCAGGAACATCGGCAACAACATCATCAGGATATTGAAAAGCGCACCGGTGTTGGGCGCACTCTCGACCTCGATGGGCAGTGACTCGAGTTGCGCCTGGCTGACGCCAAACGCCTGAAGCGTCTTGAGAAGACTGGCCCCTTCTTCTTTACGCGTGTATGCCGGTTCGCCATCGTTGAGATTGACGCGGACGGTGTCACCCGTAACGACAATCGACTCAACGCGACCGTCATTGACATACTTGGCAACTTCATTAAGGCCAACCAGGTTGCTGGAGTCGTTGGATCCGGTCAGTAAGTAGCGGGATCCAATCACAAGCAAAATCGCAAAGACGATCCAAAACCAGCCGCGACTCAACCAGTTGTTGTTGGGGTTCGGATTATTGGGACGTTGATTGGGGTTGCCCGGATCATTCCGGGTGGGTTTCTTGTTGTCAGCCATTCGTGCTCACAAGTGATCGCCAGACTTTTTGCACACCGAAAGAGTAACGCCTGCTTCGACGGTTAGGTTCACTCGCCGTTGCAGGTGCTTCGAGTCGATATTATCTTATCGCAACTTGCCGGTCCATTCCGTAACGTCTGTTACGAGCCTCAACTGATCTCGTCCAGTTCATTCTGGATACTGACGCCCACGCGATGGGTCTCGGCTATGTGCAGCGGCTGCAATTCAGGTGAGATGCGCGGATGGGGCATCGAGGCCTCGTCCGGCTTGTCGCTCAAACAGAGCATAATCGCGCCACGTGCCCGCAACCACTGCGCCAGTTGATAAACCTCTTCCGTGAGCGTGATCTCGCCCTGCAGCAATTCGGGCACGGTGGCCGTGTCGGGCAGATTGCCCATATGCTCCAATGTGCAGACAAATTCCTGGCGCCGGAAACGCTTGAACGGGGTTGGATCACCGACGCGGACGCTGGCATTGACCGCTTCGTGCACCTCGCGCAGCAGTTCGCCCGCGGCAGGATTGATCATCATGCGACTGTTCACCCAGCGGATGAACTGCTCGAAGTTGTCCAGACTGCTGGTCTCAACCTCGCGCATCACCTCATCGAGGCTGATCAAGTTCGTATTGAGCACAAGACAGATGTACGCCAGATAGTCCTGGTTATCAGCCGTCAATAGGTGATACTTGGAACGATTAAGTTCGGCATAGTCGCGTTCAAATTCGGTGGCGTTAAATTCCGCGCCCAGCACAGCATCCATCGTCCGGAAGATGCCGTTCAGCCGTGCCCGATCGATGACCTTTGTCGTTGCGCCCTTTGGCGCCAAGCGCCGTCTTGTCAATGTCAATAATCACAGCGGTGCGCTCATCGAGGTGAAGCCCCTCGGCGCGCAACCAACGAACCCAATCGGCCAGGGCACTCCACCGATTCGCCGTGAAAACGTTCGCATCATCGACGCTGTACTCAGGCGCCTGTTCGACCCGCTCAGAACAAATAAAGCAGGAACCTTGCCAATTCGTATACTTGCGGATGTTCTTATAGGCCTGACTGTCATTGAACAGCGTGTCGCCGATGAACAATACTTCACTCACCGGCGTCTTCACGCCGCGCAGACGCTGCATCTGGCGCAAAAACCAGGTGGCGACCTTGGCGTAGTCCTGATCCTGTTTGCGCGGGATCAACTCGTTCCGCAACTCCATATCGTAGTAGGAGCTCTTCAGACCAGGCAGTCGCTTGTCCACGGGCTCGAGGTTGCGATAGACAACCCAGTTCTCGCATATGTCGGCCAGGTGGGCGCGGCCGAAATTTTGGTATTCAGGAATTAGTTTGTCCACGGAAACACTCGCTGGCTGTGCGGATGGCACGAATATTCTCCTCTGCGAAAACACAATACTGCGTGGTGCATAGCCGCATTCCTACCTACGCCAACCTGCTGCGTAGTCTACACGCACTATACACCACGCACTATTTTACGCTACCTGAACTTTTTCTGCCAGAACGTTTGGCCTCTCGCCCAAATAGCCCTGTGCAACCAACAACTCGGCGTTGAGCAGGCTCCCGCCCGCAGCCCCGCGAATTGTATTGTGCCCTAACACCACGAACTTATACTGCAGCAACGGGTCGGGGCGCAAGCGACCGATGACCGTCGCCATCCCAGGCACGCTGCCGGCAAGACGATCCAGCCGCGGTTGTGGGCGATCTTGTCGGGCATCGTAGAGGATGGCCGGCTGCGGCGCACTCGGCAGCTTGAGCTGTTGCGCCAGTGGCTTGTACTCGCGCCATGCCTGCAAGATCTGCGCCTCGGTCGGCTTCTCAGCGAACTCCACGCTGACAGCCTCCAGATGGCCATTCCGCGTGGGCACCCGGTTGCAGTGCGCGCTGACCACGATCTCCGCGTACTGGATGCCCTTGCCATCAAATTTGCCGAGCAGCTTCTGTGGCTCCTTCTGCTCCATCTTGTCTTCTTCGCCGCCAATGTACGGAATCACGTTGTCCATGATGTCCATACTGCTTACACCTGGATACCCGGCGCCGCTCACCGCCTGCATGGTCACCACGAACACCTTTGTCACACCGAATCGCTCATGCAGCGGATGCAGTGCGCTGACCAGATGTGTGGTGCTGCAATTGGGGTTGGTCGTAATATACCCTTCCCACCCGCGGTTGCGCCGCTGGATGTCGATCAATGCCAGATGTTCCGGGTTCACTTCCGGAATCAACAATGGCACATCCGGATCATACCGGTGATTTCTCGAGTTGCTGCATACCACATAACCCGCCGCGGCAAACTCGGCTTCGATCTCGCCGGCAATTTCTGCCGGCAGCGCGCTAAAGACGATTTTGCAGTCGGGCCCCGGTTCGCATTCCTGCAGGATCATGTCGCGCACTGACACGGGCATGTCACCACGCAGATTCCACCGGCATGCGTCGAAGTAGCGCTTGCCTGCATTGCGATCCGAAGCACAGAGCGCCGTTATTTCAAACCAGGGGTGCCCATCCAACAATTGCACAAAGCGCTGCCCCACCGCCCCGGTGGCTCCCAACACGCCGACTTTTATCTTGTTGTTCATCATGTTCACCAAAATCCTAGAGATCACGATCCCACTCAACCAGGCCACGCGCGCCTCTGCGTTGAGGCCTTGTCATGAATCTCTCATTAACTCGTATACCCCAATTCCACCACGTCGCTCAACACCCCGCTTGCCGTTACGTCGGCCCCGGCGCCACGGCCCTGGATCACCAACGGATTCGGGTCATACCATGCGGTGTAGAATTCCACCAGGTTATCAGTGCCGGTGAGTCGCCCCAGGGGACTCGCCGCGTCGACCAGCGTGAGACCCACGCGGCATTTCCCATCTTCGATGGTGGCGACGTAGCGGAGCACTTTACCGTCCGCCGCGGCGGTAGCCACCCGGTCGCCGAATTCCACATCCAGCGCCGGCAGCGCCTCCAAGAATTGTGCAACCGAAAGCCGGCTCATCTCCGCAGGATAAAGTCCGCGCACCTGAACGTCCGTCATCTCCATGCGCCACCCGAGACCCCGCGCCAGAATCAGCGCCTTGCGGGCAACGTCGACACCGCCGAGATCATCACGCGGGTCAGGCTCCGTGTACCCACGTTTGTGCGCCTCCCGCACCACCTCACTGAAGGGTCGCCCCGCTTCCAGACCGGTCATGACATAGCCGAGTGTGCCGCTGAAGGTCCCGGCAATCCGGCGCACGTTGTCACCACTCGCCAGCAAGCGATTGAGCGTCACGATCACCGGCAACGCCGCACCACACGTCGTTTCCCAACGCGTGCGCCCGAGTTGCCGCGTGCCCGGCTCATCCCCGGTGGCGCCGGCTCTGGTGAGCCGGTCATATACCCTCCTGGTCAATGGTGAGCGGCTTTTTGTTGGCCAGCACCACCTTATATTTCTTATGAAGCGCGTACAACAGCGCGGGAGCCGTCTCTTCGGTCGCGGTGCAATCCACTACGACGGCGCCAGGTTGACCGGCAACGTCGATCACGGCGGCAAGATCGTCCTGCCGCCCGCCGGCCGGCAAATCCGCTAGACGCCCACGACCCTCCTTGTAGGCAATCAGGTCCAGCAGTTGCGCATCGCTGATCCCGCGACCATCAAAACTGACGACCGCACCATCGCGATCGGTGACCGCCAGGAGACGCAAGATGAGACCGTACTCCGACGCATGCAGAGCACGATTTCCTACGATTTGGCGCACCAGCGCTCGCCCAACACTCCCTAGACCTAATAAGACTACCGGCAATTCGTGCATGGCCTATCCCCAACCCTCCGACGAAACGGTGCGCCATTATAACACGGTGATGATCAATTGAACATCAAATTGACCAAAGGTTCCTGCGCTACTTCACCAACCATTCGTGCTTTCGTTCTTCGGTCGGCAGATGAAGTTCAAAGATCTCATGGATGGCGCGCACGGCCTCGGTCACCTCCGCATCGACAACGACGAGACTGATGTTGGCCTCGCTTGACCCTTGCGCAATCGCCACAACGTTGATCCCATGCGTTGCCACGGCAGTAAACACCCGTGCGGCCAGCCCAGGCGTCCCGCGCATCCCACTCCCCACGACGGCGACAATATTAATATGTTGCAGCCCGAAGATCCGGTCGATGTACTGTCGCTCCAACTCGCGCCTGAACTCGTCCTGCAGTTCCTTGATGACCGCATCGGCGCTGCTCTCCGGCACCACAAAGCAGATACTCTGCTCGCTGCTGCTCTGGCTGATCATCAGTACATTGGCGCCGGTGCGGGGCCACCGCGCCAAAGGTCCGTGCGGCGATACCCGGCACCCCCCATCATGCCCCGACCACTCACCGTGCTCAGGTTCATCTGCCGGATCGCCGTAATGGCCTTCACAGTGCCTTTGGCATCCACCTGTGCCCGTTCCAGAATGACGGTGCCGGGATGCGAAGGCTCAAATGTGTTCAGCACGCGCACCGGGATCTTCTTTTCGATGGCCGGTGTGACCGTTTTCGGATGCAGCACCTTCGCGCCGTAATAGGCCAGCTCGGCGACCTCTTCATAGCTCAACTGGCGCAGACTGCGTGCGTTCGGGACACTGCGGGGATCGGCGGTCATGACGCCATTCACATCGGTCCAGATTTCGATCTCGTCCACGTCGATCGCGGCGCCAATAATCGCCCCCGAATAGTCCGGAGCCGCCGCGTCCCAACGTGGTCGGCACGCCCTCGACAGTTGCGCCAATGAAACCGGTGATGACCGGCACGATGCCCTCCTCGAGCATCGGCAGCAAAATTTCCCGGCAATCCTTCTCAGTCTGCTCCATCAACGGGACCGCGCTGCCAAAGTTGTTGTCGGTCGTGATCAACTCAGTGGCATCCACATATTCCGCCCGCGTGCCACTGGCGCGGAGCACCGCCGCCAACAGCGGCGCTGCCATCCGTTCACCAAGCCCGCTGACGACATCAAGCCCGCGGTTCGTCAGTTCCCCTAGCACCGCAATACTGCCGCACAAGCGATCAAACTCGCGCAGCCGCTGTTCAAAAATTCGCGTCAGCGCTGCGCGCTCGGCGCCATCTTCGATCAAGCGACCGACCACCACCTGATGCTTGAGCAGCAGGCTCTCTTGTTGTTTCTGATAAAACTCTTCGTCGCCGCGTGCCGCCTTTTGCGCCGCCTCAATCAACATGTTCGTGACGCCAGACATGGCGCTGGTGACAACCACCACCCCCGGCCGCGCAGTGGCGGCCTGCTGGGCAGCTTTATCTTTTACGATGCTCGCTACCTGTGCAAACGCATCAGCGCTGCCCACTGAGGTCCCGCCAAATTTCATGACGATCATGGTTTTGCTCCTACGCCAACCGAAAATATGCTTTTGTTCACGTCGCACCGACGCACGATAAAAAAATCCCCCTCGTCGGACAGGCGAGAGGGATGATACACGCGGCATCAAGCGACCTCTCATCTTCCAGAACCATTCTGCCGGAATTGGCACCGCGGTACGCCATTGCTGGCGCCCAGGTTGCCGAGGCTTCACAGGGCCGATCCCTCCACCTCTCTGGATAAGAGTCCAACGATTCAATTTGCACGGGACTATAGCAGGAGCACCCCAACGTGTCAAACCAGAACCTTATCCTCTCATCTTTGCACCCCTTGAAAGCCCGTTGGACAAACCATCTCACTGTGTTACAATGGCAGCGAAATGCTGAAAAGGCATTTCGGTTTTCCCCATCCATTGCAATTGGGAACCCGGCGTACCATTGAGGGGACGCCCAAGAAACGATCTGAGCAAAAAGCGAAGCGAAGACGGAGGATTTCCTATGCAGAAAAGACGGCTGACCCTGCTCTTTACAATGCTCATGATTGGCGCACTGCTGCTAACCGCTTGCGGTCCGCGCCGGATCAGGGAAAGCTGGCTGAGACCTCGACGAACGAACAACTCGTCGTAGACTTGCCGGCGATCTATATTGATTACGACGAACAGGGCAATGCCAGCATCAGCGGCGCCGCCATCAGCCAGTTGGGCGCGCTGCTCGGCACGGACTTGTCCGCGCTGGACCGGACACCGGAGCAGATCAAGCAACTGCAAGATGCCGGTGTGCAGAACATTCTGGCAAACATCACGCCGGCTGGCTTGAGTGTCTACGCCAACGGCCAGTCACTTCTTTCCATCGCGTGGACGCCTGAAACCCTGGCCAACATGGGCGACTTCCTGGGCAACATGGATGATCCCTCGGCCAAGCAGATCAAGGATCTCGTGCCGGTGCTCAGCAACATGAGCGTGGGTATCGTGATGCGCATCCCGACCGCCGAGGGCGCCGAAGAGTTGCCGCTCATTGCCGATGCCCCTGATGCCAAACAACTGATGGCCGATGCCAAGGCCGCCGCACCGGCTGCATTGACGGCGCTGCTGCCCGACAACCTGAAGAATATGAGCGCGTTGCTGGGTGGTTTGCTTGCCGGTCTGCCGCCCCTCAAAGTCACCTTCGACGCTGCAGGCGCTGGCACACTCGAGGGCCTTGCTCCCTTTATATTGTCACAGATCCCGGCCGGCGCCATCTCCTTGCCCGCAGATCAGTTGGACTCGATCAAGAAACTGGGCATCCAGTCGCTCACCATCAAGAACTCCGCTGACGGGTTGAACCTGAGCATCAACGGCAAGGAAATGCCCACGATTCTCTGGAACCGTGGCGAGTTCGCCAACCTGGCCACGCTGGGCATTGAGGGTGGCGTGCTCAAGGCACTGGCCAACCTGGATGACGGTACGCTCGAAACCCTGCAGCAGGTGGCCGACGCCGCCCCCATCTTGCAGACGGCCAAACTCGACGTCACAATCAACCTGCCGCAGTAAGACCTACCATCACGATCGTTTAGGGCGCCGACCAAATGTCGGCGCCCTTTTGCTATTGGCTTCTCGCCTCGCCCATATACCAATCGACGATTGACGATTTCCTCCCTTCTCCCGCCCCCTCCACTTTTTCCTCCCTTGACAGCCTCTCCCCAGTAATCTAAACTCCCACCCCGTGTGCTGCCACCTGGCCCACCCTCCCCTTAGGGACAAAGTGACACTTGTCCCACCCACGCTATTACGCATGCCCCTAATCTGTGACACTTTTCACAAGTACACTGAGTGCCGGAATCATCATCCGAAGCGCTGAGCGATCGCGTTTGAGGTTGTCTTTATCTCTGAAGCCTGGTTTATCAGCGGCAGAGGGCAAATGCAGAAGATCAGTAGAACACCCGGAACCATAGGAGGACTTTGTACATGGCTATTGACCGTCACGAACTCGACCAGATTCTCTCCACGCTCAATAAGTACGCAGAAAAAAAGCTCACCCCTGAATTTCTCCTGAAACTGGACCACGAAGACCGTTTTCCCAACGAGGTGCTCGCCGATCTCTACAACAACATCGGTCTGCACCTGGTCTTCATTTCGGAAGAGGATGAAGGCCTGGGCGGCAGCGCCTACGATGTCTATCGCGTCTCCGAAGCCATGGCCGGCATTGACGTCGGCATCGCCACCGGCGTGCTCGCCACATTTTTAGGTGCGGACCCAATCATCGTGGGCGGCACCAGGGAGCAAGCGCACCACTGGATGAGCCGGATCGCCAATGAGGGGCTGTTGGTCGCCTACGGCGCCACCGAACCCCAGGCCGGTTCTGACCTGGCGCAGTTGAAGACCAAGGCCGTACCGGTGCTGGATGACAATGGCACGCTCAAGGGCTACAAGATCACGGGCAGAAAACAGTGGATCTCCAATGGCGGCGTCGCCGAGATCTATACGATCCTGGCCCAGGCGCCCGGCGGTCCCTCCTGGTTCGTGGTTGAAAAGGATGCCGAAGGCTTCAGCAAGAACAAACCGGAAGACAAGCACGGCATCCGCCTCAGCAATACGGCCGCGCTCTTCCTGGAAGATGTCTACGTCGATGCCGATCACTTGATGGGCTTCGTCGAAGGCCAGGGTATGGCCCAGGCACAGGCGGTCTTTGGCTATACCCGCCTGATGGTGGCGGCATTTGGACTGGGCGCCGGTTGGGCGGCCCTGAAACGGGCAATTCGCTACAGCCAGACGCGCGTCCAGGGCGGTGCAACGCTCAACGAGAAGCAGGGCTACATGGACAAGTTGATTGTCCCGAATGCCGTACGACTCGAGGCCTCACGCGCCTATATTGAATGGACCGCAGAGCGCATCGACGCCGGCGATCCAAATCAGCAAACCGAAGGCGCGGTCGCCAAGTACCTGGCGACGGAAGCCGGCAATAAGGCAGCGGAAGACGCAATCCAGGCATTGGGTGGCTATGGCTACACCAAAGAATACATGGTCGAGAAATTCAAGCGCGACGTGCGCATCACCACGATCTACGAAGGCACTTCGGAGATCATGGAGTGGACCATCAGCCGCGATCGCTGGCAGTTCCACCTGAAGACCAAGGGCGCCTACTACAACGATTGGGCCGCCAGGATGGATGCCGTTGCGCACACCAACAACGCCGGTGGCGCCTCCACGGCCGCACTTGCGCTCCGCGCCCTGGCCGTCATCCTGGAACGCGCCCGCATCGATCGCCTCACCCGCAACCAGCATGTACTGTTCCGCCTGGGTGAGTTGATCGCCTTTGCAGAGACGGCGGCAGTCTTCGCCGAGCGCTCCGTCAATCAGCCGTCCGATGCCTTGCGATTCTCGCCGGAGACGCTGCAAACCATGAGCCGGATCCATGCGCGCGATGCCGCACTTAAGATTGCGACGGATGGACTGCGCTGGACCATTGGCGGCGGCCAGACCGATCCAGACCTGGCCTCTTCCCTGAACCTGCCTGCCATTTATGCAGCACAGGCAGGGTTGCTCGAAGACATGGATGTCGCCGGCAAAAAGCTCGTCGAGACGTTTCCAGCCGAGTAAATAAAATGCAGGGCGCAGCGCGCCCAATGAGCACCTGGGGAAGGTCTTTATACTCCCCACTTTCGCCCGGTGCTCAGAGGTCGCGCTGCACTTCTGCGGTGAACTTCTCCGGACCTAAAAGGGAGTGATAACGATGAATGAAAGCTCCGACCGAGCCATCGCCATTGTGGGCGTCGGCGCCATGCTTCCGGACGCACCGAATGCCCCCGCCTTCTGGAACAACATTATCAACAAACGCTATAGCATTATCGAGACTCCACCCAACCGGTGGAGCATTGCCGATTATTACGACCCTGACCCCGCAACGCCGGACAAAGCCTACTCAAAGATCGGTGGTTGGGTGCGCGGCTTCCAGTTCGATTGGAAGAAGTATCGCATCCCCCCCAAAGTCTCCGCCGCAATGGACGAGAGCCAACAATGGGCCGTCACCATCGCCGATGAAGCGCTCACCGATTACGGCTATCCAAACCGGCCCCTCAACACCGAACGCACCGGCGTCATCCTCGGCACCGCCATGGGCGGCGAATTACATTACGAGACGCAGATGCGGGTGGTCTTCCCAGAGTACGTTCACGCCCTTGAAGCCACCCCTGGCTTTACAGGACTGCCGGCCAGCCAGCGCGAGGCCATCATCGCCGATTGGCACGCCCGCATAAACGCCCAATTACCGCCCATCACCGAAGACACGATGCCCGGTGAACTTCCCAACATTGTTGCGGGGCGTGTCGCCAATGTACTCAACCTGCGCGGCCCGAACTTCATTACCGACGCCGCATGCGCCTCCTCCTTCGCCGCGATCAATTCTGCCTTTGAGATGTTGACCGAACACCATGTTGACATGGTGATCGCCGGCGGCGTGGACCGCAATATGGGTGCGGCGATCTTTGTCAAATTTTGCAAGATCGGCGCCTTGAGCGCGACCGGCAGCCGTCCCTTCGGTGAGGGCGCCGACGGCTTCGTCATGGGTGAAGGCGCCGCCTCATTCTTGCTGAAGCGGCTGTCCGACGCCGAGCGGGATGGCGACAAGATCTATGCGGTCATCCGTGGCGTCGGCGGTTCCTCCGACGGCAAGGGCAAAGGCATCACCGCACCCAACCCTATCGGTCAGGTGCTCTCCGCGCAGCGCGCCTGGGGAAAACGCAGGCATCGACCCTGCCACCGCCACGATGGTGGAAGCGCACGGCACGAGCACCAAGGTCGGTGACGTCGTCGAAGTCGAGAGCCTGATCCAGATCTTCGGTGGGGCGCCACGCCATTCAATCGGCCTGGGTTCTGCCAAAGGCAACATCGGCCACCTGAAGGCCGGCGCCGGCGCCGCGGGCTTGCTCAAAGCCACGATGGCGATGTACAACAAGGTGCTCCCGCCCACACTGAATTCAGTGCGGCCGAATCCTAACATCGACTTTGACAACTCTCCCTTCCAGTTGATTCATGAGCCTCGCGCCTGGGAAACAAACGGCGCCACACCACGTCGCGCCGGCGTCAGCGCCTACGGTTTTGGTGGCACCAATTTCCACCTTGTGCTGGAAGAACACGTTCCCGGCATGCTTAAGGCAGAGCCCAGGGTCTACGCAGCCGCAGCAATCCCGTCCGGGGCAGCGACCGGCAGTGCATCCCCATCCGCACCTACGTCCGTGAACCAGGCAATCCACCAACCCATGAACAAGAAACCTTTACGCGGCATTTTTGCGATCGGCGCCAACACGCCAAACGAGCTCAAGAACAAGCTCGATGATGCCTTCCGGAAAGTGGAAGGCGGTTGGACCCCGGATATCAAACTTCCCGATCCCAAAGAGCTCCGGATGTCGGAACGCCTGGTGATCGATTTCGGCGCCCACGATGAGCTTTTTGAGAAACTGGGTAAGGCGCGCAAAGCGGCCGGCTTCGATAACCCGCAGGCATGGAAAGCGCTACAGGGACAGGGGATCTTCCGGGGCGCAGGTCCCAAACCGGGTAAACTCGGCTATCTCTTCCCCGGCCAGGGTTCGCAATACGTGAATATGGGCGCCCAACTTGCCAAACTGGAACCCGTCGTTGCGGCCACCTTCAAGGAGGCCGATCAGGTCATGACCCCCATCCTGGGCAAGCCGCTGACTTCCTACATCTTCGTGGACACCACCGACCCCAAAGCGATGCAGAAGTCCGAAATTGACCTGATGCAGACCGCCATCACACAGCCGGCGATGCTGACCATGGATACCGCGATGTATCGGCTGCTGGCGGAATATGGCCTTTTACCGGACATGGCAATGGGACATTCGCTTGGTGAGTATGGCGCACTGATTGCAGCCGGAATCATGCCCTTTGCCGATGCACTGGAAGCATCTGCCGCCCGTGGCGCCGAAATGACCAAGGTCAGCATGGACGACAACGGTTGGATGGCGGCGGTCATGGCGCCGCTCGACGTGATCGAACAGACGATCGCTGAAGTGGATGGCTACGTCGTTGCCGCCAATATCAACTCCAATAGTCAGGCGGTCGTGGGTGGCGCCAGCAAGGCGGTTGAACAGGCCATCGCCCTCTTTGAGAAGAAAGGCTTCCGCGCCCAGCGCATCCCCGTCAGCCATGCCTTCCACACCAAGATCGTCGCACCGGCCAGCGCCCCGTTGCGCAAGGTGCTGAACCGGTTGCGCATCAGCGAGCCGAAATTGCCAATGGTCGGGAACGTCACGGGTGAGCTTTACCCGACGACCGTTGAGGGCATCAAGGATATCCTCGAACTTCAGATTGCCTCACCGGTGCAATGGGTGAAGGGGCTGGAGACCATGTACCGTGAGGGCGTGGGCGCCTTCCTTGAGGTGGGTCCGAAACGAGCACTGAAGGGTTTTGTGGACGACGTCCTCGCCACCAAGCCCGAAGTCTGGTCCCTCTTTACAAACCATCCGAAGAACGGTGAACTCGAGAGCTTCAATCAGGCGCTATGCGGATTGTATGCCGCCGGCTACGGCGTCGAAGCGCTCGAACGCGCCGATCTGCCCGCTCCAACCCCTGTACAACTCGCCGCACCGCAAGTTACCCGTACGGTGCAGACAGCTCCGGCCCATGTCGAATCGAAAGTGAGCACTCCCATGCCTCAAGCAGCCACAGATCCCAGCAATGCGCTGCTGGGTCAGGCGCTCCTCCAGGCGCTACAACAACTGGCAGGCGCCAGTGCCGCGCCACAAACTGGCCGGCCAGCACAATATGACCGCAACGATGTCCCCGCAGGTTCCGTCGTAGTAACCGGCACCGGGCTTGGTCTTCCCGGCGCCAGCAAGTCGGTCATGGACCCGGACAACGCGCTGCGCATCCTGCGGGGCGAGCAGTTTGTCGACTTGATTCCCGAGCGCTTCCGCAAGGAAATGGCGGCAAAGCGGATCACGCGGCTGGTCAAGAGTGAAGACGGTTCGGGAAGCTTCGTCGTGATCGAGCAGACCGATGACGTCATCAAGCTTGCCGGGCGCGGCGGGAGCTTCGACCTGGAAGCGGAATACGGCGTGCCCGCCAAGTTGATCGAAGCACTCGACATCACCACCCAACTGGCGATGGCCGCAGGCCTGGATGCGCTGCGCGAAGCCGGCATTCCGTTGGCGCAGACCTATCGGACGACCACCAAAGGCACCTACCTGCCTGACCGCTGGTTGCTGCCGGAATCACTCCGCGACGACACCGGCATCATTTTCGCCAGCGCCTTCCCCGGCGGGGATCGCTACGCCGACGAATTCAACCGCTATTTTGCCTTCGAGAACCGCCGGCAGCAGATTGCCATGCTCGAGGACATCCTCCAGTACACCGCAGACCCGTCAAGCCAGCGCGAAATCACCCGCAAGCTCAATGAACTGAAGGAAGAACTCGCACAACACCCCTACGAGTTTGACCGGCGCTTCATCTTCCGCGTCCTCGCCATGGGGCATAGCCAATTTGCGGAATACATCGGGGCGCGGACCGAACACCCATGTCAATGCCGCCTGTGCATCGACTGCCCAGGGCGTCTCACTGGCCGAGGATTGGATCCGCAACGGTCGCTGTCGCCGTGTCATCGTGATCGGCGCCGACGATGCTGGCAAGTGAGAACCCTGATGGGCTGGATTGGCTCCGGCTTCCCTGGCCACCGGCGCCGCCGCAACCGATGACAAGGTGGACGAGGCCGCGCTGCCCTTCGACCGGCGCCGCCACGGCACCCTGCTTGGCATGGGTGCGTGCGCACTGGTCGTTGAAAGTGAAGATGCGGCCCGCGAACGTGGTGTGCGCGGCATTGTCGAAGTGCTCAGCAGCGAAACGGCCAACAGCGCATTTCACGGCACGCGCCTCGATGTCAATCACATCTGCGACGTCATGGAACGCTTGGTCGGCGGCGCAGAACGGCGCTTCGGCCTGAATCGCTACGCCATGGCGCCCCAACTGGCCTTTATCTCCCACGAGACCTTTACGCCGGCCCGTGGCGGCAGCGCAGCCGCGGAAGTCTTTGCACTGCGCAATACCTTTGGTGAAGCAGCCAACGAGATTGTGGTCTGCAACACAAAGGGCTTTACCGGCCACCCAATGGGTGCAGGCGTCGAAGATGTCATCGCCGTCAAGATTCTCGAATATGGCATTGTGCCACCCGTCCCGAACTTCAAGGAGGCCGATCCCGACCTCGGTGTCCTCAACCTGAGCCGCGGTGGTCGCTACCCGGTGCAGTATGCACTGCATCTGGCAGCCGGGTTCGGCTCGCAGATCAGCATGACCCTGATCCGCCGCATTCCAGGTGGCCATGACCGCATTGAGAACAAAGCTCAGTATCTGCGCTGGCTGGCCGACGTTTCCGGCTACGACACAGCAGAAACCGAAGTGATGAAGCGTGTGCTGCGCATCGTTGCCAAGGGATCACCGAATCGAGCGCCGATGGCCAGCACGTGGCGCTATGGCACCGGCCCAATCGTGCGCACGGTCGCCCCGGGCGACGGCGCCAGCGGCGAGTATCGGCCACTGCCGATGCCGGCCGTCGCCGCCGCCAGCATGACGCCAACCCCAGCGGCGCCCGTAGCGCCACCGATCCCGGCGCCCGCGCCGGTCAAACCGGTCGCACCGGTTCCTGCGCCCACACCGGCGCCTGAACCTGTCAAGCCGGTTGCCGTGGCCCCAGCGCCGACCCCGGTCGTGAGCGCACCTCAACCTGTCGCGCCGCCAGCCCCAGTGGCGCCGCCAGCGCCGGCAGTTGACCCGGTCATCTCACGCGTCCTGGACGTGGTGGCCGCCAAGACCGGCTACCCGAAGGACATGCTTGATCTCGACCTGGACCTGGAAGCCGACCTCGGCATCGACACCGTCAAACAGGCCGAAACCTTCGCCGCCATCCGCGAAGCGTTTGACATTCCCGTCCTGGAAGGCTTGAACCTCCGCGAATACGCAACCCTGGCGGCTGTAGTTGGCTTCGTCCGCAAGAATCGTCCTGATCTGGCAAGCCAGAGATCAGTGATTGGAGATCAGAGACTAGAGATTGCCGCGCCAGCGCCGATACGCCAATCTCCAATCTCCAATCTCCAACCTTCCGCAACCGACGCTGTCGTTGATAAGGTGCTAGACGTCGTGGCCGCCAAGACCGGCTACCCGAAGGACATGCTTGACCTTGACCTGGACCTCGAAGCCGACCTCGGCATCGACACCGTCAAGCAGGCCGAGACCTTTGCGGCCATCCGCGAGACTTTCAACATCCCCGTGCAGGAAGGCCTGAATCTGCGCGAGTATTCGACCCTTGCCGCCGTCGTTGGCTTTGTCCGCAAAAATCGACCTGACCTGGTGGTTGCACTTACGGCACCGCCAGCCGCAGCCCCGGCGCCCGTCGTTGCCTCAGCACCACCGCCCGTTGCCGCTACAGCAGCGGTCGCTGGAACTGACAGCGTGGTCGACAAGGTTCTGGATGTCGTTGCAGGTAAGACCGGTTATCCCAAAGATATGCTGGATCTGGACCTGGACCTCGAAGCCGACCTTGGCATCGACACCGTCAAGCAGGCCGAAACCTTCGCCGCCATCCGCGAAGCCTTTGAGATTCCAGTCCTGGAGGGCTTAAACCTCCGCGAGTATCCAACCCTGCAGGCCGTCATTGGGTTCGTGCGCAAGAATCGCCCCGACCTGGCGGTCACACAGACCCAGACGCCCGTGGCTGCTGCGCCGGCCCCTGCACCTACGCCGGTTGCGCCAGCGGCAGCGCCGGTCAGCACCGCGCCGGCCGCCGATGCGGTGGTCGATAAAGTGCTTACGGTCGTGGCCGACAAGACCGGCTATCCCAAGGACATGCTGGAACTCGACCTTGACCTGGAAGCTGACCTCGGCATCGATACCGTCAAACAGGCCGAAACCTTCGCCACCGTGCGCGAAGCCTTCAACATCCCGGTGCAAGAAGGCTTGAACTTGCGTGACTACCCGACCCTCAACAGTGTCGTCGGCTTCGTCAAGACCATGCGCCCGGACCTGGTGGTCGCGGCACCCGTGGCCGCCCCGTCAGCCCCGGCGCCCACGCCGGTCGCACCAGTTGCAGCGCCGGTCAGCACGGCGCCAACCGCAGATGCGGTGGTCGATAAAGTCCTCTCTGTCGTCGCTGACAAGACCGGCTACCCCAAGGAGATGTTGGAACTCGACCTCGACCTCGAAGCCGATCTTGGCATCGATACCGTCAAACAGGCCGAAACCTTCGCCACCGTGCGCGAAGCCTTCAGCATCCCCGTTCAGGAGGGTCTGAACCTGCGCGACTACCCGACGCTCAACAGTGTTGTCGGCTTCGTCAAGTCCATGCGCCCGGACCTGGTGGTCGCTGCACCCGTTGCCACCGCTTCAGCCCCAGCTACGCCGCTTGCACCAGTGGCGACGCCGGTCAGCACAGCACCAGCCGCCGATGCAGTGATCGACAAAGTCCTCTCCGTCGTCGCCGACAAGACCGGCTACCCCAAGGAGATGCTGGAACTCGACCTCGACCTCGAAGCCGATCTTGGCATCGACACCGTCAAGCAGGCCGAGACCTTCGCCACCGTGCGCGAAGCCTTCAACATCCCGGTGCAGGAAGGGTTGAACCTCCGAGACTATCCAACCCTCAACAGCGTCGTCGGCTTTGTCAAGTCCATGCGTCCGGACCTGGCAGGACAGCAGGTAGAGACTGGAGATCAGAGAGTAGAGACTGGCGCACCTGTAGCCACTCCCCAATCTCCAATCTCCACTCCCCGTCCCGACGTCAAGACTATCGGCACGCTCGAGGACGCGGACAAGATGCCGCGTCGCGTGCCCGTACCCGCACTGCGCCCCTCCATCGACCTGTGCAAACAGACCGGCGTCTCGCTGGACCAGAACAGCCGGGTCGTGGTGATGCTCGACCAGGGCGGCGTCGGCAAGAAGTTGGTCGAGAAACTGCAGAAGCGCGGCGCCACCGTACTGACGATCGAACCCGGTGTTGCCACCGATACGCTTGATGCGCAACTAAAAGCCTGGCTGGCAGACGGCGCAATTCAGGGCGCATACTGGCTACCGGCACTCGATGTCGAGCAGCCCATCGAAGAGATGACGCTCGATGAATGGCGTGAACTCAACCGGGTGCGTGTCAAGAATCTGTACACTGCCATGCGTGCACTCTACGAGAGTGTCGCCGGTCCCGGTCGCTTCCTGGTCTCTGCAACCCGCCTGGGCGGTCTGCATGGCTACGGGCCGACCGGCGCCACGGCCCCGCTGGGTGGTGCCGTCGTAGGCTTCACAAAAGCCTATAACATGGAACAAACCATGCGTGACACCGGCAAGGGCATCACGGTAAAGGCGGTCGACTTCGAACCGTCACGCAAACTGGTCGAACCAGCAGATCAGCTCATCGCCGAAACGCTCTTTGACCCCGGTGTGGTCGAGGTTGGCTACTTCAAGGACCAGCGCTTTACCGTCACCCTGACCGAACTGCCGGCAAAAGACGGCAATCCCGGCATGGTGCTCGACAAGCAGACTGTCTTCGTCGTCACCGGCGCCGCCGGCGGCATCACGAGCGCCATTACAACAGACCTCGCCGTCAACAGCGGTGGTATCTTCTACTTGCTCGACCTGCGTGCAGGCGCCGGCGCGTGATGACCAGCATATTGCCTACTTCCGCCAGGGGCGTGAAGTGCTCAAGCAGGCGCTCATCGCTGAGGCCAAGGCTTCGGGCGAAAAGGTGACGCCCAAGCAGGTCGACGACAAGATGATGGGCATCGAACGCAGCGAAGCAGCGCTCCGTGCCATCGAAGCGGTCGAAGCCGCGGGCGGTACTGCCTACTACTACAGCCTCGACCTGCGTGACGGTGACAAAGTCACTGCAGTCGTAGACGACATCCGCCAGCGCCATGGCAAGATCGACGTGCTGCTCCATGCCGGCGGTCTGCTGATCGACCGGGTGTTGCCAAACAAGGAACCACATCAGTTCGCCCTGGTCTTCGATGTCAAGGCCGACGGCTTCTTCAGCCTGATCAAAGCGGCCAGGGGCATGCCCATCGGCGCCACGGTCAGCTTCAGTTCGGTGGCAGGCCGCTTCGGCAACAACGGCCAGAGCGACTACTCCTCCGCCAACGACCTGCTCTGCAAGATCAGCAGCAGCATGCGCAACTGGCGTCCCGAGACGCGCGGCATTGCCATCGACTGGACGGCCCAGCCAGATTGGATGGCATCCCGATCCGTCCAGCAGATCCTCGAATCGCTTCGGCGTGGACATGCTGCCCCCAGAGGCAGGCGTGCCGACCATCCGGCGAGAACTCACCTACGGCGCCACGCGGGGCGAACTCGTCGTGGCCGGCCGTCTCGGCGCCTGGTTGGACGAGAAAGACCCGACCGGCGGGCTCGATGTGTCACGCGTGAACACGCTGCTGGCCGAACGCCGCAATCCGCTGCTGATGATCGGTGAAATCAAGGCATACAAACTCTACGGCGGCATCGAGGTCGAAACCACCCTTGATCCCAAAGTTCAGCCATTCCTCTTCGACCACGCCCCTGACGCCGGCCAACCCTGGCTGCCGGGCGTGATGGCAACGGAAGCGCTGGCGGAACTTGCTACAGTCGCCGCCCCTGGGTATCGAGTCGCAGCGGTTGAAAACGAACAGATGATGGGCGCCTTCAAATTCTTCCGCATGG
>JADJPH010000002.1 GCA_016713335.1 Candidatus Fredericiella danica | reverse complement strand
ATAAGCATTGTGACATCTCTTCTTGGCGTGAAAACGCAAGACTCACGTCGTTTTCGTCCGCCGGCCGGTCGGGGTTCTGCTCCGTCACGGCCATCGCAATCGCGTGATCGATCTGACTAGTTTCGTCAATCTTCGGCCCCAAAATCGGTGGCGTCCCTGGAATCAGCACGAGGGCCTGACGGAATTGTGGACGCATGGCCAGCGTCAGCCGTGCCACGAGATGCTGGCGTAACGGCAACACCTGGTCGATCGCATCCAGCATGCGCTGGAATTCGATCCGGAACGCCAGCCGCGCTGAATCATATTCGGCTCCGGACCGCTCGGCGCTGGGGACGTCGACTACCGCCACCAACGAGAGAATCATTTCATCGGCGTCGTTGTGCGGGGTCTTTCTCAAAATATCCATCAGGGCATTGTGCGCCGCCCGCTTGGCATAGGCATAGTAGGGGCTGGTAAAGTCGTAAAGGCGCACCACCTGTTCGCCCAGCGCCTCAGCCACGCCGAGGACGTCATTCAGCGATAGCAACTGCGATGGTGGCGGAATCCGCTCCGAAGTCGTGAGTAAATTCAACAGCGTGTCGCTGACAGCGTCACCCTTTGCCGCAGCCGGGCAAGGATAACGGGCGACACCTTCCCCGAGTTGAATTCGCAGCAATCCACTCCTGCTGAAATTGCGTTTCACGCTGCGCCACCCCTAACTGCGCGGCATCCACAACCTCCTGGCAATCGTACTGGGTGCGCCCCCGGCGCTGCAACGGCCAATGCGTCTGCCGCCTGCGTCACCACCTGGCGCGCCCAACGCACGCTCCCCCTTGAGCGCCGCCACCACTTCGCCCCACGCCTGCAAGTTGCCGGCACTTGTTTGATTGCTTTCGCCACCGCCTCTTGCGTCAACGGCTTGCCGTCATCGTCGCCAGCACTGCCGAGGATCCGCAACACGATTCCCCAGTTTGGCAAGCCAAACCAAGGCGAAGAAGTACACGTTACCACGGCACGCGCAGTAGAAATCCGGCGCACCTGCATCTGGCCACGCCTTACAAAGAACCTGTACCTGCGCCATTGTCAATTCAGGCGTCTTTAGGCTTTGGTCTTGGGGCATCGTTTCACTACCAACATTTAATGCCACGGCGCATGAGACGTACTAGGGTTTGTAGCGCCATGATGAGGGCTGGTTGGGCACATGGTGATGTGCACCCATTATACAAGTTTTTTTCGAATCGTCATTGTCCTCCAAAGCCTCAATTTCGTGTTCGGGTTCATCATAGTGGCGTCCGGTAATCCTGTCGGCCCTATTTATGCGGCACTCGGCGCATTCCTTGCACCTAGGTTTGCTGTCAACGTCCGGGTCTTCAAATGATGCCTCAGTCGTTCGCGCGCAGCGCACCGAGGTAGTGCGCTGCAAGACTGGACTCTGAGAGCTGCCTGCGAGCACCCTGAGACTTCGTGTTCCGAGCAGCGTGCTAGGCTTTGTGGTGGGTGCGGTGTTCGTGCCGGTATTGACGCATACGTTACTTCTCGTTTTGTGCACGATCTCATTGACGAGGCCAAACATGATGACACTTCGCAAGCTTCAAGCGTTGGTCGCTCGCCGGCGCCCGTATCTCAAATTTGCGTTACGCATTCTCACCGTTGCCTGGGCCCGTTTTCGCGGCCGTACGACTCTACCCTACAAGGTAACGGTTGAAGTGACACGCAACTGCAACGCGCAGTGCCGTCACTGCAATATCGCCCGCCAGCAACCCAACCCAAACGAACTTCATGCAGACGATTGTCCGATCGCTCGCAAGTCTTGGCTCGCACCTATTCTGTGCTCAATGACCGGCGGCGAACCCTCGCTGCGCTGACCTGCCACAGATCGCGCATGCCACCGTGCTCGCCGCCAATCGTTTCTGGTTAATATTCTACTCAATGGGCGACTTCTGCGCCGACAGTGGCACTGGTGAAGCGGTTGACCACTGAAAACCCCACAGTGATGTTTCATATCACGATTTCTATTGACGGCATTGGCGCTCTGCAAGATGAACTGCGCGGGCCTCACCAGTGGGAGCGCACGTTGGCAACCTGGCACGGCTTACACAACCTGCAACAGACGCACCCCAATCTCCACGTGTCTGTACAGTCCACCATTTCACAGGCGAACGCTCACACTGCGGACGAACTCTTACGGACTTGCCTGCCAATGAGCGAGAACTACGCACTTGCGTTTGCCAGTGAGTCTGAGTTTTATGGAAATCAGGGCGCCGGAATTGCGTTTGCGCGTGACCGTCGGAGTGCAATTCCGATTGTTACAAGACTCGTTGAAGCCTATCCGGTCAGCATCCGCCACCCTGCAACCGTGCTTGTCAAACTCTTTTTGTTGGGTGAGTTGCGCCGCTTGTCCGGCGCAGACACCGGTATCCGCTGCGCGGCAGGCGCAGCCACCTTGACGCTCAAAGCCGACGGTTCGGTGATGACCTGTCTCTTCCGCAGCGGCGGCGCCTTTGCCAACGTCCGCGCTGACGGCTACGATCTGCCTTCCCTCCTGGCCTCCGACAAAGCGCTCGTGGCTTGCCATAGCGCCGCTCAATGCTCGCAGTGCTGGATCAACTGTGAAGCGATCCCATCGATGCTGCAATCTCCGTTTGCAGCCCTGTCCTTGATGGGCGCGAAACGAAGGTTGACACGGCAGGCGGAGCCGGAAATGGTCCTTTCTCCACAACCGCGCCTTACGCTCCATACAGTCCCGATCGAAGTGCACTCGCAAAAGGAGGGCAGATCATGAGCACTCAAGGTCTACGCCGCCGCGCCGCCCATTTGCGCACAACAATTGCAAGACGCGATGCCGCCCTGGTGGCCACAGTGCGCACTTCGGCGTTGATGGCGCCGGCAGAGATTGACGACCATCTCAGCATCGTTGACTACCATGCCAAGATCTATTTACTTGGAAAGGCCCTCCTGCTCTCGGATGTGACGCTTGGGCATTGCGACAAAGTCGCCAACGTGTCTTTATCCTCCGTGCCAGAGTCCGCTCCAGCGCATTGCGCTTTTGGCGCAACGGTGGCTACTTGCTCGCAAATGTCACTTTCTGGCTTGCTCCTGTCACGATTTTACTTTCGAGCAGGCTGCAACATGGTCGTTGTTCGCGACGCTGGTTGTGGACGACTAACGCCATCAGGTCAGCGATCAAGCGCGCCTGGCTGCGTGGTTCGAACCGGCTATTCGATCTATTGATCTGGCTGGGCACGCGTACGACATTTGTGAAGTTGTTCACGCGCCTGCAACAACATGTCTGGCCCAAACTCGCGAAGTTGCTCGACACACTTACTATGCTCGCCGTGGTGGCATGGCTGGCTGTGCGCAGTACACCGCCGGCAAACCTACCCTTTGACGCGCATTCAGGTGGTGCGCGCACTGAGCCGGAATCCCGCCTGTTGCAGTACCCATGTGCCACCGGCAGAGAATGGCCGATGCCCTGTTGGGGCGGCGTTCCGAACACATGGCGTCAAAAACCGGCGCACAACACGAGGAATTGTGGGTGGACCAATTTCCCGCCTGTGATCTGTTCTGCCTTCACGAACCGTCAGCGCTGACATTGCTCTGGGAGCAGATCGATCAGGGCAACGCCCTGGATGCGCAACTGTACGCGTCTGTCCTTGCGTCTTTCACGCGCTGCACACTTGACGAAGTCAGTCGTGCCCTGCAAGGCATGGCGCGTCCTCCGAAACCCGTGCTCTCAGCGGTATTGGTGGCAACGGGGCTTCGTTCAGGCTTCGCCGCCAAACTGGCCTTGCTTGACTTGCCCAATCTACACGCCGAGCAGTCACGTTGGGCCTTTTTCACTCCGCATGTTCCTGCGCTTGTCCCCAACGAACCTTCTTCCATGACAATTTTCGTGGCGATCGGCAACCACCAACAAGCCAGAATTGCAGCGGGAAAGCATTACGCTCGTATGCTGGAATTGCTGTTGGTGGATACACAAAGCCGGTACACCTTCACCTATGCCTTCGCTGCCTGCCGGTCCGGCAGCGAAGAAGCTGATGCACGCGCTCGCACAGTGGAAGTGTTTCGGCAATCCTTATCCGAACGGTACCTGCCGCCAAACGCCAGCGTCGAGCTACTTGCGGACCTTCAGACCGACGTTGCATTGCCCAATGTCAAGGGGCTCTCGATCATCTTGGCGCTTCATGCCATTTGTGCCACCAAAGCAGGCGCAGATCTCATGCTGCTTTCTGAGTTCAATGACTCAGCGTCGTGGCTCAATGTCTTCCACATGATCGAGGCGCTCACAAAGGATTCTCGACAACCCCACATGGTCTCTGGCCGGCGTCCGGACCACGGCGCAGGGAAAGGCGCCGCCGGGCATGTGCAGACGCGGCTGTTCAATGTGCTCTTTCGCACTCTGATCCCGCTGGTAACCGTTCGTGACAGTTCCGCCGTGCTCAAACTCGCCCAAATCAACACCTGGCGCGCCCCTCTCGGGTCAGTTGTCTTGCCTTGACTATGCAATCGACCAGGAAATTCTGGCGATGATGACCTTGCGCGGGGTGGTCGCCGAAGTTCCGATTCAGTGGTACCAGGCGTTAGGCCCACTTGGGCACGAGCGCCTGGCGACTTCAACGAAAAACCAAATCAAGTCACTGCGAGCGATCGCACATAGGGTGTTCTTGGAACGCAAGCTTGCTGTGCTGAAAGACGGAGAATTTCTTCCGATCGATGCAGGTTTCGATTTCAGAGCATACTTGATACGGATCACCGCCTCGTAAAAGGCTTCAAACCGGAAAGAAAACCGGCTCATGCTGCTGCTGTCGGGCATTCGCTCGCTCCTTCACGACGAGGATGACTTTCAAGATGGACACCAACGCTACGCGGCGTTTGTCCCGCTGGCCACAACCTTGATCCATCTGATCGGGCAGGGACCGCTCAAGTCCGTGCTGCGGGTTGGAGGGCAAGTACCGATCCGTTGCCCCAGATCGAAGAGCAACTGAAGCGTTCTTGCCCGCTGATCGTTTCCTCTGAACTCGTCTATCACCCAACGCTTGCTACCATCCAGGGTCCGCAGCGGTTCCTCTTCGGATCAGGCAGCCGTACGCATCTTTGGCATGGCCGGTGCTGCGCTCGACTGGAATCTACGGTTTGGCAATGAAGCCGGGGTGTACGACGTTTTGATGCAGATCGTCAGAATGCAAAGCATGATGTTTCGTTACGGCGCCTTTGATCCGGATATGAAAAGCCTGTTTGACTGTGGTCTGTTTGTCGAGAATGGTGCACTGAAAATGGAATATCTCGACTTTGCAGGGTTTACCTGCGATCCGGCACTGGTCAAACGCCTGTTGCCTTCTGTACCAGAACGGATCATGACGATGAAAGATTTCAGGGCGATTGCTCGCAAACTTGCGGGCCGTGCTTCCCATCGCGAACTACTTTTTCGATTCAAGCACGAGCTGACGGCATTGTATGGCGAGATGGAGCGCCGCACCGACTGGGCGGTCGAGACATCCTTTGCGCCGGTTCGTGGAAGCTTTGCTTGCCACACCAGACTTGCCGCGACCGGCAGCGACCGTTGCGAGATGATCACCAACCAGGTAATCGCCAAGGCCAAGTTCCGCACCCTTGCCCCGATTGGGGCGCCTGAGTACCAGTGCAAGGTGCGCACCTCACCGATCGAGGCTACGCGCGCCTGCTCGAACCACCGCAGTACATGCAACCCAAGGGTGCGCGCCGACCCGATACGGTGATGACTGACCTGCAACTGCCGGGGATCGAGGTCACCTTTCTGGTCGAGAATGCAGCAGTCGGCAGTGCGCTTGCAGACGCAATGGACGCGTACTTGCCGCAAGTCCACTATTCTGTGCTCCAGTTGGAGAACCCGCAGTCAATCCCACTCATACAGATTCTCTGCGACGCACAAAATGCAAAGCCAACGTCAAAGATCGTCATGCCGATCGCTGGCCGTTGTAGTCGTATGGAGCAGTTGCTTGCCGGGAACCAGTTGCCCCACAAGGCGCTCATCCCTGTGGCAGGCAGCCCGCTCTTTGTTCATGCCTTGGCATGCCATGCTGCAACGTTGGTGCCTGCGTACCCTGGATTCAGTTGGGTGTTGAATCCTGACACCATTGCCACATGGGATGACATGCCGCTCGCCACTTCCACCACTGACCTTGCCTTACTCACGCCCTTGCCCGCCGAATATGTGCGCTTGCTCAAGGGAACAGACTACCAGGTTCATACGCTGCCGGGTTCGAAGCTGAACGGTCAGGCGCCTGACGGCCCGAGTGGAATCGGCGGGTTTATCGCCCGTTGCTTTCTCGCCAGCCGCACCGGCGGCTACAGTGTTCCTTCGGTGCTTGGCATCAAAAAGGGTCTGTTGCAATCTTCACGCGCAGACCTGGCGCTCGGCGACCTGGGCATCAGAGACTTCTGGGCCTATTGCAGCGCCGCGCTAGACATCCCTGGCTGTTACGCTGCTGGCAAAGCAGCAACGATAGCTTCCAGGGCGTGGTTTGATGTGGACACCCCGGCCGCGCTGAAGACGCTGTATGACGGTGTTCCAAGCGGGCTGTGGCAGGAATCTGGCAATTTACTTAACGTGAATTGGGGCGACACGCCACATGGTTTGGCGCAAGCGAAATTTGTTGAGTCGGCATCACTTGATTCATCCCTCACCATCGATCGCCAGAATGCCCAGCGCATCAGTTTTAGACACTGTGTCTTTGACCATGCGGAACTCCGCTTTGAGCTTGATCCCAACCTGCCCCATGCCGTCATTGACGGGCTGGTCGTAGCAAACTGCAGTGGCACAATCCGGATCGGCGCGCCGGTCGTGCGGGATGTGATGGTGCATGGGCTGCAGATCGATCAGGTGCAGGTGCTCACCTTGAGTCTGGACTCCCAGGTCTGTGCCGCAGGCTGCGGCGGTGCGCCCTCTGCGGCGCCGCTCATGCTGCGTGATCTGGCAGTGCGCGGCTTCAACGAAGTCCTGCGCTGCCCGGTGACCGTGTATGCGGGGTTGACGAATCCACCTTCCACCGTTCAAGGCGAGCCGTAGGAACATTCGCATTGCCGTGGACCCACACGCATCAAGCGAAGGAGTGCACCGCCCGCCAAGCGCCGTAGGGGCATCGGCACGGCTGTGTCCGCCGCGCGTCCCGATCGTGCGACGCACATGATCCGCCGGCGTAACCCGCACCGTCTCGTGCGACGCACGAGTGCGACGCACGAGACTCCCTCGCGCGTCCCGGCCGTCCGTTGCATGCCGGCGGCGCCGTCGCTTCGCGAACCTCCACTACATCACCGCGTAACGGCAGGCAGGTAGGTTGAATAGGCGCCGGGCATCCTTTCATTTTCAACTGCGGGACTGGTTGGCATTGCACGTGCGTCGTTCGCCAGCGCAGGCAGATAGAGCGTGCCTGGGGATGCATCGATTTGCAGTGGTTGCGCATGTATATCGTCACTCGCCCACACGGCCTCCGTGGCCATGGGCTTCCCAGCCACGCTGAAGTGCACGATCGCACCAGGGGCGCCACAGCCGTTGCTTTGCTCGGCCGCAACTACATCGACCACATAGACCAGTGTCCCGGCGCTCTCCTCCACTACACCACGCCCACACGCGACGCCACCGATCGTGGCTTCCACGGACATGCCCGGCGCCGGTGCGAACTCACGGCCGGGCACGATCGCCCCGTAATAGGTGGCGGGCGGCGCCGGAAGTGCCGTGGCTTGTACGGTCGGCAACGGCGACACGTCCTGCAAGTAGACCGTGATCGCCGCCGTCGTACTGATCCAGTAGGAGTGCGCGTACTCAAACGTCTTGAGATCATTCACCCATGCGGGCGCCTGCACCGCGTAGACCTTCCATGGGTCCGCAGCGTCCGTCGCATCGTAGCCATAGACGATCTTGTAGAACCCATTGATCGATGCCAGCGCCTGCGTCACCGGTTGCGTCACATCGACCGGATAGCCAAAGGGAGTTCCACCCGACACAGCACAGCGGGATCTCACTGCTCGACATCAGTGCATACAGACCCGACGCTGGCATCGGCGCCGAGGCGATGTTCTGCACCAGGTTGTGCACCGTCGGGAGTGGCGTCCACGCAGCGCCATTCCAATGGTAGACCGTCAGATTCTTCTCCGGTTGGCCCGACAGCACCACATCCATACCCTGGTACTGAAAGGAGATGCTGGCCCCTGTGAAATCTGTAATGACCCTGCTTGTGCGCACCTGGTATCCGCGGCCGATCGCCGACGACCTGGCGGCGGGGCCGGCAGGTTTGGCGCCGTCTGCACAGTCAGGAACACGTCGGCGGGCAATGATTCCGGCGGATAGAGGACGATATGACCGTCAATGCTCGAGAACGGCCCGTCATGGCTGCGCGCGCGGCCAGGACCATCGTGGCTACGTGCCCGCCCAGGCCCTGAGCCGGCGGCATAGGTTACCAAAGTATGTTGAACATCCGTAGGGCCGCGCACGTCAATCACGGCCTCAACGGCCGGCTGGCTTAACGTGATCGTATACAGCCGCCCGGCCACGAGCGTCGTGGTCTGTGGCGCGGTCCCGGCTGGGTAGATCACGGCGACAAAGGGGCCAGTCCCGCCACTACTACGCGGAGTTGCAACGTCGTCGCTGACGGGCGTCACGTCGATGTTCGGTCGCCACAGCGGCTGAGCACCAACTGCGGCGGCGCCTCCGTTCGCAAGCGTGGTGCAGATAAAATGGGCGGTCCCAAGATGCACAGTTCATCGCCCACCCGTGCGCCGCAGGCCAGCACCGAATTCAAGGTTGGCCGGCCCAGGTCTTCCACGACCTGTCCGGGCCGGATCAAAAATGCGCTCCCGCCGTTGAGGTGCCCTGCCACCGCATCGAGGCTGATATTTGCGTCAACAAGCAACGGTTGCGGCGCCGCTGGTGCGGGCCGGACGTCCACTGTGGTGAAGGCAAACGGCATCAGCGCCGGCCCCTGGTTGACCTGCGCCGGTGAATGCAGGGCTGGATAGGCCAGCCGCACCACTCCCAGTCCGGCAGTTCCGCCAAAGAGGCATCGCACCCGTCCTGCCGCCACGCCACTGGGTCATACCGCAATTCGCTAGACACGTCGTCGTATGGATCGCTCATCGCCGTGCCCGTACAGGTGGTCAGTGGCATGAGCACGCCGGTCGCCGGGTCGAGTTGCAGTGGGTGGCTTCCAAAAAGAGCGCATAATGCCCGATCTCGTGCGCCAGCACTCTTGGCCAATCATCACCGATCGGCTGCGGGTCACCGTACCGGTTCCACACCGCCCCGATGCGAATTTCACCTTGCGTCGCCGTGATCGGGGTGCTCAATCCCGGATCCACCAGTGTCACTGTCCCAGATACGATGCCGCCCCGGTTCGCAGACGGTCGCACCTGGTTCGACGCTAGATACGGATGTCCGCATCGTCCCAGTGCTCTCTTCCCTGGTAGACCGTCACATTGCCCAGCGCCACCTGCCCATCGCTCCAATCGTACAGCGCCGCCGACGTCTTCTCCAGGTCCTGCGCCAGCAACGTGCGGAAGGCCGTGCCGTTGGAGGCGTCCCATTCGATTGACGCACTGAGGTTCAACAGTAGCAATGGGTTCGCCGGCAGACACTGTAAGGGTCTGCACCCCCGCCTGCGTAACGGTGTAAGCGTCGAGACCGTCCACCATCGGCGTCGCACTCGTTTGATATAACGTGTACTTTGCCGTTGCCGTGATTGGCGCGACGGCAAACAGGCGATCACCTTGCATCAGTGTGCCACGGCCCTGCAGATAGCCCTGCATGTCAGTTTGAAAAGCCGCGCCCGTCAGAGACGTGATTGGCGAGCCGCCGATGCTGCTATCGGCAGGGAGCCGAAATACCGTCGCCCCGCGCACCGGCTGGCGCTGCGCATCCACAGTGCGCGCTTGCATGCCCCGCACGCGGAATGGGTAGGAGCTCGTAGCAAATGAACCATACTGGAATGGCCCAGGCACACTGCTCGGCCGTGCCGTGACCGATGGAATCACCACCAACCGAAATACAACATTGTCCGACGCTCCCATGAAGCCACTGGAACCAACGTCCCAGTTATATAGATGCGTATTGGTTGCAGTAATGCTCGGATAGGGTGCCGAGGCAAGATTTGCAGTTATTGTGTCGGATGCTGCTACGGCTGTCAGCCATTGTCCTCCACCATTTAACGAGAAGTAACCCGCAGTACTCCGAATGGGAGACGAATTGTTGTCAAATAGAACATAGGTAATCGGCACGATTGGGGCGTTCCACACTTTAGAAGTTGAATACAGTTCCGCAACTCCAAGTGCATTGGTCAAGAGAAGACTTCCACCTGGACTAGATTTACGTTGAAGGCGCTTGCTTAGGATCCTGAGTTGCCCGTTAGTAACCGTGCTTAGATCGAGATATCCATCACCGTCAAAGTCAATCCACGAAAGTTGACTTGTCCAGTCACTCGACGCTGATAACCAACTCGCCCGGGAACTCAAAGTACCGGATTCGTTGCGATAAAGAGCATCTGGATGTCCGCCAGAGCAAGCTGCAGCCAGGTCAAGGTCGCCATCTCCATCCACATCCCCCCAGCCAATACTCTTCGCACAAAAGACGTCGTCATCGGACGACCAGCTAGCCGATGTCGTCAGAATACCTTTGTTGTTTTGATACAAACGAATAGGGTTATATGGAGAGACGGCTGCAAGGTCCAGATCGCCGTCAGCGTCAAAGTCGGCCCACTCGAGGTCATTGATCCCATCCTTCTCCAAGGACGACCAAATAGCGTTTACGCTCAATTCCCCGAGTTGTTTTCGAACAACCAGACACCACCATCTCCGCCTTGCGCTGCCAAATCAGGGTCTCCATCTGAATCATAGTCACCCCAAGCCAGTGTACCCAAGTAAAATGCTTGGGCAACTGAAGACCAGGCAGGGCGGACATCCATAGCACCGTCAACATTATGGAACAACTGAAGGGCAACTTCTTCATGATTGGCCACTGCAAGATCTGAGGTCTCCGTCGCCATCCATCGCCCCAAGCAATATCGCTATTATTCCCGAAGCCGGCGGATACAATAGTTTCAGCTGTCCACACTGGTTCATCAGTCATGATGCCCGAGTCATTACGAAATAGGTAAATAGACTCCCGGATCAACGGTGACCAAAGCTAAGTCCAAGTCGCCATCCTCATCATAGTCGCCCCACGCTATCTGGGGACCACGTCCAGATCCACTCCAGCCCCAAATCGGATATGGTTCGACATAGCCCGCTCGGCTTTGATAAAGCAAAGTCCAACACGCACGCCCAGAAGACGCGGCCACTGCTAAATCCAAATCTCCATCACGATCGTAGTCGCCCCAAACATGGTCACTTATGGAACTTATTCCAATCTTGGAATTGGGCGCGTGTTAGTGGTGAGTGATTTCCACATTTCCGATAGAGCGCGCTTGGCGAATTTGAGGTGTTGCCAAAGGCAATGTCCAGATCTCCATCGTTGTCATAATCTCCCCATGCCACGGCAGATGTCCATTTCGCACTAGAAGTCCACGAGGCTGACGATGCAAGCGTTGTGCCATCATTCAAGTATACGCGGCTTGGATCAATCAGATTCCCGGCGAGAAGGTCCATGTCACCGTCAGCGTCGAAATCGCCAATAGAAATGCTTTGCGTTGAATCCTGTTCATCCGAAGACCAAAATGCGGTCGCGTCCAGGACGCCGCCTTCATTTCTGTATAACCTGTGCGCCCTTCATTGCCAACCGCGAGATCGAGATCGCCATCCCCATCCATATCTCCCCATGCCACACTCTTGGTGTCATCAGATTCAGTGCTGGTCCAAACCGGAATGCCGAACAGGGCACCGCGATCGTTTCGGTACAGATAATTGGGGGCATCGACGTTGCCAACCGCAAGATCAAGATCGCCGTCACCATCCACATCTCCCCATGCTATGCAGTTGGTTGAAGCACTCTTGGGGAGAGACCACTCTGCACTTTCAGCCAGAACCCCTCCGCTGTTTCTGTAGATTCGATTTGGTTCGTAATCATTACCGACAGCAAGATCTAGAAACCCATCGCCGTTGTAATCTCCCCATGCCAGACTTCTTGTGGAATCGGATTCGACAGAATCCCATACCGCAGTTAGTACACCGCTCTCGTTTCGATAGATTCTATTCTGTGCATTCCAGTTACCTAGTGCCAGATCTAGATCGCCATCATTGTCATAGTCGCCCCAAGCTCAGCAGCGGTATGTGTTCGCTTGTGGTGCCTCCCAAACAGACGAGAGTTCGTCATCGTTCCATTATCATTTCGGTATAACCGGGTCGGCCATGGAGTTGCATTCGCGACCACAAGGTCTAGGTCTCCATCGCCGTCATAGTCTCCCCAGGCCGCCGCTGTCGCATGACTAAGCTCACGGCTATGCCACGCTGGAACAAAGCTCGGCTGCTGTACTTGCTCCGATGTCAATCCCCAACAAAAAATTGTCGAGAACAGTACGGAACATAATGATTACAGTGCGCACCATTTCTATGTTCAAGCACGACACCACCAATCTTCAGCAGTGCTCTCGGACTGTGACGTTCATGTCGAATGGCCGTGAGTGACATTGCGAGTGTGGTTCTGGGAGTCACATTGCTCCAGAGTTGGGGTAATCGCACGTGAGGTTTCTCCGCTCAACTTCTACTTATGCCGCTGTTGCTCGGAAACAACCCCGTAATCATTCGTCCAATCTATGAGTGTCAGTGTATTGCCACTTAGAAATATGCAATCGGCGTGGCAACATGGACTTATCAGGGACAGCAATCACCCCTGAGTGACCAAGAAGTGCGCCCCCAAGTGTGGATACTGCTTCTTGCAGATCGCTATTCTGCAAGTAATCACAAAGCCAGTCTGCAAGCCGCCACATACACTGAAGTCCAATGTCGAACCTCCTATGTGGCGGAACCCATATAGGGTCTTCGCCCGTACCATCGAAGCAATATGGCAACCCTCTGGTCTTTACGCACTTCAATCCACGATCAACATTTAATCCCACGCCATTCGGGACGTAATAGCGTTTGTAGCATCGGACTGAGGGCTGATAACACGCCGGGTGCGTGTCCCCATTATACCAAGCTTTTTCGCTGGCGGTGCTACGTCTTATTCCAGTCTATACCACCGTGTTTGCACAAGGAGACTTGATCATGAACACTTCTGCCGTTGCCGAACCCAACTTTTCGCCCATTGAAGTGATTGCCTGTCCCTACTGCGGTGAACTGAACGAGTCCACCTATGTCCATTGCCGACAGTGTGACACCCTTCTCTTGACGGATGCAGCACGCGCCGTCGTACTGCCGCAAGCCAGCCAGCGCTCGGGCTGTGTGCTCGTCTATGCCGCATTTCTCGGCGGCACTGCGGTCGCACTGGTTACGGCTGCCATTGCGGCCCACGACGCGTCGGCCGGCTGGACCTTGCTCCTCGCCGCGTTTGAAGCCCTCGTTGCCTTCGGCCTCTGGCGACATCGGAACTGGGCGCGCTTCACCGTGATCGTGATGCAATGCCTCAACGTCCTTTTTGGCCTCATTTTGATTGCTACCGGCAGTCTCGAAGGCATCGCCCTCGCTGCCATCGGCGCCACCATTGCCTACTGGTTTTATGCCAATGACCAGTTCTTTCACTAGTTCATCTGCAGGTCACCACCACCCACCGCTGTCTGGTGGTGACCTGCCAATACACCACTTGCCGGCACGCCAGACGTCTGCACCGCCTCTCTACCGCTCCACATCCCCAACGCACCGGAGCCTTGGTTTTCTGTTGAGAGTGAGCGGAGAGGATCTTGGGAACATTTGCTGCACGTACCCGCTATGCTTGTATTGGCTTTTACTTTTTTTGTGTGTTTGCCTTGTCTTCCACTTTTTGCCTGTTGTGATGCTATTTTCACCGGGTGCGCCCGCTACAGCGCAGGAGATACCATGAAAACCCGTCTTGCTACGCCCATGCTTTCGATTCTGTGCTTAACGATTGTGAGCCTGGCCATCGCTTCGTGCGTACCTTCCGAGGTTGTGCGCATTGCGCCTTGGGTTGGCGTAACCGCTTCCGTCCTTTCAACCAATTCAATGCCCGTTGCGGCTCCGCTTCCCGTCCCACCTCCTGCGATCAAGCAGGGCCTGGAAATCAGTTCCATACCAGGCGCCTCTAATGTCTTTGTTGCCAGCCTTGACGAACTCGGCCTGGCTGTGGCCGATGACCTGGAGTGGAACCAAACGATGCGCCAACTCCTGGGCGTCCACCGTTTGAAAAACCCAAATGATCCGTTCGTTCTGATGGGTGCTGTGGACGACAAGTATCTACGCGGGCGACCCGCTGAAGCTTGCTTTACAACCCGGCAACTATGCTCTTTTTATCGAAAACAGCCCCTCGGCTGCGATTCAGGACGCTGCGGTTTTCCAAGATGGCCTCGTCTATGATGGCACCTGGCGCTCATCTCAACGGACTGTTTGCCGGTCACCTCGGCAAAGCTTATCTGATTCAGGTGGTGGAAGGTGAGGTTTTTCAGATACTTCAGCTCTGGCAACCAAAAGACACCTCGCTGGAGACGTTCGAACAATTGTACCCACAGACGGAACAGTTCTATGTTGACGAACCGGTGATCACGAGCAAGTTTGAAGGTGAGATTCCTGATGCGGACCTGGCCACTCTCCTCCGCATGCTGCGTAAGGGCGGCAAAGCGGCGTATCACGCAGACGATTCCACGACAATCATCGAAATTAGTCCGACCACCGGGGGGATCGATACGCTATTGAAGTTTGAGGACGCGGATTGACACGCTACGCGCACAATGTGCGACGACTGCTGAACATTCTCAACCCTGGGCTGCTGTGTTGGTGCGGTTTTTCAGTATCAATCTTCTATAGCGGGTGCGCCCGTAATTGCGCAGGCCATTGATCATGAACACAACAACAAGAAACTTCACGATTTGTCTTTTTGCGGTGGCTCTTTCTCTTTCTGGCTGCCAACCTCTACCTTTGCGTCTTCCTGCATCTACCGGGGTTCTCAAGCCCACGCAAACGCCGGACTTGTCGCCCACCATTCCCGAGCCTTCGCAAGCTACACTTGCTTCCACTCCGGAGCCATCAGATAACCCACCAGGCTTCACAATTGGCGACATTGAACTCCAACTGACCACCATCGTTGAAGTTGAGCGTGTTGGCAGTTATTCCGCGGCGCCAGGATTTCGTCTCGTGAGAGTTGGTTTTCAAACTGCGACAGGGGGAAGCACGGACGACGTTGCACAGATCACCAAGGATCTCGATGTTTCAATATCCGGTGAGCGTGGCGATCTATACCCCCACCTGGCTCACGCCACCGGGGTGTTTTGTCCGGATGGCACAGGGGGCGTGTTTGCTGGACATTTGCTGTGCCAGAAACAGAATCCGCACTCTCGCTTGTCGTTCCGGGCGGTGCATCCGTAAGTTTAGAAGCCTATATACCGAAGCAGCAATGACATTTCAACGTGTCGATACGGGATTTGCTGGTGGCTTGGATCAAGGCGCATGGGCCCACCCTTTTGCAGGGTGGGCCCGTCTGCTGCCAACATTGCACTTCTCTTGGTGCGCCCCCAAACGGCCGTTTCTATCTCCTGTTGGCCGGCGTTTGCGCCGCGGTGAGAATTCCGATAGCAATCCGAGAGTAAACTCCAGACATTGAACTGTATACTTCAGTTTAGGGTTTCTTAAATCTTTGTTTGGGGCTTCCTATGCGCTGGCCTTTGTTGGCAATCATCTCGTGGGCTTGCTCGGGAAATTCAACCTCTTCTGACGATTCGTTACTCGCACGCCAACTCCTGTTTCTTCTGGAACTGGCGGATGCTCAGTGCGAGTCGGTGCCCAAGGCCCACGCGCTCACTTGCAACCAGATTCGTGCAATCGGGGAAGCACTGGCCTTGCAGGGTGGCGCTGCGCGCATGCAGGCAATTGCCGCACTCGTTGGTGCACTTGGTGGTGACGTACGCGACCTAGAGTTTTATTGGGACGGCATCTGTGGTTGGCTTTATTGATCAAACATTCTTAGAGGAAGTATGCCATGCACAGCCAAACATCGCTCCTCACCAATTATCCAAGCGTCGTCTTCGGCTCGCTCAGTTGGCAATGCTCGCCGCGTCGCTGGGCTATTGTGCCTGCTGATCTTTACCCGCGCCCCTGCCCTGGCGGCTCCCCTTCCAAACGCCGACCGGCCAGTTGACGTGTACGCCCGACCTCTACTTCACCCCTCGTGCCAAAGTACGGGACCACCGACCCCCTCTACGGCCGTGTGGACTGCGTGTACCCACCTGGCTACAAAGTGGCAATTTTCATCTTTGCAGCCGGCGGCTGGTGGAATAAGCCGACCTGGGCGGCGCCGTTGACATCGATTGCGCCCGACGGTTCCTGGTCTGCCGGGGTGACAACGGGCGGGGTTGACACCCAGGCGACCTCCATCCTGGCGTGCCTTTGCCCCAAGGTGTTGCGCCCCTCCCATGTCTGGTCAACCATCATTTCCGCCAGGTTTTCTGGACCAGTGCGTTGATATCGAACGCATCGATCGCGCGCCTTCGTTTCGCACCATCTCGTTTGCCGGCTACCCCTGGCAGGTGAAGACGAGCGCCGCCTACCCAATCGGTCCAGGCCCCAATTACTTCTCTGACAGCACCAACAACGTCTGGGTTGACACTGCCGGGCAATTGCACCTGAAGCTGACCGGCAGCGGCAGCTATTGGTATGCCGCCGAAGTCATCAATATGGCCTCGCTTGGCTATGGCACCTACACCTTCACCACAAACGGTGCTGTCGACAAGCTTGACCCGAATGTGGTGTTGGGTCTCTTCACTTGGGACACTACGGCGCCTGCCGCCAATTACCGCGAGATCGACGCCGAATTTTCCCGTTGGGGTGATCCGCGGCCGCCAACGCCCAATACGTGGTCCAGCCATACACAACCTCTGGCAATCGGCATCGCTTTTCGCTCAGTCTGCCGGGCGCCCGCTTCCAACACACCTTCTCCTGGCGTCCCGAAGGGATCACTTTCACCACTGCTGTCGAGGACCCGGCTGCTCCGGGCGCCTTCCAGCCGGTGCACACGTGGCCCTACGCCGGGGCATCGAATCCGGCGCCCGGTGTCGAAAACCCCCGCATCAACTTATGGCTGTACAATGGGCGCGCACCCACGGACGGCAAACCGGTCGAGATTGTCATCGAAGATTTCGAGTTCACACCCCTGACCGGCGCCGTTGCCATGGCGTCAGTTTCACGCACCGGGATCGGTGACGGCAAAGTGACGGCCGAGGCACCGGGCATCGATTGCGGCTTCGACTGCGCGGAAGATTACCCCATCGGCACGACCATCACCCTCTCCGCGACGGCTTTTGCCGGCTCCTTGTTCTCCGGCTGGAATGGTGCTTGCACGGGCGCCACCCCCACCTGCACCATCACGCTCAACAGTGCGCATGCGGTCACTGCCATCTTCCAGCCCCGCATGCAATACCGGCTCACCACACAGGTGGCGGGCGGGGCGCCGGGCTCAGTCAAAGTGGACCCACCTGGGATCATTTCAACCGGTGTCTATACCGGCGACTTTGCCCATGGCACGCGCATCACGCTGACTGCAACCCCGGCGCCCGATAGTGCATTCTGGGCTTGGTATTACGGCTGCACGAACAGCACCGCTTCCACCTGCTCCTTCACCATGACCAGCGCCATGAATGTCTACGCCTATTTCAAACCAAGGCGATATCACCGTCACCCACACCGGTGACGGCGCCGGCCGGGTTGTTAGTTCGCTTCCAGGATCGACTGCGCAGCCACCTGTGCTGCAGGCTTTCCGGCGGGGGCGCCGCTCAGCCTCAGTGCAACGCCCGAACCCGGTTCGATCTTCTTGGGGTGGTCCGGTAATTGCGGCGCCATCAACGGCAACAGTTGTTCCTGGAATCCGCTCTCTACCTCTACCACGGTGACGGCCACGTTCTCAGGTGCTACGCATCCACTCAAAATTGCCATTGCTGGCGACGGTCATGGCCTTGTACAACGCCCATCCGCCCCGGCCTGCACCACTGCGTGCGAAGACACGTATGCACATGCGGCGATCGTGACGCTTAGCGCAACGCCTCAGCCTGGCTCGGCCTTCGCGGGTTGGTCTGGGGCCTGCACCGGTGCTGATTTGAACTGCACTTTGACGATGAACCACGGCCTTGCCGTCACCGCCACTTTTGCGTTGAGTGGCACGCCGCTTGTGCGGGCGCTGAACCATCTAGACCGGGTGATGGACCAGTACCACGACACCCTCGACGTCTACACCGACCTCGGCGCCGCCGGCAATCACTTCGCCCATCGCGGCGCCATGGGGATCGCCCCAGGCATCGTCGACGAAGCATACACCGGCACCGTGCACAGCGGCGCTACCTCGATCCGCGCCTTAGCATCTGGAGGGTCCATTGGGGTGGCTGGTATTTTCAGAATGGCATTCTGACCGAAACCGCGCGTATCCCAAGTGAGAACTGGGGCACGATCCCTGACGCCGGAGTAGATCTTTCGGGTGCGACTGCATTGACCTTCTATGCGCGGCGGCAACGGCGGCGAACGCGTACAGTTTTCGCCTTTGGCGTCGGTCGCGATCCTACCACTGGTCAAGCACTCACCCCTTACCCTGATTCGGAGGCCAAAGTCAGCCCCTGTGGCCGTCTCCAGCCCTGTGCGGTCACGCTGACGACATCATGGCAACCATATACGATCACGCTGACGGGCCTGGATCTTTCCTATGTGCTCGGTGCCTTTGGCTGGGTGGTAGACCCGACGCAAAACAACGGCCAACAGGTTCAGTTCTTGATCGATGACATCCAGTTTCATAAAAGCCGGCTGGATGAGCCGCGCTTCATCGTGAGCTTCCATACCCGTCCGACCGGGCTGAACTTTGACACGGTTGCGTAACGTTGCCTTCAGCTATGACAACGCACTTGCGCTCATGGCGTTCACTGCCGCCGGCGACTGGCGCCGTGCTGGGTTGCTCGCCGACGCCTTCGTCTATGCGCAACAACATGATCGCATCTATGGCGACGGGCGGCTGCGCAACGCCTATCAAGCGGGCGACCTGGTGCTGCCGCCAGGTTGGAAGCCAAACCATCGCATCGGCACCGTGCGTATGCCCGGTTGGTGGGACGCTTCGAAGCAAAATTGGTTCGAGGACATCCAACAGGTGAGTAGCTACGATGGCGATATGGCCTGGGTGCTCCTCGCCCTGATCAACTATTACGACGCCCGCGGCGGCGAACAATACCGCAACGCGGCCATCGCACTTGGCGAGTGGATCGAAGACAACACGCGCTCGGCGAGTGGACCCGGTGGCTACACGGGTGGTGTCCGCGGCTGGGAAACGGATCCTGCCAACGTGACCTGGAAGTCAACGGAGCACAACCTTGACCTGATGGTCGCGTTTGCACGCCTTGCCATCGCCACCGGCGATCCGAAATGGTGGGAGCGCTCCGACCACGCCCGCCAGTTGGTTGACGCGATGTGGAACGCTGCAGCGGGTCACTATTGGACTGGAACGCAGGAAGATGGGGCCACCCCGAACCAGCAGGCCATCCCACTAGATGCCCAGAGCTGGGCGACGCTCGCCTTCGGCCCCAACCCACAGACGCGCCGCGCGATCGATTTTGCCACTACGAATCACCTGGTGACAGCCTCCGGCTTTTCAGGTTTTGACTTCGACACCGACCGTGACCAACCCTGGTTCGAAGGTACGGGTCAAATGGCGCTGGCGTACAACGTGCTTGGGCGCACGGATGAAGCCACGCACGTGCGCGATGAACTCCGCAAGGTCCAGATTGCCGCACCAAATGCCAATGACATGGGCATCGTGGCGGCGACCCGCGACGGCCTGACGACTGGCTTCGGCTGGGAGTACTTCAATCGCCTGCATGTGGGTGCGACCGGCTGGTTTATCTTCCAGGAGCTTGGGTACAACCCCTATTGGCCCAGCCACGCGCGGCGCCGCTGATTGCCGGCTTCAGTCCGGCGTCGGCTCCGGCCGGCACGCCGATCCTGCTACAAGGTCCGGTTTCACGGATGTGCGCTGTGCGGTTCAACGGGACACCTGCGGCATTCCAGGTGCTGTCCGACGTGCAGATCTCGTCACCGTCCCCCAGTCAGCAACCAGCGGATTGATCGAGGTGGCGTCACCGGCGGGCCTCCGCCAGAGCACCACCCCATTTGCGGTGGCAACACCCAACTGCTATTCACTGACGCGCGCACACGTCGGGCGGGGTCAAGATCCGGCCGCGACGCCAGATCATTCTACCGCTTGCCCCACGGGCGCCTATGTTGCAGGCGCAGTCATCTCCCTTGCGGCTGCACCTGAGTACGGCTTCGCTGTTCTGAGCTGGACTGGCGCCGCCAACAGCAACAGTTCCGCAATTACCAACCGGCTCACGATGCCCGCCCAGGCGCACGCTGTGACTGTCGCCTACGCACCACAATCGATTCCTGACCTGATCTTCGTCGATGCCTTTGAATCCGGCGATCTGGCACGCTGGGCGACCGCCATGATCGACGCCGGTAATCTGGCTGCGCTGCATGACGCCGCGCTCACGGGTGCATATGGCATCAGCGCAAACATCGACGACAACCACCCCCTCTATGTCGTCGACCGCACGCCAAGCGCGCTCAAACGCTATCGCGCTCGCTTCCTGTTCAACCCCAATGGCATACAGATGGCCAGCGGCAATGCCCATACCATCTTCCGCGGTTTCAATACGGTGCGCGCAGTGGTTGCGATTGAGTTGGTCCGCACGGGCAGCGACTATGGCCTGCGCGCGTCCGTGCTCAATGACAACTTGAAGTGGGTGGCCGCCCCAACTGAGCCATTCGACGGTCTCCCGATCCAGATTGAGATTGATTGGAAGGCGGCATCTTCAAGCGCCACACATGACGGGTATCTCGACCTTTGGCTTAACAATGTACTGGTGGCCCATACAGACAATATTGACAACGATCTGCTGGCAGTCGACACAGTGTGGCTCGGCCCGCAGGCCGGAATCGACAATGACACCCGCGGCGTCTACTACTTCGACGAGTTTGAATCACATGAGACTTCCCCGATTGGACCGGTTTCCGCCGCTCCAAAGCGGCCGCTCGCGGCGCCAACAGCGCCACAGACCATCACTGCGCCAGAAGCACCCAGTGATCCGGACGGCACACTGGCCGCGGCGCCGCGCGGGCTGCCCGGCGTGTTGCCCACACCCGCGCTAGATGCGTATGCCGCGCCGGGAACAACAGCCGATGCAATTGCGATGGAACTCATAGGCGCACAAGCCGATTTCACGCCAGCGGGTCCGGCCGCAACTGCGATCGCTCCTGTCGATGCCACTGCGGGCAAGACCCCTGAAGCAGCAGCGCCGAGGCAAAACGCCGGGCCGGTTGAATCTTCACAAGTTGGCTCCGAGACCGTAAGCCATAGCTGGCGTGCGGCACAACCAATTGCGTTGCAACTGGCGACTGCCGGTGTCTACGTAGTTATGGCAGCCCCAGCGGGCGCAGCGGAGGCTGTCACCACGACACTCGCCTTGAGTGAGGACTACCTGGCGTCCGACAACTATTTGCCCGCGCTGCCCGCAATTGTGGTCGACATCGCCGATTCGGCGGCAGGTAATGCGGACGCATTATCCGTCGCAGGCGCCGCGGGCTACACCGAAACAGGTGAGCCTGCCGTGCTTCCATTTGCGGCGAACATTCGCCTGGTTCCTCACGATCCGCAGTCTCTGGCCGGGCTTGCACTCCTGCGTCTGGCGCCAGATCACCGCTCCTGGGAGCCGGCTGGATACACAATGGGCAAGGATAATGGCGAGATCGCTTTTGTAGCCGATCGCTCTGCTGTGTTCTTGGTGGTGAGGCCATTGTATGGCGACGCGTACCAGGCATACCTACCAGTTGCAGCACGCTAAGAGACGCAGCTGTCACCGTGAAGAAGTGAGCCGGATCCCCGCCGGTTTCACTGCTTCATGGTGACTTGAGTCTGACGCTTCCCAATTCAAGCCCGGCCAGTTGTCTCCAAGTGCGGTCGCCAGTTCTTGCGACTCCTGCCCCTCCCCGTTCGGGTCAATCAGCGTTAATGCATGCCGCAGCGCTGCCTCTGCTTCGGCACTGCGCTTTTGCAACGAATACAGGCGCGCCAGATCGCCGAGCGCTTCCCGCTAACTCGACCGCTGACCCAAACACCTCTGTTCGCTCAATCCCCGCCTGCAGGGTCGCCTCCGCGTGCATAGTCACCCGCATCACGCCAGGCGATCCCCATATTGATGTAGATCAGCGCCAACCGCACTTCATCCCTTACCTGGCGGAAAACTGGCTCTGCGGTCTGATACCACTCAAGCGCAACCTGGGGGCGCTCCGCAAGCAGATGCAGGTTACCGATGTTCATCCGGGCAACCGCAGCGTGCACCCGGTCCCCGATCTGCTCCAGTAACTCAACTGCCCGTACATAGCAGTCAAGGGCCTGCGCCTGCTCTTCGAGGCGGCGATGCGCTGTTCCTAAGTTGAGCAGACCCCAGGCAATCATGCGCGGATTGTGGAATGGATGTGCTTCAGACAGCCGGAGCGCCTCCAGAAAGTGAACTTTTGACTCCAGCCATTCATGGTGCGTCTGCGCCAATACACCCCAGATAAACTCGTTTTGAGCGATCTCAACAACGGCATCGCGTGGTGCGGCGTGTTGCGCAGTGGACGCGAGGGCCGAAGCGTCTGCGTAGCGCCCCTGTAGATAGGCAACGAAGGCGGCCCGATTGAGCACGGCAGAGCGTAGGCGCGGGAACTCCTGGGTAGCCAACTTCGCAAGTGCGCCTTCAAGCAGTTCGCTGGCCTCAGCCAGATTGCCACGCAATTGGTGGAGAAAGGCCACTTGCAGCACACACTCGACCTCAGCAGCCAGGTCCTGATGCGCGGCGGCAAGTGCCCTACCGCGCACCAGAAACTCCATCCACTCTTCGCGCGCGCCAAGCCGCTCCATGTGCGGCGCCAGGGCGAAGAGCAGTTCACGCGCCTGCTGCCATGCCTCCGGCGCCCCAAGCCCGAGGTCAAGCGTGTAACGCCTGCTCCCGCAGTTCGCCGTCCAATACGCCCTGATTTTGCTCCACCGCAGCGCTCGTCAGCGCGATCCCGGTAACCAGAAATCGCTGAAATGTCTCTCGATAGGCGCCGGTGTCTGTGGGCATGGCGTGCGCCTACTGCCAGTGAAGAACCTGGTTCAACAGAAAAGTCCGCGCCAAGCTGTGGATAGAGTAGCGGCTGGTTTGCAGATCACCGCGCTTATCCACCAGACTGAGTTCGATCAGATCGGCGAGTGCGCGCAGCAGTTGCGGTCGAGGTATGCCCGTGACACCCACAAGAAACTCCAACGCACCGCCTGCTGGTGCAAGCTGTGGCATCGCAAGCAGGACATTGCGTGCCGTCTCGTCCAGGCGATGCCAGGCGTTCCAGTAGATGTAGGTATAAAGTGATTCAGCGTGGGCGCCCACGGCGTCGTTGAGACCCCGCAGCACATCTTCGAGCGACGCAATGTGCATCTGGCCCACGACCAGCCGCAACGCCAACGGGTGACCACCCACCAGATCCACAATTCGGTCCAGCGTCGAATCGTCCGCGGTTGCGACGTGAGGCAGATTCTGGGTGCGGGCCTCCGAGCGGATCAACTCCCTTGCCAGCGGTCTGCTCAGTTCATGCAGGGAAAAGTGGAATAGGTTCGGCTCAGCCCGCAACCCCTCACGCGAGGTCAAGAGAAACCGGACCGGGCGCGCCAGGCGGCGCACCATTGGCAACAAATCTTCCAGATCTGCGACCGTCTCCAGATTGTCGACCACGACCACAGTGCGATCGAACTGCTTCAAACGTTCCTCAAGCTCGCCAATCGCAACTGCGCTGGTCGGCTGGGCAGGCAATGGAATATCCGGCAACAGCTGGTTCCAGAGCGCTGTAACGAGCGCCGCAGACGAAAGGGCCGGCTGGGCAACCGGCGTGATGGCCCCAGAAAGGCGGTAATTGTGCTGGCGCGCAGTCACCCACGCCAGTCCCCAGATCCTGCCATCCGTGATCAATTGTCGGACAACTGCATCGGCCAGCGCGGTCTTGCCAATCCCACCGAGACCCGAAATGCAGACTACATCCTGTGCACTATCTGCCCCGACGATGGCGTGCAATTCCTTGATCTGATCATCTACACCAATCAAACGGGTATAGGTCGGGGCTTCAAGCCTGCCCAGAGCGGCAGCCCTGGCGGTGCGCAGTGTCTCACTCTCCCGCTGCTCAAGCGCCTCTGCCAATAGGTCAATCGCTCGTGTCTGCCGCCGGTATAGTTCGGCCTCCGAGATTCCATATTGATTGGCGACATCGGATGCGGTGCGGTCCAGTTCATAGCGATCACGCAGCAGGCGCTTCATCCGGATAGTGCGCCGCCATTTGGCCGACGGTGGTCTGGAGCACTGTGCGCGTCGCCTGACGGCCATCCAGTCCACCCATCACTGCCTGCTGGTAGAGTCGCAAATCCGCCAGAGGGCGCTCTTCCGTCGTTGCATGGTGCAAAGCACGCAACGCCCGGTGCACCCTGCTGCGCATAGAGTCTGAATCCGAAATTTGTCCTGGTGACATAGCACTTTTACACCAACGGATCCCGCTGCCCCGTCGCCGCGATCACACTGTTCCACAACCACCCATCCGGCTCAATCTTCTTCCGGTGCGACACCGCCGCGGCGATCGGCACCAACGTGAACTCCCCACGCCAATACCCCACCACCGTGTTCGTCAACCCAGCCATGCCCGCATGCACGGCGTTCTGCGCCAGAATCAGACAGAACGCCGAGTCAAACGCGTTCGCCGGTACACTTCGGATCGTGTAACTGGGGTCAATGTACTTCAGGTTGATCTCGACGCCCCGCTCTTTGAAATGGCGCCGAATCGCATCGCGCAGGTACAGGCCAATATCCTCATGCTGGACGTTGCCCGATGCGTCCACCTTGCGCTGTGCGGCGATCAGGTCCTGCCCTGCGCCTTCAGCCACCGCGATTACGGCGTGGCCGCGGTCGGCCAGCCTTTCATCCAGTGCCGCCAGCAGCGCCTCCAGCGTGAACCGGCGCTCCGGGACAAGGCAGAAATTCACCCGGCTGTCCGCCAGCGCCGTATAGGCGGCAATGAAGCCCGAGTCGCGGCCCATCAACTTCACCAACCCAATCCCGTTGGGCGCGCCGGCCGCTTCGGCATGCGCGGCCTCCACCGCCTTTTGCGCCTCTGACGCCGCCGTCTGAAAACCAAAACTCTGCGCAATGTAGGCGATGTCGTTGTCAATGGTCTTCGGGATCCCGATGACGGCAATGTCAAGGTTCCGCGCCGCGATCTCTTCGACGAGGGCCTGTGCCCCGCGCAGCGTGCCGTCGCCACCCACGGTAAAGAGTACATTGACGCCCAATTCAACCCAACCGATCGACCATGACCGAAACGGGCTGGTCCCCACGCGACGAGCCGAGCACCGTGCCACCCATTGTGCTGATCAACTCCACACGGTTCGGCGTCAATTCGATCGGTTCATACCCACAAGCAGGGTTCAGCCCGGCGTAACCGTACCGAAAACCATAGACAGTCTGCACCCCATAATGAAAATGCAGGCTCAACACCGCCGCGCGAATCACATCGTTCAGCCCGGGGCAGAGACCGCCGCACGTCACAATGCCGGCCTTCGATTTTGCCGGATCAAAGTGAATCTGCTGGTGGGACCAGCGCGCTCAAACGCCGGCGGCGGCAGACCGCGATCCAGGTAAGCCCTTACCTGGGAGAGACTTGCATCGAGCAATACCGCGTCATCTGCAGTCTCGTCAATGAACCTGACATGGCCCAGCGGTGACGCAAACGTGGCCGGGCCAAGCCGTGCGATTGAGAAATCTAACAGTTCAGGTTCCATGATGATTTGGTAATCCTTCCGGCATGGCTAGAGATTCAAGGACGGTCGGCGCAGGCGCCAACCCAAGGACCGCTTCAACGGCGCGCTGGGCATCATGCGCCAATTGCTCCGGCTTATCATCCGGTGATGGTACTATCGATGCCGCCGGCGTCAAAGTGGCTGTAGCCTTGCCCCGAAAGGTCAGGATGCGCCAGGCCACTTTGACAAAGCTTTCTTCCGCCACGCCCTTCCACCACAGAATGTCGGTGCGGTCATAGGCAAGGCCAACGGGAAGATAGGGGAATTGGTGCGCTGCCGCCACCGCAAATGAGCCGTAATGAAAGGGCCGCAGACTTGTTGGTGCGCCAAAGCCACCTTCAGGAAGATCACGAACGGTGGCGTCAACGACCGCTCAAGACTCTCCGCAATCGCACTGCGCGACGCCTGGCGCGCTTCCCGCTTGCGCCGGTTGACGAAGACCGTGTCGATCTGCTTCGCCACCCACCCCACCACCGGCACCTGATACACCTCCGCCGTACTGAGAAAACGCATCGGCGCCAGCCCCGCCAATACCGGGATGTCAATAAAAGTCAGATGGTTTACAAAGAGGATCCCTTGCATCCCTGTGATCTTCTGTGGCTGGGCGCAGGAAATGCCCACACCCAGCAGCCGCAGAATCAGCCGGCAGAGGTAGGTGACGCCCCACTCGTGCAACCGAAAGCCCCGCCAGCGCACGTGCGACACCCACGCCACAAAGATCGCAACCAGCGCCAGGGGCAACAGCACAAGCATGGCCACCATCCGCCAGATACCAAGCGCAGGATTATGCTCGGACTTGCCACTCGCCCGCACGCTGAAGGCCGCAATGATGCTGGCAAGGCCGGCAAGCACTGCGATCAACCCTGCCAGCCAGGTTACATCGAAAATATTGAAAAGCCGGGTGGCAAAAACAAACACGGCAAAGCCAATGCTCAGAATGCCCAACAGCCCGCTTGGCCAGCCGCCCCCCTGGAATGCCTGCAACAGGCTGATGATGCCGATGACCAGACCGGCGACGCCGATCACCGTGTTGACGACATTGGCGCCGCCAAACGTCGCGAGTTGGGTAAAGCCTAACGCCACCAGCCCAGCGAAGAGCTCCAGCGTGCCACGCAGGACGTACCACAGGCGCCGGCCATGGGTCCGCCCGCTCAACAACGTGAACCAGGAAGTGATCCCCAGGACAAGCCAATAGATGCCAAGCACCAGAATCGCCACATCGAGCGAAAAGGAAGGACGAAACATCAGCAGGATGCCGGCGCCGAGACTGAGCAGCCCCTGCACCAGCAGCCGCCACCAGGGGTACTCTTGAAGATGAGATGGCGATTCGATCATAAGTTGGCCACGTGCCGCATCTACGGTAAGTTTAGCGTCTTCGGCGCCTTGAGGTCACCCAGGTTACGATAGATCTCCCCGGTTCCGATCACATTCCGATAAATCGGGAACTCCACTTCCGTCGTACGTAATTGCTTCCACAACTGGCACAAACCCAGCGTGCCAAATTCGCGCGCTTTGCGCACGTTGTCCAAATCCAGAATCTCTGTCAATATCGTCTCGCGCTCGCCAGCCTGTTGCACGATCCGCCCATCTGGATCCACGATCATCGAACGCCCACCACCCCAGGGACCTACGCCGTTGATGTCGACAAAGTAGCACTGGTTGAAGACGGCATTTGCCTGGTTCATCACCAATTCCAGTGGTCGGTCGGCAGTCGGCGTCATGGTCGGATGCAAAATCACTTCAGCCCCCATCCACGCCAGAGTACGCACCGTCTCAGGAAACCATGTGTCATAACAAATGCACAAACCGAACCGCCCCACATCGGGAATGTCGAACACGCAAAACTCATCTCCTGCCGCCGTGCCGGCTTCGAACGGCAACCAGGGAAAAATCTTGCGGTATTTTGCCACGATTTCGCCGTCGGGCGAGATGACCAGCGCCGTGTTATACACCTTGCCATCGACCGTTTCATACATGGAACCAGGCGCCAACCAACGGCCTGATCTGCGGGCAATCTCACAGAGCCGATCTGTGAATGGCCCCGGAATTGGCTGCATGAGCTCCGGCCAGATGTCGGGCCGCGGCGCCGAAGTGAACTGCACCAGACCGGGCACTACCAATTCGTGAAAGAGGCACAGATTCACCCACGGAAAACTCCGCCCGACCTGGGTCACAATCTCCTGCATCTTGTCGATCGTGCCATTGGGATCCCACGCCACCGGCGTCATCTGGATGCCGGCGATGCCAAAGAGACGGGTCATCGATTCAGTCCTTTCATGCAAAATGACATGCGACCTGCCACCCACCTTCGCCACGCAACATCGGTTCGTCAGTCCGGCAAATATCCTGTGCCAACGGGCACCGGGTGTGGAATCGACAGCCAGATGGCGGGTTGGCGGACTTGGGACATTACCCTGCAACACAACCAATTCACGCCGCGCCTGGACATCTGGCTTGGGATTGCACCCAGCAATGCCTGGGTGTAAGGGTGCCCTGGCGCCGCAAATATCTCCTTGCCAGGTCCACTTTCCACAATCTTGCCCAGATACATGACCGCGATCCGATCGCAGACATGTTCAACCACACCCAGATCGTGTGATATGAAAAGGTAGGTCAGCCCCAGACGCTGGCGCAGGTCGACCAGTAGATTCAGGATCTGCGCTTGCACCGAAACATCCAACGCCGAGGTAGGCTCATCCAACACAAGCAGCACCGGATCGAGCGCAAGCGCTCTGGCAATGGCAACCCGCTGGCATTGCCCACCCGACAATTCATGCGGATAGCGGTCCAGATGCTGTGCACCGAGGCCTACCTGCTCGAGCAGGCCGAGCACGCGCCGCCGGCTCTGGTCATCGGCTATCCCCCCAACGGTGCGCAGGGGCTCCGCGACAATGTCGGCGACGCGCAGGCGTGCACTCAGCGACTGCTGCGGATTCTGGAAGACGACCTGCATCTGTCTGCGCAGTGGCAACAGTTCGGACTTCTTGAGCTTTGCGATTTCACGGCCATCAAACAAGATCTGGCCGGCCGTCGGATCTAAAAGACGCAATACGAGCCGGCCCAGTGTCGTCTTGCCGCAGCCGGACTCACCGACGATGCCCAACGCCTCGCCGGTGTACACCTGCAGGCTGACGTCATCGACGGCATGTAACACACGGCGTTTGCCCGTGAGCCATCCACCCGGCAGCCGAAAGTGCTTGGTAAGGGAGCGCACTTCAATGAGAGGCGCTTCAGATCTGCTCACCGTCATCCCGCATCCCCGCCGGCCTCGTCAAGGAAGCAGGCATTCGCCTGGTTGGCCGCGACAGCACGCAGCGGTGGCGCTTCTTGTTTGCACCGATCAAAGACAAACGCACAGCGCGGCGCAAAGGCGCACCCGCTGACGGCGCCCGGATTCACCGGAACAGTCCCCGGGATTGCGGCGAGCGCCTTGCCGTGCGCCGCCGGGGTCGGGATCGCTGCCAGCAGGGCACGCGTATATGGGTGCTGTGGAACGGTGAAGACCGCTGAAGTCGCCCCGATTTCTACGACGCGGCCCGCATAGAGCACCGCAAAGCGATCGCATGTATGCGCAACCACGCCCAAATTGTGGGTGATCAGCATCACAGTCAGATTAAACTTGCTCCGGAGCTCCGAAAGTAGGGCAAGGATCTGCGCCTGAATGGTCACATCAAGCGCGGTGGTCGGCTCGTCAGCAACCAACAGCGCCGGCTCACAAAGCAACGCCATCGCAATCATGGCACGCTGTTTCATCCCGCCCGAGAGATGGTGAGGATACGCGCTTAAGATCCACCCCACGTCAGGCAGCCCAACCGCCTCCAGCATCGCCCCCGCTCGCGCGCGCGCCTGCCGCCGATTTAGCCCAAGATGTTGGCGGGCAACGCGCTCCATCTGGGATCCAATGGTGAAGACCGGATTCAACGCTGTGCTTGGATCCTGAAAGATCATGGAGATGCGCCGGCCACGCAGCGACTGCAACTCGCCAGCCGACATCGCCAGCACATCTGTATGTTCAAAGAAGATCGATCCACTGCGTACACGGGCAGACTTCGGCAGCAGCCCCAACATGGCAAGGCCAGTAACGGTCTTCCCGCATCCGGTTTCGCCCACGAGGCCAAACATCTCACCGCGTCTGACGTCCAACGTTACACCATTGAGTGCGGCCACGGTACCGCGGTCACTCTGAAATGCAATATGCAGATCCTGAATCTGCAAAAAGGACTTCACTCAACGGTAGTGCCTCGGGTCAAAGAAATCACGCAAGACATCGCCCAACAGGTTGAACGCAAGCACCAGGATCATCATCGCCAGCATTGGAAAGATCGCGATCCACCACGCGTTTAGAATCGACGTGCGACCTTCACTGATCATCAGGCCCCAGTCCGCAGCGGGTGGTTGTGTCCCCATTCCCAGAAACGCCAGCCCTCCCATCGCCAATATCACCGTTCCTAGATCGATGGTTGCCTGGATCAGAATCGGCGTCAGGCAGTTTGGGAGGATGTGCCGGGCAACAATGACCGGCTCGCGTACCCCCATCGAATGCGCGGCTTCCACGAAGTAGCGGTCGCGCAGGCTGACACTCGCACCACGTACGATCCGTGCGTACCATGGCCACCATGAGATCACAAGGGCGAGGGCGGCATTTTCCAGACCACGGCCAAGCGCCGCAGTAATCGCCATCGCCAACAGGAGCGAAGGAAACGCCAGAAAGAGATCCGTGATCCGCATGATCGTTTCGTCAAACCAGCCACCCTTGAAGCCGGCAATGGCGCCAAGCGGCGCGCCAATCAGCACCGCAAGCCCAACCACCAGCAGGGGGACGATGAACGCGGGGCGTCCGCCAAAAATGACCCGGCTGAAGACGTCGCGTCCCAACTGATCCGTTCCCATCCAGTGTTGTGGCGATGGCGGGAGCATGACAGTGGGCGGATTGCTCTTCCCGGCGCCTTGTGCCGGATAAGGCGCCACCCACGGCGCAAACAACGACATCAACAGATAGATCAGGATGATGGTCAAGCTCATGATCGAAAGTGGATCGCGCCGAAGCACACGCCAGAGTTGCGCCCCACGCGTGGAACCTGTAACGATCTCGACGTCCGCCGGCAAAGGAATGACGCTCATGTTTCCTAGCGCAAACTGATGCGTGGATCGATCCAGGCTTGCACCAGATCCACCACAAGATTAATGAGAACATAGCCGGCGGCGCCAAACAGCGCAATGCCCATGATCGCCGGATAATCCAGATTTAGGAGGGAGCGCACGGTGAAAAGCCCCATACCGGGCCAGTTGAAGATGATCTCAACAAAGAAAGTGCCCGTCAGCGCAAACGCAAAAGTAAGGCCAATGACGGTGAGCGTGGGGCCGATGGCATTCTTCAGCGCGTAGACGAAAACCGTAACTCGTTCCGGTGTACCGTAGGCGCGTGCCGTGCGGATGTAGTCCTGTTGCTGCACCTCAAGCATCGCGCCACGCGTCATCCGCGCGACGAGCCCCAGCGGATACGCCGCCAACGTGATTGCAGGCAGCACGATGTGCCAGAGTGCATCTTGAAAGGCGGTGAAATTCAGGGTAATGAGTGAATCCAGGAGAAGAAAGCCCGTGTTCTCAATGATCGGACTTGCAAAGCGCAGTTCCTTGCCGACCCGCCCAGACAAAGGGAATAGCCCGAGCCAGCGGAAGAACAGAATCTGAAGCAGGAGCCCCAACCCAAATGCCGGAATCGAAACGCCAAGAATTGCCACCACACGGATCGCAAGATCGGATGCCTTGCCCTGCTTCTGCGCACTGATCACCCCCATCGGCACGCCGAACAAAACAGCGATCAGCATGCCGGCAAAAAGCAGTTCCAGCGTAGCGGGCAGACGGCTCTGCAACTCCAGCAGTACGGGACGCTTGGTCGAAATTGAGTTTCCCAGATCACCGCGCACCAGATCGCCCATATAACGCGCGTACTGTAACGGCAGTGGCTGGTCAAGCCCCAACTGCTTCGTCACGCGCTCGATGTCAGCCGGGCGGGCCTTGGGACCAATATAAACGGCAGCCGGATTCGACGGCACAACACGCGCAAGCATAAACGTGATGATTGAGACGCCGATCAGCACGAACAGCGAGGCAACGATTCGACGAATCAGGAATTCAAGCCTGTTCATTGAGTCTCACCATGTATGCCCGGTGGAAATGCCCACGAACTGGCATCCCCACCGGGCAAGGCATGTGCAGGTCCTACTGCGCAGGATTCCGGTAGAGATCGTAGAAGAAAGTGGCGAACGGATAGTTGAGATTGTACTGGAAGCCGCCAATGTGATCGGGAATGACGAATGGCGCCTTGGTGTCAAAGAAGAAAATGCCCGGCGCTTCGTCCACCAGCAGATTCTGCGCCTTGACATATTTCTCGAGCGAAGCGTCCGGATCTGTCACCGTCAGCATTGCAGCCTCATCAATCAACGTGTCGAACTCCTCGTTCTTCCAGTAACTTAGATTGAAGAACGGCGCCTCGCTGGAGTGGAACATTGAATATAGATTGTCGGTGCCGGCGTCGCTGTAGGTCGGCCAATACAGCAGCAAGAACATATCCTGCGCATTTGCCGGATCGCTCTTGGCTTCTTCCCACTGCTGGTTGAACAGAATGGGTTCAATCGAGACATTGATGCCGATCTCTGCCAACGCGTCTTTGATCACCGGCGCAAAGCGCTCTTCCGTCTTGTTCTCAGCCGCGTAAGTGAGCCTGAGGTCGATACCGCCATCCGCGAAGCCGGCTTCCGCCATCAAGGCTTTCGCCTTTTCCAGATCCGTCGCGTACTGTGTGACTTCTTCCGAATACGGCCACACACCGGCAGGCACCGGGCCACGCGCCTGCGTCGCCTGACCAAAGGTGGCGACATCGATAATGTCCTGGTACGGAATCGCATAGGCAATCGCCTGGCGAACCTTTGGGTTGTCCAGCGGCGGGCGCAGCGTGTTCAGGAATCCAACGTAGTTGAAGAAGGACGGCTCCGTGAGCAAAGTATAGCCCGGCTTGTCCTTGAAACTTGCGTAATTTTCAGCGGGCAGGCGCAGCGCCAGATCGACTTCACCGCCTTCGAGCATCTGCTGCTGCTGTACGGCCTCGGGCACGATCTTGACCAGCACCTTGTCAAACTGCCCGTCCTGCCAGTTGCCCCAATAGTCATCGAAACGGGTCAGGAGCACCTCCTGATCGGGCGTATAGCTCTCTAACATATAGGGGCCGGTGCCTGCTTCTACGCCAGCCTCAAAGTAGTTTTCATCCGCTGCGACTGCCGCAAGCGCCTTCGGGCTGACGATCCAGGCGCCATACAATGAACTGGCAATCAAATCCAACGGCGCGGCGTAACTCAGGTTGAACTTCACCGTGAGATCATCCACTGCCTCGACACTTTCCAGTGGCGCCCAGATGAAGGACGCGCCGGCATGATCCTTGGCGGCTTCGATCGACTGCTTCACGGCATCGGCCGTCAATGGCTCTCCGTCGTGGAACTTCACATTCGGACGCAACTTGAAGGTCCAGGTCTTGCCATCGGCATCCGACTCCCAGCTCTCGGCGAGCACTGGCGAAAACCGCTCGGCGGCACCAGGTGGGTTGATGCGGAGCAGCGGCTCGTATAGATTCGCAAGATACTCCGCCTCCGTTGAAAATGACTTGATGGGGTCCCAGGTCGTGACATTCGCCGTCGATGAAACGGTAAGCACATTGGGTGTGGCAGGTGCAGTATCCGGTGCCGCTTGTCCCGCCGGCGCAACTGCGGCCGGCGCTGCGCAGCCAGCGATCACCATGCCCACGACGAACAGCCATGCGAAGCGCTTGAGCAACATTCGGTTCCTCCTTGGATAAGGATGCAGGGTGGGTTTCGCGTACATGAGCGTGCTGCAATGCACGCATTACTGGAAGCGGTTCAAGGATACAGTCTGTAGTGACTTTAGGCAAACGCAAAATCGCAGCCGGGGTCAAGGCTCTGGGGTGACCTCACCAGGCAAATAGGGCGATAACGCCGCGAACGCGGCGCCATAGATCGATGTGCGCCCATGCCCGGCAAAGACAACGTCTGGCGCCTGTTGCTGCACACGCTGCAGACTCTCTGCCAGTTCCACCCAATCATCCGCATACGAGCGCTGCGCATGCGGGCCACCGGCCCCCGAAATCAGGTCGCCCACCACCGCAACGCCACCATCCGTGATCAACGTCGTCGACCCGGGCGTATGGCCAGGGGTATGCACCACGGTCGCGGCAAGTCCGTACTTGTCCAGCCGGTCACCCTCCCGCAACACCACGTCCGGCGCCGTCGGCTCCACCTTCAGCGCCGGCTGCACCCACGGCAACAGCGTCCGGCTCAACCACTCCCAATCCCGCACCGTCCCCAACTCCGTGGCGCCCGTTTCCATGTTTTCCACGTCGGCTTCATGCACCGCAATCGGCGCACCGGTCGCTCGCTGAATCGCCGCAGCGCTGCCATAATGATCCACGTGCGCGTGTGTTATGTAAATTAACCTTAGATCATCGCGACCCAGTTGGCGCAGCTTGCGCAGGATCGCATCGCTATAGCCAGGCAGCCCGGCATCCACCAGAATCAGCCCCTGCTCGGTCTCGATCAGATAAGCATTGCTCGGGCCAAGGTAGAGCGGATGAATGCGGAGCCCCTCACTACTGTCGATCATCGGCGCGGAACTTCGCGGCCAGAAAGCAAACACAACAATCAATCCCACCAGCACCATGATGCCGATGGCGAGCAACCACCAGAGCCAGCCGGGAAGCCGCGCTAGTTCACTCACTTTGTTGCCCCAGATAGCGCAGTAACATCGACACTTCTCGGCTCCTTCACACCGGCCAACAGCACCCAGAGTGCAGCAATTCCCACCATGGCCGAAAGCGCAAACATCAGATTGTAACTATAGGCGGCAAGCAGTCCCCCCACAATCGGCGCCAGCGCCGCGCCGATGCCGTTCACTGTGTTCCCGACGCCGATATAGGTCGGCCGATCTTCGGCGCGTGAAATTCCATCACCACAAGCACGCCGGAAACAACCAACATGCCATTGGCAAAACCGGTCAACAGAAAGACGCCGTAATACCACCACGCGGCCGTCGCCAGCCACGCCATTGCAAACGAGAGCGCCGACGCAAGCGAACCGATCGCCAACGACAACTTGTGACCTCGCCGGTCCGCCACCACGCCGGCTAATAGATTGCCCAGGGTTTGGCCAACGAGCAGCACTGCGGTGTAGATACCCACCGTGCTATCCGCAACATTGAACTGCTCAACTGCGGCTACGGTGAGGAAACCCGCGCCCATGCGCCCCATGTTGAGCAAGAAGCGTGACCACAGAAAATTGCGGAAGTTGCGATCTTCTTTGACCACGCCCCGGATCTTGCGCCAGGAATTGCCCTTCTGCGCCTTGATATGCGCCGGCGCCGGCTGGGCAGGCTCGCGGGTGAAGGCAAGAAAGACCCAACTGACGGTGATCGCCAGCGCCGCAATGGCAAACGCCCAGGCAAAGTTGACCGGGTACGGATAGGCTTCCAGCAGCCAACTGCTGAAGAATGCACCGATCGCGCCCAAACCGGTGCCAATAAACGCACTGAAGCCAAAGAACCAGCCCCGCTTCCGCACGGGAAATACCCGTGCCACCATGTCGGACCACGCGGTTGCGACGGCGCCGGCGCCAAAGCCATGCCATGCATAGGCAAAAAAGAAGAGGAGCAACGCAAACGCAGGGGCGCGCAACGCGAGGAGCGCAGCCACCGGCAAGAGCCACAGCGGCACGCGTTCGGTAAAGAAACCGAGATTGACGATGACCGGTTTCTTGCGCGCCAGTTGCTCCGTCCAACCGGCGGTGAACAGTTGCGGCAGGTACCACGACGCCTGCGCCAGAACCGCCAGTAGTGCAAACCAGAACGGATCCGTCGTCAGCTTGCTGACAAAGAGCGGCAGGATCGTGGTGGAAGAAATAAAACTGGCGCCAAACCAGAACAGCGCCCCGTCCAGCACGTTGACGGTAAAGTTCCAGTTGTAGTGGGCCTCAGCCTCCACTTCAAGTTCTAAGTCCGTACGCGGTGGCGCCGGCTTATCCAGTTGCAGCAGCCAATGCCAGGCGCTGCGTCCCCAGGTCAACGGCGATGTCGCCATAAGTATGTCCGATCAGCGATTTGGCGGTGCGGCGCCGGTGACACTACAAAGCAACGTGTGTGGCCCATACCGGTCAAGCAATGTTAACTGCGTCCGATTACGAACCAACAGGCTCCCGGCAAAACCGAGCGAATTGACCGAAATTCCCAATGCACCTTCGCTGCGCCGCGGCGCAACCAACATCCAGCGCCGGGTGAACAACAAGTTGTACGGCGCAGTCTGTCGACGCGCCAGCGCCGCTGCTGACGCCAACCGCCATCAGCAATGCCATGTACCAACTCCACAGTTGCAAGGCTGCACCCGGTCCTACCTCGGCGCCGAGTTCAAGGCGCACGAACCTGTGGTGGAACCAGAGCTCAGGCGCCGTTGCAATGCATCCCCGTGGCGCTTGCGCAATGGGCGCTTCCAATGGCAGCCCACTTGGGGCATACGCCAGCGGCAGCGGCACATATTGCAGATGCTTGTGCCGCTGGCTTGCCCCGGCAATTGTCCCAGCGTTGTAAAAACCTAGCCCATCAAACTCGCGCAGACAGATCACGGCCGCCTCAAAATCCGCCGGCGTCAGCAGACTCGTCTGTTCTTCGAACGCACGTGTCACCACAATGAGGTGATCATCAACCACGGTGAACTTGTTCAGCAGGCAGACATGCGATGCACTCAAGTCCGCCACGAACCGTTCCGGTTCATAGGGCAGGAACGGATTGCGCTCACCCGAGCTTGCTTGCGCCGTACTGTGCGCCTTCCGCCGTGCGTGTTTGACGCCGGTGCGCCGCGTCAAGATGCGCACCACGAAGTTCATTGCGCCCTCGGTCATGACCACGGCCGAGGTCTCAATGGGCATCAAATGGCCGGTTGCCAATGCGCGTTGCGCAGCCGCGCTCGTGAGGTTGCGCAACGTTCCCGACACCAGCCAATTGCCTTGATCCTGTATCATGCGCCATCTCTGTGGTGAAGAACCGCGTTTCCTCCGCGCCCTCCGCGCCAACTCCGCGTCTCCGCGTTGATCATTTCCTCCCCGCGCCAACAGCCAACGCGGAGGCGCAGAGACGCGGAGAAAACGCGGAGAGGAGATCGGAATAACTCAATACGTCCAACATGTTACCCTATCTCCTGTCCAAAACAAAACGCCCTTACCCGTTTCCAGGCAAGGGCGCCACTCACAGCCTCAGATCCAAGCCTACACGCGTTTCACGCTCTTCTCCACAAAAGCGCCGAGGATCTGCGCCAGCGTGGGCTCGCCAATTTCCTGCAATTCATATCGCACGCGCAACGCCGGCTTGTCGATCCGCACCAGCCGCCGCAGGTCGATCGGCGTTGCCACCAGCACCACATCGGCCGGTGTGGCGTTGATCGTCTCCTGCAAATCCAGCACCTGTTGGTCGCTATATCCCATTGCCGGCAAAATCGCACCCGTGGCCGGATACTTGGCGTAGGTCTCGGCAATCGTCCCCACGGCATAGGGCTTCGGATCGATAATTTCACTGGCGCCAAAGCGACGGGCAGCCACCCAACCCGCGCCGATCTTCATCTCGCCGTGCGTCAGGGTCGGGCCATCTTCAATCACCAGCGCCCGCTTGCCGCGAATGAGTTCGCTCTGCTCCACAAAGATGGGGCTCGCGGCGTCGATAACCATAGCCTTCGGATTAAGTTTGCCGGCAATCTGTCGCGCCTGTTCGATCTGCTCGAAGGCAGCCGTCTCCACCTTGTTGATCACGATCACATCGGCAAGCCGTACATTGACTTCACTTGGATAGTAGTGCAAGGCATGGTCCGCCCGATGCGGGTCAACCACCGTGATCCACAGATCCGGTTTGTAGAACGGGAGATCATTGTTGCCACCATCCCAGATGATGACGTCGGCCTCGGTCTCGGCCTGGCGCAAAATGCGCTCATAGTCGACGCCCGCATAGATCACGCCCCCGGCCATGACGTGCGGCTCGTACTCTTCACGCTCCTCAATCGTGACCCGATGGTGTTCCAGATCCTCCATGGTCGCAAACCGTTGCACGGCCTGGGCGGCGATATTGCCATACGGCATGGGATGCCGCACCGATACCGCCCGCACCCCCATTTCGCGCAGGGTGCGCACCACCGCACGACTGGTCTGGCTTTTGCCGGCGCCTGTACGAGCCGCACAGACGGCGATGACCGGTTTGCTCGACGGAATCAGCGTCTGTTTCGGTCCCAGGAGCATGAAGTTGGCGCCGGCCGCCATGGCCTGGGCGCCGATATGCATCACGTGTTCATAGGTGACATCGCTGTAACTGAAGACGGCAACGTCGATACGTTCCTCGGCAATGAGTGCGCTGAGTTCACTCTCGGCCACGATCGGGATCCCTTTGGGATACCGCTTGCCCGCCAGCGCGGCCGGATACTGGCGGTTCTCGATATACGGGATCTGTGTGGCGGTGAATGCGACGACTTCAAAGTCGGGGTTGTCGCGGAAAAAGACATTAAAATTGTGAAAATCGCGCCCTGCGGCGCCCAGAATGGCAACACGCTGCGACATTGCAGTTTCCTCCCAGAAAACAACACGATAAGAAAGCAGTCCCTCCAGTCTACCCGCTCTCACCCACCAAGTGCACCGTCGCCGGGCGAGTTGCGCCCCTGGTCAGGTGACTAGTTCACTCCGAATTGCCACCGGATCCCCAACAAATTGCAATTAGTTGCAGGGCTTGCACAAATTCGCTATTGACAGACAGTGTGAAAACGATTACAATTTTGTTTGCAATCGTTTTCTCACGGTCGCGACCCCTACAACCTATGCCAACAAAAATCGAAGACGTGGCCCGCCGCGCAGGCGTGTCCACCGCAACGGTGTCGCGTGTCCTGTCGGGAAAACCGTATGTGAGCGATGAACTGCGCCAACGCGTGCTGGGGGCCGTTAATACGCTAAATTATCGACCCAGTCGCGTTGCCCGTAGCTTGCGGGTGCAGCGGTCGAGCATTATCGGCTTGATTGTTTCCGACATCCAGAATCCGTTCTTCACTGCCGTCGTGCGGGCCATCGAAGACACGGCCTATCAAAACAAGTTCTCGGTCTTTCTGTGCAATTCGGACGAGGACGTGGGTAAGGAAACGATGTACCTGGACCTGATGCTCGCCGAACATGTCGCAGGTGTGATTATTTCGCCGACTGCGGGCATGAACGATGCGTATCGGCGCCTGGTGGAAGAGCGCGTGCCGGCCGTTGCGATCGATCGCCGCATCACCAACGTTGCGATCGATTCGGTCCTGGTGGACAACGTCGGCGCCGCCAGGCAGTTGGTGACGCACCTGATCGAGCAGGGGCACAGCCGGATCGGCGCTGTGCTTGGGACACCGGCATCGAGCACCGGTGAGGAACGCCTACGTGGCTATCTGGATGCGCTGCACGCGCATGGTTTACCGGTAGAACAGGACTTGATCCGCACCGGCATGCCGCGCATCCTGGAAGGGCATGCCATGATGCGCGAGTTATTACAGCTGCCCAAGCCCCCGACCGCAGTATTTACAGGCAATGCGTTGCTGACCATTGGCGCCCTGCGCGCCATTCACAGCAGCGGCTTGCGGTTTCCGGATGACATCGCCATGGCCGCGTTTGACGAGATGGATTGGATGTTTTTCGTCAAGCCGGCATTGACCGTTGTAGCGCAACCAACCTACGATCTTGGCCGGCTGGCCGTCGAACTGCTGCTTAAGCGGATGGACGAACCCGATCGGCCCATCGAAGAGGTCGTCCTGGCTGCGCACGTCCACTACCGAGAATCGTCCAAGTGGCGGGTCCCCAACGCCAACGGTGCAAACCATCAAAAGGAGGGCTAGCGACAAGATACCTATGAAACGTAGTATCCAAGATGGCTTGTTTGTTTCCGGTTGTACCCATTTCGTGTGCGATTTGTTCTACCCAAGAAAGGAACAGGAAACCATGCGCTTTACTTCGCGCCGCATGTTTGGCGTGCTGGCCGCTTTGGTCGTGTTGACGATGGTGTTGTCCGCTTGTACGGCGGCCGTACCGGCTGCGCCGGCGGCACCGGCACCCGCGGCAGATGCCCCAGCCGCCGATAATTGGTGGGCCACCGCGGCCGAGGCCGCAGGTTGCACAGGCACAACGATCCGCGGCATTTCCGAGAGCACCCCGCCCTCCAATTCGCGAGAGACGTGCTTGCGCCTGAGTTCGAAAACTGACCGGCATCAAGGTCGAACTCGAAGCGACGTCCTGGGACCAGATGTACAACAAGGCCATTCAGGACATGCAGGCCGGCACCGGTGTCTATGACTTTGTCTGCATCGAGCAGGACATTATCTACAGCTACCTGGCCAACAAGTACCTGCTAAATCAGAGCCAGTTCCTGAAGGACAACCCGGAGCTCGCTTCGCCGGACTTCGACTTCGCCAAGTTCACCTCCTTCATCGACAACTTCAAGGACGAGAACGGCGACATCTACGGCGTGCCAATGGAAGCCTTTGTCAAGATTTACCTGTACCGCAAGGATCTCTTCAGCGATCCCGCCGCGCAGGAAGCCTTCAAGGCCCAGTACGGTTACGACCTGGCCCCCGCCACCACCCACCAGCAGTATCAGGACATTGCCGACTTCTTCACGAAGTGGGGCGCCGACAATGGGCTCGAGCTGTGGGGTTCAACGGTCCAGGGCAACACCGGCCACGCGTCATCGTACTACGAGTTCTTTGAGACGATTGCACCCACGTTTGGCGTCTACAACTGGGGCATCAACATGGAGAACTGGAAGGCCGACGTGGCCAATGGCGGCGAGATGAACAGCGATGCGGCCAAGGAAGCCCTGACCTTCTGGGTCGGCCTGCTTAAGGACGCCCCGCCGGAAGCCACCGCCAGCACTTGGGACGAGGTTGCGGCCTCCTTTGCCGCCGGCCGCGCAGCCCAGGGCTGGGTCTATGGTGAAAACGCCGCCTGGATCGCCACCAACCCTGAAAAGTCCAAGGTTGTGGGCAATGTCGGCGTGGCACTGCCACCCGTCGCCGAAGGCGTGATGGAAGCTGCCGCAGATGGTTCGGGTTACATCGGCTACTACGACGGTGGCGCTTTTGGTGTTCCGATCACTTCCAAGAACCCCAAGTGCGCGATGTTGTGGGAACAATTCATCGGCCAGGAATCCGTCCAGGCTGATTGGGCAGTCGCCGGCTCTCGTATCGTCATGGAATCGACCTATGCCGACCCCAAGGTCGTCGAAGTCGATGCCAAGACCGACAATTACTACACGCTGATGAAAGAACAGGGCCCGCTCTTCCGTGGCGCCCCGCCGTTCCCCTTCCATGCAGCTATCGTAACAACTGCGTCACCGTTTATCTGGAAGGCGTTGACGGGCGAGTTGACCCCCTCCGATGCACTCGATCAGGCAGCTGAAGCCACCAATGCCGAACTTGTCAAGCTTGGCTACGGCGAGTAACAGCTAGGCGTTTAGCCGTGGGATAGGCCCTCGTAAAGGCCTATCCCACTCCTAGTAACTCAGCATTCGGTCCGCACGCGGCGCCGTCAAATAGGAGCCACGCAAATGCGCTCAAGAAAGATGGGTTGGTGGCTGCTCTCGCCAACCTTGATCATCCTCGGCATCATCGGTCTGCTGCCATTCTTCTATGTCATCTATATCAGCTTCTTTAGTTGGAACGCCTTTTCGGCGCAGTTGGGCATGCAATGGGCCGGCGTCAACAACTACCGGATGTTGATGTTTGATCCGGAGTTCATCGCCTCCATGTGGCGCACCATCGTGTTTGCCTTTACGTCGGTCGGCATTGAACTAGCCCTGGGGTTCCTGTTGGCATCGACGCTGACGCGCAACTTTCCCGGCAAGGTCATCTTTCGCACCATCTATGTACTGCCGCTTGTCGTAGCGCCCATCGCGGTTGGTGCAACCTGGCGTCTACTGACCATCCCCGGCTTTGGGCCGATTCCCTACTACTTGGACAAGTGGTTTCGGCATCGAGTTCCGCCTTGCCACCTATCCGGCGCAGGCATTTATCACGATCATCTTGATGGATATCTGGCACTGGACGCCGTTTGTCACGTTGACGGTATTGGCCGGGTTGTTGGCAGTCCCCAAGGAGCCACTGGAACAGGCGCAGGTGGACGGCGCCAATAAGTGGCAATCCTTCCGTTTTGTGACTATTCCGATGATGATGCCGGTGTTGCTCACGGTCATCTTTATCCGGCTGATGGACGCTCTCCGCGTCGTCGACGAGGTCTTCATGTTGACCAGCGGCGGCCCAGGCACCGCCACGCAGCTTGTGGGTATCTACATTTGGCGTGTGGTCTTTCCAAAGACTGATTATGGATATGGTGCGGCCATGTCACTGGTCGTGCTCTATTTTACGATTGTGCTGAGTTGGCTGCTCTACATCGCCCTCTCGCGCATTGGCAAACGAGAGTAGGGAACATCCATGAAAACTTCACGCACACGCAAAATCCTCGGCTGGATCGGCCTATACGCACTTTGGATCTTCATGACGTTGGTGACACTGTTACCGATCTACTGGATGTTCATCGTCTCTTCGCGCAGTCGCGTCCAGCTTTTCGACAAGCCGACCCTTTGGCTCAATGGGTTCTTTGCCGCGAATTACACCACGCCGCTCTCAAATCCCGTTTTCCAGCGATACCTGACCAATTCATTGATCATCTCGACGGCGAACGCGATTCTCGTCACGGTGCTGGCGCTCTTCGCCACCTACGCCCTCTCGCGCTGGCGCTTGCAGGGTTCGGATAACATCTTTTTCTGGACCATTACGAACCGCATGGGGCCGCCCGCGGCGTTCTTGCTGCCGCTCTTCTTGATCTTCACGCAGGTCTTCCGCATCGGCGGCTATTCGCTCTTCGATACACATGCCGGGCTGATTCTCGTGAACTGCCTATTCAATCTGCCGTTTGCAATCTGGTTGATGAAAGGCATCATGGACGGCATCCCGATCGAACTGGACGAGGCCGGGCTTGTCGACGGGGCCGGGCGGTGGACGGTGCTCCTGCGGATCGTGACGCCGCTTGTAGCGCCTGGTCTCGCCATTACATTTATCCTGAGTTGGATCTTCTCATGGAACGAATACCTGTTTGCCGCCACGCTCACCAGTGTCCAGGCACGCACTATCACCACCGGTCTGGCCGAGTTCGTCAGCGTGACCGGGACAAATTGGGGTGAGATGGCAGCAGTTGCCATAGTGGCAATCATGCCGGCGCTGGTATTCCTGATCTTCGTCCAGAAGTACATCGTGACCGGCTTGACCTTCGGCGCAGTAAAGGAGTAGGTGATCATGGCCAAAGAAGAATCACTCAACACCAAGGTCGTCGATGCGCCGATCACGCATAAGGGCCGGCGCGGATTCCTGCCAATTGAAACCAACACCTTTGACCGTGGCTTCATCAGTGTCGTCATTCTAATCGGCGTGGGGCTGTTCTGGTTGCGTTTCATCGAATGGGCCCTCCCAATTTGGGTGTGGGGCATTGCCTGGTTATTCGTAGCCTATTTCATCTTTAAAAAAGGGTAGAGAAAAGAGGATCGCAATGGAAGCACTCGTCCTCGAAAAGAAAGACGTTCTGAATCTGCGCAATATCGAGTTGCCTGAGATCCTCGGCCCGCACGATGTGCGCATCGCGATTCGGACCGTTGGCATCTGCGGCAGTGACGTGCACTACTACACGCACGGCGCCATCGGCCAGTTCATCGTGCGCGAGCCGATGGTCCTGGGCCATGAAGCCGCAGGCGTCATCGTCGAAACCGGCAGCGAAGTGGCCAATCTTAAGGTGGGCGATCGCGTCTGCATGGAGCCGGGCATCCCCGACCCCAACAGCCGCGCCACGCAACTCGGCATCTACAACCTGGACCCAGCCGTACGCTTCTGGGCGACGCCACCGATTCACGGCGTACTGCGCCCCACGGTGGTCCACCCCGCCGCCTTTACCTTCAAGCTGCCCGACAACGTCAGCATGGCGGAAGGCGCGATGGTCGAACCGGTCGCAGTGGGCATGCACGCGGCGACAAAGGCCAAGATCAAACCGGGCGACGTTGCCATTGTCAGCGGCGCCGGTCCCATCGGCATGGTCACTGCCCTGGCCGCACTTGCCGGGGGCTGTTCCCAGATCATCATGACGGACGTCCAACAGCCAAAACTCGATCTGGCGGCGACACTTGGCCCCATCACACCGGTGAACGTCGCCAAGGAAAGCCTCAAAGGCGTGGTCGACCAACTCACTGACGGATGGGGCGCCGACATTGTCTTCGAATGCAGCGGCAACGAGAAAGCGGCCGCCAGCGTCTTCGAGCCACTGTGCCCGGCGGCACCGTCGTCTACGTCGGCATTCCGCTACACCCAATCGCCTATGAAGTATCGGCCGGCATGGTGAAGGAAGCCCGCGTTGAACACGTCTTCCGCTACGCCCACGTCTACCCCCGCGCCATCAAGTTGATGGCCAGCGGCAAACTAAACGTCAAACCCTTAATCACCGACCGCTTCGCCTTCAAAGATAGCGTCGAAGCCTTCAACTTTGCCGTTGAAATGCCGCCGACCTCGGTGAAGGCGCAGATTGATATGCCGGAATAAAATAACGGAGCACCTCACCATGTCCGACGCCGTACTGTCTGCCAAACCAATTCTCGAACGCTTTAGTCTCGCAGGACGCACCGCACTCGTGACCGGTGGTGCGCAGGGCATTGGCCGTGCCTTTGCCCATGCGCTCGCTGAAGCCGGTGCGTCGGTTGCCATTGTCGATACAAATCTGCCACTCGCCGAAACGGTCGCCGATGAACTGACCAAGAAGGGCGTGCAGGCGATGGCGCTCAAAACAGATGTCACCCAGCCCGACCAGGTGCAGGCGATGGTCGATGCCATCGTCGGCAAGTGGGGCAAACTCACGATCGGCGTCAACAACGCCGGCATCGGCCAATGGGTCGACTCGGAAGCAATGACGTCCACCGACTGGCTGCGCATGATGAGCATTGACCTAAATTCGGTCTTCTTCTGCTGCCAGGCGGAGGCGCACCATGCTGGCGGCAGGCTATGGCAAGATCATCAACACCGCCTCCATGTCGGGCCATATTGTAAATACGCCCCAGAACCAGACGGCGTACAACACGGCAAAGGCCGGCGTCATTCACATGACTCACAGTCTTGGCACCGAATGGGTACAGCGCGGCGTACGCGTCAGCTCCATCAGCCCCGGCTATACGCGCACACAAATGGTCGACGATCTGCTGGCCACACCGATCGGCCAGACCATGTTGCCGATCTGGATGGAAAAGACGCCGATGGGACGTATGGCTGAAGTCACCGACCTCACCGGCGCCCTGGTCTTTCTCGCCTGTGAAGCGTCCGACTATGTTACCGGGCACGATATCGTGGTCGATGGCGGTTACTGTGCGTGGTAGGAAAAACAATGGTCAATTTTCCTGCTATTTCCTTCCTTTGCAGATGAGGTCGCTCTATGCAAGCTGTTCTCTTCCCTCAACCCGAGTCGATCGCCATCGAACGCGTCCCGGATCCAACACCGGCGGCGGATGAGGTCGTCGTGCAGGTGGCGCGCTGCGGCATCTGCGGCACCGATGTCCACATCTACCGCAATGAATACATGTCAGATTTCCCCCTGATCCCAGGCCATGAGTTTGGTGGTGTCGTCGTGGCGACAGGTCATGCCGTCACGGACGTCAGGGTCGGGGATCGGGTTGCAGTGGATCCGAATCTGTATTGCGGTTACTGCGATTTCTGCCGCAACGAACAGTCAAACCATTGCTCGAACTGGCAGGGCGTCGGCATCACGCGCGCAGGCGGCTTTGCCGAGTTTGCTGCCGTCCCTGCCCGCGCCTGCTACAAACTGCCTGAGTCGCTGACCGACCTGCAGGCGGCGTTTGTCGAACCGCTGGCGTGCGTGGTGCATGCGCTGAAACGCTTCCGCATCTCACCCGGCGACAATGCCCTGATCGTGGGTGGCGGCCCGATGGGGCTGTTGCTCCTCCAAGCGATCCGGCACAACGGCGCTGCCCAGGTTGCCATCGTCGAAAAGCAGCCGGCGCGCCTGAAGTTGGCCGAGCAACTGGGCGCCTCCGCAGCGATCGCGGTGGGACCGGAACAGGATGAGCAATTGCGCGCCCTTGCCCCGCGCGGCTTTGGCGTCGTCATCGATGCCACGGGCGTGCCGGCCGTGATCGAACGGAGTTTCCAATACCTGCGCCAACGTGGGCAATTCCTGCAATTTGGCGTGACGCCGAAAGACGCCACCATCCGCATCAGTCCCTATGACCTTTTCCACAACGACTGGACGATCATCGGGAGCTTTGCCCTGTGCTACACCTTTCAGCCGGCCATCGCCATGCTCGCGTCCGGCGTTGTCGACGTCAACCCACTCGTCAGCGACGAAGTTCCAATGACGAACTTCGCCGACCTATTCCACCGGTTCGCCGCAGGCCAGACGCTGAAGGTGCATATTGTGACGTAATTCGTAATTCCAAACTCGAGGCCCCAATCATGTACGACGCACTCGAACGCCTCCCCGAAACTATGGCCGCCGTGGTCTGTCACGGCCCACAGGACTATCGGTACGAAGAATGGCGCACCCCGGAGCCCGGTCCGGGCGAGGTGGTGCTCAAGGTTGAATATGCCGGCATTTGCGCCAGCGATCTCAAGTGTTGGCTCGGCGCCGCTCTTCTGGGGCAGCGACGGCAAATCCGGCTACGCCCAGCCGCCGGTGATTCCCGGTCACGAATTTGTCGGCCGTGTCGTTGCGCTCGGCGAAGGCGCTGGGCCGAAGTACGGTCTTGCCCTCGGTGACCTGGCCGTGTCCGAACAAATCGTGCCGTGTGGCAATTGCCGGTTCTGTAACAGCGGCAAGTATTGGATGTGCCCAAATGGCGACGTCTATGGCTTTCGCCAGCGCGCCTTTGGCGCCATGGCCGACTATGTTTTGCTGCCGCGCAACGCACGCAACTACAAAGTGCCAGACACGGTGCCCGCACCGCATGCCGCGTTTATCGAACCCTTGGGTTGCTCGATCCATGCCGTCCAGCGCGGCAACATAGAGTTGGGCGACGTCGTTGTCATCGCCGGCGCCGGCCCCCTGGGGCTGGGCATGGTGGCAGCTGCAAGGTTGAAGGGACCTGGTCTGCTTGCGGTCATCGATTTCAACGACGAACGGCTAGACGTCGCCAAAGCCTGCGGCGCTGACCTGGGGCTAAATCCCAACAACGTCGATGTCGTGGAAGAAGTGCTCAAGCTGACCGACGGCTATGGCTGCGACGTCTATATCGAGGCAACCGGTCATCCCGCTGCCGTGAAGCAGGGGCTGGATATGATCCGGCGGCTGGGCACCTTTGTCGAATTCAGCGTCATGCGCGAACCGGTGACGGTGGACTGGACGATCATCGGGGATCTCAAGGAACTCAATATCCACGGTTCACATCTCAGCCCATACTGCTATCCGATCGCCATCGACATGTTGGCCAAGGGGCTGCTGCCAATGGACCGGATCTTGACGCATCAGTTGCCTTTGCAGGATTTCGACAAGGGCATCGAATTGGTCCGCAAGGGTACCGAATCCATCAAGGTCACCTTGCGACCATAACCAGATAACCGTTTAATTATGTACACTACTGCTCGTCAGATACTCGATGAGATCGACCGGGTCCTGCGTGGGGTCGACCCCACGCAGGTCGATGCACTGGCGCAGGCAATCCTCGACGCAAAGCTTGTCATCGTGCATGGGCTGGGCCGTGAGGGGCTGGTCATGCGCAGCTTTGCCATGCGGCTCATGCACCTGGGCATCCCAGTGGCCGTGACCGGCGACATGACCACCCCGCCGGCAGGACCGGGCATGCTATTCCTGGTTGCATGCGGACCAGGTTATCTTGGAACTGTGGAAGCGCTGGCTGGCATTGCCCAGCGGGCAGGCGCAAAAGTCTTTATGGTGACCGCCCAGCCGGGGGGATCTTTACCACAGATGGCTGATGCCGTGCTCGTGCTACCTGCCCAAACCATGGCCGAGGGCGAAGGCAGCAGTTCACACCAGGCGATGGGGTCTGCATTCGAACAGGCAATGTGGATCCTCTTCGATGCGGTGGTGCCGGTGCTGCAAGCGCAGCGCGGCGAGACGACAGAAGACCTGAGGAAAAGGCACACAAATCTAGAATAAGTAAGAATTATCAACAATCTCACAGATTTTCCGGTCAAAGATTTCGCATGCCCAACGATCCATCCGCTCCCAATACTATGCTCGCTGCCCGGCTCCACGGCCCGCGTGACCTGCGCGTCGACCGCGTGCCGCTGCCACCGCCGCCTGGTCCCGGCGAAGCGCTGCTGCGGATTTGTGCGGTCGGCATCTGCGGCAGCGATCTGCACACCTACCAGGACGGCCGGATCGGCGACGCCGTGGTGCTCACGCCGATGATTCTGGGGCACGAATTCTCAGCCGTGGTGGAGGCGGTCGGTCCCGACGCTTTTGACGGCGAGTTTGCGCCATTGAAACCCGGTGCGCGCGTAGCAGTGGACCCGGCGCAGCCCTGCGGGCGCTGCGAGATGTGCGAGCAGGGCCACCCCAATCTGTGCCATCGTATGCACTTCTGCGGCACCTACCCGGACCCGGGCAGCCTTGCAGAATATATGATCATGCCGGCGCATACCTGTTTCCCGATCCCGGATGAGATCGACGATTCGGCAGGTGCGCTCCTTGAACCGCTGGGCATCGCCATCCATGCCGTCGATCTAGCCAGGCTGCGCGTGGCAGACAGCGTCGCGATCCTGGGCGCAGGCGCCATTGGCCTCTACATTCTCCAGCTAGCAAGGCTGTCGGGTGCGACGCCGATCTATGTGGTGGATCAGTTCCCCTGGCGACTGGCGATGGCGGCGCGCTACGGGGCGATCCCCATCAACTTCCGGAAGTGGAACCCGTGGCCGCGGTCAATGAGGCGACGAACGGGCGTGGTGTCGACGTTGCCATCGAGGCGGCGTGGGCGGACCATTCCATCCAGCAGGCCGCCGACATGGCGCATGGGTGGCCGCGTCGTGCTGGTGGGCATTCCTGGACCTGATAAGTTGGAGATGAAGCATTCTACGGCACGGCGGAAAGGGCTGACGATCCGCATCTCGCGGCGCATGAAACATGTTTATCCGCGCGCCATTAAACTCGTGCAGAGCGGTGCAGTCGATTTGAATGGGATCGTGTCACATCGCATTCCGCTGGAAGCGACGCCGGCAGCCGTGGCAATGAATCATGGGTATGATGATCAGGTCGTGAAGGTCGTAATCGATGTCAGCAGCAGCTAACGCAACAGCGCCAGGGCTGCATGGTATCTGCTATTGACAAATGTGAAGGGATTCGTTACAGTTCGGAATAGAACCAATTCGAGACAATACGCAGATGTACAGGTATAGTCAGCACTGGTTCAGTCCCTTCCACCAGCGCCCAGTATGCCTTTCCGCCCCGATAGTTGTTGCGTGTCTCGCCACTTTGGGTTGCCCCTGCCGTTGCAGGTAACCTGTGGCGTCACGGATAGCAGTTGATTGACCCTGTCGGAGTTGCGTGCAGATTTGCGCTCAAAGAAAGGAGAAGTCACTCAGCAAAATACCGCATGAGACTCGTCGTCAGTACGACCGTATGCAGTCCAACCGTTCAAAAAACCAATTCACGTAAAAACCATCAGAGGAGAGATTGTCCATGCGTAGACCCATGTATTTGCTCCTGAGTGTATTGGTATTAGCCTCGCTCATCTTGTCAGCTTGTGCTCCGTCGACAGGCGCCCCGGCAGCACCGGCAGACGGTGGAGCCACAACTACCGAAGGTGGACCCGTTGTAGAAGAAGGCCAGGCGGCGACGGTCGTTACGGCTGGCGAGTTACTCCCGCCAATCGTGGCCCAACCTTGCGAAGGCGAAGCTTGCTTCTGCAAAGACAAGACCGTCTCCGTCATCGTGAACACCGCTGGCGAAAAGGGACCGATCTCGGGTCCATTCTACGAAGTTCGTGACGAGTTTGAGGCGGCCACTGGTGCCAAACTTGAGGTCGTTGAAGTGCCCTTTGCGGAGCATTTCCCCAAACTGATGACTGACATGACCACCGGCACGGGTCAAGACGACACCTCCATCGCCGGTGCATGGTGGTTGGGCGACCTGGTCGGTGGCGACTACATCATTCCGTACGACGAGTACTACAACGACACCACCGGCAAGTACCCCAAGTGGGAAATCGAAGACGTACAAAGTGGTCCACAGGACTTGCTCAGCTACGACGGCAAGAAGTACATGGTCGCCAACGATCACGACGGCCAGGTCATGTATTACCGCCGCGATCTGCTTGAAGATCCTGCACACCAGGCCGCCTTCAAGGAGAAATATGGCTATGACTTGAAGGTTCCAGACACCTGGCAGGAATTCCGTGACGTCGCTGAGTACTTCGACGGCAAGGATCTGAATGGCGATGGCACGCCGGACGACGGTCTGACCATGCATCTCAAGGTCGGCGGTCAAGGCATGTTCCACTTCATGTCATTCGCCGCCCCATTCGTCATCGGCCCGGACAACCCGAAACTGTTCTGGTTTGACCCAGAGACGATGGCGCCCCTGATGGACAGCCCTGGCCATCAGAAGGCAATGGAAACCCTGGTCGACCTGATTCAGTTCGGCCCCGAAGCGATGATGGGTTGGAGTCTCGGCGAGGCGTGGGATCACTTCCTGCGTGGCGAAGCCGCCCTCACCTTCACGTGGGGTGACCTTGGCGCCCTGGCGCAGCAAGAAGGCAGCGCAGTGAGGGGCAAGACAGGTTCCGCCCCAATGCCCGGCACGACAGAATACTACGATGTCACGGCCGGTGAATGGAAGACGGTCGATGGCGTCAACAAAGTGGGCAACACAACCGGCGGTTCCTGGTCCGGTGTGATCTCGAAGTTCTCCGATGCCCCAGAATGCACGTATTATCTGTTGGCGCTGATGGCGACCAAAGAGAAGTCCATCGTCTATGCCTACCGTGGTTGGGACGGCGTGGATCCTGGCCGGATCAGCCACTACCTGCCGCCAAACGGCACAAATAGCATTGACGGGTACGTAGCGGCAGGCTGGGATGCGAAGGATGCAGAGGAGTACACCAATGCATACTTCGGCAACTTCGGCGCCGAGCAGCAGTTCCCGTATCTGCGCATCCCAGGCACGTTCGAATACTGGACCGCTCTCGACATCCACTTGTCGGAAGCCGCAACCGGCCAGAAGACACCTGAGGAAGCGTTGAAGGCGACGGTCGATGATTTCAATCAGATTACCGACCGCCTGGGCCGTGACCTGCAGGACGAGATTTACAAGAAGTCGCTTGACCTGCAATAAGCACGAGGCATTGCTTTAGTCGCGAATAGGGGGCGAGGCGTCTTCATCGGCGCCTCGCCCGCTACCATGCTCTGGTACGACCTGCGTCGCGAACTATTCCGATTTGCCCCAGTTTATCCACTGGCATCTGCACGGGAACCTCAATCTATGGCGCAAACTGCATCGACCGCAAACCAGACGGCCACCAATCCGACCGGAAGACCACCCTCTAAAAGTAGGGCAAAGTATTTTTTCCTCTCGCCTGCAATCTTTTGGATTCTAATCTTCACGATCTTTCCACTGCTCTATGCAGTTTACACAAGCTTTTTTAGCTTCCGTTTCGGGCGCTTCAACCAGTTTGTCGGTTTAGAGAATTACCGGCGCCTGTTTACGGACCCCAACCTACACTCGGCGCTGCGCGTTACCATCATATTCGTAGTGGTGACAGTGACCGTTCAGATGGTGCTGGGCTTTGGCCTGGCGCTGCTGCTGAACCGTGAAATGCGCGGGCGTAGTGTGCTGCGAGCAATCATGATTCTGCCACTCTTTGCAACACCGGTGGCAATCGGCTACCTGAGTATCACCCTTTTTTATGAGGCCAATGGCCCGATTAACTCGGTGTTGCGCGTCTTTGGGTATGGTGACGTACCCTGGCTTTCCAACCCATTCTGGGCATTGGTAGCCATTATGATCATTGATATTTGGCAATGGACGCCGTTTGTGTTTTTGGTATCGCTGGCAGGCTTGCAAGGTCTGCCAATTGACCTATTCGAGGCAGCCGATGTCGATGGCGCAACGGGCTGGCAGAAGTTCTGGAGCATGACATTACCGCTGATGGCGCCGACCCTCTGGCTCATTCTGATGTTACGCCTGATCGAAGCCTTTAAAGTCTTCGATATTCCTGCCAGCCTGACATTAGGTGGCCCCGGTCGCGCGACGGAAGTCTATAGCCTGTTCACCTATCGCACAGCCCTGCGTTTCTTTGACCACGGCTATGCTTCTGCCCAGGGCCTGCTTCTGCTCGTGATCGTCAGCATCATCATCGCAGTGCTTTACGGCCGCATCCGCGGCATCTATGAGGTTGAGAGGTAGACCATGCGGCAAACCAAAACACCTGCGGTGCAGAAAGTCGCCATCTGGGGAGTCATCATTGTTGTCGTATTCTGGGTGCTCTTTCCCTTCTACTGGGCGTTCCTGAACTCGATCAAGAAGCCGGCAGATACCTTTACCAACACCTACATTCCTTTCCTCCAGTTTCAACCGACACTCGAACACTGGCAAGCGGAACTCGCCATCCCCGAGATCCAGCGCGCCATGATGAACAGCTTTATCATTTCTGTCGGCGCTGCTACGCTGGCGGTAATGCTCGGTGTCTTTGCCGCGTACGCACTGGCACGCTTTCAGTATCGCAGGGTAGATAGTGGCCGGCTCACTACCTGGTTTCTGTCGGAACTCAAACTGCTCGACAACGTGCTCTCACTCGTGTTGCTGAATGCCACGTTTGTCATCACCTTCCCCGTGATCATCTTGAGCCAGATGTTTCGGGAGTTGCCGCGTGAACTCGAAGAGGCTGCATTCGTTGACGGGGCGTCCATGTTTCAGGCATTTCTGCGCGTCTCGCTGCCTTTGATTATGCCCGGCGTGGTTGCGGTTTGGATTATCTGTATGGCCTTCAGTTGGAATGAGTTCCTATACGCCTTGTCGCTGACGTCGAATCAAGCCATCCAAATGCCCGTCATGATTGCGGGCGCCGAACATACGCGCGGCGTACAGTTTTGGTTTGTGGGCGTACGCGTGTTGCTCACGATCCTACCACCAACCATTCTGGCACTGCTCGCCCAGCGCTACATCATCCGCGGCCTTACCCTTGGCGCGGTCAAGGGCTAGATTATGCTCAACAATCCGCTGCTCGTCGGCATTGATTTTGGCACCACCAATATCAAGGCCATCGTCTTTGACCCAACCGGTCGCGTCCTCGCGGGTGCCAGCGCGCCAACGCCGACCTATTACCCACGGCCAGGCTGGGCCTATTTTGACCCGGACGAAGTGTGGAAAAACACCACCACCCTCTTACGGGAGGTGACATCCAAGGTCGACCGCGATCGAATCGTCAGCATCGGTGTGACCAGCGTCGGTGAAAGCGCCGTCCCCCTCGACGCCAATGACCGGCCCGTCTATCCGGCGATCGCCTGGTTCGACGGTCGTACGGAACCCCAGGGTCGTTGGCTGGCGGAACATATTGGCGCCGATCGGCTGTTCCGCAGTTCCGGGCTTCCGCTTGAATCTATCTACAGCCTGAACAAACTGCTTTGGCTGCGCGAACACGAGCCCGACGCATTTGCACGGATGCGCGTCTGGCTCTACATGGCCGATTACATCGCCTACCGGCTCTCGGGTGTCGCCGCCACCGATTACTCTCTGGCATCGCGCACGCTCATGCTGGACCTGCACCAACTCCGGTGGAACACCGAACTCCTCGATGACCTGGGGATGCGCACCGACTTCTTGCCCCCCTTGTTGCCGAGCGGGACCAGCCTTGGACCGGTGCGCCCTGCCGCAGCAGCAGAAACCGGACTCCCCCTGACAACCGTCATTGCCGTCGGCGGTCACGATCATGTCTGCGGTGCACTGGCAATCGGCGTGACCCAAAGCGGCACGATGCTCAACTCCCTGGGAACCGCCGAAGCCATCTTTCTCCCGCTCAAGGAGCCGCTCGCCGATCCCCAGGTCGGTGTGCAAGGCTACTCCCAGGGAGCACATGTTGCCGGTGGTTACTATGTCTTTGGCGGGCAGTACACCTCAGGTGCGTGCGTCGACTGGTTCCGTAACGCCATTGGCGGCGGCGCCGACTACGACACGCTGATGGCGGAAGCAGCCCAGGTGCCGGCCGGCAGCCTCGGCGTTACCTTCCTGCCCCATTTACGGCTGGCCAACGCACCGTATGTCGATCCAAAGTCACGTGGCGCCTTCGTCGGTCTCAGTACGGATGTGACCCGCGGCGTCCTTTTCCGCGCCGTGCTGGAAGGGATTGCGCTGGAAGCCCGCAATTCACTCACGCCCCTGCTGCGCCACGTCGGGTTGAGTGGGCTAAATACCATCTACGCAATCGGCGGGGTCACGCGCAACAAGCTGCAAATGCAGATTCGCGTCGATTTTGTCCCAGACTGTCAACATCGTCAGTGTCGATGAAGGCACAACGCTGGGCGCAGCCATGCTGGGCGGTCTCGCTGCGGGTGTCTACCCTGATCTGCCAACCGCAATCGAGCAGATCCGCTACACCTCAACCCCCATCGAGCCAAATCCAGCCGATGCAGAAGTCTACACGCGGATCTTTAATGACGTTTATCAGCAGTATTATCCATCTGTACGCAACCTGAGCCAGAGCATCTATGCCATTCAACAGGGTGCGCACGATGGGCAATGAATCTCCCGAGGTCGTGGTCGCGGGCCATATCTGTATCGACATCATCCCGGCGTTCGGCGCAACCGTAGTTCCGATCGAGACGCTGCTGCGTCCAGGTCACCTCACGCGTGGGCCCCGCCCTGCTGTCAACAGGTGGCGCCGTATCCAATACCGGGCTTGCGCTGCACCGGCTGGGTACACCCGTGCAACTGATGGGAAAAATCGGACGTGACTTGTTTGGCGAGGCCATCCTCGGGGTGCTTCGCCGCCACGATCCAGCGCTTGCCGACGGCATGCTGGTCGGTGACGACCCTTCGTCCTACACACTCGTCATCAGCCCACCCGGCATCGACCGAATCTTCATCCATTGCCCTGGGGCCAATGACACCTTTGGCGCTGCCGATATCCCGCTCGACCAGGTGGCGCGGGCGCGCATCTTCCACTTTGGCTATCCGCCAATCATGCAGCGCATGTACCAAAATGAAGGCGTGGAGTTGGCCGCGCTGATGGCCGCCGTCCAAGAAAAGGGGGTGGTCACGTCGCTCGACATGGCCCAACCTGACCCGGCCTCAGAAGCAGGCCAGGCCAATTGGCTCGCTATCCTGCAACGGACGCTGCCGTTTGTCGATATCTTCGCACCAAGCCTCGACGAAACGCTCTTCATGTTGGATCGCGCGCGTTATGAGCAACTGCGCGGCCAAACCGGATTGAACCCGGACGGCGAGATTTTGCACTGGGTTTCGGATCAGTTGCTGGCGATGGGGGCAGCCATCGTGGCGCTCAAATTGGGTGGGCATGGCCTTTATCTGCGCACCTCGGCGGACCCGGCAAGGCTGGGTCGGCTGCGCGGCCTGCTCCCGGTCGACTTGACCGGCTGGCTGAACCGTGAACTCTATACAACCTGCTTCCACATCAAAGAGGCGGGCACCACCGGTGCGGGCGACTGCACGATTGCCGGGTTGCTGGCCGGCCTGCTGCGCGGCCAAAGCATCGAAGGCGTGCTCACCAGCGCAGTCGCGGTGGGCGCATGCAGCGTCGAACGCGCGGACGCCACAAGCGGTGTCATGCATTGGGATGAGGTACAGACCAGGCTGCGCACGGGCTGGATGCATCGCGTGATCAGCGTTGACCTTGCCGGCTGGCGCGGTGGCCCGAATGACAGGGTATGGTTTGGGCCAACAGATGGGCAGGGAATGGCATGAAAGGGCGCTACCTACTCGGCATCGATCTGGGCACGTCATCGGTCAAAGTTGTCCTGGCCGAACAGGATTGCCGGATCATCGCTTCCGCCGGCGCAGAGTACCCGATCCTCCATCCTCAGCCGGGGTTTGCCGAGCAGGACCCGGAGGCATGGTGGCAAGCAGCCAAAGCGGCCGTACGCACCGCTGTCGCCCAAGCCGGCGCATCAGATCAGATCGCAGCCATCGGTCTATCCGGTCAAATGCACGGAACTGTGTTGCTGGACAAGCACGGTCACTTGCTCGCCAACGCCATCATCTGGCCCGATCAGCGGAGTGCACGGCAAGTCCAGGAAATTACCACGCTAATCGGTGCCGAGCGGCTATACGAAATCGCCGGCAGCCCGGTCTCAACCGGCTTCCAGGCCGCCTCCGTGCGGTGGGTGCAGCAGCACCAACCCGACATCTGGCGCGAGGTCCGAATGATCTTGCCGCCGAAGGACTATCTGCGCTGGCGCATGACTGCTGTGTTTGCCACGGACCCCAGCGACGCCGCCGGCGCGCTCTTGTGCGACGAGGTCGAACGAGACTGGTCCGGCGAATTACTAGAACAGTTGAGGATCGATCCATCGCAGTTACCGCCCGTACAGCCATCAAACCTTATTGCAGGGCACTTGACAGACGAGGCCGCAAGCGACCTGGGCCTGGCGGCAGGCATTCCAGTCGTGACCGGCGCCGCCGACACCGCGTGCAGTGCATTGGGCGCAGGGGCGGTCGATAGCAGCAAGTTGCTCCTCACGCTGAGCACCGGCGGCCAACTGCTTCAACCGGTCGAACGCGTCCATGTCGATCATCGTGGGCGCATCCATACCTTCTGCAGTGCATTGGAGCCGGCGCCGCAACGGGCGGGCTGGTACCATATGGGGGCAATCCTCAATGCCGGCATGGCGTTGCGCTGGCTGCGCGACAACCTGCTCGGCTGGCAAGCGCCCGATGCCTATGACCGCATGACCGCGCGCGCGGAAGCCTCGCCACCCGGCGCCCAAGATCTGCTCTTCCTCCCTTACCTGGCCGGCGAACGCACCCCACATATGGATCCAACAGCCAAGGGTGTGTTTTTTGGGTTGACTCTCCGGCACGATCAAGGGGACCTGATCCGAGCCGTCATGGAAGGCGTGGTTTTTGCCGCCTATGACGCCTACCAGGTGCTTGCCGATCTGGGGACGACGCCCAATAGCCTGATTCTTGCCGGCGGCGGCGCGCGCAGTGCACTGTGGCGGCGCATTGTGGCAGATGTATTCAATGCTCCGGTCCAACCGCTGGTCGGTGGCGAGCAGTCCGCAATCGGTGCCCTCTTGCTCGCAGGAGCTGGCGTCGGCTGGTTTGATCTTGCGCAGGCAGCCAGAGATCAGGCGCAGTTGGGCGCCCCTGAGTTGCCGGATGTGGAACGTCACAAGATGTATCGTGACCGGTTTGTGGCGTTCCAAGCCCTCTACGCTCGCAATCAAGGTCATTTTTCCTAGGATTCATCAGTCTATGCCGCGCGGTTGCAACCGAGTATCCACAAAGTCAACAGCCTTCATAAACGCCATGATCTACACAGTCTCTGCCAACCCCGCCCTGGATCTCACCCTCACCGTACCCGCCATCGAGTTCGAAAGCGTACTGCGTGCCACCGGTGTGCGCCGCGCATGGGCAGGCAAAGGCTTCAATGTCTCGCGGTTTCTGAAAAAACTTGGCATGGAGAACGTCGCGTTTGCCTTCGCGGCCGGCCATACGGGCCGCGCTCTGGCAGAGGGACTCCATGCACTGGGGATTCAAACCCACTTCGTGATGGTTGACGGCGAAACCCGCACGAACGTCGTGATCGAGGAGCCTGACGGACATCACATCAAAGTCAACCAGCCCGGCGCCGCGGTCACCGGCGCGGACATTGCAACTTTCCAGGCCCAGGTCCGCGCCGTTGCCGCGCCAGGCGATGTGTGGGTGCTCACCGGCAGCCTTGCCCCCGGGATGCCGGTGGACTTCTATGCTGAACTGGCGAGAATCCTCCATACAGCGGGTGCGCAGGTAGTGCTCGACACCAGCGGCGCCGCACTCCGCGCCGGCATGGCCGGACGGCCTGAATTCGTGAAACCCAATACGGTGGAGGCAACCGAGTACCTGAGTGCGCCTGTGACCAGTATCGAAGCCGCCGTAGCGGCGGCAAGGGCGTTCCAGCGCGGAGGTGCCGATCGCGTCGTGCTCTCCATGGGTAAAGAGGGTGCAGTTGCGGGCGATGCGACAGGCTGCTGGCAGGTGATCCCTCCTACAATCCAGGCCCGCACCGGCGTAAGTGCCGGCGACGCCCTTGTGGCGGGTTCGGTGCTGGCGCTGCGCCGTGGGCTACAAATGCCCGAAATCGCACGCTGGGGCGTGGCCGTAGGCACACTGGCCGCCATGCGCGACGACTTACCACCCGATCCGTGGCCAGAACTGAACGAACTCTTTGAGCGCGTCCAAGGTGACACCACTGGCCTGAACCTGTTTCAGCACATCGAAAAAGCAGTCATGCAGATTGCGAGGAAGACGAAATGACAAATGCAACGTTTTATTTGAACTCAGCGCAGTTCCGCTCCAAGGAAATGCCACTCGTGGAATTCGGTTCGCTGACCGCAAGCGCCTTTCTGTTTGACACGGGTGTGGAAGCGCTGCGCCTCAGCAATGAACTCGGCGAACTCGTCTTGCTACCGTTCCAAGGGCAGCAAGTCTGGTCCGCCAATTTCCGCGGGCGCAACATCACCATGAAGTCGATGTTCGATGCCCCGCACCCGACCCGCACCTATTTGGAAACCTATGGCGGCTTCAACCTGCATTGCGGTTTCACTGCAATGGGGGTGCCCGCCGCAGGTGACAGCCACCCCCTCCATGGCGAGTTGCCAAACGCCCCCTACCACAAGGCGTGGATTGTGACCGGCGAAGATGAGAAAGGCCAATCATCGGCCTTGGCGGCGAATACCAACACACAATTGCCTTCAGCTTTAACTATGTGGCGCGGCCGCTCGTGAAACTCTACGCGGCTTCGTCCATTTTCACCATCGAGATGGAAATCACGAACCTCAAGCGGACGCCCATGGAGTACATGTACATGGCGCACGTAAACTTCCGCCCGGTGGACAATGGCCGCCTCGTCTACAGCGCCCATGTGACCCCGGAAACGGTCAAAGTACGACGCAGCATCCCCTCCCATGTAAAGCCAGGCCCGGGATTTGTCGAGTATATCGAAGAACTGGCGCAGCACCCGGAGAAACACCACGTGTTGAAGCCGGGCATGCCGTTTGACCCGGAAGTTGTGTTCTTTATCGACTATCTCGCCGATGCCCAGGGCTGGGCACACACGATGCAGTTCCATCCAGATGGCACCGCAGATTACATCCGTCACAAACCCGCTCAGCTCGACAAGGGCGTGCGGTGGATCTGTCGCACGCCGGACCAGGATGCGATCGGGCTGGTGCTGCCGTCTACTGCCGAACCAGAGGGTTACAGCGCCGAAAAGAAAAAGGGCAATGTCAAGCAGTTGGCCGGCGGCGACACCTACCGCTGCGAATTTGAATGTGGCGTGTTGACCGAAGCCGAGACGCGCAAGATGGAACAGACGATCGCAAAAATCAATGGCTAGGATTTGGCCACAAAGAACACAGAGAACACAAAGAGGGCGCGATTCTTTGTGTTCTCTGTGTTCTTTGTGGTTGACGTAGCGTAATGGCTCTATCGCCAGTGAATGAGAAGAAGGTGTTGAATGGCTGCAACTAGCTACATGACCGACATCGTCGGTGTCTTTGGATTCCCCGTGGCGGAAAACCCAACCGGCGTCATGCAGAACGCTGCGTTTGATGCGCTGGGCTTGACTTGGCGCTATTTGAATATCGAAGTAGCGGCAGAAGATCTGGGTGAGGCGATCGGTGGGCTGCGCGCCATGCGCAACTTTCAGGGCATGAACCTGACGATCCCGCACAAAGTTGAAGTGCTCCAGTATCTCGATGAAGTTTCGGTAGATGCCCGTTTGATGGGTGCGGTCAACACCGTGCGCCGCGTGGACGATCGCCTGATCGGTGAGAACACCGACGGCAAAGGGTTCTTGACCGCGCTGCGCGATGACGCGGGGATCGACCCGTTTCACAAAGACTTTGTTGTGCTCGGTGCAGGCGGCGCCGCGCGTGCCATCTGTGTCGAACTTGCGCTCGCCGGCGCCTCCACCATCACCGTCGTCAACCGCTCCCAACAACGTGGAAAAGGGCTGGTGGATCTCCTCAATGAGTACACGCCGGCGAAAGCAAAGTTGGTGAAGTGGGACGGCGAGTATACAGTCCCGACGGAGACGCAGGTATTGATCAACGCCACATCGATTGCGCTCTATCCCGACGTGGATGCCATGGCACCGCTGGTGCTCGATTCGCTGCGTCCCGACCTGGTCGTCTGCGACGTGATTCCCAATCCCCCCAACACACCGCTGCTCCGCGCTGCCGCAGCACGCGGGGCGAAGACGATCGATGGCCTGGGCATGCTGGTCTATCAGGGTGCGATCGCGTTCAAAATGTGGACCGGTTACGATGCGCCGGTGGAGATAATGCACAAGGCGCTCGCTGCGGAGTTTGAAAAATAAACGGAATACCATCTGTCAGAGCACCATCAATCAGAGCCCCGCCCGTGAGGGTGGTTCCCTCTCCGCCAAAGCCGCGCCGGCAAGCCAGACAAACACCACCCCACGGGTTGGTGCTCTGACAGCGACACGCACCAATCAGAGCCACGCACGTGAGTAAGTGGTTCGCCTTGCCAAAGCCGCTGCCGGCTGAAGCACAGACGGGGAACACCACCCTCACGGGTGGTGCTCTGATGACACAGAGCCACGCACGTCACGGCCCCCGTGAAAGTGGTTCGCTTTGCCAAAGCCGCGCTGAAGCACGAGGGGGAAACACCACCCTCACGGGTGGTGCTCTGATGTAACAACAGAGCCACGCCGCAATCAGAGCCACTGGTAAGTGGTTCGCCCTCTGCCAAAGCCGCGGCCGGCTGAACCACGGACGCGGGGACTGGGGGAAACACCACCCTCACGGGTTGGTGCTCTGATATAACAATCAGAGCCACGCACGTCAATCAGAGCCACGAGTGGTTCGCTTTGCCAAAGCCGCGGCCGGCTGAAGCACAGACGGGGAAACACCACCCTGACGGGTTGGTGCTCTGATGTGACCAACACCGCCACGCACGTCAATCAGAGCCACGCACGTGAGTAAGTGGTTCGCCCTGCAAAGCTCCGAAGCACAGACGGGGAAACACCACCCTCACGGGATGGTGCTCTGACATAACAATCAGAGCCACGCACGTGAGTAAGTGGTTCGCTTTGCCAAAGCCGTGGCGGTCTGAAGCACGGACGGGGGGAAACACCACCCTGACGGGATGGTGCTCTGAGATGCAATCAGAGCCACGCACGTGAGTAAGTGGTTCGCCCTGCCGCGCGGCTGAAGCACGGACGGGGGAAACACCACCCTCACGGGTTGGTGCTCTGATATAACAATCAGAGCCACGCACGTGAGTAAGTGGTTCGCCCTGCCAAAGCCGCGGCCGGCTGAAGCACAGACGGGGGGAAACACCACCCTCACGGGTTGGTGCTCTGATGTAGCAAGCAGAGCCACGCACGTGAGTAAGTGGTTTGCCCTCCCAAAGCCACAGTCGGCTGAAGCACAGACGGGGGGAAACACCACCCTCACGGGTTGGTGCGCTGACGGAGGTGCGCTGACGGAGGTGCGCTGACAGACGGTGTAACACCTATGAAGTACACGCAACGCTTCTACCAAGACGATGCCGATTACGCGGCGATGCACCAACTAATCATCGAAAGCTACGCAGCAACCGCGCCCCATCACTACATGACCCCCGGCGACCTTGACTGGTGGTGCGGGCTGAAAGAGGATCCTACGACTTTTCTGCCCACGGTGCCGCTCTGGTTCGCCGGGGCGGAATTGATAGCGTATGTGTGGCCCGCACCCGGCAACGCCGACCTGCTCGTCCATCCCGCACATCGGGATGTGGAACCCGAATTGCTCGACTGGGCAGTCGCCAACCTGGCAGCGCCTGAAAAAGACGATGAACCCCCGAGTCTGACCGTTTGGAGCCTTGAGACCGACACCTACCGCAACGAGCTGTTAGCGGCATCGGGCTTCGCGCCGGGACCGGAGTTCTATTCCAGCTTTCTGTGGAATTGACCGCACCACCACCCGCCCCCACCCTGCCGCCAGGCTATACGCTGCGTAGCTTTGCAGGCGAAACCGAGATCGAAGAACGCGTGGCGGTGCATCGCTCAGCCTTCCACCCGTCCAAGATGACCGCCGCCAAACACCGCCGGGTCATGCACTCTCCCTCCTACCGGAGCGACCTTGACCTTGTCATCGTTGCACCGGATGCCAGCTTAGCAGCCTACGCGATTGTCTGGTACGATCCAATCAATTTCAGCGGCTTATTCGAACCCGTGGGTGTTCACCCTGACCACCGGCGCAGGGGACTGGGGAGGGCCGTGCTCGGTGCAGGACTGCAGCACTTGCAAGCGCTCGGCGCGCAGCGCGCCCATGTGCTTTCCTGGGGCGACGACAGTGAAGGCGCACGCTTGTACCAACATACAGGATTTGTCATGATTGACCGCTATCGCGGTTGGAAAAAATTCTTCGAAAGGAATACCGAACATGAAAGTCAATCCGCCGGTTAACAATCTGGTAGGCGATATGCCCAAGGTCGGCATCCGCCCCACCATCGACGGCCGTCTGGGCGGTGTGCGTGAAAGTCTGGAAGAGCAGACCATGACGATGGCGCGCAACGTTGCCCGCTTTATCAGCGAGAACCTGCGCCACTACAACGGCATGCCCGTTGAGTGCGTGATCGCCGACACCACGATCGGCGGTGTCGCCGAAGCCGCACGCGTGGCCGAACAGTTCCGCCGGGCGGGCGTGGGCGTCTCCCTCACCGTCACCACCTGCTGGTGCTATGGCTCGGAAACCATGGACATGGATCCGCACTTACCCAAGGCCGTGTGGGGCTTCAACGGCACCGAACGCCCTGGTGCCGTTTACCTGGCTGCAGTGTCGGCCGCACACAACCAGAAGGGGCTGCCCGTTTTCAACATCTACGGCCACGATGTACAGGACGGCGGCGACACCGTCATCCCCGCCGATGTACAGGAAAAGCTGCTGCGCTTCGTGCGGGCCGGCCTCGCCGTCGCCAACATGCGGGGCAAATCCTATCTGAGCATGGGCGGCGTCAGCATGGGTATCGGTGGCTCTATCGTCAACCACGATTTCCTTGAGCAATGGCTTGGCATGCGCGTCGAAACCATCGACATGGTCGAATTTGTCCGGCGCATGGACGAGGGCATCTACGATCCTGCCGAGTATGAGCGTGCGCTGAAGTGGGTGCGTGAGACCTGCCCCGAAGGCAAGGACTACAACGCGCCGGAGAAACAGCGCAGCCGGGCACAGAAGGACGAGGACTGGTCGAAGTGCGTCAAGATGGCCCTGATCGCCCGCGACCTCATGATCGGCAATCCAAAGCTCAAGGAACTCGGCTTTGGTGAAGAGGCGAACGGCCACAATGCCATCGCCAGCGGCTTCCAGGGCCAGCGCCAGTGGACTGACCACCTGCCAAACGGCGACTTCCTGGAGGCAATTCTAACCTCGTCGTTTGACTGGAACGGGATCCGCCCGCCCTACATCGTGGCCACCGAAAACGATGCGCTCAACGGCATCTCGATGCTCTTCATCCACCTGCTGACCAACGCTGCGGCCATCTTCGCCGACGTGCGCACCTACTGGAGCCCGGAGGCGGTCAAGCGTGTTACCGGACACCAATTAACCGGCCGCGCAGTGAGCGGCTTCCTGCACCTGATCAACTCCGGCCCAGCCGCACTCGATGGCACCGGCCAGCAGCGCCGCAACGGTGAACCGGCCATGAAGCCCTATTGGGAAATCACCCCGGACGAAGCGAAGGCCTGCTTGCAAGCGACCACCTGGCACACCAGCGACCTCGGCTATTTCCGTGGCGGCGGTTGGTCGACGCGCTTCCGCACGCGTGGCAATATGCCCGTCACCATGTGCCGCATCAACCTGGTGCAGGGGCTTGGCCCAGCAATGCAGATTGCAGAAGGCTGGACCATCGAACTTCCGGACGCAGTGCATGACACATTGGACCAGCGCACCAACCCCACCTGGCCCACAACCTGGTTTGTACCACGCACAACCGGTGAAGGCCCCTTCCGCGACGTCTACACCGTCATGAGCAATTGGGGCGCCAACCACGGTGCCATCGGCTACGGTCACTTCGGCGCCGACCTGGTGAGCCTGTGCTCCATGCTCCGCATCCCGGTCTACATGCACAATCTACCCGAAGACCAGATCTACCGGCCGAGTGCTTGGACAGCTTTTGGCGCCAATGAGCCCATGGGCGCCGACTTCCGAGCCTGCAGCAACTTTGGGCCACTGTACAAGTAATTGCAAGGAAATGCTATGAGCGCACCGGGCCCAAGAATTCGCCGTGAGAAGCGCACTGTTGCCGCAATGATCGAACTGTATTGTGAAGACATGCATCACTCAAAGGGCGCCTTGTGCCCGGACTGCCAGACGCTGCATGACTATGCCATGCAGCGTCTGGTTCGCTGTCCCTTCCAGGAAGACAAGACCACGTGCGCCAAATGCGCCGTGCACTGCTACAGACCCGCCCAGCGCGAGCAGATCCGTGTGGTCATGCGCTACGCTGGGCCGCGCATGACCTTCCGCCATCCCATTCTGGCCGTCCGCCATCTTCTTGACGGACGCAAGCAGCCATCGGTGCGCGTCCGCCCTGCCTCACGCCCACCTCACGCGAAAAGAGATTCGGTTGAATAGTCCACTAAACGTTGACGGCGAGCCCACACTGGGGCTACCAGAAGTACAAATGGAAGACCTGACCCCGGCGATGCAGGCCGCAGCCACACGCTCTGGCTGGTCCTCGTTGATGCCCGTGCAGGCGCAGGCGATTCCTTACCTGGTCGAGGGTCGCAATATGCTGATTCAAGCCCGCACCGGCAGCGGCAAAACCGGTGCATTCCTCCTGCCAATGCTTGAGCGGTTGGATCCGGAACGCCATGAGACTCAGGCGCTCATCCTGGTTCCGACGCGTGAGCTTGCGCGGCAGGTCTGGCAGGAAGCAGAAACCATCTGTGGTGAGGCGGGCCTGCGCACCGTTGCGGTCTATGGCGGCGTCGGCTATGGCGACCAGACCAGCGCCTTGAAACAGGGCGCACAGATTGTCGTGGGGACGCCGGGGCGCGTGTTGGATCACTTGCTGAAACGCTCCATGTCGCTGGAACGGCTCTCCACGCTTGTCTTTGATGAAGCCGATCGCATGCTGTCGATGGGCTTCTATCCCGACATGAAGGAGGTGCAGCGATACCTCCCGGAACGCGCACTCCACACGTGCATGTTCTCAGCCACCTTCCCCGTCTTTGTATTGCGCACGGCGCTCCAGTTCGTGAAAAACCCGGAGTTCCTGAGCCTCAGCCGCGATCACGTCCATGTCACCACAACTGAGCATATCGTCTACGAGGCGCCGCCGATGGGGCGTGAACGAGCACTCGTGCGTATCATCGAAGTGGAGAATCCGGCGTCAGCCATCATCTTCAGCAATACCAAGACGAACGTTCACTTCATCACCGCCGTGCTTCAGCGCTTCGGATATGACGCCGATGAATTAAGCGCCGACCTGGCGCAAAACGATCGTGAACGCGTGCTCGAACGCGTGCGCAAAGGTACATTGCGCTTCCTGGTAGCGACCGACGTTGCCGCCCGCGGGTTGGACATCCCGGAACTCTCGCATGTCATCCAGTATGAGCCGCCCGAAGATCCGGAATCCTACATCCATCGCGCCGGACGCACCGGCCGCGCCGGGGCCGCCGGCGTAGCGCTCACCCTCGCGGGTGGCATCACCGAGAGACTGGCGATGGATCGTATCGCCAAGCGCTTTGACATCGACTTGCAGCAAAGACCCTTGCCCTCTGAAGAAGACGTGGAGACAATCGTGGCTCAGCGCCTTACTGCCCTGCTCGAAGCGCGACTGCGCGAACGAGACAGACTGCAGGCCGAACGCAGCCGTCGTTTTGTGCCCCTTGCGCGCGGTCTGGCCGAAAGTGACGAAGAACTCGACATCATCACGATGCTCTTGGACGACTACTATCAGCAACTACTCCACGCGCCGGTCATGCAACCAGAGGACGCGCCGCCGGCTGCGCCAGCAAAGAAAGCCGCGCCCCCAACAGGCAAGCCGGGCCGGCGCCGGCGCTCATAATCAGCGGGACATCCTCACGTGCGTGGCTCTGATTTCACGTGCGTGGCTCTGTTGGTCGAGACTGCCGCAACAAAAAGAGCGAGCCGCACGGCTCGCTCTTTGATTTCATATGACTGCCAACAACCGAACTATCCCTGCCGCCGGCGGCGGATGATGTCCATGTACACCGCCAAGATGACGATGACACCCGTCACCACCATCTGCCATTCCTGCGGCACATTGAGAATGCGCAGACCATTGGTCAACGTGCTGATGATAAACGCGCCGATGATCGTGCCCAGGATGGTGCCTTCACCACCGCTCAGCGATGTGCCACCAATCACGACCGCAGCGATCGCATCGAGTTCATAACCGACACCCAGCGCCGGCTGCGCTGAGTTGAGGCGGGACGCAATCATAACGCCACCGAGACCGGCAAATAGACCGCAAAGGGCATAAATCGCCGTCTTCCACGAAGCGACATTGACACCGGACAGACGCGTGGCCTCCTCGTTGCTGCCGATGGCCACGTCATACCGCCCCAAAACCGTCTTGGCCAGAATGAACGCAGCCACGAGCGCTGCCCCAAAGAGAATAAACACCGCGTTGGGTACTTGCATGCCAGGGACCACTGCCCCAAGCACCGAACCCATCATGATGTCACGAAAACCCGGCAGGTTGTTGAAATAGATCGGCTTGACTTCGGCCAACACCAGTGACAGGCCACGCGCAATCATCATCATACCGAGCGTCGCGATAAAAGGCGGAACATTCATGCGCGAAATGATCGTACCGTTGATGGCGCCGGCAAAGCCGCCTGTGAGCAGACCAACGAGAACACCCAGATAGATCGGAAAGCCTGCCTTGTCATCACCGGCAACCAGACCCACCACCACCGCCGATAGCGTCATGACAGTGCCGATCGACAGGTCAATCCCGCCCGAGATAATGACAAACGTCACGCCCAATGCAAGCACGCCGTTGACGGCAGTCGCCAGCACGATGCCCTGCATATTCTCAAAGGTGCGGAACGCAGGCGATAGTAATGAGAAGATGATAAAGAGTACAATCAACCCGCCAAATGCGAGCAGTTTCTGCATTGCGCCAGAGCTACGCACGGCTTTGCCGGTGCTCGCGCTTGTCGTGTCCATCACTGCCATAGTTACACCTGCTTTCCTTCCACAGCCTTGCTCGTACCACCGTTTTGACCGTTGCCGGCAGCGGGAATGTCCGCGACGATACCGCTGCGTTGGGTTGCGAGTTTCATGATGCTCTCTTGTGTGGCTTCTCCAGCCAACAACTCGCCCGTGATCCGGCCTTCGCACATGACAACAATGCGATGGCTCATACGCAGGACCTCGGGCAGTTCAGAAGAGATCATGATGATTGACTTGCCTTCTTGCGCAAGATCGTTCAGCAGCCGGTAGATTTCGCTCTTGGCCCCGACATCGATGCCGCGCGTGGGTTCATCAAAGATCAGAATCTCCGTATCGGCCGTGAGCCACTTGCCGATCACGACTTTCTGCTGGTTGCCGCCGGAAAGATTCTTGACGCGCTGTTGCACACTGGGAGTGCGGATGGAAAGCGCCTGCACGTAGTGTTCGGCAGTGTCATGCGTCTTCGACTTGTTGACAATGCCAATCGCACCCAGGAACTTCTTAAAAGACGCAAGCACCACATTGGACTCAACATCCATACCAAGCGCCAAGCCGTAGCGCTTGCGATCCTCAGAGAGATAACCGATGCCGTTGTTGACCGCGTCGTTTGGACTCTTGATATGCACCGGCTTGCCGTGAATCAGCACTTCCCCCGAATCGATCGGATCCGCACCAAAGATCGCGCGAGCCACTTCCGTCCGGCCCGCCCCCATGAGACCCGCAAAACCAAGAATCTCTCCCTTTTTGAGGTTGAAACTCACGTCCCTAATCGCAGCACCGCGGTTCAAGCCGCGCGCTTCAAGCACAACTTCAACCGGCGGCTTCTCTGGCAGTTCTGGCGTAGACTCGAAGATCGTGCGACCGACCATCATGCTAATGATGCGATCGATCTCAATCGTAGCGGCATCGACCGTATCAACATAGTGCCCGTCACGCATGACCGTGATCCGGTCTGAAATCTGTTTTAATTCTTCGAGGCGATGCGAGATATAGACAATCCCCACCCCTTTTTCACGTAGTTGCCGGATGATCCGGAACAACTCCTCAATTTCGGTTTCTGTCAGCGCCGCCGTGGGTTCATCCATGATCAGCACCTTCGAATTGAACGAAAGCGCCTTGGCGATCTCCACCATCTGCTGCTTCGCCACGGTGAGGTCAGCGGCCTTCACCTTCGGGTTCAATTTCAAGTGCATCGAGTCAAAGAGCGATTGCGTATCGGCGTTGATCTCTTTTTCGTCGAGCATGAAACGCAGGCGCTCGCGCGGTTCTCGCCCAATAAATACATTCTGAGCAAGCGTTAGATGCGGCATCAGGTTCAGTTCCTGATGAATCATGCTGATGCCCAGATGTTGCGCCGCGCGCGGGTTCGGAATGTTAACTTCCGCACCGTCGTACCTGATGCTCCCGGCATCCTTGGCATAGATCCCCGAGAGAATTTTCATCATCGTTGATTTGCCGGCGCCGTTTTCGCCCACCAGGGCGTGGACTTCGCCAGCACGTAATTCAAAGCGTGCATCTTCGAGCGCATGAACGCCCGGGAAGGACTTGTCAATGCCTTCCATCAGGACCACTACATCACCCATTTTATTTCTGGTCCTTTGTCAATTCGAGTGGGCGATTGTCAAGGTCACGTGGGAGCGTGACCTTGACAATGCGTAGTTCCTACATCAGGCCAAACGCTCGATCAATCGTACAGCAGCGGCTGAATTGCCGGATCGTCGATGTTCGTGCTGTCGTACCAGACGAAGCCGGTGTCGATGACCTTGGGCAGTTCTTCGCCCGGATCGCCTTCACAGCAGCATCGACGCACTTGTAGCCGATGCCGACCGGGTCCTGGCTGATCGCGCCCGCTTCAACGCCACTGCGGATGGCATCTTTCTGCTGCTTGCCGGCGTCGTAGCCGATGACCACGATCTTGCCTTCAAGCCCCAGTTCCTTCACAGCGTTCAGCACGCCGATGATAGAACCTTCGTTGGCGCCGAAGTAACCCTTCAGGTCAGGATTGGCCTGCAGGACGGCCTTCGCCAGGTCGGTGGACTTCAGTTGGTCGCCGGCGCCGTAATCGATGTTCACGATTTCGATGTTCGGGTATTGCGCCTCAATCTGATTGACGAAACCATCGCGGCGGTCGATGCCCGTGCGGCTGGTCTGGTCGTGCACGATCACAGCTACCTTGCCTTCGCCACCAATCAACTCGGCCATCTTGTCAGCAGCCGCGCCTGCAGCGGCAATGTTGTCCGTCGTTGCAGTGGAAACTGGGATGTCGCTGTCGACGCCCGAGTCAAAACCAATGATCGGAATACCGCGGGACTTGGCTTCTTCCAACTGCGGAATCACGGCCTTGGCATCCAGCGCAGCGAGACAGATCGCCGCCGGATTCTTGGCCAGCGCCGCCGACAGCATTTCGATCTGCTTGTCGACATCGGATTCGCTCGGCGGGCCTTCGAACGTGATATCCACGTTCAGTTCGGTGGCCGCCTGCTCGGCGCCCATCTTCACAGCTTGCCAGAACTGGTGCTGGAAGCCCTTGGAAATCACGGGGATGTAGGGCTTGGCCGCCGCATCGGCGGCGGGCGCCTCGGTCTCCGCAGCGGCGTCAGCCGGTGCAGCAGCTTCGGTGGTCGCAGCGGCGGGCGCCGGTGCAGCCGCAGGCGTCGCGGCGCAGCCGGACACCATGGCAGCTACGACCAACAGCGCGCCAAGAACTACCATCAGCTTCTTGATCGTCATATTGAGTCTCCTTAGTCACATGAATTGAAACATAAAGCTCCGGGTGGAGCCGACTACCAGAGTTAGTTGGGGAGCACAGTTCAAAAAGCTCGCTTCAAACTGCACTGCTCACGTCATAATGCAAACAAAAGGGCTGCAAAAATTATACCGCTACCGAACGCCGTGTCAAAGTCAGGCGTCATGGCTAACAAGCGCCTGAAATGCAGCGCCCTGCAAATGCGTCAAAATGCACACCCCGTCACGTTGACAACGACCCATTATAAAGAAATGTAGCTTGTTCACAGAGCTTGGGAGCAACGACAACCGGCTTGCAGATCTCACAACGACAACATAAAAGTGAGTTTTCTGTAATCGATTACAGAAGATTGTAATCGATTACAAGGCGCGTGTCAATAGCCAATTTTACCAACTTTCCACACGCAGGTCGCGGAGCCAAGGGCGGCTTACGACACAGATGCAATTGCCTCAATCAGATGGTTTTGATGCTGGACAACGCAACGCAGTCGTGCTACCATGCATATGGTACGCGTACCACATGCTGATATTACACTGATTTTCTCGATACGTCAAGCCATTGTTAAAGCCGAACTCGAATCACTACGCGTTGGGTTCAACTCGTCAGATGCCATCCATCCATCCATTCACTATAACGAGGGAAACGATCATGAAGATGAAAGGTGTACTCCTCCCCGGAGGGCGTAAAGTCGAAATCCGTGAGTTTGACGTGCCCGAACCCGGTCACGGGCAGGTGCTCGTAAAAATGAAGGCGTCTTCAATCTGTGGCAGCGATATTCGCGCCATTTATCGCGAACACCTGGGGCATGGCCCTGAAGGCTATCAGGGCGTGATCTCCGGCCACGAACCCTGCGGCCAAATCGTCAAAGTAGGCCCCGGTTGCAAACGCTTCAAGGATGGCGACCGCGTGATCCTATATCACATCAGCGGCTGCGGCGTCTGCAATGACTGTCGCGAAGGGTATATGATCTCCTGCACCTCCGATTATCGTGCAGCATACGGTTGGCAGCGCGATGGCGGTCATGCCGATTACCTCCTCGCAGAAGAAAACACCTGCGTCGCCCTCCCTGACTCGATGAGTTATGTGGATGGCGCCCTCGTTGCCTGCGGCTTTGGCACTGTTTACGAGGCGCTGAACCGCGTGCGCGTGTCGGGTGAAGACAATGTGCTGATTACAGGTATGGGTCCAGTCGGCATGGCAGCCGGTCTCGTCGCCAAGAAAATGGGCGCCCCAAAGGTCATCGGCGCCGACGTGTCGCAGGCGCGTCTCGACTTCGCACTGCAATGCGGCTCGATTGACTACGCAGTGCGCGCCGACCTCCCGGCGGCTTTGACAGAAGTCAAGTCGCTCACCGGCGGCTTTGGCTGTGAGGTCTCCATCGATTGTTCAGGCTCGCCACAGGGACGCCTCCTCGCCCTCCAGGGCACCCGCCGGTGGGGTCGTTCCGCAATGGTGGGCGAAGGCAGTACGGTTGACTTCGACGTCAGCCAAACCATCATCCACAATCAGATCACCATTTACGGCTCCTGGGTCACCAGTCTTGGTCACATGGAAGACCTGGTGGAAAAACTCGTCGAATGGAACCTCAAGCCCGAAATCATTGTTTCCCACCGCTTCACCCTGGACCAGGCGGACGAAGCCTACAAGGTCGCCGACGCCGGGCAAAGCGGTAAAGTCGTCATCGTCATGGAATAGGCGACACAACCATGACGATGCACTCTACTGCGCCATTCACCATTGCCACCGACGGTGTCGATCCCGCCACAGTACCGCAGCGCGTACTGTACACGGGCGCCAGAATGCCGGCGATCGGGTTGGGCACATTCGGGTCAGACCACGTCTCCGGCGAACAAGTCGCTGCCGCGGTGGTCGGCGCGATCGGGGTCGGCTACCGGCACCTGGATTGCGCCGCCGTCTACGGCAACGAACACCTGATCGGCGCAGCGCTCCAGCAGGTTCTCGCGGGCGGTCTGCGGCGGGAAGAGTTGTGGATCACCTCCAAGCTGTGGAATAACAAGCACGCAGAGGAAGACGTGATTCCCGCCTTTCAGAAGTCCCTGACCGATCTTCGGCTTGAATATCTCGATCTCTATCTGGTGCATTGGCCGTTTCCAAACCACCACGATCCTGGCGTCGACGTGACCGCCCGCGCCCACAATGCACAGCCCTATCTCCACGATCACTACATGAAGACATGGCGGCAGTTGGAAAAACTGGTCGATGCTGGACTGGTGCGCCATATCGGTGTCTCTAACATGACGATCGCAAAGCTCAAGCTGCTGTTGCGCGATGCCCGGATCAAACCGGCTGTCAATGAGATGGAGCTACACCCGCACTTTCAGCAGCCGGCCCTTTTCGATTATGTCCGCTCCCAGGGCATTGAGCCAATCGGCTACTCGCCGCTCGGCTCGCCGAATCGCCCCGAACGGGATCGGACCCCTGAGGATACAACCGATATCGAAGACCCCGTCATCATGGGAATCGCAGATCGGCACGGCACTCACCCGGCACTTGTTTGTCTCAAGTGGGCAGTGCAGCGCGGGCAGACGCCCATCCCGATGTCAGCAAAACGCAAGAACTATCTTGCAAACCTGCGGGCAGTCGTCGAGGATCCACTGACGGAGAGCGAGATGGCAGCCATTGCCGCCATCGACCGCAATTGTCGCTTGATCAAAGGACAGGTTTTCCTGTGGCGCGAAAACCAGAACTGGCAAGACCTCTGGGATGAGGACGGCGAGATCGCCCAGTAGATAACAGGACGATGGCAACCATTCGCGATGTCGCAAAGTTAGCCGGCGTGGCGCCAATCACGGTGTCACGCGTGTTGAATAAGTCCGGCTACGTCAGCCCGGAGACCCAACTCCGCGTCGAGACAGCCGCGGCTGAACTCAACTATGTGCCGAACATGCTCGCCCACAGCCTGCGCTCAAACCGCACACAGACCCTGGCGCTCGTGCTCACCGACATCACGAACCCCTTCTGGACTACCGTGGCACGCGGCGTCGAAGACGAGGCCAATGCCCACGGGTTTAATGTCATCTTTTGTAACACGGACGAGAACCCGGCCAAGCAAGACCAATACATCTCAATGCTGCTCCGCCGTCGCGTGGATGGCGTACTCCTGGTGCCAGCCACCAGCGACGGCGCGGCGGTGTCGGCGCTACGCACGCAAGGTGTCCAGGTCGTAGTGCTGGATCGCCGCGTCGATGGCGGCCCCGTCGATGTGGTGCGTGGCGGCTCTGAGGCCGGCGCACAGGCGTTGGCGGATCATCTGCTTGACCTGGGGCACCGTTGCATTGCGGTTTTGACCGGTCCCAGTGAACTATCCGTCTCGCACGAGCGCGTCGCCGGCTTCAAGGCGGCGTATGTCCAGCACCGGCTACAATTCGATGACGCGTTGGTTCGCTATGGTGCCTTCACGGTGGAGAGTGGCTACGCAATGGCAATGGAAGTACTGACGCTTACGCCGCAACCCACGGCCATCTTTGCCGCGAACAACTTCATTGCCATTGGCGCACTACGCGCCTTTCGCCGAATGGGGTTGCGGACGCCAGAGGATGTCTCGATTGTCGTTTTCGACGATCTACCCGACACCTTTGCCACGGCGCCATTCTTGACTGTTGTCGCGCAACCTGCCTACCTCCTCGGCAAAACCGCCACCGAGATCCTACTGGCACGAATCGCGTCCCCCGCGACAAGCCACACGCAGGAAATCACACTCCCAGCGAGCCTGATTATCAGGACTTCGACCATTGCCACGGCCCCCCCCCCCCCCCCTCCATGCCTCACCGTGTAAACTCGCGCCTGATACTCATCCCCACAGGCATGAATGACATGCTGCCAGATGCTCCACATCCGGTGAACGCTCTCCTGCAACTCGTCAGGTCGATTCCCTAAACAGGCGAGCACGGCTTGCAGATCTGAGCCATAGTGATCGGGCGCCAGCGCAAACTGGCTGATGGCGGACACGACGCCCTTGTCTCCGGTAAAATAGGTTTCGTTCGCCGCATACAGTGCCTGTGTCAGGTTTGCGGCCGCACGCGTCAAACAGCCGGCCACGCCGTAGATATCACCTTTTTTCGCCCAGGATTCGGCGTGGAGCAGCGTGAATTCCGCGCTCCAAAGCGAGTCACCAATGATCGTTGCTTTGAGTCTGGGCGGATAGCTGCTCACCGCAGCTTTCAATGCCGAGATTCTCTCCAGTGGGTCAAATATCGGCACACAATCCTGAGTTTCGGCAAGGTAGATTGTGCTGTAGAAGCCATGCGCAGGCTGCTGATCGTAATCATGAAGTTGCACACCCGCGTGGGCCCGGTTGATCGTATCGGTCACCTGCCGAAGATTGCGATAGAGCAGATCGATTTTCCCAGCAGACGTATGGACCCAGCCGCCGCCATTGACCCAGGCGCCCCACCCATAGAAGTCGGTGACGGTCGGTGGCGTTTCCGCCAGCTCACTGGCCACTGCTCGGACCTGCTCAACCCTAAACGGCGCATCAGGTTCATAATATAAGCCCAGGTCGACATCCGAAGTCGGCGTTGCCTTGCCGCGTGCATAGGAGCCACCCAGAACAACCGCGACTACACCGTCAATTTCATGCAGGGCTTCCACAAGCGCGGCCACGACATCGCGCAGCGGTTGCGGAACCACATCGAGCGGAGACCATTCCGGCATATTGCACCTACGATCCTGATCTTTGTCCTGAACGGTTTGAGCACAGGCGGCTTGCGTTCACCTTGATGATGAGTTGTGATCTAAATCGGGCGATGCGTGTATTCTACGATTCGCCGTACAGGCAAACCAAAACAAAAGGGCGGCGCGTACAGTTGCACGCGCCGCCCTGGCCTATAGATGGCGAACGAGGTACTTCGAAACAAGCCCGATCGCCCTGGATTTCCGACCTTTTTTATACACCGGCTCCTGCTGCTAACAGCACAAAGCCGACCAACCCGATCAGTCCCATGATCAACATCACATAAAATAGGTCTGAATACCCGGTTGATTCCTCCATGACGCCCCCTCCTTTACGCAACGCCACCGTACGGGCTGGCATACTGTTGATTCAGCTGATTTAAGCGATCAAGTGAGGGGGAAGTCATCTGCGCTAGTCACATAGTAACGCAGCGCCACACCGGTCTCAACGGTCAAATGGTCTGCGCAGGGTCAACACTGACGCCCATCTTGAAGGCATGAACTGGCGTCATGTTGGCTGACCGGTGCGCCCTTTGTCTTAGGTCATGATCTCTACAACTCCGACGATCTACTGATCATAAAATATGTATTACAAACATATAAGTCGAGGGGGGAGGCGTGCAACCTTACCGATTACACGCCTCCCCCCTCGACTTTTCAATATGAGGCGAGATCTTCTCGATCCGTACTTTCAATCGCCTCGCCAGCCCCGCATGTGCTACCGCTGCGTGACCGGCATGAACACATGGTTCGCGAAGCTCAACAAATCAGTGGCGACTTGCCCTGCCACGCCGTCTGCCACCACGGCAATATCGACCACCTTGCTCCAGGCACGATTCCGCGCGTCGAAGCCTTTGGCCACCACTTTATTCGTGACCGATTGCGTCAGACTGACCTCACAATCGAAGTGCAGAACCCCGCCGGGCTGTAGCGCCTGATCCGCCAACTCTGCCTCCTGCAGCGCCATTGTACAGCCGGCCAGATCAGACAGCGCCACAACATTCCACAGCGGCGCATCGCCGGTGTTTGTAACGACGGCGCTAAAGGTCAGTGTATCGCCGGGGGCAAAGTGCGGCTTATCAACACTTCCCGCCACACCGATCTTGGGCCGAATCAAATCGACCGCCACGCTGTCAGTCGCGCTCCAGACCTTGCCCTGGCTGTCTTTTGCCGTGACGGTAGCAGAATTCACCGTATCGGCGCAAACGTCCGGCGCTGTGCAGAGCACCCCAAGCGCAGGAGGCGCCTCCCACTTACAGAAGACCACTGAACAGGTATACGTCCACTGCTCATTTGGCGATAGCTTGCCGTCACCATTGTCGCCCACCCGCGCCGACAGCGTGCACTGCGGCATCGAGTCGGTCACATTTACGTAGCTTAGCACATCGGTTCCGGTGTTCTTCACCAGGATGGTAAATTTCACCGATTCGCCAGGGTAGATGATCGGTTTGTCTACGCTCTTGTCGATCAAGATCTTCGATGTGACGATCTTGGTTGAGGAAGCGGAAGCAGTTGCCGAGACTTCACGATTGCGTGCGTCGCGTCCCTTTGCCACGACATTGTTGGTCGCGTTCTCGGTCAAAACGACGCCACAGGTATAGCTCCACGTCTCACCAGGATCGAGCGCCTGACCGGGTGTGATGGCATTCTGAAGCATCATCGTGCAGCCGGCAAGGTCGGGGGTGAGCGACACATCCCATAGCGCTGTGTCGCCCGTGTTCTTCACGTCGGCCTTGAAGGTCACGGTCTCACCCGGCGTGAACTGCGCCTTATCGACCGTCTCGGTCACGCCAATCTTCGGCCGCACCAGGTCCACCGCCACACTGTCCTGATCGCTCACAATCTGACCCTGCGAGTCCTTCGCCGTCACTCGGGCGGTGTTCACGACGTCGGCGCAGAGGTCCGGCTCAGTGCACTGTGCCGCCACCTCCGGTGGCGCCTCGTTCTTGCAGAAGACCACCGCACAGGTGTACGTCCATTCCTCGTTCGGCGACAGCTTGCCGTCGCCGTTGTCGCCCGTGGGCGCCGACAGTTTGCACTGCGGCAGCGAGTCCGTAACCGTGACATACCGGAGGGTGACCCCGCCCGTATTCTTCACCACGATCTTGAAGTTCGCCGTCTCGCCCGGATAGATGACCGGCTTGTCCACCGTCTTCGTCAGGTCGATGGCGGGTCGTACAATCTTCACTGCTGATGCGCTGGCCGTCGCACTCACCCACCGGCCTCGCTCATCATGACCCCGCGCCACGACATTGTTGGTCGCGCTCTCACTCAAGACGACGCCACAGGTGTAGCTCCACGTCTCACCGGGCTGGAGCGCCTGACCGGGTGTGATGGCATTCTGGAGCAACATCGTGCAGCCGGCAAGGTCGGGTGTGAGGGTCACATCCCACAATGGCAATTCGCCGGTGTTCTTCACGTCGGCCTTGAAGGTTACCGTCTCGCCCGGCGTGAACTGTGGCTTATCGACCGTCTCGGTCACGCCAATCTTCAGGCGCACCAGGTCCACCGCCACACTGTCCTGATCGCTTACGGTCTGACCCTGCCAGTCCTTCGCCGTCACTCGGGCGGTGTTCACGACGTCGGCGCAGAGGTCCGGCTCAGTGCATTGTGCCGCCACCTCGGGTGGCGCCTCATCCTTGCAGAAGACCACCGCACAGGTGTACGTCCATTCCTCGTTCGGCGACAGCTTGCCGTCGCCGTTGTCGCCCTTGGGCGCCGACAGTTTGCACTGCGGCAGCGAGTCCGTAACCGTGACATACCGGAGGGTGACCCCGCCCGTATTCTTCACCACGATCTTGAAGTTTGCCGTCTCACCCGGATAGATAACCGGCTTGTCCACCGTCTTCGTCAGGTCGATGGCGGGCCGTACAATCTTCACTGCCGATGCACTCGCCGTCGCACTTACCCACCGGCCGCGCTCATCATGGCCGCGCGCTACAACATTGTTCGTTGCGCTCTCATTCAAGACGACGCCACAGGTGTAGCTCCACGTCTCGCCGGGCTGGAGCGCCTGACCGGGCGTGATGGCATTCTGGAGCATCATCGTGCAGCCGGCAAGGTCGGGCGTGAGCGTCACGTCCCACAGCGGCAATTCGCCGGTGTTCTTCACGTCGGCCTTGAAGGTTACCATCTCGCCCGGCGTGAACTGTGGCTTATCGACCGTTTCGGTCACGCCAATCTTCAGGCGCACCAGATCCACCGCCACTCTGTCTTGATCGCTCACTACCTGGCCCTGAGAGTCCTTCGCCGTCACCTTGGCGGTGTTCACCACGTCGCGGCAGAGGTCTGGCGCGGTGCACTGTGCCGCCACCTCGGGTGGCGCCTCATTCTTGCAGAAGACCACCGCACAGGTGTACGTCCATTCCTCGTTCGGCGACAGCTTGCCGTCGCCGTTGTCGCCCTTGGGCGCCGACAGCTTGCACTGTTCCAACGAATCCCACACCTGTACCTGCCGCAGAACCACCGTACCTGTATTCTTCACCACGATCTTGAAATTCGCCGTCTCACCCGGATAGATGACCGGCTTGTCCACCGTCTTCGTCAGATCAATAGCAGGTCGTTCGATCTTCACCGCCGAGGCACTCGCTGTCGCACTCACCCACCGACCTCGCTCATCATGACCGCGCGCCACGACGTTGTTGGTCGCGCTCTCGGTCAAGACAACGCCGCAGGTGTAGCGCCAAGTATCGCCGGGTTGGAGCGCCTGACCGGGTTGAATAGCCTGCTCAGGGATCATCGTGCAACCGGCAAGGTCAGGCGTGAGCGTTACATCCCACAATGCGGTGTCGCCGGTGTTCTTCACGTCGGCCTTGAAGGTTACCGTCTCACCCGCTTCAAACCTCGGTTTGTCCACTGTCTCAGTTACACCCAGTTTGGGCCGGATCAGATCGACGGCGACGCTATCCTGATCGCTCACGGTGCGACCATCAGGCGTCCTGGCAACGACAGTCGCCGTATTCACCACGTCCTTGCAGAGGTCAGGCGAAGTGCATTGCGCAGCCACTTCGGGTGGTGCATCCTTCTTGCAGAAGACCACGGCGCAGGTATACGTCCACTCTTCGTTTGGTGACAGCTTGCCGTCGCCGTTATCGCCCTTAGGCCCCGAAAGCTTGCACTGTTCCAACGAATCCCAAACCCGGACATGCCGCAGAACAACCGTACCCGTATTCTTGACCACGACCTTGAAGTTCGCGGTCTCGCCCGGATAGACAATCGGCTTGTCCACAGTCTTACGCAACTCGATGTTTGGCCGCGCCACCTTCACCACGGTGGTGCTGGCCGTCGCCTGAACGGTCCGATCGCGAATGTCCTGACCTTGCGCCAGCACGGTGTTTGTCGCGTCTTCGGTTAGCGGCACCGCGCAGCTATAGTGCCAGGCTTCTCCCGGTTGGAGTGCCTGACCCGGTTCCAACGTCTCTTCCAATACCATCTGGCAGCCGGCAAGATCCGGCGTCAGCGTAACGTCCCACAGGGGCGTGTCGCCCGTATTGGTCACTTCGGCAAAGAACGTGACGGTCTCGCCAGGCTCGAATTGCGGCTTGTCCGCGGTTTCCGTCACACCAATTTGGGGCCGGATCAGATCAACAGCGACGCTATCCTGATCCGTCCAGGTGCCACCCTGGCTGTCCTTAGCGATCACAGTTGCGGTGTTGACCGCATCACCACAGACGTCCGGTTCTATGCATTGTGCCCCGATTTCCGGTGGCGCTTCATTCTTAGAAGACCACGGCGCACGAGTAAGTCCACTCCTCGTCCGGTGACAAGATGCCGTCGCCATTGTCACCTACGGGCGCAGACAACTTGCATTGCGGCATCGAATCCGTGACCACAACATTGCGCAATGGATCATTGCCGATATTCTTCACAATCATCGTGAAGTTGGCGGTCTCGCCCGGATAGATGTACGGCTTATCCACGGATTTGCGAATGCGAATGTGTGGCCGGACGACCTGCACGGTCTCGGTGGCCGTATCGGTCCAGGTCTTGCCCTTCAAGTCAACGCCACTGGCGTTCGCAGTGTTGGCAACATCAGCACTGACGGTGAGCGAACACGAATACGTCCAGCGCTCGCCCGGGCCAAGGATGGCGTCACCGTCACCGAGGCTGATGGGGGTCAGGGTGCACTCAGGAATGGATTCCTCCACCACAACGTTGGCAAGCGGTGAGTCCCCGTTGTTCGTGGCCGCGATTGTGTACGTCACCGTTTGGCCGGCATACACGGTTGCCTGGCTGGCCTCCTTGCTGACCACCAGTTCCGGTGCGATCACGTCCACCTGTGCGGTGTCCGTGGCAAACACCAAGCTGCCCCACGGGGTTGTACCGGTGGCAGTCGCCAGAGTTGACTGTATCTTCGATAAGCGGAGCGCTACACGTATATTGCCACTGCTCGCCCATGTCCAGCCAGCCATTGGTGTTGGCATCACCGACGTTGATGCGCCCATTCAGGACAGGCGCCACCGTGCACATCAAGTCTTCGACAATCACATTATTGAGCGGCACCGGAGTCTTGGCGCCCACTACGAATGTGAATTCGGCAACATCACCTACATACTGGATCGGCTGCTTCACCGACTTGTCGAGGGTAATATCTGGCGTGCCAGGACTATTTACAAAAGTGCAGGTGATTTCTTCGCCGGTGTCGACATCCACGGTTGCGAAGCCAGTCGGGCCAAACACCGCCGTCTCCCCGTCAGGATCGGTGCAGACGAGACTATTCACATACCAATTGGCGCGTGGCGCTTCGGCAATGGTATAGACGCCGGGGGGAACCTCAGTGAAACTGCGCTGCCCACCTGCTGCCGGCAACGAAAAGTCACCCAGCGCACCGCCGTTGAAGAGCCAGTCGCTATCGGCAGGCGCAGTGACCTGCTTGACAATCGTGATGACACCACTCTCGCGCGAGTTCTCAAAAGTGCAGCGGACCACTTCACCCGGATCCAGATCGATGGCAACCGCAGCACTTGCCATGTCGGTTGCCGTGCCATTATCAGGATCGCTGCACGTCAGTGCGGCCAACCACCAGGTTGGCTGGAGCGTCTCAAATACATTGTACGAGCCTGGCGCCAGACGCTCGAAGTGTTTCTCGCTGCCACCCGCAACCGAAAACTGACCAAACGAACCGGTGAACTGCGCCTCAGCGGCGCCGCCACCGGTGATGGTCTTGGCAATCACAACCTCACCCTTGCGGATGTTGCTATAGGTGCAGACTACTGTTTCACCACTCTGAATCAGGACATTGCCACTGGCGTCCGGCTTCCATGTGCCCCCGCCAATCACCTGGCAACTCACGTCCGTGACATAGTCATCCAGAGCAGTGTCGGCACCGGCAAGCTGTGCGATGTTGTGGGTGCCGGCTGCGATCAATTGCAGCCCTGTCGTCCCACCGTGTGCGACGTCATCCGCCAGTGTGACGCCATCGACTTGCAGATCAAACCGTCCGGAATCAGTGGTGGGGGCTACCGCCACACGCACTTCGAGACCCGTGGTCACGGCTGCGGATTCCTTGTTGCCAATGGCCACCGGTGACGTACAGACAGGGCCGGCGATTTCTGCCGTGGTTGCACCGCCGCTGGCGCTGACGACCCCGGCAGTGGTTGCCCCGGTGGGAAAACCAGTTTTCAGCGCCAGGAAGAACACATCGCCCTCAAGCGCCACCCCGCCAGGCGTCTCCCAACGGATACCCCGCAGCCCTGGGCCACCCGCTTCCGTGCCGTCTACCAGGGTCCAGCCTGGCGTCGTCCAGGTGGCGTCGATTTGGCTGGCGTCCAGGCAGGGACCCAGCGCCAACACCCACTGTGTCATGGGTTCGGCGCCAATATACTGGCCGGCGCGATAGGTCCAGTACATATTGTCGGGACTGCGATCTTCATAAATAATGCGGTAAACGTCGGCGACGGTCACCGGCAATTCAATGTCATTCGATCCGCGCACCAATGTAACGGGCTTGCAGAGCGAGCCATCACTGGGGTCCGTGTTTTCCCACCCTGGCTGCAAGGTCTCGCAAATCTGATAATCGCCACTGTCAGGGGCGGCGAGCTCTACATAGCCGTTGTCGTCGGTAATCTTGCAGGATTCCGTTCCTGCCCCATCTGCCAGACAAATCTCCCAGCCCGGGAGTCCCGGTTCATCGAGGTCTTGCACACCGTTGCCGTTTCCGTCGTGATATTTGAGGGCGCGCACCGTTGGCAAGTCGATTGCCAGCATTTCAACGATGGCATTGTCCGAGGCCTGGTAGGTCTGCCCGGCAAAGAGACCGGTGACCGTAGCCACATTTTCATAAGCCTCATAAGCGCCGTAGACGGTGCAGGTGTAGCTCATTTCAACGCCGGCCTTCAGGTCGCCGATGGCCAGGCTGCATTCCGGCGCCATTGGATCGTCGACGTTAACCTCTGCCAGTCCGACGTTCCCCGTGTTGTGAACCTTGATCGAAAATTCAATGTCCCCACCGGGCGCAATTTGCTGCAGATCAGGGGTCTTCTCAATGGTAATGGAGGGCGCCGGTTCGATGAACCGCGCATAGACACACGCATCGTTGCGCGTGCGTTCTGCAGTGATAAAAAAGTCCTGCACCTGATCCGAAGGTTGGCATTGACCAATGGTGCCCGGTACAAACCCAACCATTTCAAGTGCATAATCAACGCCATCGATATTCACCACCGTCTGCGGCGTGTTGTTGGTGAAGTCGACCCGATCGTCGCACTCATTATTGTTCGTTGCGCCGTAGGGGCAGACCGACTGATTGTTTGGCGTCTCCTCAAGCCGCATCGTCAAATCAAAGACCGTGTCACTGGGGGCGCCCATGAAGCGCATCCTGACGGCGAGATCGACAAAGTCCATCGGGACGACAGAAGGCGCGATGCGTTCGTTGTAATGCGTAAACTGGCCAAGCAGAAACGTTTCGCCGGGGAGATGCGAACCGCTGCTGACGCCGAGAAATCCCAAACCCGCTGCGGGCATCCGGCGCGCCGCAATCGTCTGGATCTTCGACATCGATCGGATGTCCATACCGGACCTGGTTCTCATCGGTGACGACTTCCGGCGTATTGTTGAGATATTCACAGGTAACCGGATAATCGCCAATGTCGTTGCGCGGAAAACTCCATAGACCATCGATATACTGCATGTCGGCATCGTTGCTCGATACCGGCGCCACCGTCGCATCCTGCCCAACCATTGGCATGAAGACTCGCTGCGCGGCCGTCAATGGATCGGGCGGCGTTGCAGGATCTGCACCCTCGGCAAATGCAGGTGCGGAAAGACAAAAGAACAATACCACGGCGAAGATCAACGCACACCCCGGCGATTTTGTCGGGCTGCGCAAGTGCGAAAACGAGAACGTATTGCGCATCGGTCGCCTCCTCAGGGCCTTGGAAACGCAGACAACCCCACCTCTTTAGCCATTTATCACAAAAAACACATTACCTTACGGTAAACTTAACAATGCTCCACCATTCATTTTAGTTGATGGAAGGACCGCCACCATCGGTCAAATGCCCGAAGGAAAACGCGGCTTACTACGACGCTTGCCGTGTGAATGGCGAGGAGGTTTGGAGGGTCATGCAAAATCTGGGAAACGTGGCGGCACGCAGGGGGTTCCTGCGTGCCGCCACGTCAACAACGAATTCACCGGCGCAGCGTTGCGCCCACATTCTGGCCCTAACGTCAGTGCGGCGCCCCCTCATGCAGCACTTCTGCGAGCACAGCCATCCGCGCCCCACCAATTCCATGGTCGCCTGGCTGCCCATGTGACCGATACGGAATACCTTGCCTGCCAGTGGACCGTAACTGCCGCCAACCACCATACCATGCCGTCGCAGCGCTGCATCAAGCGCCGGCCAACTCCAACCGTCTGGCACATACGCAGCCGTCACGGTCGGCGACGAAATGGCTTCGGAACGTGGATAGATCTTGATCCCGGCCTCATGCAATTGGCGCCGGCAATCGGCCGCGACGGTGGCATGGCGCACATAGGCGGCCTCAAGCCCTTCATCGAATAGCAATTGCAGTGCGACTTCCAGCCCAGCCAATGCATGCCAGTTGTGAGTGTACGGTAGATACCGATTGTGCCATGCCGTGCGCCAGGGCTGCAGCGCATCGTAGCCGGCGTAGTTCACCGTTCCGATCACTTGCCAGGCACGTTCGCTCACGGAAATCATGGACAGGTCCGGTGGCAGGCTGAGCACCTTCTGGCTGCCAAGCAGCCCAAGATCGATCTGGGCATGGTCCACTTCTACGGGTGCGCCGCCCGCCGATGCCACAAAATCTACATAGTAAAGTGCATCAACCTCGCGGCTGATCGCACCAACCTCCGGCAGGGGGTTGAGTACACCGCTGGGTGTCTCACAGTGCACGGTCGTGATCAATTTGGGGCGCAGACGCTGTGCGGCCGCCCGGACGCGGTCAGGATCAAACGCCTGGTCATAGTCAAAGCCGACAAATTCTACTGCCGCACCAATCTGTTGGGCCATTTCCCCAATGCCGTAGCCAAAGATGCCCGAAGCCACCGCCAACACACGATCTCCAGGCTGAATGACGCTCTTGAGCGCTCCCCACAACGCCAGCATGCCTTCACCTGTCTGAATCGTGACCTGGTTTTCAGTGGCCAAAAGCTGCTGCAGTCCCTGCTCACAAGCGGCGTAGAGATCAAAAAAGTCCTCCTCCAGGTCCGCGCTGCCATAATCCCGGGCAAGAACCTGGCGCACGCGCTCAGGTATCGATACCGGCCCCGGCACAAGTGGGATCTTATACGTTTGCATGGTTTGTATTCCCTTGATGCGTCCCCTAGAATGTATAAATCATGATGGATGCAATTCTACCGTTCGTCGAGTCCACCACCAAAGTCTTGCTGCACGGGCCATTTGGCGCGGGCAAGACCACCCTGGCCCTGGCACGGATCAACTGGCTGCTGCGACGCGAGCGCGTCCGTGGGGACGATATCCTGGTCCTGACACCGCAGCGGACCCTCGCCGAGCCATACCGTCAAGCGCTGTTGGGTGGCGAACTGCCCACTGCAGGGCCACCGGTGGTCATGACGACCTTCGCCAGCCTGGCCCAACAGGCCGTGGAACGCTACTGGCCACTCATCGCCGGCGATGCCGGCTTTAACGAACCGAGCCGCGAGCCCAATTTTCTCACCCTCGAAACAAGCCAATATCACATGGCGCGCCTCGTGGACCAGGCCATCGATGAAGGGGCGTTCGACGCATTACGCCTGGAACGAAACCGCGTAGTCTCCCAGGTGCTCGACAACCTGAATAAAGCGGCACTGCTGCGCATGGATATCGATACGGTCTATCGGCGATTGGAACTGGCGGCGCCCTTCAGCGAGCAACGTGCCGCGCGGCTCAACGCACTGCGTGCGGCGCAAAGGTTGAGCCACGCCTTTCGTGCGCTCTGTTTGACCGAAAACCTACTTGACTTCAGTCTTCAGGTCGAAGTCTTCAATCGCCAGGTGCTCCATCATCCATGGAGCCGGACCCATCTCTTTCGGTCACACCGCCATATCATCTTTGATAACGCCGAGGAAGATACACCGAGCGCCCACCGGCTTGTGCTCGAATGGCTGCCGCAGTTGGCCAGCGGCTTGATCATCGTAGACGACGGCGCGGGCTACCGCTCGTTTCTTGGCGCGGATCCGCGGCGTCGCCGCATTAGCCGCCGCGTGCGCCGAACGCATCCATCTCAACCGCTCCTGGGTGATGCCGGCCGCAATCAGACAACTTGCGCACCAGACGGAATGGCTCCTGTCAAAGCCGAAACCGCGCCACGACGGTGGGCTCGCTGATGGCGCCCCACCGGACACAGTGACCGTTCAAGGCGAATCGGACTCTGAGCCGGAAACGGCGCCGCCGGGAATCTACGCGCCAAGCGACAACTTCCGCTTTTACCCACAAATGATTCGGTGGGTCGCCAACGAAATCAATCGACTTGTGCAGGAAGAGGGTACGCCGCCGGGAGAGATTGTCGTCATGGCGCCGTTTGTCAGCGATGCGCTGCGGTTTAGCCTTCAACACGCCTTGTCGCTACACAACATCGAGGTCGCCACCCATCGCCCCAGTCGCGCCCTGGAAGCGGAACCGGCGGCGCGCACATTGCTTGCCCTGGCGAAACTGGCGCATCCACACTGGCGCCTGGAACCCGCCGCGCCGGACGTCGCCCATATGCTGGCGGTTTCGATCCCGCGGCTAGACCCGTTGCGCGCCAATGTGCTTGCCGACATTGTCTATCAGCCGCGCCGCCGCGGCTTTGAGCTTAGCGCATTTGCTGCACTCGCGGACCCGGCGCGGACGCGAATCACCTACGCAGCCGGCGAGGAGTATGATCAGCTCCGGAGCTGGCTGGCTGGCTATCGGGCCAGCGGCGAAGACGCACCGCTTGATCAGTTCTTTGCAAGGGTGTTTGGCGAACTGCTGAGCCAGCCTGGATACGGTTTTCATGCCGACCGCGACGCCGCCAGGGTGGCAAGCCAACTGGTCGAATCGGCCCGCAAGTTTCGATGGGCGCTCGAAGATGTCGCCGAATACCTACCCGAACAAGGTCCCTCGCCTGGTGACCAACCGTTGCTCCAGAAACCGACTACAAAAGAGATCGGTCGCGAGTACCTGCGCCTGGCCGAGTCCGGCGCGCTCAGCGCCCTCTATGTTCCAGGCTGGCGCGTGCCGGAAGATGCAGTCTTCTTGGCGCCAGCCTACACCTTTCTCCTGCGTAATCGCGCCGTAGACGTGCAGTTCTGGCTGGATATCGGCGCCAACGGTTGGTGGGAACGACTCTACCAGCCACTCACGCACCCATACGTGCTGTCACCTCACTGGCCCGAGACTGACCAGTGGACCGACAAGAACGAATATGAGACTAGCCAGGACACCCTGCGCCGGCTGCTGCTGGGTCTCTTCCGGCGCACACGCCGCGAAATCTACGTTGCCGTCAGCGAATTCTCCGAAAGTGGCAGCGAACAGCATGGCCGGCTCCTGAGCATCGTAAACCGGCTGCTGGCAGAAAGGTAAGTTGATGTCTCCACGCCAGCGTGTCGCATTGCTCGCGGCAATTCTCACCGGTTTCGCCCTGCGCCTGGTTCATCTCGGCGCTGAGTCACTCTGGTACGATGAACCCGTCAGTGTCATGCTGGCGCGCAAGTCCCTGCCGGCAATGTGGCTGCACACCGCCGGCGACATCCATCCACCGGGCTACTATTTCTTGCTCCACCTCTGGCAGTTGCTCACACAACCCTCCCTGGCGCATGGACTTGAGTTTCTCTACGCCTGGCCAGGCGTCTTCTTTGGCATGCTCATTCTTCCGCTCATCTTCATCTTGAGCAGGCGCTGGTATGGTCGGACCGCCGCCGTCCTCACCATCTGGCTCGCTGCGGTCAACCCCCTCGAACTCTGGTACAGCCAGGAAGTCCGCATGTACACGCTGGGCGCGGCGCTCGGCTTGCTCGCGCTCTGGGCCGCGCTTCGCTACACCGAACACCGGCAGTGGCGGTGGGCAGTCGTTTATGTGCTTGCAGCCGCAGCCGGACTCTACACGCTTTACTATTTCCTGCTCGTTTTGGCCGCTGTCAACCTTGTGGCAGCCATACTTCTGTGGCGCACACCCGGACGCTGGGGCAACCTGGCACGCTGGGCCGGTCTACAACTCACGGTTGTCGTGGTGTGGATGCCCTGGATCCCCAACTTCTATCATCAGGTGATCGACCCGCCTGTCCCACCCTGGCGCACACCCTGGACCCAACTTACCGACGTGCTGATGAGCGTCGCCGAGACGCTGGCGGCGCCGCTCGTCGGTCAAAGCGCACCGGCCGGCATCAACTGGCCGTGGGCTGTCGCTAGCGCAGGCTTGCTCGTGATGTACGGCGTCGTCATGCACCGCGGCAGGCAGGGTAGACTCAGTATCACTACGCGCAATTCATGGATTGCACCCGTGTATGTCTTTCTGCCAGTCGCCACGCTCTTCGCAATCACCGCCGTCGTCACCCCCATCTACCATGTCCGGTACTTCTTCCTATACTCCCCTCCCTTGCTCGCCATGCTGGGCGCGGTGTGCGCTGCGCTGCTGGCGTGGCAACGGTGGTGGGGCGTCATCATCACCACCGTGCTGCTGGTCGCATCGGCAATAGGCCTATATACCTTCTGGAATGACCCCGAATTGCGCGCCGACGACCACCGTTCGGCGGTCGCATCCCTTGCTGCGGGATGGCGCCCCGGCGACGTGATCCTGGCCAACGCCGGCTGGATTTACCCGATTTTGGAAGTCTACTGGCCGCAAGCGGGCGCCGCAATTGCGCCACCAGCGCCGTTAACGATGTTGCGCCTCGCTGACTATGCGCACCTCGACTCAACGATGCCCGCAGCCACACCGCTGGTCGTGCGCACGGGCAGCATCGACGGTAATGCACAACTCGGGTGGAATAACCCCAACGCGGATTTCTTCCCGATCACCACCGCTGCCACCTTGGCAACCCTGAACGAACTTGCCTCCCACTACCAGCGCATCTGGCACTACCGGCTCTATGACACTGTGGCCGATCCGGCGGGTGCGATTCGCACCTGGCTGGACGCAAACACCAGCCTGCTTTCCGATCAACCCATTGCCGGGCGCGACTTTGGCCGGCTGCAACTCTTCCAGTTGCCGGGCGTTGCCGCCCTGCCCGCAAATGCAACCCCCGATGATACACCGTTTGGCGACGCGTTGACGCTCGCCGCCCATACGCTGCCGCCAACGGTCACGCCAGGACGCCCTCTCTACGTGAACACCTGGTGGCAGGCCAACGATGACCTTGCCCGCATGGGCGTTGACCTGAGCTCAAGCCTGCGCCTCTACGATGCCGCCGGCGCATTGGTGGCGCAACAGGATGGCCCCTTCCTGCCCGCCTCCTCCCAGTGGCCAATGGATCAGTTTGTCAGCCAGGTGCTTCGGGTGGATGTGCCACCCGGCACACCGCCAGGCGCCTATTCGGTCCAACTGGTGGTCTATTGGCAAGACAATGGCGCCGCGCTCCCAGTCCCGGAAGGCCCACAGACCATCGAAGGCCAACGCCGGGTGCTGGGTCAGAGCACTGTTGCAGCACAATAGCCCCACGCGCGTCACGCGCAGGACCAAAACCTCCCGCGAAGCCGCCAAGACGCCAAGCGGGGGGATAAGAACCAACCTCCTCCCATAGGCATCAAGCTAAGGACCAAATCACCCGCAGGGAATCCCTTGTCTCCCTTTGCGTCTTTGCGGCTTGGCAGGGCCTCTCTCTTCGCGCTTCCTCCTCCAGCTTTGAAATGTCCCCGGCTCAAGAGTATACTGGCGAAGATGAATCGAACGTTGATGCGGCGGTTTGCCGCAGGGTTAGCTCTCGCGGTGGTTGTGCTATTGGCAATGCCAGTTCCGTCATTCGCCTCCGAACCATGCAATCCCCCCAATATCATTCCGCAGCCAGTCTGTGATTTTGAACAGTTCTCCGGTGATCCGCCACGCCAGATTCCCGTCGGCTGGTCGCCTTTCATCCTGTCCGGCAATCCAAGCTTTTATCAAGATGACCACTCGTTTTTTGGCGGCCCCAATCTGACGATACGCGACAACGGGGGCACATTTAAGGTTGGCATTTATACCCAGGTCAACGTGAACCCGGGCAGCGGCTATCGTGCAAGCATCTCCTGGGGCGCGCCCAATGCGCCCGACCTCTTCGGCCGGCAACTCGGAATCGATCCGACGGGCGGCACAGATCCTACGGCAGCAACCGTGATCTGGGGGCCAATGCACTGGGGCGAAGGTCGCATCTTGAATTACCCACCGCCCGATGTCAACATCGATGTGCGCGCGCGGGCGCTGGGCAACACAATGACGGTCTTCTTTTTGACGGATCATCCGCAAAGCAGCGGGGACAATTTGATCCTCGTCGATGCGATCGGACTCTATCCGGACGAGAGCGCACCTGCCGTCGAACTGCCGCCAACGCCCACCCCGACGCCAGCCGTCACCGACACGCCGACGCCGGAGCCTGTCGTCGTCGCCGCTGCAACGGACCCCCCGCCGACTGAGACGCCTACGGTGATCCCAACGGATACCCCCACACCGCCGCCCACCGCTACCGCAACGATGACGCCGTCGCCGACGCCAACCGCCACATTTACACCCGTGCCCACCGCCACCTGGACACCCTTACCAACCGCGACCCCGGACAAACCGCTTGGGGTGCCCGCCGCCAGGCTGCGAACGCCGGAGGTTGTGCGTGCGTACACGGCAAGCATCCTTGTCCTTAGCATCCTAAGTTTCAGCAGTGCAGGAATCTTTGGCAGCCTCTTTGTCTGGTTGCGCCGCCAACGCTAACAATACCACCTGGATGAGCCGCGTTATGCCAATCTTGTTTGCGCCACATCAACCCCGCGCCGTACTGTCCGTTATCTTTGTATGCGTGGTCGCGGCGCTGCTCGTCGCCGGCTGTGGCGGTATTGCCTACGAAAGACTAGACAAGGCTGCAGTCGACGCTGCAGTGGTCTCCGCCACGGAGTCTATGCTTCTCGCCTCAAAAAACCGGGATATGAACGCGCTGGCTGCCACTCGGCGCCAACCGAACGGGGCGCCCATCGATCTCAAACAGGCTGGCTGTACCCTCAAACAAAATCATGCATTCTTTGACTACGATACGTGGGAGGTGCTTGGGGGCGGGGTGGATGCAAGCGGAAAACATTACAAGATCGATGCTCGCTTAAACTTCACGGACGGCCAGCACAACAACATCTTCGTGTTTCTACATGAATTTGACGATGGGTGGAAAGTCGTCAACTTTCTACCGGATTTTCACTATTGGTGCCCATGACCTCCGCAGCCTCGGCGCCGGCGCCGGCAGCGCGCTCGACCGGCAGCAAAATGATCTCCCCAAAGGTGTCGGCCTGATCGACTTCAAATTCACCCAGTTTGACGAGTTCCAGAATTGCCAAAAACGTCACCACCACTTCAAGCCGCGTGGCGCCACGACTTAATAGTTCCACAAAGCCGATGCCGCGCTGGCCTAACCTACGGCGCGCAACCAAATACGTCCGCACATTTTCAATCTGCTCAGCAACCGTGATCGCATAGGTCTTGACACGGGGCAGCGGCGGATCGACCGGCAGTCGCTGAAGCACCTTGCGCAGCGCCGCCTGCAGACGCTGGGCGTCAACCCCACTGATCTCAAGCCGCCGTGGCAACTCCGGTCTTGGCGCCACGCGCACATAGGCGCGCAGCCCCTGCTCCTCGCGTGACCGCAGGTGTGACGCGACTTCCTTGAAACGCCGATATTCAAGGAGTTGGCGGATCAGAGCATCGCCACTAGCTTCTTCGTCCTCTTCTTCGACCTGTGGGCGCGGCTTTGGCAGGAGGTAATACGACTTTATGTAAAGCAGACGGGAGGCCACGACGAGGAAATCAGCCAGCGAGCCCGGTTCGATCTCTTCCAATTGTCCAATCGTCTGCACATAGGAATCAGTAACCGCAACCAGACTCACCGCACTGATATCAAGCGCTTGTGATTCAATCAATTGGAGCAGCAGATCAAGCGGGCCTTCAAATACCGGCAACTTCACGGCATAGCCTGCACCAAAAGTCTGCGGGCGCAATGTTAATCCACCAGCCATTAGAAATCAGCCTCAAAGTTGCGGAACCGTCTTCCTACTCGCACCAACTCTGCGAGTAAGCGCCCAGTTTCGACCGGGTCCCGCCCCGCGATCCGTTCGACCTTGCAACCCGCCTGTAACAGCATCTGCTCAATGACGGCGCTGACGCCGGCTTCACTGCCCACAATCGTGACGAATTCCGCACTGCGTGCCTCGTCCGCGCTAAAGCCAACCGTGGGCCGGTAACGAGCAATATAGCCCTGTGCATTCGCAAAATCTTCGCGGCCGGACACCTTGTCGTTGTCGCGATTCCAGAACAGCATGTAGTGCCGCGCGGTCTTCAAACCCGTGCCCTGCTGGACTTGTTCGATGCGTTCAAACAGGAGATCGCGCCAGCGATTCCCTTGCGTCCACTCCCCACCAGGGCAGACGGTCATGTTGTCGGGAAATTCGCGATGTCCCCATACACGGGCCAACGGCGCCTTCAACTCTTGCATCAGCCAGGCAACCAAGTGGGCGCCGGCGCGCAGTTGCGCCGACGAGGGGATCTTGCCGTTCATGAAACTGCCCGCAAACACAACGCCAACCGAATAGCCGTAATGGCGAAATACGTGGTAGCTCGCCGTCTCCAGGTAATTGGTCTGGTCGATCGTCCCGTCTTCGTGAATGAAGAAGTGGTAGCCGATGCCTGGCCAGGGATCTTTGCCGCGCGCAGGATCGGCCGCCACGTGCAATTCCGCAATGCGCGCCGGCCCCACCCGTGGCGGCGCCGCGGTGTGGTGAACTGCAATATGCGTGATCTGGGTCAGCGACCGGCGTTCGTAACGCAGGCTTGGATGTTTGGGCAACTGCTCCACGACCACGCACGGGTGGTTTTGGCACTGCAAAGGATGGCGGGGTGGCCCCCTTCGCCTCGAGCTCCGCCTTCAGCCGGTGCGTCTCCTCGACCAGTTCGATCCGGCGCAGGTCCAGCGCATCACGCTCGGCCACGGCTGTCTGCACCTCGCGGTTGAGCGTATCGATCTGGCCGCGTAATGCACGTTCCACTTCCGGGTCGGACCCGATAGGCATTCTGCCCGAAGCCACCAGCAGCATTTGTCGCCAATTGACGCCACTCTCCCATTGCTCACCCGGCGAAGCGGTTGCAATGAAATCGGAGAGACCGTGTACGTCATCAACCCCCAAATGCGGGAAACGCTCAAAAATCCAGTTCAGCAGCCGGCCACCGGCCGCAAGCTGCTCCGGAGTCGGCAACCGCCCTTGCGTGAAATCGCCGGCAAAGGCAATACTGATTGAATTACGAATGTAAGGTTCCGAGGTATCGACCACTTGATCAAGTGGCTGCGTCTGGTAAACATCGCCGGCGGCGCTAACGACAAAGTCATAGAGGATTCCGGGCCAGTCATGCCGGTGCAGATGGGCGATCTCTTCCAACTGCATGCTGACTGGTGCGCCTGTATGGCTGACCACAACGTTGGCGACCGCGTGTTCGGTGCGCGCAACATAGCGACGGGCATCCCTTGGCAGTTGGTTGATCACAACATGCATGCGCATGCCGCCCTCTGCAACCACCGTCTGCGCCTCAAGTTGTCGCCTGAGTTCAGAGATCTGCAGTTCATACGCCGCAATGCGCCGCCGCAGTTCATCGACATCTTCGTTGGCGCGCTTGACGCTCGCCTCCAAATCAACATTCACCAGGCGGAGCGCCGTGAGTTGGGCATCCAATTCCTGCGAACGGCCCGAGTCGATTGCACCCATGCCAAGCGCGGCAAGATGGAGTTGAACCTGTCGCGACAGCACCTCCTTCCACTTTGACCCCTTGTAAAAGGTCTCACCAGGACTCTCCGAGCGGGTCAGTTCACCCATGCCCACGATATTCTCGGCGGTCATCCCCAGGTTCTGGGCAAGCCAGGCGCAAAGCCGTCCGGCTGCATCCAATTGCGGCAGCGGCGGCGATAACTGATTAAAGTTGCCGGCAAGACAGATGTTGACCCCCTGCTCTGACCATGACTGGTCAGGCTGCGCCACCTGCTCCATCTCCTTCACTTTCAAGATTTGCCCCGAGGCATCGACGACAAAATCATAGGCGATTCCCGGATACCCACGCTGAATATGGGCTTTGGCAATCCGATCCAGGCTGACATTGGGATTGGCGCCGGTATGGTTGACGACGATGTATTTGACCTGATTCAGATTCCGGCGTGCATAGGGGGCACCACTATGCGGGAGGCGATTGGCGATATCGGTGAACAACCGCACCGGGAGTTGGATACCCCCGTCGCGCTGGCTGGCGCCGCCATCCTGTGGCGCCTCGACCGTCAACCAGCGCGTGCGCACGGGCGATCCCTGCTCCTTGAACCAAGTGATTCCCTCCTGGACGAGGTCAAGTTCCAGCGTATAGTTTCCGGGATCGTCCGGCAGCGCAATCTGCGCCGACAGCGTCACAGAATCGCCCGGTGCGACGTCTCCAGGCAGGTCCGTGCGCAGGTCTTTCGCCGGAGTGACAGGTAGTGAACGGCGGTTGCGATAGTAGTGATAGCCCAGACGCACCGGGTTGCCACCGGTTGGGCTCCAGGTCTTGACGTCGGCATTCTTCAGCGTGACTTCAGCGATCACCACCCGTCCGGCGGAAAGCCGCTCCGGAAACCGATCATCACCCCACTCGATCAGATACGGGTGCTGCTGCTCCGTTTTTGCCGTCGCCGGCGTCCTGCAGCAGGCGGCGACACGGGCGCGGTCTCCACCGGTGGCTGCGGCGTTGGCGCCTCTTCCATCAACACGGGCGCAGGCTCGGCGCCACGCCACCGATAGTCGCGTTCGAGCGCCTCCTGGAAATCAGCCTCGACCCCCTCTTTTCCGGCGATGTACCACTTGTCCAGCCGCGGCCAACGATAGAGAATCGCAGCACGTATCTGCTGCGCGCCAGTTTGGGCGTTCCAGGCTTCAACCTCGGTGTACATCGCCTGAATCCAGCCGGCATTCTGATCAGACCAGGGTTGAGCCTGGCCCACCTCGGTGAGGAATGCGGGTAGATGCCGCATCGCCTGAGGCACCGCAAGCATGAAGTCGGTATAGGCCCGGAATTCCGATGCCGCATCTGGAAAGGCGCCGCTAATTTCGCTGGGCTGCTGATCAGCCCTGGGTCACTGCCTTGAGTGTAGGCATGCACAGTGAACCCATCGCAGCCATCCGGACCCACCAGAGTCAGCAGATCCTGGAAGTACTGAACCCAGTCACCATTCGGGTTGCCAGGATAGATGGTCTGCGTATTCCATGGCGCAACGGCGCCGATCAGCACGAGGTCGTCTTCGTGACCACGGACACGGTGAATCGCTTCGCGACAAAGCTTGAAGGCACGGGCATAGAGTTCGGGCGTGATCACTTCGCCCGGGCTAACCATGGCACCCCGGGTTGTTCTAATCTCTTTGGAGTGATCGGGCAGCGCCGTAAAACGCACTGCCAGCCCGCGCCGCAATGGATCGGCTGCTTCAGACGGCCCATCGCGCAGCGAATGGTGACGGGTCCAGTCGATTTTCACGCCGGGTCGCTCAATCGCATAGTTCATTTCGTTGCCGATGACCCAGGTTTTGCAGCCGCGGCTGGTCGCAACGAAATTCCCGACCCGGCGCGCAAACAACTCATACTGGCTGCTATGCGGCACTGTGCCATCAGGCTCATAGCCATGATTCAGCCGGCTGATGATACCCAGACCCTGATCGGCGTACGCGGTGTAGTCGACGCCGGAAAAGTCCTCCGGGTCGTGACCAAGGGTCTCGGTAAATAGAATCCAGCCGGGGCGACCGGCGGCCAGCATATGGTGTTCGCCGCCCGGTTCGTGGATACCAAAAATAAAAGGAGAATCGATCAGCGGGCGCGCCATAGCATCCTTACGTCGGTAATCATCCTGACGTGTCATTATAGCACACGTGCGCGATTCGAACTTCAGTTCACGCGACTGGCTGTCAGTTTTATGGCACGAAGGGGTGCGCCATCCGTGTTCCCCGGCACGCCTGCACGAAAGCGTGATCGCCGCCGCATTGTGTAAGCTTCATGGCAATTTTGTAAGCTTTATACCATTGCGGTGAATCACCGGTAGGTGTATCGTAGTAAATTGGCAAGCAACCAACATTGCGGGAGGGTTCATGTGCAATCCAATCGGCCAGGGTGAGTTGTTTGACGGCCAACATCGTGTGTCGGGGGTTCACTACTATATTGGACCTGGCATGCAGGCGTGCGCCAATCCGGCGTCAGTGACCGATGACACACAGGAACGCCCTGTGTACCCGCCTGCAGAGGGAATTTTCACCATCATTGATGGCGAGTGGTGTCCGTCGCGGGTAGGGGCAGCCTTCGACTTGCGCATGGAAAGTGGCGACCAGTGCGCAATCCAAATTGCGCCAACAGATTCAGTGAGCTGCGGTGCGTACCCCTTCAAAGTCCTACACTGTAGTTGCGCTGACCGGTAGCTAGGGCCGCTCCTCACCAGCCGTATCACCCATACTTGAGGGTTGATCGCGCGTCACGCTCATTTCCTTTGGTGCGGCAAATGCCGGCGCGATGGCCGGTGCAGCCGGCGGATCGAGCACATATCCCGGCAGGACAAACGAATCCGGCGGCAAATAGGGCAGCGGGTCCGTAAAACCGCCCCAACCGTCGCCACGCACGTAGGGGTTCACCCGAAGTGCGAAATGCAGGTGTGGCCCCGTCGCACCGCCCGTGGCGCCAGATTTACCCAGATACTGCCCTCGCCCGACCGCCTGCCCCTCGGTGACGCCGACACTATCCAGATGCCCATAGATGGATTCACCCCACGGATGCCGGAGTAGGACATAGTTGCCAAAACCGCCGGCCTCATAGCCAGCCTTTGCCACCTCACCGCCATCCACGGCATAGAGTAGCGTGCCAGTCGGCGTCAGGAAGTCAATGCCGTTGTGTCCCAAGAGCGCCACGCCATCGTAGTTGAACTGCGCGTAATAGGCGGATTCTCGCCCCAGAGTTGAGCGATTCCGTACCCGCCATCAAATGGCGCGGCAAGATAGACATTGCGTTCCTGGTTCGGGATGTCCGTGCCAGGCAGTTTTTCGGCATGGTCCAGCAGGCGAACCTTGCCCGGCGCCTCCTGCGCCACGTGGCCGCGGTCCTTCAGTTCCCGTCGACGTGATGCCACCGACGCGCCACCAGGTGATGTCATCCTTCACTTGCGGGCCATCCAGAATCGTCACAACTGCCTCGGGGGAAAACATGCCGATGACGTCGTCCGCAGGCTTGTTTGTGGTGCCAGGCGTCTGGCGGATGTTCGCAAAATCGCTGACAACAGCCAGATCGCCGGGTTCAAAGATGGTTTTGCCACCGTCGGACAATTTCGCCATGAGGGTTGTGCCGTCGGCCAATGCCTCCGCCATCCAACCGGTGACCATCTGACCACCCTGTGATGGTACGTTGACGCGCCACCAGGTAAGATCTTCTACCCGTTGCGGCCCCTCGACGATCTTCCCTTCGGCGCCAGCCGGCGTCTCCTGGATCACGTCACTCGGCGGCTTATTCGTCGCGCCCGGTGTCTGCCGTAAGCGCACGATCGTCGTCGTTTTGAAACGGTCACCCTTTTCGAACGTCGGGGGAAGGATGATCCCCGGTGGCAAAGTTGGTGGCTCGTACTTCGCCAGCAGTTTTGTCCCGTCGGGCAGCGCCTCGGCCTGCCACCCAGTGACATTGGCGGCGCCGACCGTGCCGGAGTTGAGCCACCAACGCATCTGGTCGGCATTGGTTGGACCTGCGGTTACCGTCAACACCATACCTGCAGGCACGTCAATAACTACGTCGCTGGCCGGCTTATTGGTCGTGCCCGGCGTCTTGCGCATGCGCACAATCGTTTGGGTCTGGACTTGATCCCCTGGGCCGAATGGCAACGGATTCGGCGGAGGCACTAATTCCAGGAGCACCGTCCCTCCAACCGTGTACTGAGCGGCCCACCCATCCTGAACACCGGTTGCCAGTTTGCGCCGCAGATACCAATAAGGAAGCCCGCCGGGCGCGTACCTGATAGGTACTGCTCAATATCGTCAACTCAGTGCCAAGCGGCACCGATGTAATCGATGGCCCCCCCGGAGATTCGCGCAGCCTGAGTGCATCCAAAGCGCGGACAACATCACCTGCTTTCCAATTCGCCGGCGCGGGCAACGGCGGCTTCCACTGATAGTCATTGCGCAGGGCCTCGCGGAACATGGCAATGACACCTTGCTTGCCCTCAATAAACCACTTATCAAGCGGCGGCCAGCGATAGAGCACCAGCGCACGAATCTGCTGGTTGCCCGCTGTCCTGTTCCACCGGTCAATCTCGGCATAAGCCGCCTGCACCCAGCCATTATTTGCATCCAGCCAGGCGACATCCTGATCGGTCTCGGTGACATAGACCGGCAGTTTGCGCAGCTCGGGTGGGATCGCCGCCATAAAATTCTGATAGGTCAGGAAGTTGTAGTACCGGTTTTGAAACGGTGCATTCATGGTGGCGGTGCTGGTGATCAACGCCGGTTCGCTTCCATGCGTGTAGGTGTGAAGGGCAATGCCATCCAGTCCGCCTGCGCCGATGAGCGTGAGCATATCCTGCAGATACTTCACCCAGTCGCCGTTCGGGTTCGTCGCATATTTCGCCTGATCATTCCAGGGCGCCACCGCCCCAGTGACCACTTGATCGTCACCGTGCCCTGGCGTGGTCTTGATGGCATTGCGGCACAGTCGAAAACAGCGTGCGTACAATTCAGGCGTAATCATCTCAAAAGCAGACGTGCGGGCGTCCGCCTTTGTGTTCGCTGCGCCCGCGCTCTCTTGCGTCGAGTGATGAAGTGCGCTGAAGCGGTCCGGGCTGCTGCGTCCAAACGGATCTGCCTCGGGTCCTTTTTCGAATGACTCATAAACACTTGCCACTGCCGAAGCCGTTACACCAGGCTTCAGTGGCCACTCCTGGCTAAAATTCATCTCATTGCCAATGACCCAAATTTTGCAGCCGCGGCTGGCAGCCACGAAATTGCCGACGCGCCGGGCAAAGTCGGCATATTGGCTAGAGTCAGGGATCGTGACAACTGCGCCATACCCGTTATTGATTCTGCAGATGATGCCGAAGTCCTGGTTTGCCCAGGGCGTGTAATCCCGGCCGGAAAAATCGTTCGGGTTCGTACCGACCGCTTCGGTAAACACGATCCAGCCACGACGTCCGGCCTCCGCCATGATCCCCTCGCCGCCCGGATCATGCAGGCCAAAGATATAGGGTGAATCGAAGAGAGGGCGCGGCATGGGTTGCTTCCTCCGGATCTGTGTTGTGCGAAATGGTCGACTGCAAGATGGTCAAGATAATAGCACGAGTGGTTAATTCCGTCGAAGTGCGTGGAGTTCCCCTCATGCCCGGTCACGCCAGCATTCGATCTGCGTTTCCACGGCTGGCAAATCGCCGCACGCAAACACAAACCTCACGCGCGAAGACCGGATTCTGTGATATTCTAATGAGTGTTCGCGACCCATCATCGTGTGGCCATTGTACACCCTTGCACCACACCAAACGAACACTATGCGATCTTTATCCGTAACCCCAAAACCGCATATCACGTCGGTCAATATCAGTGATATCGAACGCCGGCGACGTATCCTCTATGTATTGCTTGCCGGCACTGCGCTGGCAGCTACGGCAATTCTACTGATCCTGCTCTTTCTGATGCGGGCAACGCCAAATCGCAGCGAGCAGGATCTAGCCTCACTCTACTGGGCAACGGCGGCGGTGTTTGTCTTCACCGTCGGTATCTACGCACTTGCCCGCTGGCTTTCCGTCGATGCCGCTAGCACCGTCTTCCTCGTCCTGATGACAATCGGGGCGGCAATCGCGGATGACCCAATTGAGGTCGCGCATGGGCGCAGCCTGATCACCTTTGCCATCCCAATTCTCGCTGCCAGCGTGTTGCTACGGCCTTGGGCCAGCTTTTTGTTTGCAGGCCTGAGTTGCGTCGTCCTCATGGTGATCGGGAGACAGACTGGCCTCTTGCCAAACCTGTTGGCCCTGGTCGTTTTCTTCCTGCTGGCGCTGATTTCGTGGATCTTTGCGCACAATCTGCGGCGATCAAATGAAGAGTTGGCCGATTCCAACGCACAGATCCAGCAGCAGTACTCTATCCTCCAGGGCATTATCGAGAGTTCCGACGCCAGCATCTATTCAGTTGATCGCGACTATCGCTATACAAGTTTCAATCAAGCGCACGCGTCATCGATGGCGCAGATCTACGGCGCCACGATCGCAGTCCGACACAACGCACTCCAGTACATAACCAATGAGCATGATCGCGCCATCGCAAGTACGCAACTGGCGCGTGCACTTGGAGGCGCTTCCTTCACTGAAGAGACGATGTCCGCCAGCCATTCCGCGGAACCCAGAACCTTCGAAGTTGCGCACAGCCCAATCATCGATGCCAACGACGCCATCATTGGTGTCGCCGTCGTTGCTCGCGATGTCACCGCGACGGTTTGCGGAAAAGCACCTGCGCGAGATGAATGAAGAACTCGAACGACGTGTTGAAGCCCGCACCCGCGAACTGCAGATGACAAATCAGGCGCTATCCCAAGCCTCAAAGGCAAAGGATGAGTTTCTTGCCACGATGAGCCATGAACTACGCACACCGTTGACAAGTGTCCTCGGGTTGACGGAACTACTCGAAACCGGGCTGCAAGGACCCCTTACAGAGAAGCAACTCAAATCAATCCAGACCATCCACACAAGCGGGGAACACCTGCTCCAGTTGATCAACGACGTGCTCGACCTCTCAAAGATCGAGGCGGGTCGATTGGTGCTCGAGCGGACAACCGTAGCCGTCGCCGAAATCGCCGAGGCAAGTCTGCAACTAGTAAGCGAGCAAGCCAAGCAGAAAGACATCCAACTGACTGTGACTCAGTCACCGCAGGGCATGTCGATCACCGGGGATCGGCGGCGCCTGATCCAGGTACTCGTCAACCTCCTTGACAACGCCGTCAAATTCACCCCTGCTGGAGGGGAAGTCGGACTCGACATCAGCGGTGATGCCGCAACCGAATCAATTGCCTTCGCAGTTTGGGATACGGGGATTGGCATCAGCGAGACCGATATGCCACGCCTCTTCCAACCCTTCACACAACTGGACAGCAGATTGGCGCGTCGCCACGGCGGCACCGGGCTGGGGCTGGCCCTGGTGCGACGGATGGCCGAAATGCACGGCGGGGGAGTCGCAGTGGAAAGCAGCCCTGACCTCGGTAGCCGTTTTGTGGCGACATTGCCGTGGTCGCCCGTCATCCTAGAGGAGCAAAACGAGACGATCCAGGCCACCATGGCCGTCGCAGCGGTGGACGAGCGTCCGCTCACTGACGTGCTTGGGCGCACACCTGTGGTCCTACTCGCCGAGGACAGCCCGGCCAGCGCCGCAATCATTACTGAATACCTCGAATTGACAGGCTGCTCGGTCATACGCGCCGAACACGGCGAAGCAGCGCTCCGCCAGGCGGAAGCGACTCACCCAGACCTGATCCTGATGGATATCCAAATGCCGCAGATGGACGGACTGGAAGCCACTCAACGACTCCGCGCCCACCACGACTGTGCCGTGGCAACGATCCCAGTCGTCGCACTTACCGCCCTCGCCATGCCCGGAGACCGTGAACGCTGTCTCAATGCCGGCGCCAATGCCTATCTACGCAAACCGTTCAATCTGCGCATGCTGCGCGACGTCATTCGCGTCCAGTTGTTCGAACAGCAGGAACAGGCAAAGGGCGACTAGCCCCAACAAGCTAGCCCCTCCCCCTTTACATTACTACACGAAATTCACCACTCAGACCGACCTACTCCCGCCGCTGGCGCCACACCCACTCCACTTCGCATTCCCAAAGGCGCCAGTACTCAGCAATCCATACAATTCTGTCGATTCGTGTTGACTCATACCAAAGTCTTTGATAGATTAATTGCTAGAATCAAACGGCACGGATCCATGCATCCTGCCCAACCACGAAAGCACCATCTTTGCGTAGGAGCAGACTCGTGTCCCGATCAGCACAGGCGCGCCACCGCCTGCTAGTATTCGCGCTTGCCGCCACCGCCTGGCTCGCCACGCTGGGCAGCTATGCCCACGCACAGGCCCAGGGTAAAGTCCATGTGGTCGCACCCGGCGAGACGCTGGCCGCCATTGCAAAACAACATGACGTCTCCGTCAATGCCCTGCTGCGCACAAACCAACTCAGCGATCCCAATCGGGTAGCTACTACGTCCATACCGTCCAACCTGGCGAAAGTCTTGCGGCAATCGCAGCAACTTACGGCACTTCCTCCGTCGCACGATCGAACTCAATCATTTCCTTGATGCTGCCGCCATCAAGCCGGGCGTGAAAGTGATCGTCCCCCCCCCCTCCTTTGCCGAGCTTTTCGCCGGCCTGCCGCTCCGCGATGATGGTTATCCTGAGTATCCGGTCCTTCCACCTGAGGGCAAGTGGATCTCCGTCGACCTCGACCACCAGCGCGTGTGGGCCTGGGAAGGCAATAAACTGGTCAAAGACTTCTGGATTTCTTCAGGAAAAGCGCGCACGCCGACGGTCACCGGGGTCTTTCGCATCTGGGCCAAAGTGCCGTCACAAACCATGGAGGGTGGCAGCCGCGCTGCCGGCGACTACTACAATCTGCCCGGCGTGCAATGGGTCCAGTATTTTTATCAAGATTACTCTTTCCACGCCGCCTACTGGCATAACAACTTCGGCACGCCCATGAGCCACGGCTGCGTCAATATGCGAACTGAAGATGCAAAATGGCTCTATGAGTGGACCGACCCCCAGTTTGACGATTCAAAATGGCATGTTCTGGACGCAAAACAGCCCGGCGCACTCGTTGTCGTCTATCAGTAAACGGTAATCCTTACGATCACTTTACGTCTTTCGCGGCTTGTAATTGCCGCGATTCTACCTCCATTATTAAGCATAGGAGATTGTGCGTCATGCCGTACCAAGCTGCCAAGCAACGCTACATGCAGATGACCTACCGGCGAACTGGCCGAAGTGGGCTGCTATTGCCCGCAATCTCGCTCGGACTATGGCACAATTTTGGTGGGGTGGACACGCAGACCAATGCGCGCGAGATGGTGCTGCGCGCCTTTGACCTGGGGATCACGCACTTCGATTTGGCCAATAACTACGGACCACCCCCAGGCTCGGCAGAAGAGACCTTCGGCAAGATCATGGCGCAGGATCTCGCCCCCTATCGCGACGAACTGATCATCTCTACCAAGGCGGGCTACTATATGTGGCCCGGGCCGTATGGCGAGTGGGGTTCGCGCAAATACCTGATTGCGAGCCTCGACCAAAGCTTGAAACGGATGGGGATCCCCTACGTCGATATTTTCTATAGCCATCGCCCGGACCCGAATACGCCACTCGATGAAACGATGATGGCACTCGATTATGCCGTGCGTTCCGGCCGCGCGCTCTACGCCGGCATCTCGACCTATTCGGCTGCGCAAACACGCGAAGCGGCGCGCATTATGCGCGAATTGGGTACGCCAATTCTGACCCATCAACCCGCCTTCAATATCTTCAACCGCTGGATCGAGGAACAGGGTCTGATTTCCGCCTGCGATGAGCAAGGGATCGGCATTATTGCGTTTTCACCGCTGGCGCAAGGCTTGCTGACAAACAAGTATCTGCGCGGCGTGCCCAAGGACTCGCGCGCGGCGAAGTCACACGGGTTCCTCCAGCGCGAACAAGTCAGCGAATCGCGCCTATCCATGGTGAATCGCCTCAATGCGATCGCCCTGGAGCGGGGGCAGTCACTGGCGCAAATGGCGATCGCCTGGGTGCTTCGTCACCCACAAATGAGCTCGGCGCTGGTTGGCGCCAGCAAAGTCAGCCAAATTGAAGATAACGTCGGCGCCCTGGCAAATCTCAATTTTTCGGCGGATGAATTGACCGCCATTGAGGCCATTCTCGCACTCGACACTGAAGATCCGGTTTGGTAGGCGCAGCACTCCGTTCAATCTGCACCCACGACACCGGCTGGTCGCCTTGGCTCATTTCGCCATATGACAATAGGTGGTTGCGTCATTCATGACGCAACCACCCTACGAGCGGAGAGTCCTATGCGCAAAAGCCAGCGTCGAATCTTGCTCTACTTGATTGCAATCTTGCTTGGGCTCTTCTGGGTGAGCGTCACCCAGGGACGAGAAGCCAGCGCAAAAAGCGTCCTACCGCCCGCCGTACTCCGGATTGGGTGGCCGGATGGACCAGATTCACTCAACCCCTTTGCTCGGCGCCGCCCCACAGGGTGCCGCCCTCTACCAACTTGTCTATAGCACGCTCTACAAGGTCGATGCCGCCGGCGCCGCCACACCCGACCTGGTCGAACGCGCAGAGGTGACGGCAGATGGTCTGACCTGGCGGTTCCGGCTGCATGAATTCGTGCGCTTCCACGATGATAAACCGCTCACTGCCGACGATGTCGTCTTTTCAATCAACCTCTATAAGCACTATAGCACGATGCAGACCGCGGCTGGCGACATGCGTTGGATTGCCAACATCTGGACCGAAGATGGCCGTACCGTCGGACTTCGACTGGTCGCAGCGACACCTGATATCCAGGAAAATTGGCCAACGTCTATATTCTCCCCGAACATATCTGGCGCCGCCTCAACTTCTCAACCATCAGTGAATTCAATAACGGCGACATGATCGGAAGTGGGCCATTTCGCCTGACCAGATTCCTGCCAGGCGCATTTGCCCAACTCACCCCTTTCAAACACTACTACCACCCCCGCTCCCATTTGGAAGGGATTGAATTCCAGACATTCGACAATTTTCCCACGATGAGCGAGGCAATCAGCTCCGGTACGGTAGATCTTCTGATTGGATTCTCGGCGCCGGCAACCAAAGCGCTGGCCGGCATCCCCAATGTTGCCCTTGAAGTGGGTGCACCAGCCGAGCCACTGGTGTCCACCGTGCTGCTTAACGTGGCCGATCCGGCAAAGTGCCCCGCCGCAGGCGACTGCACCGGGCATCCTGCACTGCGCAGTCTGGCAGTACGCCAGGCGCTCGCCCATGCCACCAACAAGCAGCAGATCATCGACGAACTGTTGGACGGGACGGGAACCCCAGGGATGACACTGATTCCGGCCGGCTACGGCATCTGGTACAACCGGCAAATTCGGGACTTTGCCTACAACATCGCCCGCGCAAACCTGCTGCTGGAGACCGCCGGCTATCGCGACTTGAATGGTGACGGCGTGCGTGAAATGCCAGGTGGGCAACGATCGCTCGTATTCCGCCTCAGTTGGCCTTCGGACAACGCAGAGGCCGCACAGCTTGCGGCACTACTGAGCCAGGAATGGGCCAAGATCGGCATTCGCACAGAACCGGCCGCCATCAAACCCGATGCGCTCACGACGATTGCTTCACCGGCGTTCGCCTACGACATCATCGTCTGGGGATCAGGCGTGTTACAGGATCCCAGCACCCTGCTAAAGGTCATGACCACCGGCCAACTCGCTAACGGGGTGAACGAGACTGGTTATTCGAACCCGGAATACGATGCTCTCTATCGGCTACAGGCAAGCGAACTCGACCTCCAGAAACGCCAACAGATGATCTGGAGGATGCAGGAAATCGCCCACAACGACACCCCCTACATTATTCCATACTACACCGAGACCGTTGAGGCCTATCGGACCGATCGCTTTACAGGATGGACCTTGAATCAAGGCCGGGTCGCACTAGAGGACTTCAGCTCGATTATGCGGTTGCGACTCTGCCACACCGATCACAACGCGCTAATCACCCAAATTGCACTTGGCATAGATGCCCGCTTGGCTCATAATTGTGCCAGGTCTTGCCAAGGCTTTTGAAGAACCTGTTCATCCACTGCGAGCAAGGAGAAATCCAAATGAAACGCGGAACGTGGCTGGCGCTTGTCGCCGTTACTTTGTTCCTTCTGTCAGCCTGCGGTGCGCCTGCCACCGCCCCGACGGCAACGCAAGTCACCACCCCCGGCGACGCCGCACCTTCGGCGACCGTGCGCATCGGGTGGGGTGGCAGCCCGGACAGCCTGAATCCAGGCGTGGCCGTACTCGCTGAAGCATTCACTGTTCAGGCTGGTCTATTCCACGCTCTATCAACTAAACCTGGATGGCACCTACTCGCTCGATCTCGCCGACTCGGTCGATGTTTCCAGCGACGGCACGGTCTGGACCTTCAAGATCCGCGAAAATGCAAAATTCCATGACGGCGCCCCGATCACCGCAAAGGATGTTGCATTCTCGCTCAATCTCTACAAAGACACCGAAGGCTTCCCGTTCCTACACGGCTACACAGATCATTTCGCTGCGATCGAAGCACCGGATGACGCCACCGTTGTCATCACGCTAGACGACGCCATCCCCAATATGGAGAGCCAGTTATTTTCGTTGTACATCCTGCCAGAACATCTCTGGGGCGAGAAGACCGCGCAGGCAGCGATCGATTTCACCAACGACACGATGGTCGGCAGCGGCCCCTTCAAACTGGCGGAGTATCGCCAGAATCAATTCGTGCGCCTCGATACGAACCAGGACTATTACGGCAGCGTTCCCAAAGTCGATGGCGCGATCCTCCAAACCTATGGCAACCAGGACGCGCTGGTCCAGGCGCTGAAGACCGGCGAAGTCGACATGATCACAGAGATGCCCAATACGGCGGTGGCAGCGCTGCGCAATGACGCCAACATTCAACTCGTGGTCGGGGCACCGCTCGATCCGGGCGTCACGGACATCATTTTCAATCTCGTGCCACCTGATCAATGCCCACCGGACGGCAAGTGCACCGGGCACCCGGCCTTGAAGGATCTGACCGTGCGCAAGGCCCTCGCCCACGCCACCGACAAACAGCAACTGATCGATATCGTGTTGCTGGGCCTCGGTACGCCAGGCCTGACTTTGATCCCGGATGGCTTAGGTGTCTACTACAACAATACATTGCAGGATTACGCCTTTGACATCGCGACTGCCAACAAGCTTCTTGACGACGCTGGCTACAAAGACGTGAACGGTGACGGCGTCCGCGAAACACCTGACGGGAAGGCACCACTTTCGTTCAGGCTCAACTGGGCGGGTGACATGAGCTCAGGTCCCCGCATTGCTGAACTCCTCAGCAAGACCTGGGGCGAAATTGGCATCAAGGTCGAAATGCAGGGTCTGGATCCGGATACCCTCACCTCCGTCTGCTGCCCGGCATTCGATTACGATATCATCATCTGGGGCTGGGGATCTGACCCGGACCCGGCGTTCCTCCTTTCAGTCATGACAACCGATGAGATCCCGACAGGTACGAGTGAATCAGGTTACTCGAACCCCGAATATGATGAACTATTCGCGCAGCAGGCCGTCGAGACTGACAAGGAGAAACGCAAAGAACTGATCTGGGAGATGCAGGCAATCGCCCTGCGCGACCTCCCGTACATTATTCCCTACTACGGGCAAAACGTGCAGGCGTTCCGCAAGGATCGCTTCCAGGGTTGGATCACGGATAGCTCCAAAATTGCGCTGGAAGATCCCAGTTCACTAAGCCTGATCGAACCGGTCAAGTAAACCACAGACAACTCCGCGCACCACCAGCACGGTCCCGAAGGCCTTCAGGCCCGTGCTGGCGGTATGCCGTGAAGCTCGAGGTCACTTGTTGCGCAATCGTCGCTTGATCAATAAGGTTGCATGGGCGCTCTTCACGATTTGCTTCGTAATCGTGCTCAATTTCTTCCTCTTCCGTATCCTCCCCGGTGATCCAGCACGCGCCGGCATACGCGATCCACGGCTCACCGCGGAAGCCCAACAGGCAATCCGGGTGCGCTTTGGCCTGGACAAGCCGGTGATCAACTGCTTTGCCTCGATTAATCCCCCAAAACCGGCAGACTGTTTTGTCAACCCGCTCGATACGCAGTTCTTTATCTACGTTGGCAACCTGTTCCGCGGCGAATTTGGCATCAGTTACCACAGCAACCAACCCGTTGCGCAGGTGCTCGCCGAACGCACTTGGAACACGCTGCTGCTGATTGGCGTGGCGCAGTTTCTCGCGATCATTCTGGGCGTCGCGCTCGGTGTGATTGCGGCATGGAAGCTGGGCACGCCGGTCGATTACTCAGCGCTTATCTTTAGCCTGGTTGCGTGGAGTCTCCCCACCTTCTGGCTCGGCATCATTTTGCTCTTCTGGGGCAGCACCAACCTTGGGCTCCCGATCGGTGGTATGGTGACGCCAGGCATGAATTACGCAAGCATCTGGGCGCAAGTCATCGACGTTGGGCGCCACATGTTTTTGCCCACGCTCACCTACACGATCGTCTTTCTTGGCGAGTATATGCTCATCATGCGCAGTTCGCTGATCGATGTACTCTCCGAAGACTATGTGCTAACGGCGAAGGCCAAAGGCTTGAACTCCTATCAGATCCTCAAGGCGCATGCGTTGCGGAATGCCATGCTCCCGATGGTCACCATCATTGCGCTCAATCTCGGCTTCACAGTTGCGGGCGCGGTCCAGATTGAGACCGTGTTCTCCTGGCCAGGTCTTGGCGGCGCCATCTACGAGGCCGTAGGCCAGCGTGACTATCCAATGCTCCAGGGGGCGTTTCTGCTGCTTGCCGTCAGTGTCATTGTCGCCAATCTCGTCGCAGATCTGCTCTACACATATTTGGACCCACGGGTCCAGTTGGAATAGGAGTTTGCGTGGAATCCAGCCATCCTGGTGGCTTGACAGCCACCATGCGCAATTTCAGCCGCAACAGAATGGGTATGGTGGGCCTGGCAATGCTCCTGCTTGCCATCGCCCTGGCTGTGTTTGCGCCGGTGATCGCACCCTACGACCCCGCCAAACCACCCAGGGCGACCATCATGGACATTTACCTCCCGCCGAGCGCCGAGCATCCCTTCGGCACCGATGATGCGGGGCAGGACGTGCTGACGAACTTTCTCTATGGCGCGCGCGTCTCTTTGATGGTCGGCTTTTTTGCCTCGTTTATTGCCGTTGCCATCGGCGGCGTCATGGGCTTGAGCGCCGGCTTCATCGGTGGGCGCACGGATAACATCCTCATGCGTTTCACCGATATCATGTTGGTCATACCGGACCTGCCGCTGGCGGTCGTCATCGTGGCGCTGACAAAACCGAGCCTATGGGTGATTGTACTGGTCATTGGCCTATTAGGATGGACAAGCACAGCACGCCTGATTCGCTCCCAGACACTGTCAGTCAAGCAGCGCCGGTTTGTCACACGCGCACGCGCGGTCGGCGCGGGCAATTTCTACATCATCCGGAGACATATTCTACCGTTGGTGCTGCCGCTGTTGGTCGTTAACACCGTGCTGGTCATCTCGCTGGCAATTCTGAATGAAAGCACGTTGAGCTTCCTCGGTTTGGGTGACCCTACTGCGCCAAGTTGGGGGCAGATGCTGAACTTTGCCTTCACCCGCGGAGCGATGAGCGCTGGGGGCTGGTGGGCACTGCTGGCGCCGGGAATCGGGATTGTGTGGGTCGTCCTGGCTTGCACGTTGATCGGTCAGGGGTTGGAGCAGGTGCTGAATCCGCGCCTTGCATCGCACAATCTTTCGAGCACAAAGCAGATGATCTTGCGCCCACCGCGCACGCAATCGCAGCACGCGCCACAAGCCCCCGATCAAGCATAATGAGGACAAAGGACGTTACCGCCCACGTGGACGAAAAGATGCCGCCAACCGCCGCCAAGCCAGTTCTATCGGTCTGTTCGCTCTCGGTCGACTACGTCGCGCCGCCAAAGCCGGCAGCGCATGCCGTCCAGGATGTCAGTTTCGATCTCGGTCGCGGCGAGGTATTGGGGTTGGTAGGCGAAAGCGGTTGTGGAAAATCGACACTCGCCCTCGCGCTGATGCGGCTGTTGCCGCCCGCAGGACGCATCGTGAATGGCAGTGTGCGCCTACAAGACATCGAGTTGCTCGATCTCGATGAAGCCCGCATGGCGTCCCTCCGCTGGAGTCAAATTGCGATGGTGTTCCAGGGTGCCATGAATGCGCTCAATCCGGTGCGCGCAGTGGGTGATCAAATTGCAGAAGCAATCCGCCAGCACGACCGCACGATCGGCAAAGCCGCCACTGTGCGCCGAGTGGATGAGTTGCTCGAACTGGTTGGCATCGCAGCCAATCGACGCACGCAATATCCATTTCAGTACTCTGGCGGCATGCGGCAGCGTGCGATGATCGCGATGGCGCTCGCCTGCAATCCCGCGGTGATCGTCGCCGACGAGCCGACGACGGCGCTGGACGTCATGATTCAGGCGCAGATCCTCGACCTTTTGAGCCGGCTGCGCCGCGAATTGGGTCTCGCCATCATTTTGGTGACCCACGATCTCGGCATTGTCGCCGAAATCTGCGACCGCGTCCTCGTCATGTATGGCGGGGTCACCGCCGAATATGCACCGGTCGACCTCGCATTCAACGCACCCCGCCATCCCTATACGCAGGCGCTCTTGCATGCCTTTCCCGATCCAGACCATCCGCAGGCAAAACTAAACTCAATTCCAGGGGCGCCGCCACGGCTGGATGCGCTACCGCCAGGGTGCCGGTTTGCACCGCGCTGCCCACAGGCGATGGAACGCTGCCAGCAAGCAGCGCCGGCGCTCTACGCGCTTCCCGACGACCAATTCGCAAGTTGTTTTCTGGTGGAGGACACCGCCGAAGATCGCAGAGGGAGCCTGGACCATGGCTAGTCCACTCGTCGCGGTGCGCAACCTAAGGACCCTGTTTCCTGTCGGCGCACACAGTGTCTTTCGTGCACCGGCAACCTTTGTCCACGCGGTGGACGATGTCACATTCGACATCGATGAGGGGGAGGCGTTGGCGCTTGTGGGCGAGAGTGGCTGCGGCAAGTCGACGCTCGCATTGACCTTACTCGGGCTTGAACGCCCCACGACTGGCTCGATTGACTTCGCCGGCCAAGAGATGACCGCACTCAAGGGCAGCGAACTCAAAGCCGCGCGGCGAAACATGCAGATGATCTTTCAGGACCCCTACGAGTCGCTGAACCCCTTGATGCGCGTGGGGGAGATTGTTGCAGAGCCACTGATCGTGCACAAACTCGCAAACGCACGCAGTGATCGGGAGGCGAGGGTACGCGCGGCGTTGGAAGCTGCAGGACTAAAGCCCCCGGAAGTCTATCTCGAACGCTATCCGTATCAACTGTCCGGCGGCCAACGGCAACGTGTGGCGATTGCCGCAGCGCTCGTGCTCGAACCGCGCCTCTTGCTGGCAGATGAGCCGGTGTCGATGCTTGACGTGAGTATTCGCGCTGAGATCATTAACCTGCTCGCTGAGCTAAAGCAGACGCGCAAGATCAGTATTCTATTTATCACCCATGATTTGGGCACCGTCACTGCAGTTGCGGACCGCATTGCAGTGATGTACCTGGGACGAATCGTGGAACTGGGTCGCACCGCCGATGTGCTCACCCAACCACGCCATCCCTACACAAAAGCGTTGCTCTCCGTGACGCCGGCGCCCAATCCACGCTTGCGCAAGGAACGCATCATCCTCAAAGGCGAAACACCGGATCCAACACGTTTGCCTGGCGGCTGTCGCTTTGCACCGCGCTGTCCGGTGGCGCAACCGCTCTGTCTGGCGAGCGATCCCCCACTCACTGCTCTGGAAACCGGCCATACGGCTGCCTGCCATTTTGGATAAGCCAATCAGTTGAAGTGAAGTACGTCCGCGGTCACAGGCTGGCCCCAGCCAGTTTGTGCTACACTAGCACTAGTTCCCCAATTCCCGTTCCGGTCACTTGTCAACGGAGACAATACCATGTCCATGGCCAAGCGCGATTCCCACAGCCGTACGATTGGCGACAAGCAACTCCATGCCGAAAGCCTCATGATGGGCTACGGCTACCGCCCTGAACTATCGGAGGGCGCCATTAAACCACCGATCTTCTTTACCTCCACGTTTGTCTTCCGCACTGCCGAGGAGGGTAAAGCCTTCTTTGAATTAGCCTACGGTCTGCGGAAGGGAAATCCCAACGAAGAGATGGGATTAATCTATAGCCGGCTCAACAACCCAGACCTGGAAATTCTAGAAGACAGGCTCACGCTTTGGGATGAGGCGGAGGCCGCCGCGGTCTTTGAAAGCGGAATGGCCGCCATCGCAACTACGATCCTGCAATTTGTCAGCCCGGGGGATGTCGTGCTCCATACGGAGCCGGTCTATGGCGGCACCGATTATTTACTCAAGCGCATTTTGCCGCGATTACGCATTCGCACGGTGGGTGTGCCTGCGCATCAAGGGTTGGCGGGCATAGAGATGCGCTTGCGTGATCGCGAGATCTCTGGAAATCTTGCGCTGATCTACGTGGAAACGCCGGCAAACCCTACCAATGCGCTCGTTGACATTGCCGGTTGCGCCCGGCTCGCCCAGCGTTACTCACGACCCAATCGCCGCGTCCTGGTCGCCATTGACAACACCTTTTTAGGACCTCTGTGGCAGCATCCGCTCAGACACGGCGCCGACCTTGTGCTTTACTCCGCGACGAAGTTCATCGGCGGTCACAGCGACGTCATCGCTGGCTTGTGCCTTGGTACGAAAGAGTTGATTGCACAGGTCAAAACCATGCGCACCATCTTCGGCACGATGGCCAGCCCAATGACGGGGTGGATGTTGATGCGCAGTCTGGAAACGCTCAAACTCCGCATGACGGCGCAGATGAAGAGCGCCCGGATTGTCGCAGATTACCTCGTCGACCACCCCAAAGTCCAACGGGTCTACTATCTGGGTCACCTGACCGAGGAGTCGCCACAATACGACATCTATCATTGCCAATGTCTTGGACCCGGCAGCATGATCGCGTTTGACATTGTAGGCGGCGAAGCCGAGGCGTTCCGCTTTCTGAACGGCCTGCAACTCTTCCACCTGGCCGTGAGCCTGGGTGGCACCGAGTCATTGGCGGAACACCCTGCAACCATGACCCATTCTGACGTCGATCCGGAAGAACGCGTCGAGATGGGGATCTCCGAGAGTATGGTGCGTCTCTCGATTGGGGTTGAGCACCATGAAGATCTGATTGCCGACCTTGACAACGCACTCGCAGCAGTCTAGCGCTATACCGCGAACATCTGCTCGCGCTCGGGGCCGACCGAAACAAACTCAATCTTGACGCCTGCCAGTTCCGCGAGCCGGTGCAGGTAGGCGCGCCTGCTTTGGCAGATCATCCCACCTGCGGCAATTGGCCGTCGAGGTGCGCCAACCTTCCCACTCCTCGTGCACGGCAGTCGCCTCGATGAGTTCGGGTGTGTCCGGCATTGAGTCCGTGATGACCGTCCCGTCCGGCATCTTGTAGCCGATGCAGACTTTGATCGATTCAAACTGATCGAGCACATCTAGTTTCCGTAATGGCGAGACCAGTCATGCCATTCAACCACGCCGCATAACGAATCGCCACGCCGTCAAACCAGCCGCAGCGGCGCGCGGTCGCCCGGTCGTCGCGCCAAATTCGCCGCCGATCTCCCGCAAGCGGGCGCCTTCGGCATCATGCAGTTCCACCGGGAACGGGCCATCACCCACGGCGGTGCTGTAGGCCTTGACCACCCCAATGACGCGGTCAATCGCACGGGCAGGCAATCCGGCGCCTGACGCAGCATAGGACGCCGTCGGGTTGCTGCTTGTCACGAACGGATAAATGCCCCAATCCAGATCCCGCGTAACTCTGACAGAGCGCAAATAGTTCTGCACCCTTGACGGGTTCGCCCCCCAGGATGGCAATCTTGCGGTTCACCGAACTGAGTGCGGCATCGAGTCGCGTTTCCAGCCAGGCTGGGTGCAGGAGATCCCCGATGCGTAGACCAGAGCGCGCCGCTTTGTCGGCGTATGCCGGTCCAATCCCGCGCTTGGTCGTGCCGATCGTGTCTTTTCCACGCGCCGCCTCTTCCAACACATCCAGCGTGCGATGGTAGGGCATCAGCATCTGGGCCCGTGTACTAATCCAAAGATTGCGCAAGTCCACGCCGGCAGTTGTCAGGCTCTGCATCTCTTGGAGCAACGATTGCGGGTTGATGACGCAGCCGGAGCCGATGATGTTCTGAGTTTTCGGGTTGAAGATTCCGCTGGGAATTAAGTGCAGCGTGCTTTGCCATATTCATTGATCACCGTATGACCGGCGTTGTCACCACCCTGAAAACGGATTACGACATCCGCAGCCTGCGCCAGATAATCAATAATGCGACCTTTTCCTCGTCGCCCCATTGGGCGCCCACAATCGCAGTGACTGGCATGAGTAACTGTCCCCCTTGTGTCTCTGATCGGCGAGGAGCAAAGCAATGCTGACCGGCGCCTACATGCGACCGGTGGTAATCTGATAATTTGGCGCTTCTTTGGTGATGATGATGCTGTGCGGATGGCTCTCCTGATAGCTCGCCCGGCTGATGCGGACAAACCTGGCCTTGCTCCAAAGCTCGGGCAGATTGGCAGCCCCAACATAGCCCATCCCGCTGCGCAACCCGCCCATCAACTGGAAGACAAAGTCTTTCAGCATGCCCTTGTAGGGCACCTGCCCCTCGATGCCTTCGGGGACCGTTTTACCACTGATGTCCGGGCTGGCGCTGTCCCCTTGCGCCGTCTGGTACCGATCGCTAGCGCGCCCTTTCATAGCACTCAGACTTCCCATGCCGCGATACTCCTTAAAGGAGCGGCCTTCCCGAATCACGATCTCGCCTGGTGACTCGTGCAGACCGGCAAGCAAACTGCCAAGCATGACCGCCGACGCGCCCGCTGCCAGGGCTTTGGTGATGTCGCCGGAAAAACGAATGCCCCCGTCCGCGATGATGGCAACACCTGCCGTGCGGGCAGCCTCCGCACACTCCAGGACGGCGGTCAGTTGTGGCATCCCAGCCCCGCTCACGACGCGCGTCGTACAAATGGACCCCGCACCGACCCCGATCTTGATGACGGATGCACCTGCCTCAGCCAGATCGCGCACGCCCTCGCGTGTCACCACATTGCCTGCGAAGATCGGCAGTTCGGGGTAGCGACGCCGTAACTGATAGACGGACTCCATCACGCCGCGACTATGCCCGTGCGCGGTGTCAATCGCCACGGCGTCCGCACCCGCAGCGATGACGGCGTCTGCACGCCGCAACCCGCCTTCACCAACGCCAACGGCGGCCGCAACCAACAAGCGACCACGCCCGTCTTCGCTGAATTCGGGTAGTCGAGCTTCTTTAGGATGTCCTTGTAGGTGATCAGCCCCTTGAGGTACCCGCTCTCGTCCACGAGCGGCAGCTTCTCGATGCGGTGGCGATGCAGAATCTCCTGGGCTTCGGCCAGAGTCGTGCCGATTTGCGCCGTGATCACGCCGTCTGCAATCATGTAGTCGCTGATTGGCCGCGTATAGTCGGTCGCAAAGCGCACATCCCGATTTGTCAGAATACCGACCAGTCTGCCCGTTGCATCAGTGATCGGCACACCGCTGATCTTGTACCGGCGCATCAGACCCTCCGCTTGCGCCAGTGTCGCCTCCGGCGGCAGCGTGATCGGGTCGACAATCATGCCGCTCTCGCTGCGCTTTACTTTATCGACTTCGGCGGCCTGCTCTTCGACGCTTAGGTTGCGATGGATGACGCCCAGACCACCCTGCCGCGCAACGCGATGGCGAGCTCACTCTCCGTCACGGTATCCATCGCCGCGCTGATAATGGGAATGTTCAGCCGCAGCCTGGGATGCAATTCGATCCCGATCTCAACTTCATTGGGCAGTGTTTCCGTGTAGCCTGGAGTCAGCAACACATCATCAAACGTGAGCGCTTCTTGCTCGAGACGCCCAATCGCTTCTGCGGCGCTCAACGCGCCATTATGCGCCGCGGTAGGCCAGACAAATTCAGACGCAGTAGCCATAGCCGATTCTCTCCTTGTCACCGAACCACCAGCAAGCGACTTCGATTGTAGCACTCTCAGTAGTGCGCACAAAGACGGTCAAGGTATCAACCGGAGGTTGGAGCCAGGCGGATGCCCGCAATTACCCTGGCCCGACGCAACTTGGTGAATAGGGGAGGTCCCCCATATAAGTCTTCCATTCATCAGCGGACAGCGCGCGATTCGCAATCTGGCAGGCCAGGTCCGCCCAGGGCACCCGACTCAGGCGCAATGCAAATGCATCCGTATCGACTGCGCCCAACACAACCAGCCGCCCGTCCGAACTCAACACCATTTCCTCGGTTTCCTTGCCGGTGCGCAAAGGTGGGCGCGCCAGCCGTCGCTGCGCCCAATCCCACCAATAGATTGTCCCATCGCCACCCAGCGATACGAGTTGCGCAGGGTTGTATGACTTATCAAAACTTACTGACCAGATCTGGTTGCCATCCGCCACCAGTGGCGTCCCGATCGGCGCACCCGTTACAGCATCCCATACCCGCATGGAGCCATCTGCACTGGCAGAAACGAAGGCAGCGCCATCGGGGGCAAAGGCCAGATCAGTGACCCAGTTGGTGTGGGCAGTGGGTACAGTATCGATCAATTCGTACGTCTTCGCGTTCCAACGGCTGATCACACCATCCTTACTCCCAGACACTAGTTGGTCGCCATTGGGGCTGTATGCAAGCGCCATCACCCAATTACTGTGCGCGGCAATTGGTGTGCCCTTGGGCTGCCCACTTACCACATCCCAAAACTGGATGGTGCCATCAAACGCACCGGCGGCCAGTTCCCGGCTATCCGGGCTGTAAGCAAGGCCCAGGAGGACACTCTCCCGCTGCCGGTTCAGCGCCTGGCGCGGTTGCCACGTTGCCGGGTCCCACAGGACCATGCCGCCGCCGGCATCAACCGATGCAAATGACTTTCCGTCGGGGCTAAAGGCAACCTGAATAATCGCATTTGGGTGCTCGGTCTCCATCACGCGTCGCTGCTTCAGCGTAGCAGCATCCCGCACGATCAACTGGTGATCAAAACCACCCGTTACGAGCGTGTTGCCGTCGGGGCTAATTGCCGCACTGCGCGCCCGCTGCGTGTGGCCCTGTAGCGGGTTGCTCCGCGCAACATTCCAGAGTAGGACCCGGCCATCAGCATCGCCAGTGGCTAGCGTGCGCCCATCCGGGCTAAATGCACCAGTTCGCACCCAATTACCGTGGCCCACCAGTGGCGGGCCGAGCTGCGTTCCCGTTTCTATGTTCCACAACAACACCTTGTTGTCAGTCCCGCCGGTTGCCAAGACCTCGCTGTCAGGGCTGAATGTCGAAAACAGCACTCGTCCGACATGCCCGCGCAACGGCTCACCCTGCGGTGCACCCGTTTTTGCATTCCATAAGCGCGTCGTCCCATCATTGCTTGTGGTTGCGATCACTTGTCCATCAGGGCTCACTGCCAAATTGTTGATCTCAGATATGTGCCCAGCGCGCCTCGCACCGGTTTGCGTCATTGTCTTCGTATTCCAAAGATCAAGTGCGTCCTCATCGCCAGGATGATCCCCTAATGCAACAATCGCACCATCCGCGCTGATCGGCCCAAAGACATCCCGCTCTACGTCAATTGGGAGCCGCATAATGAATGCACCCGTGTCCGCATCCCAAAGTCTGGAATCGTATTCACCGTCAGTCGTAAATAACCGGCTTCCGTCGTAAGTAAATGCAGCGCGCACAATATCAGACGGATGCCCCTGCAGACGCGCAATCTCCTGCATCGTCAACGCGTCGTACAATACACACACGGCGCCATCGACAACAATGAGCCGATCGCCACGTGGGCTGATGCTGAAGCCGAGGGCTATTGCGCCTTGATTAGGAATTCCCCTGGCCGGTTGCTGCGTGGCCAGATCCCAGCTCAAGATGTCGCCGTGTTCTGTACCACCGACAAGCCGTTGGCCGTCGGCTGTAAATGCCAGGCCGTAGAGCGGCGTATCGGCGCCATAGAGCAGGGTGGTCAGCAACGGGTTGAGTTCCAGACGTGCAAACATCTCATTGACGTCGCCCTCGGATTCGCTCAACTTCAACATTTCCAGGGACAGCAGCGATGCAAGGTCAACGTTGGTTTCCGCAGCATGAACCGCCTGCGCGCCCAACTGCCGGCTCAACGCAAGTTTCGCATTCGCCTCAGCCTGCTGGCGTTGCTCGTTCGCCATGCGCTGCGCTTGCAGCGCAAAAAACGTTACACCTAGCAGCAGCAAGGCAGCGGCGGCAAGTCCCGCAGTCAGCAAGGAAAGCCGCCGCTTTGCCTGGGCCTCGACATTGGCGCGCTTACTCTCTGATTCGGCCAACGCCGTCATTTGATTCAGCGCCGCCGCACGCTGCGCGGCTTCTTCCATTTCGCGACGTTTGCGATCCTCGACACTCGCCGCGATGTAAGTCAAAGCTGCCGGGCTGACATTCCGATCACGCTCTTCAACCCATCGCTCTGCTTCGGCAAGCCGGCCACCGCGCAGCAAGGCGGCAGGATCATTGCCGCTCTCACGCCAATGCCGCGCCGAGAGCCACATTTGTTGCTGCCACACGCGAAAGACACGGTCCGTTTCGAGCCAATCACGAAGGCGGTCCCATTCGAGGATCAGCGCTTCATGCGACAGTTCGACCTTCTCCGTCCCGTCGGGACCCCGATCCGTTACCACCCAGCCGCGCATCCGCCATCCGCTGCACAAGCGACCATTGCGTTTCCCCGATCTCAGTATGCGAAGCGAAGCGCCGTGTGTCCACATTGGTTTCACCCGGCTGCACCAGCGCCAGGAAGATCTGTTGCACCTGTTCACGCTCAGTGGGCGGCAGCGCGGTGTAGAAACCGTCCGCGTAATGGGCAAGCGCCCCTTTGACACCGTCGATCTTCACATACGCCGCATGGGTGATCCACCCGGTAGTCTGTGCATCCCAGAGTTGTGCAAGTGCAAACTGTAACAAGGGCAGGCTACCCGGTTCATTGCCAACATCATCCAGCAGTCGCTCAACCAACCCGGGTTCAAAAGCCACCCCACGCTGGCGGGCAGGTTGTTCGATCGCACGCTGCATCTCAGTGCGATTCATCGGGCCAAGCACAACCGTATGGTCTTGAAATGCGTCGGCCAGTTTGCGGCTCTGCAAGGCAGTGGATAGAAAATCCACACGCATGGCGATGACAATGGATAAGCCAGGGATCTGCAGGCTCTGTTTCCCGGTTTCGGGTAACAACAAATCAATGAACGTCGCCTGCGTTTGCGGATCACGACACTGCGTATACAGCTCTTCTAACTGGTCCACGATCAACAGCAGCCGATCTGCTCGGCTCCCCGTTCGCGCCTCAAGACTCAATACCGAGTCGACTGCAGCCTTGAGCCAAGGTCTGCCCTGACGCAATTCCGCGGCTAGTTCGACCTCACTCTTGGGCGCCGGAAGGTAGGGGGTGAGAGCGGCCGCAAGCGACAACAAAGGGTTGTTGCCTGGTCGCATAGAGATGATCCGCAGCCGGGGCTCGCCGGCCGGCAAGGCAGCCGCCTCACGCAAGAGCGTCGCCGTCAGACCCGCAGCCAGCACAGACGATTTGCCGGATCCTGATGCACCGACGAGGACCACCAGCGAACGGTGATTGAGCGCTTCGATGAGTCTTTCTGTCGTCATCTCGCGGCCAAAGTAGTTCGCTGCTTCCGCTACACCGAAAGGGGCAAGTCCGACATAGGGGTTCGCCGCGTCCACAAGGGTTCCGGCCGTTTGTCCAGCCGCCACCTGCGCATAAAGTTCGTCCGTATCCTCTGACGGCACGGTGCCAAACTCAGCAAAGAGCGCCTTGCAGCATTGCTCGTACTGTGCAAGGGCGGCCGAACGTTGGCCAGAGGCAAAATACAGCCGCATCAACTGGCGATGCGCCTCTTCATTCCATGGTTCCCATTCAAGAACCTGGCGTGCGGCGCTAATGGCCCCCACCGGATCACCAAGCCGAAACCGCTGTTCGGTCAGGATCTGCAGGGCATGAACTGCCAGCCACTGATAACGCTCCTGCTGCATCCGCTGCCAGTCTTCAAACGACCGGCTCTCAACGGTCAAGTCGGCCAGGAAGTCGCCCCGATAGAGTTCAAGCGCTTGCTCCAGGTTTGTATGGCACTCCTGACAATCAAAAATGTCGGAGTGTGCGTGCTGATCCGCAGCGCCGATCAGCGCTTCGAATGCTTTTGCATCCACCCAGTATGCAGCCTCCGGGTTTATCTGCAGGGTCTCTTTGTGAACCAGCAAGAGTTCTTGCCCCTTGCCCTGGCCAGGCAACGCGTTGCGTACGCGCCGCAAGGATGAACGCAGGTTTGTCCGCCCGGTGTTGGTGTTCCCGTCGCTCTCCCAAAAGAGATCAGCGAGATGTGCGCGCGACTGCGGTGCCGCCGCGTTCATTGCCAGATAGGCAAGCAGCGCGCGCGCGGTGTCGGTCTCAAAGCGAGCAGGACCTTGCCCTTCTATGTTGACCTCAAATGACCCTAAAAGCCGTAAGGTCAGTGAAGGCGCTGGCTGGCCACTGGTGACGCCGGTAGAGGAGCTATCTTCATTGATCATGAGCTAGATTTGGCACTCATCAGCCAATTTCGCACCAGACGCCGCCCTTGCGCATCCCTAGCAGGCTCTTGGCACGTTCTTGGCACGCTATTAGGTGTATGTTATTTACGTCCGTACTTACGGAAACCGTGATCAGTGTCCCCCGACTGATCACGGCGCGGTCAGCCTCACTTGCCAAGCAGTGCAGCAACAGCATCGCCAAAAACCTGTGTGTGGTAATCAATATCGCTGCGTTGGGTGTCCGGTGCAATCAGTGCCATGTTATGAAATGGCGTCATCAGGATGCCGCGATTCAACGCCCACAAATGCATGAAACGGTCGAGGTCAGGATCGATGGCGGCGGCGGCTTCGCCCCCATTGCGCGCAGGTGTGGCACAAAACCAGTATTCAACGCGGTTGCCGAGCCTCGTCACGTTCCACGGAAGTTGGTAGGTGGCAATAATCTGCTGGATGCCAGCGGCAAACTGCTCGGCGAGTGGGAAGGCTGCAGCGTAGTAGGCGTCGGTCAAGACATGCGCCAATGTCGCACGCACCGCGGCCATCGCAAGTGGGTTTGCGGTTAGCGTGCCGCCAATCCCCCCCGTATCGGCTTCATCCCGGCGGATTGCTTGACGCACTTTTTCTGCCACATGCTCAGCCATCCCATAGGCTGCGACAGGCATTCCCCCGCCGATTGGTTTGCCGATCACCAGCATGTCCGGTTGCAATGTATGCGCCAGCGTGTACCCGCCAGGACCGGCGCAAATTGTATGCGTCTCATCCAGGATCAACAGAGTCTCGGTCCGCGCGGTGAGCCGGCGCAGCGCGTCATGGTAGCCCGGCTCCGGATGGACAATGCCGATGTTGGTCATCACCGGTTCGGCCAACACACACGCTACGTCGCGGTCGGCCAGAGCCGCTTCCAACGCCGCAATGTCATTGAACTCGATGGCCCGCGTCGTCTCTGTTGGATTCACCGGGGGGCCAAGGTTGCCGTCGCGTGGTCCGGCAATGCCATCGCGCAGGGTGATAAAGCACTCGTCGACCGTCCCGTGATAACAGTAGTTAAAGACCAACACCTTGCGCCGGCCGGTGATCTGGCGCGCCAGCCGCAGCAAGAAGCGGTTGGCATCCGTGGCGGTCATCGCGATCTGCCAATAGGGTAGGCCAAATCGCCTGGCAAGTTCCTCTGCCACCAAAATCGAATCTTCCATTGGCAACATGAACGTCAGCCCGCGGCCAAGTTGCTGTGTCATGGCACGCACCGTCTCATCGGGCGCATGGCCGGTCATGGCACCGGTGTCGCCCAAACAGAAGTCGAGATACCGGTGACCGCCTACATCAGGAAAATAGGCGCCTTTTCCCTCGCGCACAAAGATGGGGAAGGGACCAGCCCACCGCACCATCCATGGCATTGGCACCCCAGCCAAGAGATGCGACTGTGCGCGTTTGTACAGCGCCGCCGACGCCGGATGCGTGTCGACAAAGCGCTGCGTTTCACGCGAAAGCAGTTCAGCCAATCGGATGCGATCGACGAAGCTCACCATGTGCTCACATCACCTGAAGCGCCGCGCCAATTCTGTCTCGACCTGCTGCCAGGTGAGGCCACGCGCCGCCAGGAAAACAAGCGTGTGGTAGATGTAGTCGGCAAGTTCGTAAATCACGCGCTCGTCAGTCTCACCCTTGGCGGCAATGATGACCTCAACGGCTTCTTCGCCCATTTTCTTGAGCATCTCGTTCTCGCCCATGGCAAAGAGGCGCGCCGTATACGAACCCGGCGGCGGGTTTTCTTTTCGGCTCTGTATCGTCTCAAACAGTGTATCAACCGTCGACATAGTCTAATTGGCTCACTACAGAGAAATAGTGTTGAATATCTTGATTAATCCGCATCAAGTCCACGAAAAAAACAACTCGTCGCCCCTGTGTGGCATGCCGGCCCCGCCGGGCGCACCAGGATGAGCAGCGTATCCCCATCGCAGTCCACGCGCAGGTCGACAACACGTTGCACATTGCCGCTTGTTGCGCCTTTATGCCAGAGACTCTGCCGGCTACGGCTCCAGAAGACAGTCTCACCACTCGCGAGCGTGCGGTGAAGACTTTCCGCGTTCATCCACGCCATCATGAGCACCTGGTGGGTGTCAGCATCTTGCACAATGGCAGGGACAAGACCACTGCCATCAAAATGCACCGCAACAAGGAGTTCTTTCTCATTCATGTGTCGTCGCTACCGGGATTCGAACGGACACGCCCGCGGCCAGCAAGTAATCCTTCAACTTAAGAATGCTGAGTTGGCGAAAATGGAATAGACTGGCAGCCAGCGCAGCCGCAGCGCCGCCATCGGTGAGTGCCTGCCGGAAATGTTCCGGTTCGCCCGCGCCCCCACTTGCGATGACCGGGATGCTCACGGCATCACTGATGGCACGCGTCAACGCCACATCGTACCCTTCTTTCGTGCCATCGCCGTCCATCGAAGTCAGCAGGATTTCGCCTGCGCCGCGCCGTTCCGCTTCACGCGCCCAGGCCACAGCGTCCAGGCCAGTATTCTTGCGACCGCCGCTGACAAACACCTCCCAGCCGGCAGCCGCACTATGCGCAGCGCGGCTACGGGCATCGATTGCCACCACGATACACTGGCTGCCAAACCGTTGTGCAGAATCATTGATCAATTCGGGGTTGTGTACGGCCGCGCTATTGATGCTCACCTTATCCGCACCGGCAAGCAGAATGGCGCGCATATCGTCGACCGTTCTGATCCCGCCGCCGACCGTAAACGGGATAAAAACCGTGTCGGCGACACGCCGGACCATCTCAAGGACAATCGCGCGCGCCTCATGTGTGGCGGTGATGTCAAGAAAGACCAGTTCATCAGCGCCCTCGCGATCATAGACCTGCGCCTGTGCAACCTGGATCGCCCGCGCCAATCAAGTCGACGAAGTTCACGCCCTTGACGACGCGCGTCCATCTTTCACATCCAGACAGGGATAATGCGCTTCGCTAGCATGGAGCGAAGCATAACCTAAGCGCCTTAAATCCGGCAAAGCCGGCGTTGCAAAACTCTCAACGCCGGATGCGCAGTTGCTCAAGGGCCAGGTCAAAGGCGGGCAACTGTTCTGGCGAGGTTTCAGTCAGCAATTCCCACACCTCACGCGCCGGTAACCAGACGGCTTCACCATGGTTCTCATTGCCAAGGCTGACTTCACCCGCACCGACTTCGGCTGGAAAATAGACAATCGTCCGCGCCATGTCATAGTCGCGCACGACAGCAGCATAGTGGAGTTCGGTGCGACAGCCGGCATCAATGTGAAGAATGGGCAGCCCCACTTGCTCTGCAAATTCGCGTTTCGCACAGGCAATGTCGCTCTCGCCCTTCAGAACCGCACCGCGCGGGAGTTGCCATTGCTCATAGAAAAGATTGTAGAGCAGGAGGAACTCGACCTCATCTCCCTTGCGCCGATAGGGCACCATACCTGCGCTCCGCCGCATCAGCGGGGTATGGCCAAGTGAGATGGCGGCACGCAGATCCAACTTGCCCGTATAGAGGGCTTGGCCGACGATCACGCCTTCGATATTGTAGTATTCGTGCGCCTTCAACTCTTCCACATCTGCCAGCGATGCGACGCCGCCAGAAGCAACCACCTTCAATCCGGTAATGTCCCCAAATCGCGCCGTGGCCGCCACATTCACGCCACTGAGCATCCCATCACGGCTGATGTCGGTAAAGACGACGTGGCGGATGCCCAAAGACGCCATGTGATGGCCCAGTTCAACGGCCTCCACCTGGCTTGTCTCCCGCCAACCATGCGTCGCCACCATGCCATCGCGCGCATCAATGCCCGCAACGATGCGATCTGCGCCCCACCGCAACAATGCCTCTGAGACCAGACTGGGATTTTCCACGGCGACTGTGCCGAGCACGACACGATCGGCGCCGAGTTCAATGGCGAGTTGGATGTCGTCAAGTGTGCGCAGACCGCCGCCAAATTGAATCGGCATCGCAATCGCCTGGCGAATCTCGCGTAGGCGGCGAAGGTTGATCGGTAATTCGCGCGCCAACTGTTGCTCCGGCGTTTCAGGCCCAGCAATACCAGGATGCTTGATCAGAATATTGCCTGGGCGATGCAGCGCACTCAACTGCGACCGCGTCGCGCCCAATGCGCCGTCGAGATTGACAACATGCAACCATTCGGCGCCCTGTTCAACCCAATGCCGCGCCATGGCCGCTGGATCTTCACCAAATACCGTCTCTGCGTCGGGATCCCCCTGCCGCAGACGCACACAGCGCCCCTGGCGCAAATCAATCGCAGGAAAAATGATCATGAGCGAACTTTATCACGGCACACCCAGGAGAAACGTAACACGCCTTCCCCGTTGCACGTCAGATTCGCCGCAGCGTGTTTAGCGTACAACTTTCACCTGGGCAACCATCTGCATGAAATTGGCGAGAATACGCAGCCCAACCGTATGGCTCTTCTCAGGGTGTGGTTGAATGCCCCAAGCATTGCGATAGCGCACAATGCTTGGATAGTCGATGCCATAGTCGGTGGTTGCAAGTACAGTGGTGGGTTCGACCGCATCACAATAGTAGCTATGCGCAAAGTAGGCGTAGGCACCGCCGGGAATACCGGTCAACAGCGGGTCTGCATGATGTACATGGAGTTGATTCCAACCGATCTGCGGCACACGTAGGCTGCGACCTGCATGTGTGGGGTCGGGCATCTGGCTGGAAAACCGCCGGACGGCGCCACCAATGAGATGGAGACCTTCATGCTCGCCCATCTCGTTACTGGAGTCAAACAGCATTTGCATCCCAACACAAATACCCAAGAGCGGCAACCCGGTGGCGACGGCGTCCAGCAGCGGACGTTCAAAACCCTGTCGCCGGAGATTGTTGATGCTGTCACCAAACGCGCCCTGACCCGGCAGCACGATGGCCCGCCAACGCGTCAGGTCCGCCGGACGATCCACGATATCAACCGGTATCCCCATTGGGCCGGCAACCGCCTCAAATGCCTTGAATACACTGCGCAAGTTGCCGACGCCATAATCCAAAATCGCGATCACGTTGAACTGCCTTGGCTGAGACGGATCATCGGGGAACAGCGACAATCGAAAAGTTGCGGACGAGCGCAGGGGGGAATCGCTTCTGGGCGATCGCCATTGTCATTTCGCGAATCTGGTGTTCCGCATGCTCAGCCTCGATGGGCGTGATCACCTGGGAACGCACAGCTTCATCGAACAAGGCCTCATGGTGGACAGTCACGTGCGCATCCGCCGTGATCCACAGCCCTAGCATCAGGTCCACCAGGCTGAAGCTGCGCCCCTGATGTGGCAACGCCATGCCCACGTGTGAATACATGCCAATCGGGAGACCGCTGGCGTCAAAGTACTTATCGAGGATTTGCTCCCCGTCGCCAAGCCAGAAGCGAAACCAGACATAGTTCGGACCTGCAACCTGCACCCTGCCAAGCAACTGCGGTGTCGCCGCCGCAACCCAGGCGGCGCGCTCGACAAGCATGTCGTTCAACCACTCAGCTCGGTAGTCGCGCATTTGGAAATCACGCTGCCAATCGCCGCTGGCTATGATTCGCAGGGTATTCGCCATATCACTCAGTATTTCTTGACGACGGACCGGTAGGCAAGTGGCTCGCGGTACTGGATCAACTGGCGATCCTCGCGCACCTTGCGGACGTCGTCGAGGTCAATCGTTGCGACGGTATAGCCCTCAATCGGTTCATCCAACACGGTGTATATCTCCGCGCCGGGCCCAACCAAGAAGCTGTCTCCCATGAACTGGATGGTAGGCTCTTCCCCCACGGTTTGCCGCCGCCATGAAGATTGAGTTTTCGCAGGCACGGCTAATGAGGTGGGCCCGCCACGACTCCGCGCGCCGCTTCTCCCAGTTTGCACTCAACGTAACGGGCTCTGCACCCTCCAACGTCGGGCTGCGCGGCCTCTGGAAAGGCAAGGTCAGCCCCAATCAACATCCCAAAACGGCCCCACTCTGCATCGACATTGGCAAAACGGAAGCCATTGCGATAGACCTGGCGCTCCTCCCCCAATAGATGCACCTTGCGATAGTCACCAACAACGTCACCCTCGGGACCAAGGCAAACAACGCCATTGTATAGAATGCTCTCGACGCGTTCCTTGATGACCAGACCAAAGACCACATGGACATTGAATTCGTTGGCGTTTGGCCAGATAATTCGTTGCGTGGCCCGGCACCCGCTCAGCCAGGTCGGTTGCCCGCAGCCCCAGCTCATGACCCGTATAGCTCAACTCGGGGAACACGATCAAGTCGGTCTTCTGCTCACCACAGATCTTCTCGATGAAATCGCCCATTTTGCGCAAATTGGCTTCCGGATTAGCCAGCGCCGGCGCCATCTGCACCAGGGCAATTGTAACTTCACGCGGCATGAAACACTCCTAAGTAACTCAGCGAATCGATGGTTTCGCACTACTATAGCACATATGTCCAATATCCCTATAGCACACCCTGTCCAAAATTCCATTCTGGGCCGCAAATACGCTAGAATGACGTACGATCTGAGGTTTCGATCATTTTCAGATGTAGCAGCGCACGGATTCAGTAGCAGCAGTTCACTTTGGCAGCGCTCGATTGCGAAGCGCAGGGAAGAAGCAAACCGATGTCAGCAATTTCCGATTGGTTCCGCAAGGCATGGCTTGTCCTGCTCGTTGCGGGTGTGGTGATTGTCCTTGATCAATGGACAAAGCAGTTGGTGCGCACCAATCTGCCAAAATTCGAGGCGATCCCCCCATCCCGGCGCTCGCTCCCTACGTAATGTTCGAACACGTCGACAACTACGGCGCGGCCTTTGGTATGTTTCAAAACTTCGGCGGCGTGTTTGCCATTGTGGCAATTGTCGTGGTTGCAGTGATGCTCTTCTACATTCGCCTCCTGCCGACCGAAGGGTGGTTTGTCCGCGTCATGCTCGGCCTGATGCTGGGTGGCGCTGTCGGCAACCTGATCGATCGCCTACAGCAGGGTTATGTCACCGACTTTATCAAGACCGGGATCCCAGGCTTCTATTACATCCCGAACTACAACATCGCCGACAGCGCCATTGTCTGTGGCGTCATTGGGCTAGGTCTGTATCTGGTGTTCGATGATTTCAAACGGGCGCGCGACGCGAAGGAACGCAAATCCGATCCGACGCGCCCAGCCTCTGACGTTGGCCAAAGCCCCGACTAGGCGCACCATACGCCTGCGAAATCAAATCGATGCTCAGCTTCCAAGTGCCGGAAATGGCGCACAACGAACGGCTCGATCGGTGGTTGGTCACCCAGTTCCCGGATCAGAGCCGTGCCTCCATCCAGCGCTGGATCGCCGGCGGTCTGATCCAGGTTGATGGTATGCTCGCAAAGGCCAGCCAGAAACTGGTCGAAGGGCAGACAGTCACCGTTGAACCGCCGGCGCACATGGCCGATTCCCCGCTCATCGCCGAAGCCCTACCCCTTTCCATCGCGTACGAAGATGGCGATCTGTTGGTGATCGATAAGCCCGCTGGGTTGGTCGTGCACCCAGCACCAGGCCACGACACCGGCACGCTCGTGAACGCCGTGCTGCATCACTGCCCGGACCTGGGCGGGGTGGGTGGGGAGCGCCGCCCAGGGATCGTGCATCGCCTCGACAAGGACACGTCCGGTCTCATTGTTGTGGCGAAGAACGATGCGGCGCACCGAAACTTACAGGCTCAATTCAAGGCCCGCACGATTTACAAGGAATATCTCGCCTTGCTCGACGGGCGCATCACACCAGCCGATGGCCGGATTTCTGCGCCTATCGGCCGGCACCCAGTGGAGCGCAAGCGCATGGCAATTCTGCCCGCAGATGCAGCCGGCGTCTCGTTGGGACGCGAAGCGGTCACCGATTACCATCTCCTAGCGGTCGTGACGCTGCCCAGCGTGCGCCAGGGCGGCCCGCACGCGTCATTCTCATACGTCAGAGTGGTGTTGCACACCGGCAGGACCCACCAGATTCGCGTCCACTTCGCCTGGCTCAAGCATCCCGTCGTCGGGGATACCTTATATGGGCTGCTCACGCCGCGCATCCCGCTTAGTCGCCAGTTTCTCCATGCGCACAAGTTGCGCTTCCGGTTGCCCAGCGATGGGACCGAGCGCGAATTTGTGGCGCCGCTGCCACCCGGATTGGCAGAGTTCGTCAAAGACGCCCCTACAATTTAGCTGCCCCAGCCGCGTCTGGCGCCTGGCTTTTCACCCACGCATCCAACTCGTTCAGCATCGCCGCCTTGATCTCCTTCGGCGCCCCAGATGATTCCATCGCATTGCGGGTGAAACGCGCCAGATCGGAGATCGCATAACCGAACTCGGTAGCCAACTTCTGAAACTCCTCGACAAGGGTCGTATTGAATAGCGCCGGATCATCGCTGTTGACCGTTAACCTTAAACCCATGCGGTCGAGGTGCGGAAACGGGTGGTGCGCAAGACTGGGGTAGACATGAAGGCAGAGGTTGCTGGTTGGATTGACCTCGAGAGGAATCTTGCCGATCTCGCAAGAGCGTCAGCAACACCGGATCCTCCATAGCGCGCACCCCATGGCCAATCCGATCTGGCCTGCAATTCGTTCACCGCCCCCAAACGCTCGCGGGACCCACCGTTTCACCCGCATGCGGCGCCACTATCAGACCGGCGGCTTTCGCAATCGCAAATTCCGGGGCAAATGGCTCCGGCGGCGCCCCTGCTTCAGCCCCGCCCAGGCCAAACCGACAACACCATGGGCCATGCCGCGCAGTGCATACTCCAGCGTCCGTCGGGCGACGCCCGGATCATAACCACGTTCTCGCTGCTCAAAGGCATAATTGCGGGGAACGTCAAACACCCATCGCATCTCCACGCCATACCGCCTGCGCGCAACCTCACGACCGGCATCTAACCCTTCCAGCAAGTCATCAATGGTCAAGCGCTTATTTTGATAGTCGGCGTGGGTATAGGGTGTAAAGGTTAATTCGCGATACCGGATGTTCTGCGCAGCCATATCGGCGCCACAGGACTCGACGATGGTGGCGAAATCCTCCGGTGTGCGCAACAAATCGGAAATCAACAGGTACAGTTTGATGAACTTCGAGAAGTTCTCAAACTGATATGCGGCGTGCAGCCCAGCCGCATCATGTGCCGGCAATGCATCCAGCCGGTGATGCCGCTTTGCCAATTCGAACAGTGTTGCCGGTTGGATGGCGCCTTCCAAATGGACGTGAATTTCCGCCTTTGGCATGGCTTGAATCTGGCGTGAAAGACTTAAATCACTCATGGCTCAGGCCTGGATTAGTGTTTGATGAGTATCATGGCAATTTGGTGAAGTTCTACCAACACATTCGCCCCTCGACTGCTATACTACAGAATAACATGAAACTTGAAGAAACCACGCGCCTGACGCCCGCGGCAGCGGGGCGCCCCAGATTCGCTATACCAACGCGCACACGCCTCATGCGTGCGTCTGTTCTTGTGCTCGTCACTCTGCTTGGCGCCGCCGTGATTGCGCGCAGCGACCTGCCCGGAAGCGAAGTGATTTGGCGCGCCATTGACACCAAGATCGCACATTGGGACTGGGACTTGCTCGGCTGGGAGACGGCTGCCATCCGCAGTAAAGTCAATGCGCAATTCCTCCAGCCGGTCGCGGGCATGAATGAGGAGGGGCGCAACGCGCTGGTGCAGGAATATCTGAACCGCTCGCAACAAATCGCACAAACCGAGAATGCGCTCGGCACCCTCTATGCCGATCAAGTGCACCAAGACAAAACGCAGATTTCACAATTGGAAGCACGCCTGCAAGGTCTGAAGGCACAGCAAGCGCTGGTGCAACCGGCGGTCGAGCAGATCGTGGAACAGCAGATCGCCCATGAATTGCAAAAGACGGGCATCCAATTCTGGGGACAGATCTTTCCTCCAGTCTGGTTCACATTCTCCGAACCACCGCGCAAATTGGTGGTCAGCCCGCGCGACCGCATCGACACAGTCTACTGGGGCATGCTGGACCCAATGTTGCCGCCTGACGAACGCGAACGGATTGAAGACACAATTCTGCGTGACCAGGGACTCAGCGCTTATGTGACAAACATCGGCGGCTTAGGTGCGTACCCAACGCTGGTCGTTGACCGTGCCTCCCTGCCCTGGGTGCTCAGCACGGTCGCCCACGAGTGGGTGCACAACTACCTGACGCTCTTTCCGCTTGGGTTCAACTACGGCGTCAATGCCGAGACAACGATCCTCAACGAGACCATTGCGGATATTGTCGGCGACGAAGTCGGAGCGCGTGCCCTGGCAACGTATTACCCCGAACTCGTCCGTGAGCACCCGGGCAAGGACGAGCCGGCGCCAACTTCGTCGCAACATGACGACACCCCAATTTGACTTCCGGAAAGAAATGCGCCAGACCCGCGAGACAGTTGACCTGTTCCTCCAATACGGGCGCGTTGAAGACGCGGAACAATATATGGAAATTCGCCGGCTGCTGTTCCAGGAGAACGGCTACAACATCCGGAAACTCAACCAGGCCTACTTCGCATTTCATGGCAGTTACGGCACCGGCGCCGCCGCCACCAGCCCAATCGGCAAAAAGCTCGAACGCCTGCGCACACAGCTCCCCGATCTCAAGAGCTTTCTTGAAACGGTGCGCTGGTTCACCTCCGAAGCAGATCTAGATCGAGCACTGGCCAGTCTAGAGTGATACGCATGACAAGTCATAACGCTGTGCACAGGACAGGGTGTATAATAGGGGTATTGAAGAATTCCGTATAGGCTCAACGCACGAGGAGGCGAAGATGATGCAGTTGGAGTTGTCGCCGGAAGAACGCGACGAGTTGATTCAGGTCTTGGAAGCCTATCTTTCCGATCTTCGCATGGAAATTGTCGACACTGACAGCCGTACCTACAAAGACGGACTCAAACACGAAAAAAGCGTGCTCGCCGAGCTGCTCGCCAGGCTCAAGGCGCCCCCACTGTCTGAGACGTAAAACTCTAACAAAACGCAAATTGCACGCACCGCACAAGTGTGCTATCCTTTAGATGTTATGGGGATGAACGGTCTCGACGGGGCAGGCTGTTCATGGATCGCAAGCCGTAGAGCGTCGACTACGTAAAAACAGGCGCAAACATACAAATGCCAAAAACACTGGCAAGGCTTTCGCTTTCGGCGCCCCGGCAACCTCGGTTGCCTTCGCTGCCTAAGGTAGCAAGCCAAACCTGATCTCCCACGGGAGATCACGGCCCGCATAGATGGTGCAACCAGGTCTAGCGTAAGCCGTCAAATACTGGTGCGCTGCGGTGGACTACTCCGGTAAAACCACCTAAGACAGTCCGGATGGTCTGGTAATAGATTTCCGTCGCATGAAATCTGCTAGACGACACCTAAAATGCGACTAAGCTTGTAGATGTCCCTGGGCGAATGTTTCGGACGCGGGTTCAACTCCCGCCATCTCCACCACTGCGCCGATCTGGCAAATCACCAGGTCGGCGCACTCTTTTTGTGGCTCGCCATTCTTGGCGCCCGCTGCCTTGCAGCGCTACAATCACTTGCATAGTTTCCAGTCCAGCGGACGGCTGGCGCTCCGTCCTCGCAACCATTTGGGCGTACCCATGGCTGACTCGGCCTCAAATCAGATGAATCGACGGCGGTTCCTCCAGACCACCAGCCTGGCCGCACTTGCCGTGACGCTCAACGCTCGCACGACGCGCGGTGAATCCGTCACCACTGGCCCGGCAGACCCGCCAGTCGAGATCGCCGCACCACCACTAATTGCACCTGTCAGACCACAGCTCCTGCCCGACCCACCTCTTGACGTCAAAATTGGGCAGATGTTGATGATCGGCTTCAAACAGGCCAGCGTGACGCCCGAAAGTGTCGTTGCCAAAAACATCCGGGATCAAAACGTGGGCCAGGTGGTGCTCTTCGGCAACAACATTCAGTCCAAGTCCCAACTCGAAGAGCTGACACACTATCTCAAATCACTCAGCACCTATCCCTTGTTGTTATGCACGGATCAGGAAGGTGGACTTGTGGCCCGGTTGACACCGGCAAAGGGCTTCCCCGCCACACTTACGCCCGCCGACCTGGGCCGAAAAGACGATCTTGCCGCGACGCGCGCCGCGGCAGCCGAAATTGCCGAAAACCTCGCAGCGGTCGGCATCGGGTTGAATCTTGCCCCGGTCGTCGACCTGGCGGTGAATCCGCGCAACCCCATCGTCGCACAATTGAAACGCAGTTTCTCCGCTGACCCGGAAATTGTCGCCGCACAGGCGGGTGCGTTCATCGATGGCCACCACGACAAAGGCGTGAAGTGCACCTTGAAGCACTTCCCCGGCCATGGCAGTTCAACCGGCGACACACACGCGGGCTTTGTCGATGTCACCAATACGTGGAGCGAGCGGGAATTGGTGCCGTATCGAAAACTGATCGAAGCCGGCAAAGTAGATGCCATCATGACAGCCCATATCTTCAATGCCAAGTTGGATGAAGATTTGCCGGCGACGCTCTCGCCGAAAGTGATCACCGGTTTACTACGCGAACAACTCGGTTACGATGGCGTCGTGATCTCGGATGACATGCAAATGCGTGCCATCAGTGACCTGTATCGGCTCGATCGGGCCGTCGAGCTGGCCATTCTGGCCGGCGTTGACATCATTGCCGTCGCCGGCGTCATTGCCTATTCTGGCACGGTCGCCGACCAATTCTTCACAACTGTCAATCGCATGCTCGAAGACGGCAAGATCACACCGGAACGCATCGACCAATCGTACCGGCGCATCATGAAGCTAAAGAACGTCGCCCTCTAGCGGCGGCCCAATTTTCGCAGATACTGGCGCAATCGCTGCCAGTGGGTGATTGCCTGTTCACGCACCGCCGGCCGATCACGCGCTGGCGCATACTGCGCCACACTCACATCTCGGCTCAATGCCTCGACTTCATGCCTCGCTACACGGACGTTGTCCGCCTGCGCCGGATAGCTTGTTTGCAGCCACTCGCTAAGCCCTTTGCCATACTCGAGCGGCGTCTCGCCCTCCCCCAACGGTCTGCCCGCCCCTTTGCCCCAGCGCAACAAGCCCAGCCAGGGATCCTCGCGCCCAGCACGCTGCTGTACCCACACGACAGCCGGAATCACCGCAACAAGCACGGCAAGACCCGCGAACACCCATAGCCAGGGAAATTCGGTCGGTGGCGGCGGTAGCGGTTCCAACATGGGTTGGGCGCCCATACCCGCCGTCTCAAGGGCAGCGAGACGCACGAGCGGTGGGCGAGCGGCCGTTGGTTCGAACGCAATCCAGCCGGCCTCCGGAAAATAGACTTCGGGCCACGCATGCGCGTCTTGCTCCGTAACGACCCACAGCCGCTCGGTCGGCGACCAACTCCCCGGCGCATAACCGGTGACAAGGCGCGCAGGCAGACCGCTAAGCCGGGCAAGCACCACAAATGCGGTGGCATAATAGTCGCAATAGCCACGTTTGAGGTCGAATAAGAAGTAGTCGGCCACTTCCTTGACCTGATCCGGCAATTCGGGAACATCCAAATCGTACGGATACCGCCGCAAGTACGTCTCGATGGCGGTCGCCGCCGCAAAGGGGTTCGCAGCGTCAGCAGTCAATTCTGCTGCCAAACGACGCGTCCGTTCGGTTACGGTGTCTGGCAACTGAAGAAAAATCCGATATTCTTCCGGAAGCGCCGGTGCTTCACCTATCCCCCACGCAGGCACGCGCGCCAACTCCTCAGCGCTAAGCATTGGGAGTTCGGACACGACCGTGTAACTCCGCGCGCCGGCGCGGAGGGCGATGAGGTCGCCCGGAAAACGCTCCTGTGCAATATAGTCGATGGACGGCGCCTGTGGCTCTGATGCTGCAAACAGGATGCCACCCGCCGCCGCCAGGTTGACACTCTGCACAAGTTCACGGCGGGCAGCAGCGTTTGTGCGGACATGCCAGGGCTCTTCAGCAGGCAGTTGCGTAATGATGGGCAATCCCGGGTTTTCCCAGACTCGGCCTAAGTAAGTGGAGTAGGTTGTCCCGCGCAGCGTGTGCCCCGGCGGGGCAGCATCAAAGCCTGCACCGGACACCGGTTCGCTCGTGCGGACACGCATCACTTCGCGTACGCCCTGGCTCGCACCGGCGCCCAATTCAAACTCGTTCGCCGCGGTCCCTCCGCCCGCGCGCGGTTCCCACGGCATCACGCCCGCCACGCCGGGAAACAAACGCTTCCCAACTGCCTCCATACCCTGATTCACCGGTCGCAACCAGGTGTAGTAGCGCGCCGTCACTTCATAGACATACAGGTTTGGTGTCAGCAGTGCAACTGTCAATGCAAGGCCAACGATGGCGAGCGCATACAGCGCGCGTTCCAACAGCAGACTCGGGCTATAATCCAGCTTTAGCCCGACCCACTCGCCCGAAAGGCGTTGCTGGTCCAGCACCAGATGCAACAGCAGCGTCAGACCCAGGGCAACCACGAACAACCACCTGCCCGCAGGACTGTACAGCATGACAAAACCGAGCGGCCAGAGAATTGGGACGCCGGCAGCGAAACGCGACCAAAACGCCGCGTGAGCCACCCCGTGAGTCCAGCCATCAACCAGATCAGGGCGGCGGCGAGCGCCACGAGCACCAGATCGTCGCGGGCGGCGTTCGCGCTCATCACGCCTTGCCACCACAAGTTAAAGCGCGCCGCTAGTTGCTGAAGGTCCGCTACAATCCCGGCAACAAAGCCGTTCCACCCGGCGCCGGCAATGATCATGCGCCATTCCGCATACGTCGGCAGCCAATTTGCGAGTAGTTGCAGCCAAACAACAACACCGATGACCAGATAGACAAACAAGATGACAATTTGCCGGAGCCACCCAGGCCCACGGCGCCAGGGACGGCGCCAGCCAGGCTACAACCCAGGTGGTGCAAATTGCGAACGGACCGAGCAGGACAAGGTTCGTCAGCAGACCGGACGAATAAAGCCAGCGGTTCTCAACACCAACCAGGCTGGCAGCGTTGCCAGTGCACAGCAGCAGGCAAGCACAAGCCAGCCACGATATGGCTTTGCCTTGCGTGCGATCCAGCGCACCACGCGGAGCGGGAGTTCACCGCGCCACTCCTGGTCTGCACCAAAGTTGACACCGTAATTACCTTCACTCATCCGACCTCCTCTTCGACTTCGACCGTATACGCACCACCGGTCGGCGTCGAACGGATCACGCGCCGTTTGCGGCGATAGGTCAAAGCCGCACGCATCGGCATATCCGTGCGCATGATTCTGGCAGGAATGTCAATGCGATCCAGCGCCTGTACAGTTGTAGCGGCAGCCTCGGCTTCCTCAGGGCGCGTGACCAGTAGCACCGTGCCCCCGATTCCTTGGCGATTCAATTGCAGCAGTTGCGCCATCCAGCCGTCGCGCGCAACGGAGCGCTCACCCGTATCCGCAGTGATCAGAATCAAGGTGTGACGGCGCCCAAGTACACTGCGGTTTCTCCGGAGCAGTTCGGCCAACGACCAGTCGCTCGGTTGCGCCGGCGCGAGCGCAGCCAACACCGCCCACAACTGCGCCTGGCCCGGTTGCGGCGGTAACGCAATCACACCATCGCCGGACGCGACCAGGAGACCAACGGCGCGGCGCTCGCGCCCGCTGACAAGTTCGGCCGCGATGCTGGCTGCCAGAATGATGCTCGTTTCCAGAGTCCCTGTGCGCCCATCGCCGCGCTGCGCCGCAACCCCCAGGTCGAGGGCAATCCAGACATCACCACTGGGCTCGCGTTCGAATTCCTTGACCATCAATTCGCCGCGATGCGCCGATGTTGGCCAGTGAATGTGGCGCATGCTGTCGCCGTAGCTGTATTCACGCACGCTGGCTGCCGGGAGCACGCCCAATAAGGGGCGCCGGCGCGGCGCCGATCCACCCGCGGCGCCACGGGCCAGATCAAATGCAGGCAATTGCACGACACGAGGATAAATCAAGAGCGTTTCGTAACGCTCAAAGCGGATTTCAGTCTCAAACAAACCGATCGGCTCGCCCAATTTCAGCCGGTGTGGCCCCAGCCGAAAAACGCCGCGCAGACTGCATTCAACTTCTTTCCACCAGCGATACACCCCGCCGGGACCAGTCGCAATTACGGCGCCCGCTTCGTAGTGCGGCAGGTCCGAGCCGTCGATGAATTCCGCCCATATGACTGGCAGCCGGCCATGATTCTGCAGTTCGAAGTCCTCATGGAGAATGTCGCCGGCCACCAACAGGCTATCCTGCCGCCGCCGGGAAAACGTCAACGCCCCGGCCTGAGCGCGAACCCAGGCGAAGGCACTTCCATAGAGACCGATCAATACGACAAGCAGCACGACCCACACCGAGTGGGGCGTCACCAGTTGGCCAAATACAAGGGCCGGAAGCAAAAGCAATGGCCATCCTACACGCAGCCGGATCGTGGCGTCTGGAGACACGCCTCGGTTCCATAGACGAATATAGAGAAACTCACGGAATTGATGGAGCACAGGAACGGTAACTCTGCTTAGAAGTCGATTTGGCTGGTCAAGTGTTTCGTGACACAATCGATCCCCGAGACACCTGGTCGACAAAATTCCAAATCAAGGCGCATTTGTGGGGCGTGACCAATCCATTTCAGAGTACCATGAAATCAATGCTTTGGACAGACGCGGACCACCCCACTCCGAACGGGGACGGGACACTAACCGGCATCATTGCCGCCCCCGCACTGCTGGATGATGGAGGGGTGCAGATTCATTTGGCGCTGCCCCCACAGCACGCACCGGGCCAACTGGCGGGTCGCTACCTGCTCGCACGATGCGGCGCCGCCACCGCGGCCGAGCGCGCCGAAAACTGGCAATTTTACCTGCGGCGCCCACTTTTTTTCACCGAGGCCCCACACGCCAGGCCAGAAACTGCCGGCGCCCAGGTTTGCCGGCTGCTCGTACGCACCGCGCCCGATGACCCTGCCGTGCGCTGGCTGGGAAACCTGAACCCCGGTCAGGCGCTGAACGTCATTGGGCCTAACGGCAATGGCTTTCCTTTGCCGTTGACAACCCAAAGACTGCTGCTGCTGGAAGACGACCTGCATGCCCTGCTGCTTCTGCCATTGGTCGAAACCGCACTGGATCGGGGATGCCGAGTGAGTCTGTTCTTGATCACGTCAAAGAGCGCCGAGTCGTGGCGGCGCCGGCTACCGATGGCCGTCGAATTGCGCCCCGTTTCGCCTGAAAATTGGCACCAGCCTGCCAGCGATGGCATCCGGTGGGCCGACCAGACGTGCGCAGCCCTGCCAAATCACTTGCTCGCCGAATTGGGCGCCCTCGTGGCGGGAATGCGCCTTGGAACCAGTGCTGTCTTTGTGCTGCCGGATGCCGATCTCGCCTGTGGCTACGGCGCTTGTCTGGCATGTGTCGTGCCGCTGGCGAACGGCCACCTTACGCGCGCCTGTATCCACGGCCCGGTGTTTGACCTTCGGGAAATGCTGCGGTTGTAGGCTAAGCGACTCCCATGCTACAATGCCAAGCCAGCGCGCCGCGGGCGACGTTGTTGAAGGATAGCCATGCCTGAGCAAGCAAACGCCACGCCGCTCGACCTAGCGATCGTGATCCTCAACTATAATACGTGCGGTCTTCTTCGAGACTGCCTTCATTCGCTCCAACAGCGGCGCGGCACTCTCCGCGCCGGGATTTGCGTGGTCGACAATGCATCCAACGACGGTAGCGCGGAAATGGTGCGCGCTGAATTCCCTGAAGTTCACTTGATCGCAAATCGGGCAAATGTCGGCTATAGCGCCGGCAATAACGTCGGCATCCGCTGGTTTGGTTTTGATCACCAGCCACCGCTCCCTGCCGAACAACTGCCGCGCTACCTGCTCCTTCTCAATCCGGACACGGTGACGCCGCCAACTGCGCTGGCGGCAATGACCGCATACATGGACGCCAATCCACGCATTGGCGCTGCCGGTCCGCGCGTGCGCCGGCCGGATGGCAGCCTGGATCGCGCCTGCCGGCGTAGCTTTCCTACCCCCCAGGTCAGCTTCTACCGGATGACGGGGCTGAGCCGGCTCTTTCCACAAAGCAGGCGTTTCAACGCCTACAACCTGGAGTATCTGCCAGAAGATGCAGTCCATCCCGTCGACTCAGTGGTCGGCGCATATATGCAGATTCGGCGCGAGGCCATCCTTGCGGCCGGGTTGCTCGACGAACGCTTCTTTATGTATGGAGAAGACCTCGATTGGGCGAAGCGGATCAAGGACGCTGGCTGGGAGGTCTGGTACAATGGTCAGACTGAAATTACGCATGTCAAGGAGGCGGCAAGCCGGCAAAGTGCAAAAGCGCATCGACTTTTATGAGGCGATGTGGCTATTTTACCGGAAACCTCACCAGCGGGACACCAATTGGGTGCTGGACAAGACGATCATGCTCGGTATTGTTGGCAAAGGTGGCCTCGACGTGACACGCCACTTGTGGCGCTACTGTCGGGGTCGTGCCGAGCCAACGGCGCCTGTCCCCACCCTGGTCACTCATTGATCGTGAGATACAGTTCCTTGCTTGATGCAGAATAGCATTTCTGAAGCACCAACGCCGACCGATTATGTGGCGCGCCGGGGCCATCGCCGCGGATTAATGAAACGCGGCCAATTGGCGTTCATGGTGGCGCTGGCTGCGGTCGATATCCTGTCGATCAGCCTGGCATTCTGGTCGTCGCATGCAATCCTGGCGCGCAACCCGGAGATTGTGATTGGCCCATATCTCGAATTCTGGCCACTCCCCACGATTTACACATTGGTCCTCATCACAATCTATTTTGCGCAACGCATGTACCAGCGCAGACGTCCAACCACCCTGCTCGATGAATTCTTCCACATCATCACCTACAACGTCTTTGCTACGTTGCTTACCGTTGCGCTGTTGACACTGCTCTTCCGCGATCTCGAATACCACCGCGCTTTCATCCTGATTGGCGCCGCACTCACGATCTTATTCGACACAATCGGCCGTTTTCTGCATGCGCAAGCACAATGGTTTGCACAGGCACGCGGCATCGGCGACGACCGGGTCTTGCTGATCGGCGCCGGTGAAATCGGCCAGATGTTGGTGCACAAGATCCTTTATCAACCCAAGCTCGGTTACCAAATCATCGGCGTAATCGATGCCGGTAAAGGCAACCGGACCAATCTGCCAAACGCGGTGCCCGTATTGGGTGCGCTGGTCGATGTACCGTGGGTCATCGACAAATACGGCATTGATGAAGTGATGATTGGCCTGCCCGAAAGCAGCCACCAAGAGTTGGTGAACATCATCAGTCTCTGTGAACGCGAAAAAGTTGGGATCCGGGTCTTTCCCGACGTCTTCCAGTTCATGGCGAGCGAAGTAACGATTGATGATTTGGGTGGGCTGCCGCTCCTCACCATACGCGATGTGGCACTGCAAGGGTGGAAACTTACTGTCAAACGCGTGATGGATGTCCTGCTTAGCGCCGTCGGTCTGGTGTTTCTGAGCCCATTCATGCTCCTGGCCGCGCTGCTGGTGAAACTCGATAGTCCAGGTCCCGTCTTCTATACGCAGGAACGCATGGGCCTCGATGCCATCCCCTTCAAGATTATCAAGTTCCGCTCAATGCGCATGGATGCTGAGGCAGGCGGACCGGGCTGGACCATCCCCGACGATCCGCGCAAGACGAAGTTGGGCGCGTTTTTGCGCCGTTTCAACATCGATGAATTGCCGCAACTGATCAACGTCCTGGTGGGCGACATGAGTCTGGTCGGTCCACGCCCAGAACGACCTGTCTATGTGGAACAATTCCGCCAAATCATTCCTCGCTATATGGATCGGCACCGCGAAAAGGCGGGGCTGACAGGCTGGGCACAGGTCAACGGTCTGCGCGGTGACACGTCAGTCGTGGAACGCACCAAGTACGATCTCTGGTATATCGAGAACTGGTCGATTGGCCTGGATATGAAAATCTTGATTCGGACCGTCCTGCAAACTCTGTTCGGCACGAATCAAAATGCCTATTAATGGGGTCGCTTGAACGATTGTTATGCCTGATGAACTGATTCCGCTTGATGCACTGAGTGAACGCCAGCGCCGCGTGCTCAGCATCGTGATTCAAGAATATGTCGACTCTGCGCAGCCGGTGGGCAGCGCAGTCATTGTCGCGCACCACGATCTCGGCGTCAGTCCGGCCACAATCCGCAACGATCTCGCAGCCCTGGAGCGACTCGGATTGCTGACGCACCCGCACATCAGCGCCGGCCGCGTGCCTACAGAATTAGGCTTCCGCTTCTATGTGCACCACCTGCTGGCAGAACCGGCGCTCGCAGCTACCGAACAAAACGCCATTCGACACGAATTCGGCCGCGTGCGCCAGGACATCGATCAGTGGCTGCGCGTGGGCACCGCAGTCCTGGCGCGAACTTCCCACGGCGCCGCCCTCGCCACTGCCCCTAGAGCCACCCGGAGTCGCTTCAAACACATGGAACTTGTCCATATCCACACCACCAAGGTGTTGCTTGTGCTGGTGCTCCAGGATGGCGCAGTCAAGCAACAGGTGCTTGATCTGGACGACGACGTAGAACAAGGCGAGTTAAGCCGTATCAGCAACGAACTTAACGCCCACCTCGTGGGCAGCGACGCGGCGAGTATTCGGCTCACCTATGCCAAGCTCTCTCCGTTTGCCTGCCAGGTGGCGGCGCTGGTGCTCGACACCATGCAGCGCCTTGACGATCAAGGCAGCGGGCAACTCTACCGCGATGGGCTCACCGAAGTGTTGTCAGCACCGGAATTCGCGGAAGGTCAGACTGTACGCAAGATCGTGCAAGTGCTTGAACACCCTTCAATCATCGAACAACTTGTCGGCGACTACCCCGCCCGCAATGCCGTTCATGTAGTCATTGCAGGCGATGGGCGCTATGAGGCGTTGCGCGATATGAGTATCGTGCTTGCGCATTATGGCATCGGCGACCAGGTCACCGGCGTGCTTGGCGTCGTCGGTCCTGTGCGGATGGGTTACGGGCGCACCATCGGCGCTGTCCGATTTGTATCGAATATCATGAGTGAGATGGTGGAAGACATCTACGGTTCATAAAAATTATGTCAAACTCAGAACAACAAGCAGCAGCAGAAGAACTCGAAACCCCTGACACCCCGACCCCAGTCGATGCGGAGCAACCCGCCCCTGAACCCGCGGTCGAAACGCCGGATTATGCAAAGAAGATCCGGCGCCTGGAGCGGGACTTAGAAGACGAACAGTTGTACACGCAGGAGTTGCAAGACAAAATCCAGCGCATGGCTGCCGATTTTCAGAACAGCCGGCGCCGGCTGGACAAACAATTGGCGGAAGAAATCGATCGCGCCAGTGCGCACCTGATCAAACGCCTACTACCGGTGGTCGATGACTTTGATCTCGCCTTTGCAAATGTGCCGGACGAGTTGGATCCGTCCGCAGATTCATGGGTCGAAGGTTTTCGCCAGATCCAGAAGAAACTCCACGGGCTCCTTGATGAAGAAGGTGTCGTTATCATCCCGCTGGATGGCGAATTTGACCCAACCCTCCATGAAGCGATCGGCAGCGAGCCGAGTGACACGGTGCCCAGCAATTACATTATTGCTACTTTGCGTGCCGGCTATACGCACAAGGGGCGCGTCCTCCGCCCCGCCCTGGTTCGGATTGCCCAATAAACAAGTATGACAGCCATCCACGCACCAGGCCGCCAATTCGATCGGGCACTTGACACGGGAATCCGCCCGTTCGATATTGGTCGCGACCTGCGCTCCGTGGCAGAACTGATCTCGGTCGCCTTCGCCACGGAATTGGATGATCGGGGCGCCGCTGCATTGCGCGAAATGCGCTTCATGAGCCACTTCAGCGGGATCCTGGGCGTGGTCAATCGCAGCACCGGCGACTTCAGCGAGATGCTGAACGGCTTCGTCTGGGTCGAGCGCGGCAGTGTCGTCGGCAACGTCACCGTCCAGCGCGCCGATCGCAACGGCAACCGCTGGCAAATCGCCAATGTTGCGGTGGCGCCCAGCCACCGCGGCCGCGGCATTTCACGCCAGTTGATGGAAACGGCTATCGATCATGTCGCCAGTTGTGGCGGACAATGGGCCGTTCTCCAAGTCTATGCCCGGAACAACGTCGCCCGCGGCCTGTACGACAGCCTGGGTTTTGAAACGATCAGCGGCATCGCCGAACTACGCGCGGCCTCCCCGGTGCTGCCCTGGCTCCCATTCACGAACCACCCTGGTCGAGTTTTCTGCATCGGATTGGCAACCGCTCTACGAATTGGCCAATCACCAACTGGGGGCGCAAGCACAGTGGTGGCGAGCCCTCCGCCGCAACGACTTCGAACTGACCTTCGAGGATCAGGCAGGCGAGTGGCTGCGCCGCGTGCTCGGACAGCGCACCACCCTCCGCCGCGCCGTGCAAGTGTCGCCGCGCTTTGAAGCGGCGGCAATCCTCACCGCACAGCGGTGGGGTGGCGAACATCAAATCCAATTGTGGACGCGCCCCGAACACTACGGTTACCATGACATCGCATTGTTGGATTGGGCGCTCGCCTCGCTCCGCAGCTATCCGCGGATGCCGGTGGCATTGAGCCTCAACACCGATGAGACCCCCGCAATCGATTGGCTACAATCCGCCGGATTTACCGTGCAGCGCACGTTGCTGACCATGCGGTTGCGCGTGGATGGGCACGGCGACGCATGATCACCCGCTTTCTGCACTGCGCCGACATTCATCTCGGGTACCAACAATATGGTCGGAAGGAACGCTTTAACGACTTTGCGCACGCCTTCAATGCGATCGTCGACAAAGCAATCGATGGCGGTGACACACGCGCAGCGCGCGCGGTCGATTTCGTGATCCTTGCCGGCGACCTCTTTCATAAGCGGTCAATCGATGCGCTGACGCTGAATCAGGCAGTCCGCGCCCTGCAGCGCCTACGTGACAAGAAAATCCCATGTATTGCCGTCGAGGGTAATCATGAGCGATCGTACTACGAAGAAACGATCGGCTGGATGAAGTTTCTGGCACTACAGGATCTTTTGATCCTGCTCGACGCCGAATTCGTCGACGGCAAGCCGCAATTGCGGCCGTGGGAGCCCCGGCGCCGGCAAGGATCCTACATCGACCTGCAGGGCGGTCTGCGTATCCATGGCTTGCGTTATTATGGCTCAGGTACGGCGCTTGCAGTTGCCGAATACGCACAAGCGATCAGCGAAATCGATCGAACTGGGGTCGGCTATACGATCTTTGTGGCGCATGCAGGCGTGGAGGGCAACTCGACGATAAGGCCGGCGGTCTCACATACAGCCAATGGGAGCCACTCCACTCAAGGTCGACTACCTGGCACTGGGCCATTTTCACAAACCATACCAATTGGATAACTGGATCTTCAATCCGGGTAGCCCCGAAAACTGCTCCGTTGCCGAAGCCTTCTGGCGTGAGCGAGGGTACTTGCTGGTTGAGGCAGACACGGAAAAACGCGAGCACCAGCCAGGGGCGGCGCCGCGCCACCACTACACTGTGGGCATTACGCCACGCCGCGCTTGCCGCCTCTACACGTTTGACTGCGACACATTCGCCACGACGGAAGCCTTGATGGCGGCCCTCGTCGAGTTCCTGACGCGTAGTGCAGCGAAACTGAATACCGAACTCAAGAGCAAGAAGACGCAAGAATTTGGCGCCCCCATCGTCGAACTTTACCTTTCCGGCGTACTGGCGTTTGACCGCAGCGCACTCGACTTTGGTGCAATCGAACAGGCGCTTGAAACAGCATTTTCTCCACTGGTGGCGATCGTAAAGAACCTGACGCAGGCAACGGCGTTTGAGATTGAATTTGATGCCACGCAAACCCGCGCCGAATTGGAACGCACCGTGATCAGTGGCATCTTCGCCCGTGACGCACGGTATGCCCCCAACAGCGTCGCCTGGGCCCAACTCACCGTGGAGTTGAAGCAACTGGCGCTGAACGGCGCCTCACCGGAAGCGATCATCGACACCATGGCGGCGCGCATCGCTCAGAGCAAAGACGACAGCCAATCCGATTCAACGTCCCCGGCTGAGAAAAGCATTGAATCCTGAATGGGTGAACTGATCCCATGCAACTGCTATCGCTCGACCTCGACAACATCAAGAGCTATGAACGCGCCACGGTGGCATTTGCCCCCGGCGTCAATTCGATTGTCGGCCGTAACGGCGCCGGCAAAAGCACCCTGCTTGAAGCCATTGGCTTCGCCCTCTTTGATAGCCTCGCCTACAAAAGCACCGAGTTTCTGCGCGAGGGTGCGCGGACAGGCAGCGTCGCGGTTACATTTCTAAGCAGTTATGACGAACGCCCTTACCGAGTAGAACGCCGTTTCGGTGGATCGCACGCTTACTTCGTGTACGATGTCGAACTGCAGCACAAGTTGTGTGAGGGCCGCGCCGATGTGCTTGCCTTTGTGCGCCGCCATGCAGGGATTGATCCGGCAGCCGACCTCAAGTTCATCTTTGAAGACGCCATCGGCGTTCCTCAAGGCTCGCTGACTTCAGCTTTCCTCCAATCCCCTTCGCAGCGCAAGCCAATCTTTGATCGGCTGCTCCAGGTAGAAGAATACAAAGCGGCATTCGACAAGTTGCTCGAGCCGCGCAACCTACTCAAGGATCGGCGCATGGCCATTGAACAGAATGTGGCCATCCTGGAAGCACGCCTCGAACGCCTTCCCATCCTCACCAACGCAACAAGCGAACGCACCGTAGCGATTGGCGTCGCCCAAAATGGACTCCGGCTGGTCACCTCACGCCTCGAAGAAATGGACATCCTCTTCCAGACGCAGGATGCCCTCCGAACCGAAACCGAGCGCCTGCGTGCCGAAAGTGTGCGCCTGGCTGAACGGTACAGGGCGCTCGAACACCAACTAGCCGTCGCACAACGCTCACACGCGGAGGCCGAAGAGGCGCAGCACAACGTCAACCAGGCGATGCCTGGGTGCCTGCGCCATCAAGCGGCGCAGAGTCGCAAGTTGCAACTCGACGAGCAACTCCAGGAGCGCCAACGGCTGTTCGGCGAATTCGCCGCCACCGATCGTACACTTGCCGCGGTCGATGCTGAACTCAAGGTCCAGGAAACAGCACTGTTGGCAGCCGCAGAGGCGGCGCAACTTGTCGCGCAGTTGGCGCCCGAAGTGGAGCAACAGACGGCACTGGAAGAGAAATACGAGCGGACGCGTCTGGCAATGCTTCGCCACGCGGAGCTAGAACAGCAGATTCGCACCCTACACGGGCAACAAACGCGACATCGACAAAGATGGCAGCACTTGGCGAACCAGTTCAGCCGCGTCGAAGGTGCACAGACACGCCTACAACAAGTGGAAAGCGAAATCAACGCGCTGCGCGCCAACAGCGACGACCGGAAGGCAAGGCTGGCGACCATTCAATTTGAGGCCGACCGCATCAAACAACAAAACTCGTTGCTAGATACCACCAACGCGGATGCCCGATGCCCGGTGTGTGCCCAACCCCTCACGGCGACGCATCGCGCCACTGTACTCCGAGAGAACGAGACGCGCATTGCGGCGCTGCGCACTGAATACACCGCCATAAAGGCGCAGCAGAAAGAACATGACGCTGAGCTCCAGGCGCATGTGCTCGAACAACAACAGTTACAGGCTGAACTCCAGGGTCTACCGCGCGCGGTCGATGTGGAGGACGCAGATCAACTCGCCCAGCAGGCAGAAGATGCCGTCACCAGCCTGGAAACAGAGTACGCCAGCCTGGCATCCACTCCGGATCAACTCGCCAGGATCAGCGAAGCGCTACAAACCCGTAACAACCCACGCCAGCGCTCGGCACTGGCTGCGCAGCAGGCCGCACGCTACCCCACCGTGGCGCAAGCGTTTGAAAACCTTACGAAACGCAAGAACGAAATCGCAACAAAACTTACGACACAGGGAACCCAATTGCAAGCATTTGCAGCGCTCGATGCCGATTTGCAGGTCACTACGACCGAACTGGCGTCTACAAATGCGGATTATCAATCTGTATTAAGCAACCAACGCCTTGCAGACCGCACCGGTGACCTCGCCGCGGAGGTCGAGCGCCTGACAAAGACGCTTTCAGCTTCAAATCGTGAGCTTTCTGAGCTGGATCACAAGCTAGAGTCTGCACAAGCGGAGTTTGACCCAGTCAAGTATGCGCGGTTATTATCGGATGGACAATTGATTCGCGGCGAACAAGCGAGCATTACGGCGCGCCTTTCAATGCTGATGTCGGATCAGGAGCGCGACCTTACAGAGCTTGCATCGACTCAGTACGAAGCGCCTTAAGGCAAAGCGGACCCTACATCACGCTTGCATTGATTCGCCAAATTAGCGCTGATGCTGCACGCATTTTTGGCGAATTGATGCAGGATTTCAGCCGTGTGCTCCGCTGGAACGAAGATTACGGTCTTACGCTGGAGGTCGATAGTTCTACCCGCCAGTTTGCACAACTATCAGGGGGCGAGCAAATGAGCGCCGCGCTGGCCGTGCGCCTGGCCCTGGTGCGTGCGATGAGCACAATTGATATTGCGTTCTTTGATGAACCGACAGCCCACCTTGACGGCGACCGCAGGGAGGCGCTTGCGCAACAGATCATGAAGGTGCGTGGTTTCCGCCAACTGTTCGTCATCAGTCACGATGACACGTTTGAACAGGCCACCCAGAACCTGATTCGTGTGACACGCGATGGTGGAGGCAGTAACGTGAGTAGTTCCAATGCCAACTAGTTCGCCCAATGTGCGGGCACGTATCCTTTATATGGAAGACGATGCAACATCTGCGTTGTTGTTTCGTCGCCGGCTTGAACGCGATGGGTATCACGTTGATATCGCTGTCGACGGTGAAGCCGGGCTTGCTTTGTTGGCAGACGCCGCCTACGACTTGGTCGCCCTCGACTATCATATGCCGAAGTTGGATGGACTCGGCGTATTGCAGGTGCTGGCTGGCCAGATTGATACCCCCCCGGTGATCATGATTACTTCAGAAAACGACACCCAGACGGTGCTTGAGGCGATGCGGCTCGGCGCCTATGACTATTTGATCAAGGCGCCCAACAGTGGGCACCTGCTACTCCTGCCAGGGGTCATCGAGCGCTCCCTTGCCAAACGCCGGCTGGAAGTTGAACAACGCCGCACCATTGAAGAATTGCACACGCAGAATCGGGAAATCTGGCGCTCCTCAACCGCGTAGCACAGACCTTCACCTCGTCACTCAATGTCACCGACATTTCTCAGACGCTGGTCGACTCTATTTCCGAGTTCACCGATACGCAGGGTAGTTCAGTTTGGCTCGGGGATCCCACGGACACCGGCTGGCTAAATTGTGTGGCAATCCACCCGCAGCGCGATACTGCCGAAATCGCCGAAATGCGCCTCTCACCAGGGCAGGGTATCGCCGGATGGGTGGCGACGCACGGGGAGACGGCCAGCGTCGATGAGGCGAACACGGACCCACGACATACACCTCTCGGCGACAAGAAACTCAATTACCACATCCAGTCGCTCATGGCGATCCCGCTGAGAGTGCGCGACAAAGTGATTGGGGTGCTGGAACTTGTCAACACCACGCGCGGTCGCTTTGCCGCCAATGATCAAGTGCTTGCAGAGACGCTTGCCTCCTCAGCGGCAGTGGCAATCGAGAACGCACGCCTGTTCTCAAATCTGCGCGAGCGGACCGAAGAATTGCAGATGCGCAACGACGAACTCGATGCATTTGCCCACACGGTTGCCCACGACCTCAAGACCCCGCTCGCCCTGGTCATGGGGTTTGCGGAAATGGTGCGTGATAGCATCGGCGTGTTGCGCCAGGAAGAGGTGGACCTCTACCTCAATCACATCATCGACAACAGCACCCGCATGAACCACATCATCGAGGCGCTCTTGATGTTGGCCGGAGTGCGCGGCTCACAGTCGGTTGAGGTGGAAGCAATCGACATGGGGAAATCGTTTACGAAGTGCTCAACCGCTTAGACTTCACCTTGAAGCAAAACGATGCCATGGTGACGATGCCGATGGACTGGCCGCGGGTCATGGGCTATGGCCCCTGGCTCGAAGAAGTCTGGTACAACTACATCTTGAATGGCGTGAAATATGGCGGATCACCGCCTGCACTACAACTAGGATTCGACGAACCCAAAGATGGCCTGGTTCGCTTCTGGGTTGAAGATAACGGCCCGGGGCTGACAGTGGGCAGCGACGACCTGTTCAAACCGCTGGTGCGCGGCAGGAACACCGGGAATCGCAGTGGACACGGACTTGGCCTATCGATCGTCAAACGAATTGTCGAGAAGCTGAGTGGCACTGTCGGCGTCGTCAGCCAGCCAGGCCACGGCAGTTCCTTCTACTTCACACTCCCCGTCACTCCTCCTTGATTCACCGTGGTGCGCGCTGCTTCCAGAATCCGGTACGGTTCGAATCCGTAATACCAGGCGAACCACCCGCTCAGTTGTAACCCCATCCAGCCATCGCGCCAGCCGCCAAGCGTCAAATAGCGCCGGCGGAACTCCCTTAGTGGCTGAAGGACATAGTTGTGAGGCCGCGGCGCGATCCCGCGCTGCGCCAGCATGCGCGCCTCAAACAGGGCATAAGCGCGTTGCTTCCCGTGGAACTGCTCCCAGGTCAGATAGTTTAAATGGATTAACGGCTCCCGCAGATGGCCCTCTTTGCCGTCCAATTCGACGATTTCGTGCACTTCGCGCGCGGCAACATATCGTGCGCTGCCGCGTCGCAGCAGCCGCAACTGATAGTCGGGCCAGTAGCCGCAACCCCGTACTTCGCGACCAATCAGAAAGTTGCGGCGGGGTGTCCAATAACCCGCAACAGGAGCGTTAGAGTCAAGCAACGTCTTGATCTCAGCCGCCAATCCAGGGGTCACCCGTTCATCAGCGTCCACAAACAGTATCCATTCGGCAGCAATCGTGTCCAGCACGGCCTGGCGCTGCGCAGCATAGTTGTCAAATGGGCGTGCAACCACCACCGCACCGGCGCGACGGGCGCGCGCCACCGTATCGTCAGTGCTCCCCGAATCCCAAACGACAACCACATCAACCCAGTCGCGCAGTGTCATGATGCACGGCTCAATGTTGTGGCTCTCGTTACGCGTCAGAATCACGGCTGCCAGTTGCACACCACGCGTGTTGTCCATCGCTTGACCCCTCAATGACTACCCTACTGTTGTGCGATCGCAGCGAACGCCGCCATCGCCGCTGCTGCTTCGCTGCCGGTCACTTTGCCGCCGGCAAACGCCTTTTGTATTGCACGCCGGCGCAATGCAATCCCACTGCGGACGATGCGCCTGACCAGCGGTAGTTGAAAAGGCGGAAAGTGATCCCGGTGCTTTGCGTAGAAACGGAATCGACTACGCCAGAGCCTTTCATACATTTCCCAGCGCAACTGGCGGCTGCTCTGCGCCTCATAATGGACGACATGTGCAGTGGGCGCAACCAATGTCAACCATCCGGCATCGCGCATCCGCAGACACCAATCCATCTCTTCACAGTACATCCAATAACCGTCGTCTAGCCCGCCAACCTGCGCCACTGTGGCGCCACGCACCATGAGCGCCGCGCCAAGCACAAAATCTACAGGAAAGGGCGCCGCGCCGCGCCAGAGGTGACTCGAATAGCGGCCGTTGATGCGACCACGATGCAGTCGATGCGAGCCTGGCAGCCTTGATAGCGGGAAAAAATCCAGGAATACTTGTACAACCGATGGGTAATGAAAGGCGCTATGCTGAAAGCCGCCGTCGCCATACGTAAGCCGCGCCCCGCAGGCCCCGGCGCCAGGGTGAGACTCCAAGCAGGCGACCAGAAGCCACAGCGCTTCGCCGGTGACCGTGGTATCCGGATTCAAAAGCAACACATAGTCCGGTCGCGGCAATGACGGGACGACTTCGCCAGGCGCAGCGTGCGCCAGTTCGACCGGAAAACCCAGCAGATACAGGGCAAGATTGTTCCCCCCGGTGAAGCCGCTGTTGTATGCCAGTGCAGCAAGCCGGACTGCTGGAAACTCTGCCGCTACCATGCCGGCGCTCCCGTCACGACTTGCATTGTCGATCACCACGATTTCTACGGACAGACGGTCTTGCGTGCGCGCGGCTGACGCAAGCACACTGGCCAGACACTGGCGCAGCAACTCGCGCACGTTGTATGATACGACAACAACGGCGAGTGTGAGTTTCTTGTTCGGGGTGTCCAGGTGATTTTCTGGCATTTAAGGGGCGCCAACCGGGACGCTGATCCGATCAATGTAGTTGTTGGCAACATTGACAAACTCGTGGATCAAGCCGCCCCACCAGAAATTTGTGCCGACCGGTGGCTTTTCATCAATCACGATACAGCCACTGACTTCGCCCGATTTGCCGGGCATCAGATACCATTGCTCCTGGCCGTCAATCACCCGCATTTCCAGGTCCGCCGGGCGACCAACTGCCCAGCGGAATGGGAAATCGACGCCAGTGGTGTCAAAGTTGATCCCAAAGCGCCATACACCCGCCTGCTGAAACCATTCTTCATGGCCCTCGGCCGCAAGCGTATTGTAGTTTTCAGTGAATTTGTATTCTTGGCCGGGCCACGGCCCTGTCGTACGAATCGGCACGGTCCCCTCATTGGTGACAACGGTTTTGAAACACACCTTCTCACCAAGTGGCACACCCACCACGCGGTTGACTTCGCCCTGCCAGTCGATTTCGCCTTGTGAGACATCAGCACGCGGCTTGCCACCTTCTTCGATCGTGACAGGACGCACCACACGGACGGCATTGCCGGCCGCATCGCGGGCTTCTCCTACCAGATCATATAGTCCGTCAGGTGGTGGCTCTGCGTTCAGGTCGACGCCACCTTCATAACGATACTCATGATAGCCGGCTTCATTTGGCTTGATGACACCCGGTTCTTCGGCGATGAAGACGCGGACAGCCGGATCGTCAGGCTTCTCCAGGAAGAGAAATACGTCATTGACATCCTTACTGAGATAGTAGCTTACACTCACCCAATCGTCACGCAGACCATCCTGGTTGGGCCGGAAGACGTCAGGAACGACCGCAAAATTCCGTAGTTCAGGAAGTTCGGTGTCGCTATCCGCCAGCGTGATCTCGCCCGTCATCGTCGCAACATCTCCACTGTCATCCTTTGCTTCAATGCCCCAGCGGTAGTGTCCAGCCGGCAAGACCCTGCTCAGAACTTCGACCGGTCCGTAGCCCAGGTCGACGGTTTCGGGCTGATCAACCACGCCCCCCCACAGCACACTGTAGTCACCTGGCGCGCGGCGCCGCGCATCACGAAAGTAGAAGCGGTCGCCGCTCTCATTCTCGAAATAGATGCTGACAGTTGCCGGACGCCGCAGGCTGTACTCGATCTCGGTGACATCGTTGTCGCCATCCGCATTGGGGGTGATCGTGTCTGCTGAAAAAGACACGTCATACAGAAGTGGGCCAAACGGTGCGTCAAGTTGGCCACAACCTGCAAGCAAGAGGGCGATAGTCACGAAAAGAAAAAAGGCTGATGGCCGGATTGGTCGAAGAAATTTCATCATAGGACTGTCATCTTAACTACGCGCAGCGTGTTTTCGCAACTGTCAGGGGCCGGTAAACAGCTAGTCGATCACGACTTCAACAGGGCCCACCTCAAGGGATGTCTTTCCATCTGCGGTTGCCAGCGGGGCTGCGGGATTCCCGGCATCGTAGACCTGCACGCGAAAGCGTACCGGCCCTGCCTGCGGCGATGGTCCCAGCCACGCGCTCGCCGGCACCCGGCCCATAACACTTCCACCCTCCGGCCAGCGAAATGTCGGATAGGTGTAACCGGCAAGCCGGCGATCGTCCGGATGCGCCAACGGTTCACCGGAAACAGAAAAGCTTTCGAGTGCAAACTGGAGGTCACCGATCGGCGCACTTGCCCCCGCCGGTCGTTCCCAAAACAACAATAAATCGCCATTGTTGAGCACTTTGTACCCCTGCAAGGTGACCTTGCCACCAAAGTCAACCCCTAACTCGTGTTCAACCGGCGGAGCATCGACAAAGCGCTGCGGCCGCAATCCGCCATAGCGCAAAACATTAACACCAAAGAACGTCGTCGGTTGGCCCTTCTCGCGACCACTCAATTCCAACTGCACCGGTGCAACTTCGTTCGGATCGACCACCTCATCTTGCCACGCAATCAACCAGGCGCCGCGCATGCCGGTCTCATCCGCAAACGCCTTCCGGAGAGCAGGCCCGCTCTCGTCAAAGTCCAGCACAGCATTGACATCGAGCGTTTCGAGTGCGGGTAGTCGAATCGCCTCGACGTCCGGCATGTAATACTCCCAGATCGGCCATGCGTGCCCACTGACCAGAATAACCCGCTCGTCAGACTTCAGCCGGCTGCGGAGCATGGCAGCGACGTCGCGCCATTGGTCCTTCGTAAACGCGGGATCGAAAAACCAGTTTGCATCCGCCAAGAGATATCCGGCCAGCAGCCCCAACACGGCCACCAGCGAGACGGCTCCGCTCCACCGTGGTTTTGGCTGCGACTGCAGACGCCGCAAACCGTCACCCGTCAGCCCCCCCGCCAAAAGCAACAGCAGCCCTGGCAAAGCCACCATGACGTAGCGAACATTGAATTTCGGCACGTTGCTGGCAAGCAAGAGCACGGCCACCGTAGGCGCCAACAGCCAGCAACTCCCATAAATCAGTACGCGACGCATCGCCGGACGTGATTGCCACAACCGCACGATTGCCCAGAGCGTGATAGCCGCATAGACCACCAGGAGCCAGACCGCAGTCCGTTCCGCCACAGTCTCGCCGCTCGTAAACCCCACGGCAATGTCGATCAGCGCATCCCGTAAATTTAGCGCACCTTCCCAGTAGCTGCGGTCCACCTTGAGCCGGCTAAGCAGCACACTGAACCAGGGCAGATAGAGCAGCACCACGGCAACATTCGCGATGAACCAGGGTAACCACACCTGCCGCCCACGTCGCGGCCAGACGTCAATGCAGTAGGCAATTGCGAGGCCAAGCAACATGAAGAACGCAAAATAGTGCGTGTAGGCAGCAGCGACCGCCGCGCCCGCATAGACCGCCCACACCCACACCCCCGTGCCCCCCTCCGCCGCACGCACCAACAGATACGCGGCAAGCGCACCAAATGCCAGAAGCACCATGTACATGCGCGCTTCCTGGCTGTAATAAAGAAGCAGCGGGTGCACCGCCGCCAGCACCGCCGCCAGCACCGCCGCACTGTGCCGGCGCGTCAGGCGCAGCGCCAGGATCGCAATCAACGCCACCACCACCACCCCGGCGCTTGCCGATAGAAACCGCAGACTCCACTCACTCCATCCGGCAAGTCGCCCCCAGCCCCACAACATCATATAGTAGAGCGGGGGCTGAATGTCATTGGCCGTCCAGCGCGCAAGTTCGCCCAGTCCGCGCTGAGCGATGATGGCACTGACGCCCTCGTCATACCAGAAGCTCTGGTTTCCCAGTCCAAAGAGGCGAAGGGCAAAGGCGCCCACGATGATGAAAATGGTCGCAATACGCGCCGGCGTCCTGCGCAACGGCATCGATGAAGATTCACCGGTCATTGCGCAACTCCATGCGGGGTGTTCGCCTCGTCTACTGGGGCAACCGGTATATGCGCTGCGGCCTGTTCTGGCAGGCGATCCGGCAGCAATAAGGCAATTCCAGCCGCAACTAATTCACCGGCCGTCGTCCATAGCCGCATCGCCAACGCAAGCACGGTGATGGCAGCGCCACCCATGATCGGCGCCAGGAGCACGTAGAAGGCGCCCTCGCGCACGCCGATCCCGCTCGGGGTGATCAGGCTGACAAACCCGATCGAATAGGCCAGCGCATAGGTTGCCAGCAGGTGTGGCGCCAGCCGGATCATTTCGGCCGGTGCATATGCAGAGAGTGCATAGGCGAGCGCCATAAATGCGGCGCCCCACAACATCCAGTCGACAATCACCAGCCCCATGACCTGCAGCAATTGTATCCGGGTTAGGTCTGCGCGGAGGGATGGCCGGTGAAACTTAGACAGAAGCCAATTGATAACCTCAATCATCCACGATGGTCTGATCATGAAAATGGCCAACGGTATCAGCGAGATGGCAACCAACCAGTTTCCCACCTGTTGCATGCTTACCAGCAAACCCCAGTTGCCCGTCGTCGCAAAGTAGACGGCGCCGATCGGCGCTGCGGCCAGGAGAATCGAAATCTGGTAGAGGATAATGCTGGTGAGCGTGGCTTCCGGGGCAACACCGCGCTGCTGGCAGAGCAGGGTCATTGATAGCGGTTGCCAGATATTCCCTGGTATGTAGCGCACCACCGCACTCAGGAACCAGATGCGCGCCGCTGACCAGTACCCTAGTTGGCCACCTACCAGGGAAAGCAGCCGCCGCCATACGAAGATCTCAACGGCCCAGGCAGCAGCCAGCGCCACTGCCGACACCGATAACCAGCCGGGTTGAAGTCGCCATTCATGCTGGCTGAGTTCCTGCCATTGGCTCCAGACAAGCATGACCAGCAGCAAGATCGCTACCCCTATAAAGATCGGCTGCAACCTGCGAACAATTTGCATGCGGTGATCCGGTCAATCCCTCTTTCTTTGCTTCAAACCGCCAGCGTACCACGTTCGGTTGGGATCGATGAAATTCACCTGGAAAGCGACCTCCGGTACACAGGAAGCCTGCGCTTGGCGCTTCAGGGAAATTCAAGTATAATAGTGTCTGCGTGACACTAGTCACGGCATCCCAACCGCAATGCACAACGTTGTGCGAGGACGAAATTGTGAATCACCACTCAACGATGCCCACCGCGCTGCAGGGCTACACCTATGAGTACCCCCGGCCCGCTGTCACTGTCGACATGATCCTTTTTGCCTTTCAGAACGATCGGCTGACCGTACTGCTTATCCGGCGCACCCACGATCCGTTTGCAGGTAAATGGGCCCTTCCTGGCGGTTTCGTTGGCGAACACGAAGATCTCTATGATGCGGCGCGTCGCGAACTGCAGGAAGAAACCAATGTTTCGAATGTCTACCTTGAGCAGTTGTATACCTTCGGCCAACCGGATCGCGACCCGCGGATGCGGGTGGTTACGGTTGCCTACTTTGCACTGCTGAGCGCCGATGAATTGGCGGAGCAACAGGTACGGTCCGGCAGCGACGCCGGCGATGCGCGCTGGTGGGACATCTATCAATTGCCCCAATTGGCGTTCGACCACGCACGCATTCTCGAATATGCGCTCCAGCGCCTGCGGTGGAAACTTGAATGGACCGCACTGGGGTTTCTGTTGCTGCCCAAAGAGTTCACCCTTTCTGAACTGCAGCGGGTCTACGAGACCGTTCTGCACGAAGCTTTGGACAAACGTAATTTTCGCCGCAAAATCCTTGCTTCCGGTGTACTGGAGGAGTCAGGCAATATGCGCGCCGGCGATCACCGGCCGGCAAAGCTCTATCGCTTCAGTGCGCAGGCAATTGAACTCGAACAAGCGCGGCGCCGCTTCCCTAAGCCGGACTCTCATAAACGATCAAGTTCGCCCCGCTTGCGCACATAAAAGGCAAAAAGCAGCGTGCCGAGCAGTGACAAAAATGCGCCGGCCAGAAAAGCGGCCGAATAGCCATAATCGACGATGATGATGCCCCCGATAAACGACATCAGTGAGAAGCTAAGTCCCGCCGCCATCTCATTGGCCCCATTCATCGCAGAGCGCAGCCGCTCGGGCGTGCGTTCCATCATATAGACATAGAACGCAGGGTAGCGCAGCGAAGTGCCGGCAAGCATCACCGTAAAGCCAATGCCGGCGGCCGCCGGCGATGGAATCAGGGCCAGGGGGAGCATCCCCAGCACCGCCAGGAGGGACGCCGAAGCGCCAGTCGCACCGAACCCGATGCGCCGGCTGAGGGAGGGTCCAATCAAGGCGGCGGGCACCGCGGCCAGACGGGCCACTGCCGCCCAAAAGCCAATCTGAACCGTGGCCACGGCCAGGCTTTCATCCATATAGACATTGAAGAACGTCATGCTGCTCCCCCACGCCGGCCACCTGCAGAAAGCGCACGACGGCCATGAAGGCAATCAAGCCGTAAGCTGTCATCATGGACGGTGCGCCCCCGGCGCGAGGCTCCTCGCGGCCTTCAAGTTCTGCTGCGGGCGCAGGCTCCCTGGTGCGTAAGAGGACCAACAACGATACGACGGTAAGCCCCGCCACAAGAAAGAGCGGCGCCTGGTAAGGCCCGGGTTGCGTCATCGAAAGCCCGAGCAACAGGGCTACAAAACCGGGAAGCAAGCCACCGATGATGCTGCCGGTAAAGGATGCAATTGAACTGATCGCCGATTGCAGCGCAAAGATGTTGCCCCGATTGGCGGCGCTCGTCACCCGGAGCAGAAACGGGCCAGAATTGACGTAGTACAACGCCAGCCCGCTGTAGGCAACCACAAAACTCACCATGATCCAGCCGCCACGCGCCGCTGCCGGCACTACCGTAGCCAATGGCACGGCCATGGCGCCAACCGATAACACAGCCAGCCCCGCAATCATCGTGCGCCGCTGTCCCCATTGCATGCCAAGCCAACCGGCAAGTAGACTGCCCGCAGCAAACACCAGGTTGGCAACGGAATTTACCAGGCCAACGAACTCCGGACCATACCCCAGGCGCAGAATGAAGAGATTAAAGATGATCGCGTAGATGCCACCATCGATGGCGATGCCCAGAAGTGCCGTAATGCTGAATTGCAGGCGCACATTGGGGTGCGAACCGCGCAGTGCCTGCGTATAGCCGGCGAGCATAGTGAATTTCTTTCCGTGTAATGAAATCGATTCGTCACTTGTACCCCACTCGCCCCCACCCGTCAAGAGAGGCAGTGATTCGCAACTTGGGAAGGTTGATTACCCATCAAATTAATTCGTCGCCGTACAATTCGGTCTATGACGAATTTTCCGCCACATGCCCAGGATCGCAGCCTTGATGCCATCCGGCAGATGTTGGGTGAAGACGGCGGCAGCAGCCTGTACGGACTTCAGATTCTGCGCAGAATCGTCGCCATCAACGGCGCCTATGAAGCACTGCTCGCCGATGAATTGGAGGACGTAGGTTTGACGCCCCATCGCTGGCGCGTCTTGTTGCGGATCTGGATTGAAGAGCAAACTGGTGGCGCCGGCATCCATCCGACGCAATTGAGCCGCGCACAACAGCTCAGCAAGAATACCATCAGCGAACATCTGCGTGCGTTGGAAGAACTCGGCCTCGTTGAGCGCGAAGTGGACACCGAGGATCGGCGCCAATTCAAGATTCATCTGACAGACGTCGGACGCACCCTTGTTCAACGTACTGCACCGGGCCACATCCGCTATCTGAACACATTGCTCGATGGGCTGGACAAGTCCGAAGTGCTTGCAATTGAGGAGTCGCTGTGCAAATTGCACGCAGGTCTGCTCACAAAGCTGCAACGATCGCTGTGCGCGGTCCAATCTTAGAATAGCTTTCACCGCTATTTGCCGGTCATTGACATCGCCAAGACCGGTAGATATCGCCACGATTTCTACGTACGATAGGAGAACCAGCATGGCCTTAGCCAAGCCTGCAGCCAGGCAACGCCAGCGTCCTGACTTCAAAAATCTGACGCGCGCCATCCGCTACCTTGACCACTATCGGGTGGTCACCCTGGCTGCCTACGCTGCTCTATTTTTTAGCACCTTTGCCCAGTTGCTTGTGCCACAAATGGTGCAGAACATCCTGGATGCCGTCACCCAGGGTCTGGCAGCCCAACAAATTTCGCAATTGCCCGTAGACAAACAAGTCGAGGCAATGGCGCAATATCAGGTAACGCCACAGCAGTACCAGCAACTGCTCCAGAACCCCCTAACGCCGGTTTACTGGGCCATTGGCTTTATTCTGGTCTTTGCGATCGCCCGCGGGCTGTTTTCATTTGCGCAGTCTTATATGTCGGAAAAAGCCGGTCAGAGCGTTGCATTTGACTTCCGCAATGAACTCTTCGCCAAGATTCAGCGCCTTTCCTTTAGCTATCACGACCGCAACCGGACGGGCCAACTGATGGTGCGCGCGACCGACGATGTCGAGAAGGTGCGTCTTTTCATCGGCCAGGGGCTCCTGTTCGCCGTGCAGGCAATCGTCCTGCTCACCGGGGCGTTGATCATGCTCCTCCTGACGAACTGGCGCCTGACGCTCGTGATCATTCCGATCCTCCCGATTGCAATGGGCATGTTCCTGGTCTTCGGCGCCATCAGCCAGCCGCTCTTTATCAAGGTGCAACAGAAGCTATCGGCCTTAAACACCATCCTGCAAGAGAACCTGGCGGGCATCAAAGTCGTCAAGGCGTTCGCCTCTGAACCTCGCGAGGCAAAGCGATTCGAAGCCTCGGCGACCGACCTGATGGCGCAGCAGATCTCCGTCATGCGGATCTTCAGTTTTCTGTTTCCCGTGATCTTCCTCGTCGCCAACCTTGGACAGGCAGCCGTGCTCTACTTTGGCGGTCGCGAAATCATCAATGGCGCCCTCACCGTGGGCGAATGGCAGAAGTTCAGCCTCTATCTGGTATTTGTCTTCTTCCCCCTTGGGCAACTCGGCTTCATCATTTCGCAGATGAGCCAGGCCTCAGCGAGCGCCAATCGCGTCTTCGAAATTATGGATGCCCAAAACGACGTTGTCGACAAACCAGGCGCCGTGGTCCTACCACCGTTGAAGGGTGAAGTCACCTTTGAAAACGTGCTCTTCCGTTACTTTGGCAGTAGCGAAACGGTCCTCAACGGCGTCAGCTTTGCAGCGCAACCAGGCCAGACGGTGGCCATCCTGGGCGCAACCGGCAGTGGCAAGAGCAGCGTGATCAACCTGATCCCGCGCTTCTATGACGTCACCGGCGGGCGCATCCTGGTAGATGGGCGTGATATACGTGACGTCACTATCGAGTCGTTGCGGCGCCAGATTGGCATCGTCCTCCAAGAGACGAACCTTTTCACCGGCACAATCGCCGAGAATATTGCATTTGGCCGGCCTGACGCCGGCCAGGAAGAGATCGAGGAGGCCGCACGCGCCGCGGCAGCGCACGATTTCATCGCCTCTTTTCCGGATGGATACACGACCCCTGTGGGCGAACGCGGTGCAACGCTGAGCGGGGGCCAGAAACAACGCATTGCCATCGCCCGTGCGCTGCTGATGAATCCACGAATCTTGATCCTGGATGATTCCACCAGCGCGGTGGATGTACAGACCGAAGTCACCATTCAATCAGCCCTGGACCGGCTGATGAAAGGTCGCACGAGTTTCGTCATTGCTCAACGCATCAGCACGGTCCTGAACGCGGATAACATCCTGGTGCTCGACAAAGGTCGCATTGCCGCCCAGGGCAAGCATGAGGATTTGATGGAAACCAGTGAACTGTACGCCGAGATCTACCAGAGCCAGCTTGTGGAAGATCCAATTGCGACCGCAGAACTTGCTGAAGCCCAGTTGAACCAGGCTGGTTAGGAGGATAGCGCCGATGATGGGTGGACCCCGTGGTTTACTAGAACAAGAAACGAGCAAGCCCCGTAGTGTGGGCAAAACGTTGCGGCGGCTGGTCAAGTACTTCCGTCCATACTGGATTGTCCTGCTGAGTGTCCTGGTGTTGATGGTTGCAAACGCGTGGACCAGCGTGATCACCCCTGTCCTGATGGGCCAGGCAGTGAACTGCTACTTTACACCGGCCGTCACCGATGAAGCTGCGGCCGCATTAGGTGTCCCGGCGCCCAGCGATCAGCCGAGCACGACCGGCCAGCCGGAAACGCAAGTTGCTGCCGCCGCAAGCGCCTGCACCTTCGGCGCCCTCCCGCCAGAGGCCACCACCGGCGACTATATTGCTGCATTGGGGCGCCTCGTGCTGTTCATGATTGCCATCTATGTTGTCGGTGCGATCACGGGTGGTCTGATGTTCTACCTGATGGGCTGGGCGGGACAGCATGTGCTGCGCGCCCTCCAACTGGATGTCTTTGATCATCTCCAGCGTCTGTCGCTTGGGTATTACAGCAAACATGAGAGTGGCGACTTGATGAGCCGCATCACAAACGACGTCAGCACCATCCAGCAGGCCATCAGCTTTGGCCTGGTGCAGGTGCTGAGTGGGGCATTGTTGATTGTCTGGATTGCCTGGGCAATGCTCCAAATGAACTGGGCCTATGCCCTGCTGAGTCTGACCGTTGTCCCCGCAATGGTGGTGGCCACAGTTTGGTTCAGCAGCCAGGCGCGCAAAGCGTTTCGCAAATCGCGCAAAGAGATCGGTAATGTCAACGCCGAACTTCAGGAAAGCATTTCCGGCGTGCGCGAGTCGCAGGCATTCAGCCGCGAAGACGCCAATATCGAGAGCTTCCGAGCCAGCAATGCAGCAAATCGCGACGCCAATTTGCGCGCCGTCGCCTACACCTCCGCATTGGCGCCGTCGCTCGAAGCCCTCGGCTATGTTGCGATCGCCATCGTTGCCGGCGTCGGCGCCATCTTACTTCTGAACGGCTCCACCCTGGGCGGCAGCGTCATTACCTTAGGGCTGATCATCACCTTCATCGGCTTTGTACAACGCTTTAACCAGCCCATCGCCCAGATCGCCGTGATGTGGACCAATATCCAGAGTGCAGTGGCTGGCGCCGAACGGATCTTTGATCTACTAGATGTACAACCGGACATCGTTGAGAAATTTGACGCGATCCCGATGCCAGTGATCAAGGGCAGGGTCGTATTTGACAATGTCACTGCGGAGTACAAACGCGGCGAACCGGTGCTCAAAAATGTCAGCCTGCTGGCCGAACCCGGCGAAATGATCGCCATTGTGGGACCGACCGGCGCCGGCAAGACCACCCTGGTGAACTTGCTGCCACGCTTCTATGACATCACGGCCGGGAAAGTCACCATTGACGGCATGGACGTGCGCGACGTCAAACTGCCAAGCCTGCGCGAACAGATCGGCGTGGTGCTGCAAGACACTTTCTTGTTCAGCGATACGGTCATCAACAATATCCGGTATGGGCGCCCCGAAGCAACCGAGACCGAAGTCATCGCTGCCGCAAAACTCGCACGCGCCCATGATTTCATCGAGAAATTGCCTGATGGCTACAACACGGTGCTTGGCGAACGCGGCTCGGGTTTGAGCCAGGGCCAGCGCCAGTTGCTCTCCATTGCGCGCGCCGCTATCGCAAATCCCCATCTGCTGATTCTGGATGAAGCGACAAGTAGCGTCGACACACGCACCGAACGCCAGATTCAAGCGGCACTCGATGAACTGCTGGCCGGACGAACCAGCTTTGTCATTGCACACCGGCTAAGCACCGTGCGCCATGCGGACCAGGTATTGGTGATGGTCAACGGTGAAATCGTTGAGCGCGGTAAACATGCGGAACTACTGGAACAGCAGGGCGTGTACTACGATCTCTACATGAGCCAGTTCAAACGGCAAGAGCAGGTCACTCAGGCAACCGCGCCCCGCCCCAACGGACACGGGCCATCGCTTACACCGGCGCCTGCATAGGGCAGCCGCTGCTCCCATCCAGAGCGACCTTGAGGAGAGGCGTGGAATACCACGCCTCCTCTCATTACGACTCACTTCACTACGGTGTTGTCGATCGTGACCTGCGCAAAATACTCATCGTAGTTCAAGCCATCGCGGACGACGCGGAGCCGCAGCATGTGATTACCATTCGGATATCGTGTCGTATCCCACGACAATAGTTCACCATCCTCAAGCAGTGGTTGCTCACCAAACGCAAGGTAGGTTTCACTGGCGCCATCGATCAAGAGGTCAAGCTGCCACTTACGGAATTCGGGATGCAGCGCAATCCCCTTGACCGGTACCAGCCCGTGCACCGTTGCGCCATCCGCTGGCGTGCTGATGCAATTGGGCAGGGCTAGCACCTGCGGTACAGGTGCGCTGTCAACCAACGACGCCGGAGCGGACGCAGCCACTGCTGCAGAGGCCGTCGCCACGGTGGTGGGCGCCGGCAGCTTTGGGGAGCCGGCGCGACACAACGCTTCAAATGCGTACCCCTGTTGGCTCAATGCAGCGAGGATTGTTTCCACAGCGGCGACGGTCTGGGAGCGATCGCCGCCGCCATCGTGAAGCACCACAATCGCATTCGGCGGCGCGCTGGATCACGCGATTGGCGATAGTTGCGGCGCCAGGTCTCGACCAATCCCGCGGATCGATCGTCCACATGATCACGGTATACCCAAGCGACTCTACCTCAGCCCGCACGGTCTTGTTGGCTGCACCGTAAGGTGGGCGCAGACAACCCTGATCGAGCACGCCCAACACAGCGGCAGTCGCTCTCACCTCCTCGTCAATGCGCGCCGAAGATAGGCTCGTCAGCATTGGGTGATGATAGGTGTGGTTGGCGACGCCGTGACCCGCATCAACCATTGCCTGTAAGCGTGGAAGATTACCTGCTGCTTGACGCCCCACAACAAAAAATGTCGCTTTTGCGTTGTAGCGCGCCAGGGTGTCGAGGATCGGCTGTGTATACCCCGAAGGCCCATCGTCGAACGTCAGGTAGATTACTTTGGGTGGGCTTGCCGGTTCATCCTGCGCGGATGCAGGACAGTTGCAGGCGAACACGCACAGCAGCATTCCGGCAAAGAGAACCGTGAACCTAGCGACAACATGATTGGGCGGTCGGAGAACAGCCATTGGGGTGCCTCTTGGCGATAGTCGGTCGGTCAGGTGATGCTATTGTAGCTGAACATCCAATTTAGATCGAACCGGCGCGATCCAGTATACTGAAGATTACGTAAGGAGAAATTTCAGTTCATGCATTGCCCACAATGCGGCGCTCGACGGTGAGGTTCCCATGCATACGTTTCTGGTTGTAGACGACGATGCGATTATCAGGCGCGTGCTGCGCACCGTGCTCGAAAAAAATGGGGACCGGATACTTGAGGCCGCCAACGGTGTGGAGGCGCTGGCAATTCTCCGCGATTTTGCAGTCAACCTGATCCTCTCCGACCTCTTGATGCCGTAAATTGAACGGACATGCTATAATTTCATGCTGACGCAACCGTAGGCGAACCTTTTCAGCGCCCATGCAACGGTGCGCAAACGCAATTCATGACGTGGTCACCTAAGCACCCGGCTTTCCAAAGCCTCCTTGCCGCACTCTCGGCAGCGACAAAGCCTGTATATGTTGTCGGGGGCGTCATTCGCGACGCCCTACTCGGCAACGAACGCCCTGCGACCGACCTTGATGTGGTCATTGGTGATTCGGCCATCCCGGTCGCCCGCGCCGTGGCGGACAAACTGGGTTGGGCGTTTTATCCGCTCGACCCGCTGCGCGACGTCGCGCGGCTTGTGTTTACCGCCACCACCCCCCGCTTGTCTGCGACATCGCCACCCTGCGCGGCAGTTCAATTGAAACTGATCTGCGCACGCGACTTCACAGTCAACGCCCTGGCGGTCGAATGGGAGGGCCGGCGCGCCATCCGCATGGTTGACCCTACCGGCGGGGAATCTGATATCCGGCTGCGCTGCATCCGCCGCGTGGCGCCAACCAGCCTACCCGAAGACCCGGTTCGCATGCTGCGCGCCTTTCGCTTTGCCCACCAACTCGACTTCACAATCGAGGAAGAGACGCGCCCAAATCATCCGGATGCCCGACACGGTGCGCCTGATTAGCCCGGAACGCGTCCGCGATGAATTGTGGAAAATGCTGAGCAGCAGGGCGCCGGCTCAGGCTCTGGCAGATCTGCAGCAGCATAGCCTGCTCTTTCCAATTCTGCCGGAGATTACAGAACTGATGGGTGTCGCCCAGAGCGCCCCACACATAAGCGATGTGTGGGCGCACACGCTGCGCACCGTCACCAATGCGCAGCATTTCCGAGACTGGCTTTTGGGAGGCTCGACCCACGATGACAGCCCCGCTACAACAGCATGGCAATCGGCGCTCGAACCCTGGCGCTATCGGCTTCGCGAACATTTCTTACAGCCAATCGCGGGCGACCATCAGCGCGTCGATTGGTTGGTCTGGCAGGCCATGTGGCATGATGCCGGGAAGGCTGTCACTGCTGCGCAGACACTTGACGAAGACGGGGCAATCCGATATCGATTTCTCGGTCATGAAGAGATCAGCGCGGAGTTGGCAGCAAGGCGCCTGTTCGAACTGCGCTTCTCGCGCGTCGAATGCGACTTGACCGAGACAGTTGTCCGTGCGCATATGCGACCGCATCACCTGCACGATTCATTCAAACACGCGCCCATCAGCCGGCGCGCCTGTTACCGGTTCTTTCGCGACACGGGCGGGCGTAATTCAGACGACCTGGCCGGCATTGATGTCCTGATGCTGGCCCTGGCTGATTATCAAGCGATTTATGCCGCGCCACAACCACCTGAATGGCGCGAGTATCTAGAGCATGTCGTCCAGCTACTGGCATTCGCATTTGATCACAGCGGTCTGGCATTGCTGCAACACCCCCTGGTCGATGGCTATTCGGTGATGCGCCATCTCAATCTCGAACCAGGCCCGGCCGTTGGCGCTGTGCTTGAACGCCTACGCGAGGCGCAGGCAGCCGGCGAAGTGACCACCCGCGACGAAGCGCTCGCGCTCGCTACGGCGTGGCAGCAGGAATCGCAGGGCTAATCGCCATGAATAGACCGATCTGCCAACACCTGGCCACGCTCGACACCGCGGACCGCCGCGCAACGCCGGTCGACTTTCCGAGTTTCGAGAATGTCTGTCTGGCAGCCGGCGCGCCTGAGTTGATTCTCCTGGGTGACCAGGCAACCTACTGCCTCTCTGGTGGCTGTACAAATTGCCCACGCTTCACAGCGGCGGAACATATGCAGCCGGCAGGCGCCTTTGTGCCGCTCTATGGGTCTGCTGAGGACGCATGGCAGGTCAAGTCGCGCTCAGCAGCCGGCCCTGCCGCCGACGGCTTCGGCTTCATTGAGGATCAACCGTCGGCAAGCCGTCGTTGGGCCTGGTTGGGCGCCGGCTTGATTTTTCTGAGCGTTTTTGCCTGCGGCACCATGGTGGCGGTCTATTCCGGTTGGCAGTGGGCAACCCGCACTCTGCCCAATCCCGCCGCACTTGGTCGCGTGGACACACTGACCGATGCACCAAACACCCGGGGTCCCGAAGTGTATCTCGTCCTGACAGCCACACCCCCCGCCGTTGCACTGGCCGCGCCACCGACCGCGCAGATCATCACCGGCGCCAGCCTACCGGCATTGGCGGCGCCGGCGTTACCGAGCGCGGTGACGCCAACGCCCCTGGTCGTCCGGCCGCGCCCAACCGGGCCAATCGAGGACGGCGTCCCCCCTGCGGCGCCGGGGACAGCAACGACCGACCCGTCACTTGTCGACGTGGGGCTGCTGGTGCCAACCCGCCGGCCCACACCTGAATTCGATCTGCCAACATCAACACCACTTGCAGACCTGCCAACCGCCACGCAAACAGCCACACCGGTGCCGTTAGGCACACCGGTTGTGGTCTTCGGACCCGACGCGAAGGAATTGAAGAAGGACGGCTGCACCCTGGTGCGCTGGGCGGTGCAAAATGTCCGCGCAGTATACTATGAAAACCTGGCCATGACGGGTGAGGGACAGAAAGAGGAATGCATCAGCAACCACGACGAAACCTATACCCTCATGGTGGTGCTCGACAACGGCCAGAGTCAAATCTACACGACCACTGTGCTTTACCTGCCGCCAACACCAACCATCACCCCGACCCCGAGTTTCACGCCAGAGCCAGTTTACACCCCAACATGGACGCCGATTGCGCCGACGTCCACACCTGCGAAACAAGTTGCCTATGGCGTTTCCCTGTCAGCGAATGGCGCCACATCGATCACCTGTACAGCCGGTCAAACCTGCGAGATCGGCCTACTGCTGACCAATAGCGGCACCGACACCGACAATCTGAGCGCTAGCGTCATGGAGGGTGGTCCTTTCTCGATCCAGATCTGTCGCCTCGATAGTGTCTGCGACAAAAATAACCTGACAATCTATAATGTGGGACCAGGCAATACCGCATTTGTCAATGCACGTGTCTCGGTTCCGGGGGATGCCACCGCAGGCCAAAGCGCATCCTACAACCTGCAGGGATTCAGCGAAGGTTCTGGACGTAACGTATCGTCTGGTGTACTCGGCATCTCCGTCACGGCTCCGTGATTCCGCCACTCTCAACCATGCAAGCGCCACGCGATCAAGAAGAACTTTCTCTGCAACGCCTACGCCAATCCGTACTGGGAAGCCCGGTGGACGCACGCCGCGTGACGGAGCCACCGCCGGCCGAGGAAGTGAACCTTCGCAAATCGGTCAGCCAACTCGCACGAGTGCGCGTGAGCGCAATTCTACGCCAACTGCGGTCAGCGCATGGTTACACCTACGCTCAGGTTCAGGAACGAACCGGGCTGCCACAGCAGTTGCTCTATGACGTCGAATATCGAGAACGCCGGCTCACGCTATTGGAGTTAACTGCGCTCGCCGAATGCTATGAGGTGAGTGCGAGCGATGTCCTGGGCATCGATCTTGATCCATGACGGCAAACCCGCCAGCGCAGGCTGCCCACAAGGCAAACCCTGTTCCAGAAATCCTGATCCGACAATCAAAAGCGCACGCATGTCAGCAGAACTCACGCCAAGCTTGACGCCCCACCTGGAACTCCAGGTGGCAGCCGCAAAAATTACCAAATATGCATCGCTGGAAAGCGGTGACACGATCGAATTTGTTGAACGCCCACACGGTGGGCTCAGCATTGTTGTGGCCGACGGTCAGCGCAGCGGGAAAAGCGCAAAGGCCATTAGCAATATTGTGGTGCGGAAAGCAATCAGCCTGCTCGCTGAAGGCGTACGTGACGGCGCCGCCGCGCGCGCGACGCATGATTACCTGCTGACACAAAGAAACGGGAAAGTAAGCGCCGAACTTTTCATCATCAGCGTCGATCTTGTCACCCAGACACTCGTAGTGTCGCGAAACGCACGCTGCCCAAGCCTTCTACGGTGCGGCGACGCATTCTCATGGCTGGACGCGCCCGCTGAAGCGGTCGGAATCCACCGTAACACAAAGCCCGCCATCACCGAATTGCCGCTGACCGCCCACACCACGGTGGTCGTCGTCACCGACGGTGTTTGGGGCGCGGGCGCCCCAAACACCGCCCGCATCGATCTGCCGGAAATTGTCCGTGCCATCGACCCAGGAGACGCGCCTGTTCAGGTAGTGGCCGATGCAATTCTGGATGCGGCGTTACGACTCGATCATGATCGGCCGCATGACGATGCCACCGTGGCAGTCGTCAAGCTGATGCCGCGCAATTACGGCACAGAAGTCCGGCGCGTGGTAATGCATTTTCCGATCTGATCAAAGTCCGCGAACTGTACTCTTGCAGGGATGATTCCCATGATCCAAGCACGTAAGGCAAGCGACCTGCAACCAAAGCTGCCAATTATAAAGATCGTCGGCGTCAGCGCAAGCGGAAAGTCAACATTGGTGCGCGCACTACGCGAAGCAGGCTACGATGCACGTGCCGTAAGCCAGGAACACAGCCACATGGCAGACTTGTGGAAACAGTTTGAGGTGCCGCGTGTGCTGATCTATCTGGACAACGATCTGGCCGGCCAACAACGAAGACGACCGGATGTTACCTGGGATGCCAATGGGATCGAGGTGGAACGCGTCCGCCTTGCGGACGCATATGCTGCAGCAGACCTGCGGATTCAGACCGCAAGCCTGACGTCAGGTCAGGTTGCCGCCCTGGTGCTGGCTTTTCTGGCAGCGGAAAATATCCGCAGCGCGTCCACGCCGCTGCCCCTCTTGCCCAGCACCGGCGGAGCAAAGGCGCCGTAAGTACTATTGTTCCCCGATGAACGCGATTTGATCCGGCGCGCGCGGTCCTTCAATCCACACGGCGCCATCCGACCAGTTCTCCTGCTTCCAGATCGGCACGATGGCCTTGAGTCGCTCGATGGCGTAGCTACAGGCGTCAAAAGCCCCATCCCCGCGATGGGGCGTTGCGACCGCAATGACTACGCTTGGCTCGCCGATTTCCAGGCGCCCCGTGCGATGCAGGATGCTGACGGCCTCGACTTTTGGCCAGCGCTCCCGAATTTCGGCGCCAATGCGCGCCAGCATCTTCTCTGCCATCTCACTATAGGCCTCATAGTTGAGAAAGTCCGTTCCGCGCGGCCCGGCCGCCGTCACCGTTTCACCACGAACCACGCCGGCAAACGTGACAATTGCCCCGCAATTCGGGCTACCCACACGCCGTGCAACGTCGTCCAGCGAAAGCGGCTCATCGGTGATCTCATATCGCTTCATTCTGCACCTCCCGACACCGGGGGAAATATCGCAACCTCGTCGCGCGCTTGCAGCCTGTAGTCCGGTCGTGCATACTCCTGGTTCACTGCGATGTAGACAGTTCTACGCCGTAGCCCAAGTTGGGGGACGGATTGATCGACCGCGTCAATCACATCACCGACACTAGCGCCCTCCCCGACTTCGAAGCTGCGCTGATTCCAGCCGGCAATCTGCCTCAATGTTGCGAAAAGTCTCACACTAACCTGCATCCTTGCCCTCCACCGGCACGCGCCAGGCGCCAGACTTACCACCCTGTTTTTCTACGAGGCGGATGGCGCCGATTACCATCCCCTTTTCCAGTGCCTTTGCCATATCATAGATCGTCAACGCTGCCACACTCACCGCGGTGAGCGCCTCCATCTCAACCCCGGTTTGGCCCTGGCAGCGCACGGTTGCGGAGATCACCACCCGGCTCTCCGCCTCATCAATCGTAAACTCCACGGCGACCTTGCTCAGAAGCAGCGGATGGCACAGTGGGATGAGTTCGGGCGTTCGCTTGGCGGCCATGATGCCAGCAATCCGTGCGGCGGCCAGGACGTCGCCCTTTGGCACCGCGCCATCTTGGATCGCTGCCAGCGTGGCCGGTTGCATCCGTACTTCTCCCTGCGCCACCGCGGTTCGCACGGTGGGCGCCTTGTCGCTGACATCCACCATCGCGGCATGACCCCGCTCATCCAGGTGCGTCAAGCCATCGTCACGGTTCGTGCTCACTCAGAGTTCTCCGATCAAAAGTGCGGTAACGGTGGCGCCTGCCGGCAGCACGCCTTCTCCATGCGGGAGTTCGAGCAGACCGTTGGCGGAACGCAAGCTCAGAATTCGGCTGCTTGCCTGATTGCCCGTGCTGGTCGCCAATACGCCGCCCAGCCCGCCATGCAGTTCCTGCGACCACCGCAACATGGCACGATGATATTCTGGCCGGTAGCCATCCAATGCCAGCGGCTGCGCAAGCGTGGCTTGCACCCGATGCCAGTGCGGGTCGCGTGCCCCGGCGAGTTTGCGGAGGGCCGGCACACCCAACAAATAGAATGTCACCAGACTGCTTACCGGGTTCCCAGGCAAGCCGAAGATCAATCTACGGCGTCCGGCCACCTCCGCTGTTGCAAAGGTCATTGGCTTGCCTGGCTTCATCCACAGGCGTTCAAAATGCACTTCGCCCAGTTTCCGAAACAATGGCTTCATATAGTCGCGGTCGCCCATTGACACGCCACCAGACGTGAGCAATACGTCAGCAACATTGAGTCCGCGCAGCACATATTCCTCAAGCATGCCGGCGTCATCGGGCGCAATGCCGAGGTCGACGACATTGGCGCCGACCGCCCGCACTGCCGCGGCAAGCGCATAACGATTGCTGTCACGAATCTGACCGGGTCCGGCGGGACGCTGCAGGTCCGCCAATTCATCGCCGGTTGACAGTACCGCCACTACCGGCTGCCGATGCACTTGAACCTGAGCGCGGCCTACGGTGGCAATGACCCCGATCTCCGCCGGTCCCAGCCGGATACCCGCCGGCAAGACCGTCTCACCGGCAGTCACGTCATAGCCAATGGGACGCACATCAGCACCCGGCTTGACGCCGGTATGGATTCTGACGCGAGGGGCGCCAGCTTGCAAGGGCAACAATTCCGACTCTTCGACCATGACGACGGCATCCGCCCCGGTTGGCATGGGCGCACCGGTGGTGATGTAGGCCACTTCGCCGGGGCGAATCACGAAATTCGGTACATGTCCAGCGGTCGCCTCGCCAACGATGCGATAATCACCTGGCCCGTCACTGGCGACAACCGCATAGCCATCCTTGACCGAAGCGGCGAATGGAGGCAGAGGATCACTGGCAACAACCGCAGCAGCGAGAACTCGCCCGATCGCGTCGGGCAGCGATACAGACTCGCCAGCGAGCGGAGCAATCTGGCCAAGGACGATTGCAAGTGCCTCTGCAACTGGGAGCATCGGCGGCGTTGGTTCTGGATGCGGCATTGGCATTGCCTTTATACAGGTGTGTAATGCACTGATCAGAACTGCGGCGCGGCAGGCAAGAATCCCCGCGCTGCAAGCAGTTGGATCGCGCTTTCATCAACTGGAGCAACCGCAACGACACCAGGCGCCGCTAGCAATGCAGCAGCGGCCTCCGGCGTCAAAGTCGCAAATAAGAGATTGAAGGCGGTCGCCTCACCAATCGAGGAGACTGATTCCGAGAGGCCATGATCGGCGATCCATTGTTCAAGGGCCTTGCGCTGCTCATCTGCCACCGTATGCAGCGCCCGGTAGCGTTCATCACGCTGCAGGCTCTCTAAACTTTCTGACGAGGGTCGTTCCATCGTGACCCAAACGTCAATCAAATCTGGCCGTTGATCCCGTGCTGATTCCTGGTCCGACATCACAGAATCAGCACGTTCCTGCTGGGGTTTTTCATGCTTGCGAGTCATGCGTCATCCGCCTCCTGCACAAAGCGTGCCAAACCTGCGCCGGCTCGATCTTCCGGCGCACCGACCGGTAATGCGCTCTGCACGAGTCGCTGCCACAACGCCTTTCCCTGCCACTGAGAATTCTGCGACGCATAGAGGGCTGCGATGCCAGTTGCGTAGGGGGCAGCCATGCTCGTGCCGCTCATCACTCGGTAAAGACTCCGGTTATAGCGGTTTCGTTCAAAACTTGAGAGAATGTCAACACCGTAACCGGCCACATTGGGCTCAACCTCCTGCGTGATTGGCGAGACCCCGCCACCACTAAATTCGGCAACCTCAAGGTCATAATTGACTGCACCCACCGAAAGCGTGTCCGAAAAATAGGCCGGTGCGCGCATCAAGCCAGGACCTTCATTGCCCACTGCAACAATTGGCAACACATTGAAGTCATTGACCAGCGTCCCCAACACCTGTTGAAATGCCAGCACGGCGCTCTCAAAACCGGCTCGGTCCAATGACGATTGCATAAAGCCCAATGACATGTTGACAATCACCGGTTTGTCGCGATTCGCCTTAACTTCGAACATTGAGAGGACCCAGTTTAACGCAACGACGACTCGTTCCAGGCTCGTCTTCAACGTCTCACTCTCAAGTACTGCCGCGACATTTAGTTCGACGTCCGGCGCCACACCTAAGTTGCGCCCGGCCAGAATCCCGCAAACGTGTGTCCCATGGCCGTCAACATCAAAGCCACGGCAGTTTCTAATAGTACTGCGTTTTGGATCGAGCGGAATGTAACGAAAATCCACCACCTTACCCCTAAATTCTGTATGGTCCGCATCAATTCCGGTATCCAATACACATACACGCACCCCTTTGCCAGTAATGCCCAAAGAGCGCGCCAGGGCGACACCGCTCACTTCTGGCCATTCGCGCCGCCGCGCCGGCAACCGTGCATACATCCGGCCTCGCTCTGGCGTAGGCAATGATAATTCAAAATTGGGTACAACCAGGTAGTCGGGTTCCAACAAGCTGCGCGCGCGCTTCGCCTTTTCGATGTCACTTGTCTCGACAACATAGGCATCTAGATAACACAGTGGCCAGAAGCTGTCGTCGCCGTTGGCGACCTCAGCACACGGATCCAACACTTCAAACCCCAATGCGGCCAGGGGCTCAGCCATCGGCGCCGAACGGGCATGGTCCACAAGTTCTGCGCGCGCCTCTTCCAGGGTCTCAGCGCGAACCGGCTGTGTTGTACGGGGCGTGCGACGAATCGCAATGAATTTGAAGTCCATGAGTAGCTCACAAGTTGTCTGAGGGCAGCAATGGCAGAATCATCGATATTTATATTGTGCCACAAATGAGGGTGATTGCGTATCACGTATCTCTTGTATCACGTGACACTTGCGTCTCCCGAACTCCTGTGCTAGGATAATGACTGTCGTAGTCATGGCGCGCGAATGTGCCCCTCCACTACGCACCGGGAGTCTAGTGTCGTTTCGAAAGTGGGTGACCCCCACTTTTGTTTTTGGTAGGGCCCAGCACGCTGGCCCGTGTGTCAGGTTCAGTTTTGCCGAGGGAGTTTTTGGAGACTACAACAGAATATGTCTAAAGCATTAATTGCCGGCATCAATCAAGTGGCGACAGATAAGGGACTTGATCGAGAAATCATTTTCGAAGCGATCGAAGCGGCCCTGGTCTCCGCCTACAAGCGCAATTACGGTTCGGTTGCCAATGTCACCGCTGAAGTCGACCGGGTCACGGGCGACATGCACGTGCTGACTGAGCGCGAAGTGGTCGATGATGTGATCAATGCTCGCACTGAGATCACTGAACAGGATGCACGAAAATATGCACCACCCCCCGCACTCGGCGATGTTGTGCGCGTGCCTGACACACCGTCCAACTTCGGCAGAATTGCCGCACAGACTGCAAAGCAGGTCATCCTCCAACGGATCCGCGAAGCGGAACGCGACACGGTGTACGAGAACTTCGCTCACAAGGTTGGCGAGGTTATTTCGGCGCAGGTGCGGAGCATCGACACTCTTTCCGGCGCCGTTTCGCTCATGCTGGATGACAAGCATGAGTGCTTGATGATGCGCGAGGACCAGATTCCAACGGAAAAACTGCGCCGCGGCGACTACTTGAAAGTCTTCGTGGTCGATGTTCACAAGAGCACACGCGGCCCCGTGATCAAGATCAGCCGCACGCATCGAAACCTGTTACGCCGGCTCATGGAAATGGAAATCCCGGAAGTCCGCGACGGCATCGTCGAAATCAAGTCGATCGCCCGCGAACCGGGCGCGCGCAGTAAGGCAGCCGTTGTCGCCACGGTGCCGGGGGTTGATCCGGTCGGTAGTTGCGTTGGCATGCGCGGACTCCGGATTCAGAACATTGTCAACGAGCTCTCCGGCGAAAAGATCGATGTAATCGAGTGGAACCCGGACCCCGCAGGGTATATCCAAAATGCACTAAGCCCTGCCAAAGTGCAGATGGTCCTACTCGATGACGCTGGTCCGATCAAAACGGCAACCGTGATTGTGCCGGACCGGCAATTGAGCCTGGCAATCGGTAAGGAAGGCCAGAATGCGCGTTTAGCCGCAAAGTTGACCGGTTGGCGCATCGATATCAAGAGCGAAGCCGAAGCGCGCGACGAAGGTCTTGACCGGATGATCTCAGATCGCGCCCACGCCGCCGCGGTCAAGGCGACCGAGGATCTGTTGGCAAAGGCGGAGCGGATTTTACGCCAGGAGGACACGGCCGAAGACAAACTGTGGCAAGCAGCACAGGCTCTGCGCGATACAGAACCGCTGGCGGGCGAACGCCCTGAAATGCTGCCGCTCGACTTCAAGCCTTTCGAAGAGTTGATTCAGGACATCGAAGATGTCCCGGCACCGAAGAGCTTTGGGGAGGCGCCGTTTGCAGCGGAAGAGTTCGAAGAAGGTGTCCCGGCCGGTGTGCGCACCGAAACCGCCTGGCCCCCAGTCGAACCAAAGGCGCCAGAAGCACCGGTCGTGAGCGAACCAGCCTTCTCGGAAGAGGAGATTACGGCGCCATCGGTCGAAGAGCTGCCCCAGGTGATCACCGCCGATATGCTCCGTGCTCGCATGGCCGAGCGCAAGAAGGCCGCACTGAACCCGGAGATCGAGGTGCCTGCCGAACTCTTGGCCGGTTACGCCGCCGAGCCGATCCCGGTAGACGATGAGGAAATGCTCTGGGATGAAGCGGGCCAGACGGCCAAGACCAAGGGCAAGGCCAAGACCAAGGCGGTAGCTCCACCAGCCAAGAAGAAGCCGGCCAAGAAACGCTACTACGGCGCCGATGAGGAAGAAGACCTCACCTATCGTTAATCGATTATGGCAAAACAAGTGCGTTCGCAAAAACCCAAGCATGTGCCACAGCGCACCTGCGTTGCGTGCCGCGAAGTCGCCGGCAAGCGTGGGCTGATCAGGTTGGTGCGAACTGAAGCAGGGGTGGAGATCGATCCAACCGGTAAGCGCTCCGGGCGGGGCGCTTCTCTACATGCCATCCGGACTTGTTGGCATCCAGGATTAAAAGGGAACCGAATCGAGCAGGCTTTGCGCCTGAAACTCTCACCAGAGAACAGGCGCAGCTTGCTCGAATATGCACAATCGTTACCGGAAACCGACGAAGCAGAGCGAACAATGGACGATAAGCGGCCATGACGGCCGTTAGGTGGCGACGGCTCTTTGGTGTTCTTGCCAAAGTGACCACCAGCGGATCGAGAAGACAGGATATCCACGGGGAGCAAGTGCCATGAGCGGCTGACCCGGCAAGCGTAGTTGACCTGCGCGGCGCCTCCCCTATGGTAACCTCTGCTCTTTCTCCGCAATTGCCACGTATCTAACGGGTCCGTGATTCGATAAACCGATTTGATGCGTCTGGCCATGACCGGTATGTTGGCCCTGTTCGGAATCTGGCGCCACTCATGTGGTTGCCATAGCCAATTCCGGCCTAGTGTATGGAACAAAGGGAGGTCAAGCATGACCGCAAACACCAAATCAAGCAAGGGCGCACCGTCGCAGAACCGCAATGGTGGCAACCGCCCAGGCAACAATCGCCCCCAGGGTGGCAATCGCCCCCCCGCATCGCGATCGCAGCCCCGCGATGACCGACCTGCGGCCGCGCAGCCCGCGCCAACGCCGGCCGTTAAGGCGCCACTGCCCAAAGAAGTAACCGTGGCGGCCGCAATCACCGTGCGCGATCTCGCCACACTCATGCAGCGCAGCCCGATTGATCTGATCAAAATTCTGATGCAATACGGCATCATGGCGCCGATCACGCACACCATTGACCACGACACGGCAGGCATTCTTGGGGAGGAACTGGGCGTCACCGTGCGCTGGCCCGCCGAAGAATCGGCAGAAGCCGAAGAAGTCGTCGAGGAAAAAGGCGTCCCTAGTGCACCGCTGACGCGCACCAGGGTACAGCAGGTGCTCAGCCAGCAGGATCCCAAGGCCATGGTTGACCGCCCGCCGGGAGTGGCCGTTTTGGGCCATGTCGACCATGGCAAGACAACCTTGCTGGATCGTATTCGCCACACGGATGTGGCCAGCGGCGAGGCAGGTGGCATTACCCAGCGCACCGGCGCCTATCAGGTCACCATCAACGGCAAGCGCATCACGTTCCTCGATACGCCAGGTCATGAAGCGTTCACCGCCATGCGGGCGCGCGGCGCCCAGGTAACGGACATTGTGGTACTGGTGGTAGCAGCGGACGACGGCGTGATGCCCCAGACCAAAGAGGCGATCAGCCACGCCCGCGCCGCCGGCGTCCCCATCATTGTGGCGATCAACAAGATCGACAAAGCCAACGCAAATCCCCAACGTGTGATGGAGGAACTCTCAAAGGAGGGACTCCAACCCGAAACGTGGGGCGGCGACACGATCATGGTGGAAATGAGCGCGCTGACGAACCTGGGCGTCGAGGATCTGCTGGACAATATCCTGGTCCTCGCCGAAGTGGAACAATACAAAGCCAACCCCAAGGGCCAGGCGATTGGCACCGTCGTTGAGGCGGAACTCGACAAACTGCGCGGCGTGACGGCGACGTTGCTCGTCCAAAATGGCACCATGCGCCGCGGCGACACCGTCGTTGTCGGCAAAACCTGGGGCCGGATCAAGGCCATGTTCGATTACGAAGGCCGGCCGATTCAGGACGCGCTACCAAGTATGCCAACGGTCGTGCTCGGTCTGCAGGAAGTGCCGGATGCGGGTGACGTATTCGAACGCGTCATGAACGACAAGGATGCCCGTCGCATTGCCGAAGACCGCAAGTTGGCCGCCGCAGCCCGGCAAGCCCAGCCCGAACGCCCGGCGATGTCGCTCGAGGACTTCTTTGCGCGAATGGAAGGCGAGACTTTCAAGACCCTCAACCTCATTGTGCGGGCCGACATGAACGGGACGCTGGAACCCGTCATCAATAGCCTGAACGACCTCACCAATCCAGAGGTGCAAATCAAGGTGCTGCAAGCGACCATCGGCGACATTACCGAATCCGATGTGATGTTGGCCGAAGCCAGTGACGCCGTGATCATTGGCTTCAGCGTCGACGTTGACAAAGCCGCCGCCAGCCGCGCCGAACAATCCGGCGTGGAGATCCGTCAGTACGACATCATCTACAAGATGATCGAGGATGTCGAGGATGCAATGAAAGGCATGCTCGATCCGATCTACAAAGAGAATATCATCGGTCACGCCACTGTCTTGCAACTATTTAAGCTGCGCAAAGGCATCGTGGCCGGCTGCATGGTCAACGACGGAATCGTCAAGCGTGGTGGCATCGCCAAAATTTTGCGCGCAGGCCAGGAAATTACGGCCGGCGCGCGGATCGAGGGGCTGCGCCGATTCACCGAAGATATCGCCGAAGTGCGCGCCGGCTACGAATGCGGCATCAATCTCGGCGCCGCCGATGACCTGCTCAAGGAAGGCGACGTGATCGAGATCAGCGAGAAGCAGCGCGTGCGGTAGGCGATAGTACCCTGGGTCATTGCCACAGAAAGGTGATTGCTCATGTCCAGCGAAATTCGCCAGCAACGGGTGGCGGAAATGCTGTTTGAAGAATTGAACATCATGGTCAGCGGCGAACTTGCCGATCCACGGGTCAGCCTGGTGACAGTGACGCATGTCGATATTTCCAAGGACTTACGGAACGCGCGCGTGTATGTGAATCATCAGGACGACAGCATCCGGAAACGCGATCTGCTAAAAGCCCTGGAACATGCGACGCCGTGGATGCGCGGCCAACTGGCGACACGGTTAACGCTGCAGTTTGTACCCGACCTGAACTTTCAATATGACGACTCGCCCGAGCGTGCGGCGAGGGTAGATGAAATCTTGCGCCAGATCTCGACCGAACGACAACCCCCGACCACACCTCCAGTCGAAAATCGCTGAACACGAACAGCGTTGTATCGATTGAAATGCGAAGGGAGCAGCACACAAGTTTGTGTGCTGCTCCTTCCGCACCCTGACCCACAGCTGCACGGCGCCAAACCAGCTTACAAAAAGCTGTCAATGCGCCCCCACACCGCATTTTTGTGACTTAGTGCACACTTTGCGCCCATTGACGTGGGACAAGATCCAATGCTAGGATCTATCAAGGCGGCAGATGCTCAACTCAGGTTTGCTGTGGTCTTCAACGCCCCCTACTTAGATTTTGAGTACCTCTGAGTGATGCATGCGAGCGTCGATGCCCTGATATGCATCACTCGTCGTTTTCTGGTCACGCGTCCGTGAGTGGACGGGCGCGTTCTATCACAATGGAGGAATCAATGTCACAACCCAAACGTAGGAATGGCCTTCGGATCTTTGTTCAGGCGTCCATGACGGCGCTGGTGGTCGCGGCTCTATTTGCCGGGGCCAGCCCTGTCATGGCGCAGGACGACGTGGACACACATGTGGCGCCGCAAACTCCCACAGGCGCCAACCTGCTCTACATGCCCGCACTGAAGGGGGATGCATCCAAGCAGCCGGGCGCCATCGTGCCAGGCGAATACATCGTCGTCCTGAAAGACAGCTCTAACGAACGCCAGGTGGAATCATCAGCCGCCTTCGCCAATCGGATCGCCGCACAGTACGGCGGCACAGTGCTCTTCACCTATGACAGTGTGCTAAACGGTTTTGCCATTGCCATGTCCGCCGATGCGGCCACTGCAGTGGCCGCCGAGCCTGACGTCGATTATGTCGAGCCAAACACCGTCGTTACCGCCGACACCAGCCAGATCGGCGCCACGTGGGGGCTTGATCGCATCGACCAGCGCAACCGCCCGCTGAATACCGTCTATGGCTACGGTCCCAACGGCACCGGTGTGCATGCCTATATCATTGACACCGGGATCCGGGGCACCCACACGCAGTTCACGGGCCGGATGGGCGCCGGCTACACGGCGATTGTTGACGGCAACGGCACCAATGACTGCAACGGTCATGGCACCCACGTAGCCGGCACCGTCGGCGGCACGACCTATGGCGTTGCCAAGCGGGTTATTCTGCACCCAATCCGTGTGCTTGGCTGCACCGGCTCAGGCACCACCGCCGGCGTCATCGCCGGTGTCAACTGGGTTGCCAACAACAAGGTGAAACCGGCCGTTGCCAACATGAGTCTCGGTGGCGGCGTCAGCGCCTCACTGGATTCGGCCGTCAACAACGCCATCAGCAAGGGGATTGTCGTCGTCGTCGCCGCCGGCAACAGCAACGTGAGCGCCTGCACTTCCTCGCCGGCGCGGGTTCCCAATGCCGTAACGGTAGGCGCCACAACCAACTGGGATGCACGCGCCTCCTTCTCAAACTATGGCACCTGCCTGGATATCTTTGCTCCGGGCCAGGATATAACCTCTGCCTGGTACACCGGCAACAGTGTGCTCAACACCATTAGCGGCACTTCGATGGCTGCGCCCCACGTGGCCGGCGCCGCCGCGCTCTATCTGGACTTGAACAATGCCGCCACGCCCGCGTCGGTGCGCAATGCCCTGGTCAACAACGCCACCCTCAACAAGGTCACAAACCCTGGCGTCGGGTCACCGAACAAACTGCTCTACACCGGCTTCATGGGTGGCGCACCTGGCGCCTGCACCAACCTGCTTGCCAATCCAGGCTTCGATTCGGGCCCAGGCTCCTGGACGCAGAGCTCAACGCATAGTTGGCAGTTGATCTGCACCAACGGAAGCTGTGGCTCGACCATCAATCCCCGCACAGCGAACTATCTGGCGTGGTTGGGCGGCGGCAACAGCGAGACCTCCCAGATCAGGCAGAATGTTGCGTTGCCGGTCGGCAAGAGCGCCCGCCTGGTCTTCTTCTACTACGTTGGCTCCTCTGATACGTGCAACCACGACTACGGCTATGCCCGCGTGATTGTCAATGGCGTGACGCGCAACCTGAAAACCGTCAACCTGTGCGCCGCAAATAACACCAACGGCTGGGTGAGCGCGCAGTACGATCTGACCGCCTACGCCGGCAAGACCGTCACGGTGCTCTTCCGTGCCGTGACCAACGCATCGCTGAGCAGCAACTTCTTCATCGATGACACGCGCCTGATCAGCGGCGCCTGCACCGAACTGGATGCGCTGGAAAGCCCGGTCGAATTGCCCGAGGAGCAGCCGCTGCCCTCCGAGGATTACGACTTGAAGGTTGATCCGAACACGAGCGAACCCCAAGGACCCGTGGACGTGAAACAGTTCTAGTCCGACCGATTCATACGGGGTGGCAGGCGCTGCCTGCCACCCCACTTCCCTGTTGCCCAAAGGAGGTGCATCTCAGCGCACCCAGGTACGTCCCCATTATCCACTCAATCAGGCAAGTGAGGCATTATGCGAAACTCCCATACCCAACGCGTCTTGCAGACCGCTATCGTTTCAACGCTGTTGTTTGCGCTATTCACGGGAAGCCTGCCGGTGAGAGCCCAGGACAACGCACCTGCGCCTGATCCACAGCCATTGCCCGCGAGTGCTGACTTGCTCTTCATGCCCACCCTCCAGGATGACGGCGCCACACCGGTGCAATTGGCTGCACAGACGGACAATGAGATCATTCCCGGCGAATATATCGTTGTGCTGAAGACCGCGCCCAACGGTGACGAGATGAAATCGTCGGCTGTCACGGCTGAACGGATGGCATCTACCTACGGCGGCCAAATCCTCTACGTCTATGACGCTGCCCTCAACGGCTTTGCAATTGCTTTGGCGCCCGAAGCAGCGGCGGCAATTGCCGCCGATCCGGCAGTAGATTATGTCGAGCCTAACCGGGTAATCAGCATCGATACAACGCAGATTGGTGCAACTTGGGGTCTCGACCGGATCGACCAACGCAACCTCCCGCTCAATACGGTCTACGCCTATGGTCCGACCGGCGCCCAATTTGCCAACAACAACGCGGTCATCACTGAGGCTGCCAAAAGGCGTTCTTGCCCTATCTTTCATTTCGTGGTCCAACGGTCAATGTCTATATCATTGATACGGGCATGCGCAGCACCCATGTCGAATTCACCGGCCGGGCATCGGCTGGCTATACGGCCATCAATGACGGCAACGGCACCAATGACTGCAATGGCCATGGCACCCACGTCGCCGGCACCGTCGGCGGCACAACCTATGGCGTCGCCAAGAAGGTGCTGCTCCATCCCGTGCGCGTGCTGGGCTGTAACGGATCGGGCACGACGGCAGGCGTGATCGCCGGCATCAATTGGGTCACCAATAACAAGGTGAAGCCGGCAGTTGCCAACATGAGTCTCGGCGGTTCTGCCAGTTCCTCGCTTGATGCCGCCGTCAACAACTCAATCAACGCCGGCATCACCTACGTGGTTGCCGCCGGCAACGATACCATCAACGCCTGCTTCGTTTCGCCCGCGCGCGTGCCAAACGCAGTGACCGTCGGCTCAACCACCAGCGCCGACGCGCGCTCAAGCTTTTCAAATTACGGTTCGTGCCTGGATATCTTCGCCCCCAGCAGCAATATTGTGTCGGCCTGGTACACGAGCAACACCGCCATCAACATGATTAACGGCACCTCCATGGCGTCGCCTCACGTGGCAGGCGCAGCCGCCCTCTATCTGGCGCTTAACCCCAACGCAACACCGTCTGCAGTGCGCACTGCACTGGTCAACAATGCCACCCTGAACAAGGTCACGAATGCCGGCACGGGTTCACCCAATCGCCTCCTCTACACCGGCTTCATGGGTGGAGCGCCCGGCGCTTGCACAAATCTGTTGGCCAACTGGAATTTTGACGCCGGTCCCAGTTCGTGGAGTCAGAGTTCATCCAATGGCTTTAACTTGATCTGTACAAACTCAAGCTGCGGCTCAACCATCGATCCCCGCAGCGCCTATTACATGGCATGGCTGGGCGGCGCACCCAATGAGACATCCGAGCTCAAGCAGACCGTGACCTTGCCTACAGGGAAGAGTGCGCGCCTGGTCTACTTCTACTACATCGGCTCAAACAATAGCTGCGGCGCGATCAGGCCGTGGCACGCGTCATTGTAAATGGCGTCACGCACGACTTGCGAACCTACTCGCTGTGCACTCCGAACAACACATCCGCCTGGGTCGCGCCCAGTTCGACCTGAGCGCCTACGCAGGCAAGAGCGTCACCGTGGACTTCCGCGTCAAGAACACTGGCCCCAGTCCGGCGAACAGCAACTTCTTCGTCGACGACGTCCGGCTGATTAGTGGTGCGTGTACACAGGCTTCGGATCTCGATAATCTGGTCGAACTTGCGCCACTCGATGACCTTGATGGCGTTAGGCGTCCCGAACAATGCAACCCTGGACGCAGCCGCCAGACCGCGCTAGGCCTTGCGGCGACAGTCACCCCACGCTACATCAGTTCCACCCGCCAGCCCCGTTTGAGGGCTGGCGGGTGGAACTCCCTCCACGCATTACCTTAATATACCCGTAAGCTTCCTACGCCAATTGTCGGTTGCGGAATCCCATAAATAGGCAGACGATAGGAGCGACATCGCATCCACAACCGCGGCGGAGGCTCGATATTGCCGATATGTACGGGAGAAATGCCGGTCACCATCGAGGCTCAGCCGTTGATGCGCGCCTGCTATTTGTGGCTATAGCGATGATCCTCGCCTGCGCCATCCAGGGCCGCGGACCGGCGCTCTTTGCACAAGATGCCCCGCAACCGTTGCCGGCAGGTGCGGACAGGGTTTTTCTTCCCCAACTTCAGAACTCATCGCACCAAACCGCGGGCGACATCGTGCCGGGCGAGTACATCGTCGTCCTGAAAGACCCCAGCGGGCGCCGCATCATGTCACCAGATGACCAGGCGACACACATTGCCATGCTCGCTCGAACCCTGGCAATCACCTATGGCGGTGACGTCCTTTTCGTGTATGACGCCGCGTTGCCCGGTTTTGCAGTCAGGACCTCAGAGACTGGAGCGCTGGGCCTGGCGGCAGATCCCAACGTTGCATACATCGAACCGAATCGCATTGTTGCGGTCGTTGGCGAACAGTCTGGGGTGACCTGGGGCATTGATCGCATCGACCAACGACGCCTACCACTCGACGCCCTCTACCACTACGCCAGCGGTGGCGCCGGTGTCCATGCGTATATCATCGATACAGGGATTCGCACGACGCATCGTGAGCTTACCGGCCGGATCGGTAACGGCTACACTGCGATCAGCGATGCCTACGGTGTCGAGGATTGCGCCGGACATGGCACGCATGTTGCCGGCACTGTGGGCGGTTCGAGCACCGGCGTCGCAAAGCAGGTCACACTCCATCCGGTGCGCGTACTCGGTTGCACCGGCTCGGGCACGACGGGCGGCGTCATCGCCGGCATCAACTGGATGATCACCAACGCTTCCTTGCCTGCTGTTGCGAACATGAGCCTCGGCGGATCAGCGTCGTCAGCACTGGACACCGCTGTCAACAATGTGGTCGCTCACGGCATCGTTGTTGCGGTGGCGGCTGGAAATTCGAATATTGACGCATGCCTGAGTTCGCCCGCACGCGCAACGTCCGCACTTACAACTGGAGCAACGAACAGCACCGATCAGCGCGCCTCCTTCTCAAACTATGGCGGCTGCCTGGACCTGTTTGCGCCCGGCGTCTCCATTACTTCCGCCTATTACACCGCGGACAACGCCGCCGCCGTCATGAGCGGGACATCGATGGCGTCGCCGCACGTTGCCGGCGTCGTTGCATTGTATCTCGCTGCCTGTCCGGGTGCGTCGGCGCCGGCTGTTGCCGAAGTGCTCACATCAAACGCAACGGTTGACAACGTGATCAACTCCGGGGCGGGCTCGCCCAATCGATTCCTATATTCTGGCTTTATCACGCCGGGACTGCCGCCAACGGCCCCACCCATACGCCGACAACCGCACCGACACCCACCGGCACACCGACGACGACACCCACCGGCACCGACCACCGCACCCACGCCGACAAACGCCGACACCGCCACCCCGACCGCAACGCCAACGCCCCGAGACACCGACCCACGCCGACCCGACCACCGACACACCGCCGCACCCACGCCAACGGAGACACCGACCACCGCGCCGACGCCCACCGACACACCGACCACCGCACCCGACGCCAACGGAAACGCCGACTCCGCGCCGACGCCCACCGACACACCGACCACCGCACCCACGCCGACGGAAACGCCGACTACCGCGCCGAACGCCCCGACCCGACCGACACACCGACGGAGACACCGACCACCGCGCCGACGCCCACCGACACACCGACCACCGCACCCACGCCAACGGAGACACCGACCACCGCGCCGGCGCCCACCGACACCCGACGGCGCACCGCCACCGACGCCGACGGAGACACCGACCACTGCGCCAACGCCCACCGACACACCGACCACCGCACCCACGCCGACGGAAACGCCGACTACCGCGCCAACGCCCACCGACACACCGACGGAGACACCGACCACCGCGCCGACGCCCACCGAGACCTGACCACCGCACCCACGCCAACGGAGACACCTACCACAGCGCCGATGCCCACCAAAACGGCGACACCCACCAGACGCCCACCAAGACAGTGACACCGTGCCCACCAGAACGGCGACACCCGTGCCCACCAAGACGCGTGCCCGCCAAGACGGCGACACCCGTGCCCACCAAGACGGCCCACAGGGACAGTGGCGCCCACCCCGTGTACAAACCGCGTGAACAATGGAAATTTCGACAGCGGTCGCACCGCGTGGCGGGAAAGCACAGCCGTCAACAACAAATTGATTTGCACCAGCACGAGTTGCGGAACGGCGATCAACCCACACACGCAACGCTATCTGGCCTGGCTCGGAGGAGACAACAGCGAGACATCGCAAATCTCACAACGAATAAGGCTACCCGCCGAACCGGTGCTGCGCCTCTCCTACTGGTACCGCGTAAAATCAACTGATATGTGTAATTACGACTATGCCAACCTCCGGCTGACAGTGGACGGGATCACGCGCACACTGAAAACCTACAATCTCTGTGCATCGCGCAATACATCGACCTGGGTCAACGCGCAGATCGACTTGAGCGCCTACGCTGGTAAAACGGTCGACCTGATCTTCCGTGTACGTAACGATGCAACTGCGGTCAGCAGCTTCTTTGTTGACGATGTAGCGATCGTCAACCCCATCGTCTGCCAATCTTCCGCCGCGCCACTTCGCGCAGATAACGGTCCTGGCGTCGACTCCGCCCCCTCTGCGCAGACTATGCCGGCAGTGCCGGCGAGCGCGGCGCAAAGCCAGCAATGAGCGACTTTGTGCTCAAGATTGCCGGCTTTCTCTGCAAAAAGGCGGATCACAATGTGATCCGCCTTTTCTAATCTTCGCTTCAGAACCCACCCCAGGCCGGCTACCCCTTGACGCCACTACTGGTTGCGCTTTCAATAAAGAACCGCTGCGCCAAAATAAAGATCAGCATCGGTGGAATCACCGAAATCGCGGCGCCCGCCAGTACGAGGTTGGGACTATCCGCCGCCCGTCCACGCAACACATTGAGCGACAGCGTCAAGACATGATTGTCCGTGTTACCGGTGTTGATGATGACCAGCGGCCAGAAGAAGCTGTTCCACGCATAGAGGAAGGTAAAGGTGGCCAGGGTGGCCAGCGCCGGCACTGCGGCCGGGATGAAGATGCGCCACAGGATTTCCAGGCGCGACGCGCCATCCAGCAATGCAGCTTCTTCAATCTCCTTTGGGATCGTCGTGAAGAACTGCCGCATTAAAAACGTGCCGTAAGCGGTGAATATCCAGGGCATGATCAGGGCGGCAAGTTTGTCTGACCATCCGATCTGCACCATTAACTGGTAGAGCGGCATGATCAGCACAACAAAAGGAATCATCATGGTGCCGAGGTATAACACAAACAACGTGTCACGACCAGGAAAGCGCAAGCGGGCAAAGGCATAGCCGCCCAGCACCGATGTAATGAGTTGGCCCAATACGACACCAAAAGTGACCAACATCGTGTTCGTGAGACTTCGCCCCAGACCGTTCAACTGCAAGACATCCAGATAATTCTGGGGGCGCCACGTGAACTGTGTCACCGGTTCACTCAAACGGACATTGGCCAGCACCGACACATCAGGATTCTGCGGATCAACAAACTGGCCAAACGCGGTTTGGCCGACCTGGACCATTTGCCTGGCGGCGCCCGCGACTTCAACCTCCCAAAGCGGCGTCTCTTCGCCGTTATAAGCGACTTTTTGTTGGTTCATAAAGCCGCCGACCGGCTTCACGTCCTTGACTGGGCGCTCAAAGGTCACATCAGGCGAGTCAGGTGCAGCATAGACTCCGATCTTGATGTTGTCCTTGACGAGCGCCATCTCCCGCACGGCACCGTCCACGGCGATATTATAAAGTGGCTTTTGCTCTTCTTCACCGACGACTGGCGCAAGGATTTGCTCACGCGGCAACATCCGCGGCGGATACGAGAACGTATCCTGCGGAATCTTCAACGAGGTGAAAAGCATCACCAGGAATGGAAAGATCATGATGAAGGCGATCACGACTAGCAGCAAATAGACCAGGCCGTTGCGCAGCCAATATCCCCATCGGCGCCCTGTGGATGGGCGCTCATCGCGCGCACTGGCAGCTATGGTCGTCGAACCGGCAGACTGGGCACTCATTTTGGTATCTCCGCCTACATCTCGTATGTCACATTACGCTGGCGCCGGTACTGGATCATGGTCACAAGGAAGATGATCACAAAGAGCAGCCAGGCAATGGCAGACGCATAACCCTGGTTGAAACGCTGGAAACCATTCTGATAGAGGTAGAGCACGGCGGACAGGGTCGCATTGTTCGGTCCACCGGCCGGATTCGTCATGATAAAGATGGGTTCAAAGATCTGAAATGAGGCAATAATCGTCGTCGATAAGACAAACACCATGGTGGCGCCAAGCAATGGCAACGTGATATTACGAAACTGACGCCAGGCGCCAGCCCCATCCACCGTGGCCGCCTCATAGAGCACCTTGGGAATATTCTGCATCCCGGCCAGGAACAAGATCGTGTTGAAGCCGATCGTCTGCCAGGCAACCATGACCACGATCGCAAGCAGCGCGGTGTCACTGGTGCTGAGCCATCGTGGTTGCGGTGCAATCCACGCCGCACCAAAGATCGAGTTCAAGAAATTCGCAGCCGACAAGATCGCATAGTTGATCCACCCAACGGACGCGTTATACATCCACTGCCAGATCAAGGCAATGCCCACCACGGCCGCGACGGATGGAATAAAGTAGACCGACCGGAAGAACTTCATCCCAGGCAATTTACTGTTCAAGATCGCCGCCAGGCCCAGCGCCGGCAGCACCGATAATGGGACGACTAGAAGGCCGAACAGCAGTGTATTCCGCATCGCAATCCAGAAAAGCTTGTCGGTCGCCCCAATGAGATAGTGGCTGCCAAACAACGAAAAACGCGCAAGCTCGTCATAGACTTTGACATTGATCGCCTGATTTGCCGGCTGATTGGCAGCAGTCAGCGTCGCAAAGGTCAAATTCAACAACTTGCCGTAGTTGCCAAACCCGACCCATTCGCGAGTGCCAAAACCATCCCAATTGGTGAAACTGGTGTAGAGCGACAATAGCAGCGGCCCGGCCAGAAATAAGAGAAATCCAATCAGGTTTGGCGACAGAAAGAGATACCCTTCCAACGCTTCCTGCCGTGCATTGTTCACGTTCATCGCCAACGCGGTCGGGTGACGCCACATGGCCCAGGTCATGAGACCAAACAGGATGGAACCGGCAAGCGCCAGGAGAATCGGTAACTGGAGGCGTGCCGCAATAAAGCCGGGCACGGACTCCCAGCCAACCACTGCGATCAAGGCCAGCGCAAGCCCGGCCAACATCACAATCTTGCCCGTGTTTTGGATGCTACGCTGGCGTTTTGGATAATTCTCGTAGCGATCTGCAAATACATAGATCAGATAACCGATAAAACTCACGCCGAGCGGCAATAACGCCCTTGGAAAGCGATCGGCCAGAGCATCAAAGCCGGCAAAGACCCCAATCAACTGCAACAGCGCGACGGCGCAGATCAGGAATCCCACATAGTTGACCGCGACCGACAGTGCACGGCCCTTGTGGTCGCGCTGCGGAATGCAGAATCAGCGCTGCAACACTCCCAAGACACAAAAACAGCAAAGCCAGCATCGTGAACCAGCGTACCCAATCCGGTAGGGGAAACTGGTTCGTGAAAAGCCCGTAGAGACCATAAGCGCCAATGAGTGCCACCACGATGTGCCAAACGAGCAAGACATTCAGCCATCCTGCAGCATTGTAGTCCGATTTCTTTACTGATGGTGCTGCCGCCGTCATCTTTGACTCCCTGGGATTCCGGTAGACCACGCGGATCCAGGCACAAGGCGTGCGTCTGGATCCGCGTGGCGCTCAGCTTACTCGGAGAACGTCTTGTCGGCTTCGTCGCAGATGGTGGCGGCGAAGTCATCGATTGTCTTCTCACCGGTCATTAGCGCCTGCACGTTGGCGCCGGCAACCGCATCAAACGCCGGCCAGTTGCCGGCCCACAGCGGGCCTTCTGCCGTGGCGCTGTCATTCAAGCCGTTTAAGAACGCCTGGTTGTTGGCCGGCGGCGTGAAGGTCAGGAACGCATCGGTGGCTTCCTTGCTCACACGGCTCGGAATGTTCGTGCCCAATGCGCTGATCTTGGCCTGTGTGTCCGCCTGTGTCAGCGCCTGCACCAGTTTCCACGCCTCTTCCGGATGCTGGGTATTGGCATTCACCGCATAGGCGCCCCAGAACAGCCAGTTGCCGGCATGGCCCGCAGGCCCCTTCGGCAGTTCAACCACGTCCCAGTTGAAGTCAACCGTGCGAATGCCAGGGGTTGCCCAGCGCCCGTTCTGGAACAAGCCAACCTTGCCTGCGCGGAACGGGGGCTCGCTGTCTTCACCATAGGGAACCGCAACATCAAGATCCTGATAGAGCTTGCGCTCAAACTCGAGACCCGCCAATGACTCCGGTGAATTGAGGTTGCAAGCAGTGCGATCGGCATTGAAGAAGCCGCCGCCCGCTGCATTCATCCACGTGCCGTACGGACCCCACCAGGCGTTGGCGCCATAGCCATAGATGTCGCTACCCAGTCCGCGCACCTTCGAGGCGACGTCAACAAAGGCGTCCCAATCCCATTTGCCCTCAGCGGCCAGTTCGGCAGGATCCGCAGCCCCGGCTTCGGCCAGCAGGTCCTTGTTGTAATAGAGCACGAAGGTCGACACGTCGCGGGGCAACCCCCACAGTGCGCTGCTGTCGCCGCTTTCCGGGTTGTAGGTCAGATACTCCATGGGACCAGGATAGAAGGCATCGACGGTGAATCCATCTGTACCCGCTGCCAGATCCGCCATGTTGAGGATCAAACCACGCTTGGCAAAGTCGCCGACGTCGGTGCCAGGGATCCAGAAGACATCCGGCGCCGTACCGTTGGCAATTTCGGTCTTCAATTGATCCTGGTACGAGGCGCCTTCACTGCCACCCGGTTCATAGGCCAGGCTGATGCCTTCCAGTTGGGCGTCCAGTTCATCACTGATGCCCTTGTAGACATTGGCCTCTTCCTGATTGTCCGGCCGCGTCCGCCAGCGGATCGCCACGTCGCCCTCGGCAGGCGCCGCAGCAGCCTCAGTCGCCGCTTCCACGGCTGCTTCGGTCGCTGCTTCCGCCGCAGCTTCAGTCGTGGCTGCGGGTGCCGCAGGCTCTGCAGCCGGCGCTGCGGTCGCACACGCCCCGAGCAGCATACTGGCAAGCACCAGCAGACTGAGCAAGATACTGATTCGCTTCTTATTCATATGTCTCCCCTTGTTACACTAGCCGATTGTGTACCGAATATCTGAAAAACGACATGAGCAGATTACAATCCGCTACTCCGTCGCCCTCATTCATCACAACCCACGCTGCACCCTCGTCGATTTGCGCAACACGAGCGATGGCTCCAGCCGCACATGTTCAGGCGGGGCGCCCGGCTGCGCCAAGGCCCGAAACAGCAACCGCGCCGCCACCCGGCCGATTTCAGCAAAGTCCTGCCGCACGGTCGTCAACGGTGGCTCAAAGTGCGCAGCAAGTGGGATGTCGTCTACGCCGATAACCGATAACGCGTCCGGCACCCGAATGCCGTTATCCTGCGCGGCACGTAGAATGCCGACCGCCATCTGATCATTCTGGGCAAACACCGCCGTAGGTAGTTCGCCGTGGTCCAGGATCTGCCGCAGTGCAAGATAGCCCGCATTTGCTGACCAATCGCCCTCGATCACCAGCCTGGGGTCAAGCGCAATGCCGCCTTCGTTCAAGATCTGCTCATAGCCGCTTAATCGATCTTGTGAACAGTCCTCTGCAAGTGGCCCCAGTCACCGTCGCAATTTGACGGTGACCCAATACCCAGAGGTGGCGCGTCGCCATCCGCCCCGCTTCGACATCATCCAGCGCGACCGAGTCAACGACACCTGCTCTGGGCCGGGCGCCGATCAGCACCGTGGGAAAGGCGTGCGGCAGATAGCGGTGCCGATTGTCGGCAAATGGGTTGATGACGAGAATGCCGTCAATGTAACCAGAGCCGGCGAGTTCGCCTACCAGGGAAGCAAATGTGTCAGGATCTGGCGCCGAGCTGGACATCAAAAAGTAGCCGCGGGCACGCACTGCAGCTTCTGCCCCGTCAATGACACTTGCAAAGGTATAGTCGGTGAGGTTCGGAGAAAGACATGCCAGCGTTTGGGTCCGCCCGAGCGCCATCGAACGCGCAATGGCGTTCGGCTGATAGCCAAGTTGTCGAACAGCGTCACGCACGCGCGCTTCAGTCTCAGGGCTGACGAGATCGCTCCCATTGATCACGCGTGAGATCGTCTGCCGCGAGACGCCGGCTGCTGCCGCTACGTCTCGAATTGTGACACGCGAACGCGCCATGGTTCACCGTGCGCCAATTGGCGAAATACTGGATTGACTGGCTTTTGTGAATGGGTCACTGCACATGTGACCGGTCACATTGTACACAAGACCGGCCCATCTGTCAAGCCCCCGACAAATATTCGCGTACAGACACTGGCACGGCATTGCCGTGTCCATGGGCATCAAGCTATGGACCAAATCTCCCGCAGGGACGCAGAGACGCAGTGAAGAGCATCATTGACCACAAGGAGCGCAAAGACCACAAAGAAAATGCGCTAGCGTTCGTTTCTTTGTGGTCTTTGTGGTCTTTGTGGTTATTTTCGAGCTTTCAGCGCGCATTTCCCAGCGCCTCTGCGTCCCTGCGGGAGAATCTCTTTCGTTGTTCCTTTGCGGCTTTGCGGCTTGGCGGGAGGGTTTGGTCCTTCTCTATCACTCAAGCAACTGGCGGAAACAGACTCGATTGGCCAGGATTATCAACGACGTACACCACATGCACCGGCGCGCCGCGCACCATTTCCGGGTCCGGCTGCCACGCATGCGCACTGCCAGTCCAACGAACGCCACCCACAGAAAACGAATACTCCACTTTCGTGGGTGATCGGTGGTTAACACGGACCGACATGTCAACAAAGACATCCTCGATGACGCCGCCCGTGGCGACGCCCTGGGTGATGGCTGCGAGTTGGCGACTGATCTTGCGCCTGCTATATGTCAGAAACGCAACTCCGATCCCGCCAAAGACCGCAAAAAAGACGACACCCAGCACCAGCATAACGACCACCGGCGTGACCGCGCCAACGGCCAGAAAGATGACACCAAGCGCTACGCCGAGTCCACTAAAGACCTGGCCAAGAACGGTGTAGACGCGATTGGCGTACCGAACGCGCCGCACAAATTCCGATGGCACCGCTCGCGGCGGCGGAGGCGGCAGTGGGCCAGCCGTCAACGCGGTGCGCACCGGCAACGCCCCCCCACAATTGGTGCAGTTCGCACGATGTTCGGTGTAGTGCGTCCCACACCAGGGACAAGTGTACGTTTGCATAGTTGCCATAATCTTCACCTATTAAGCCGGCAACCACGTGGGCAACCCGCCCTTTGTTGCACCCAGTCAACTTCTTTGGCGCAGGTGGCATGAACGCCAGATGATTGGTCGAATCACTGTGGAAGTGTTATGCTACGCGTGCTCCAAATACGCAAAATTCGAGGATGGATGCGATGGATGAGGTTGGGTCGTGACCGAAAAACCGCCCTATGATTTCGACGTGTTTGTCAAGACACTCCTCAGCGGACCGGAGATGCTCAACGGTTTCCTTGAAGGCATTGCCGGCATCATCAACAACTCTCGTGATGCGGTGCTGTTTGTGAATCCACAACAGCAGGTCATGTTTTTCACCAAGGGCGCCGAACGAATGTTCGGCTACACCGCAAGTGAAGTGTTTGGCCAGCCAATGTGGATTCTGGCCGTGCCCGAAGAAATTCCAAGCAACGCAGTTGGATTTGCACAGTTCATCCAATCCGAGGCGCGATCGTACGGTCCCCTGTCCCCTTGAACGCTCGCCACCGCACCGGTCAGGTTTTCCCCGTCGAACTGATCGCTTCGCGGATCCCGGCGCCGCAGGGTGATCTCATTTGCGTACTCCTACACGATCTATCACAGATGACCACGGTGACGCAGGAACTGCGCGACACCCAGCGCCAATTGCGCGCCATTCTGGACAACACGACCCAACTACATGTTTTGTTGGACCTTGACCTGGTTGTGCAAGCCTTCAATCGCGCGGGCGCCGATGCTACCAGGCGCTTGGGCGGACCGGAATTAGTTGCCGGAAAACGGCTCGGCGATTATGTAGGTGACCTGCAGCACGGTGATTTGCGCGTGGGCTCGCAGCCGCGGACGTGGAAAGTCGAGCAATTTTGAAACTGAGCTGAAAGCCGAAGATGATTCCGCGACTTGGGTGGAAGTGTCGATCAATCCGATACGCGACGACGATGGTACCGTGACAGCCTTTTTGGTGAGCGCTACCGACATCACGCACCACAAGCGTCTTGAGGAAGCCTTGCGCAAAAGTGAGAAACGCCATCGAGCCCTCTTTGACCACAGTAAAGACGCGATTTTAGTCGCCGACGCCAGCACGGGCATGTTGCTCGACGCCAATCCACAAGCGCAAGCGCTCACAGGGCGTAGCCTGGACGAACTCCGTACCATGCATCAATCGCAATTGCACCCCGTAGACACCTTTCAGGCTGCTACGGACAAATTCAGAGCAGCGGCGCTGAACCCTGGCGCCCGTTTTCTTGAGATGTTCGTGGTCGACCGTGACGGCAATGAGATACCCGTCGAAATCAGTTCAACAGGCGCCATCGCAGAAGACGGGCGCGCAGTCGTTTTTGGCGTCTTCCATGACATCACCGAGCGACGCCGTGCCGAACTGGCGCTGCGCGACCTGAACGACTCACTCGAACAGCACGTAGCCGAACGCACCGATGCCTTGCTGGCAAGCCTGGACGACCTGAACAGCGCCAACGTCGCACTGGAGAAGGCGCTGCGGCACAAAGACGCGTTTCTAGCCAACATGAGCCATGAACTGCGGACCCCACTGACAGGCGTGCTTGGACTTGCGGAGGCGCTCCAACTGGGGGTATACGGCACGATGACCGAGCGCCAGCAAGAGTCGCTCCACCAAATCGAGCAGAGCGGTCGCCATTTACTCAACTTGATCAACGATTTGCTGGATGTGGCGAAAATCGACGCCGGCAAATTGACACTCAACTACGAACCGGTCTTTGTCAATGATATTTGCCGTTCCAGTATGTCGATGGTGCGCCAACTGGCCATGAACAAGAGCCAGCACTTGGGTAGCACCATCGAGCCTGAGAATCTACAGGTGCTGGTGGATTCGCGGCGGCTAAAACAGGTGCTGGTCAACCTGCTGAGCAACGCGGTGAAGTTCACCCCACAGGGTGGTGCGATCGACCTGTCAGTCAGTGCCAATCCGACCGCAGGCGTCGTCAATTTCACCGTGTCAGATACAGGGATCGGGATTCGCGAGGAGGATCTTCCGAAACTGTTCCACCCGTTCAGCCAACTAGAGGCGCGAAAGGGTGGCGAACTCATGGGAACTGGCTTGGGACTATCGCTCGTCCTTCGCCTCGCCGAACTTCACGGTGGCAGTGTCAGCGTACAGAGCAAACCCAATGCCGGTAGCCGGTTCACTATTACCTTGCCATGGCAGGCGGCCGGCGAGTCGCCGCTGCGCTACCAGGCAGCGCCTGCACCGTCTACGGCTGCCGCCCCTCAGGCCGCAGCCGCCGTGCTCCTGGTTGAAGACAATCCCATCACAGCGACGCTACTCTCCGATTTTCTCGTCGGGCATGGCTACAAAGTGACAACAGCAACCAACGGCGCCGAGGCAGTGAGCATGGTAGTCACCCTTACCCCCGACCTCGTCCTGATGGATGTCCAGATGCGCGGCATGGATGGACTGGAGGCAACACGGCGCATTCGCGCATTTGACGAGACCGCCATCGCCCAAACACCGATTGTTGCATTGACTGCGCTCGCCATGGCGGGTGATCGCGAGCGGTGCCTCGCAGCTGGGATGAATGCCTACCTTTGTAAACCGATCGACTTCGCGGAGTTGACCTCCACCATCGAGCGTATTCTGAGCGACCGCACCAAGCTTGTCGCCGCGCTGGCGTGAAAGGCCCATTCTCAATGATAGATCCTACTGTCACAGACTACCTGACGACCGCACGCAAGCGCCAACTCGATGAACTGATCGAATGGCTACAAATACCGAGCATCAGCGCCCTTCCTGACCACAAAGAAGATGTCCGGCGGGCCGCAGTCTGGTTGGTTGACGCCCTGCACCGCGCAGGGATGGAACACGTCGAGTTGATCGAAAGCGACGTGCACCCACTGGTCTATGCCGACTGGCTCCATGCCGGACCAGACGCGCCGACGGTTCTCATTTATGGCCACTTTGACGTGCAACCCGTCGATCCACTGGAGAAGTGGCAGACGCCGCCGTTCGAGCCTACCGTGCGCGAAACAAACCTATTTGCGCGGCGCAGCCGACGACAAGGGCCAGACCTATATCCACGTCAAAGCCCTAGAGGCGCTCTTGCAGACGACCGGCAGACTCCCGGTCAATGTGAAGTTCCTTGCGGAAGGCGAAGAGGAATTTGGCGGAGAGACCATCACCGCCTACGTGCCCGCTCATTGCGAACAACTTGCGGCAGACGCGGTCGTGATCTCCGACAGCCATATGCTCTCCGCTTCCCAGCCATCCATCCTCTATGGTCTGCGTGGCATGTGGGCAGGCGAACTCACGGTGCGCGGACCGGCACATGATCTGCACAGTGGCTCGTTTGGCGGCGCCATTCACAACCCAAATCAGGCGCTGGCAGAGATCCTGGCCGCCCTCCATGATGCAACCGGACGGGTGACTGTGCCCGGCTTCTATGACGATGTACGCCCATTGGATGACGCTGAACGCTCGGCGTTGGCCAAAGTGCCGTACGGTGAGGCTGAGATCCTGGCGGACAGCGGCGCACGCCAGGTTTATGGTGAACCAGAATATACGGTGACGGAGCGAATTGGTGCGCGACCAACCCTCGAGATCAATGGCATGTGGGGCGGCTTCACCGGCGCCGGCTTCAAGACCGTCATTCCCAGCGAGGCGAATGCAAAGATTAGCTGCCGGCTCGTACCTGACCAAAACCACGAACGGATCGGCGGATTGCTAGAAGCATACATCCGGCACGTTGCCCCGCCCACCGTTGAAGTGCACCTCCACCAGTATCATGGTGGTATGGCGTTTCTTTCCCCCATTGATAGCCCAGCCATCCAGGCCGCTGCCCGCGCCTATGAAAAAGTGTTTGGCGTTGAGCCGATCTTCACCCGTGAAGGCGGCGGTATTCCGGTTGCCACCATCTTCCAACAGTCGTTGAATGCACCGGTCGTCTTCATGGGCTTCGGCCTTCCAGATGACAACCTCCACGCACCGAACGAAAAGTTTCATCTGCCCAACTTCTATCGCGGGATCGAAACCGTGATCGAGTTTCTGTTTGAATTCAAGGAAACGTAAGCCATGACTCCGTTCACAAAGGGGATCCCGCTTGCAGTGCCCGACGCACCTCAGATCGCGGGCCTTGTCTTTCGCAGTCTCGCCGGCGAGGACGACTACAAACGCATTGCGGCGGTTCTGAACGCGTCCGAAACCGCAAACGGAGTCCGCACGGCGGCGAACGCGGATGACGTACGGAACACCTACACCCACCTGACGAACTGTGACCTGGAGCGCGACTTCGTCCTCGTCGAACACCTTGGCAAGGCCATTGCCTACGGTCGCTGCGAATGGGCGCAGCAGGAAGATGGCGAAATGAACTATCTTCACCTCGTCCACGTCATCCCGGCCTGGCGTCGCCGTGGCATCGGCACTTCCCTCCTGCGGTATCTCCAGGCAAGACTTGCTCAGTATGCCGGCGAGAACCCACAAGTCGGCGCCCACAATCTGTCTACCTGGATTAACGGCGTCTCACCAGGAGCCGTCGCCCTGCTGACCGGCGACGGTTACCGGCCGGACCGCTACGGTTACGGCATGGTGCGCTCGCTGGCGGAGCCGCTGCCGGATGCGCCCCTTCCGTCGGGCATTGAGGTGCGCCGTGTTGACCCGGAACACTTCCGTCTCATCTGGGAGGCGGATGTCGAGGCATTTCGCGACCACCCGGGATATGTCCCTCCTACGGAGACTGACTACGATCGTTGGCTGTCGGACCCTGTGATCATTCAACCGGCGCTTTGGCAGATTGCGTGGGACGCCGAACGCAACGAAATCGCCGGGCAGGTGCGCACTTTCATCAGCGCCGACGAAAATACAAAACTTAACCGCAAGCGTGGTTATACCGAATTCATCAGCACGCGACGCCCATGGCGACGGCAGGGTCTGGCGCGCGCCCTCTTGGTCCGCAGCATGGAGATCCTGAAGCAGCAACAGATGGAGGAGGCGGCGCTTGGCGTCGATGCCCAGAACCCCAATGGCGCCTTACAACTCTACGAAAGTGTCGGCTTCCAGGTCGAATCACGGTCCACTCGCTTTCAGCGGCCTGTGGATAGACAACCCGCTTACTGAACAGTTATACTGGCGTTGCTATAACTAAATGCAAATACGGCGACGGCAATGTGCGTGCCCGTGTTGAGAACCGCTGCCGTTACGCCGCGATCTGGAGCTGCTGATGCGCAAGTATTACCATATTGACCTCACCGATAGGACGATTTCGACTCGCACGCTGGAAGGGGTCGACGTGATCAAGGCCGGCCGCAACCTCATCGGCAAGACCCTATTGGAAATGGGCGCCGCCGGTGTTGACCCACTCGGCCCTGAAAACCCGCTCATCTTTTCCGCCGGTCCCTTTGCCGGCACGACCTTCTCCAACGCCAATCGCACCAGCGTGGGCTGCAAAAGCCCCCTGACCGGCGGCATCAAGGAAGCCAATGGCGGGGGCACCTTCGCCTACGGCCTGGGTCAACTGCACATCGCCGGCTTCAACCTCTACGGGGCTGCTTCTGACTGGGTCGTGATCCATTTCGCCAGGGATGGCTCGATCACCTTTGACGACGCCAAACCCTACCTGGGTCTCGGTAACTTCGCCGCTGCAAATCTGCTCTATGAGACGTATTCCAAGAAGGTTGCAATCGCACTCTGTGGACCGGTCGGCGAATACGAAGGGCTGCTCGCCGGGATTGCTTTCAGCGATAAGGACCTCCGCCCATCGCGACTGGCCGCGCGCGGTGGCGTTGGCGCCGTGATGGGCAGCAAGCGCGTCAAGGCAATCGTCGTCGACCTCGACAAGATCCCGCAACTGCACGACAAAAAGAAAGTGCAGGGCGCAATCAAGGAATACACGCAGAAACTGCTGGCTGACAATGTCGTGCTGAACTTCTATAACAAGGTCGGCACCATGGGCATGGCGGACCTGCAGAACTACATGGGGGGACTGCCGGTTCGCAACTTCTCTTCAGGTCAATTTGCAGATGTCGGCAACGGCGAAGTCTTCAAAATGGGCGGCGACTACATCGGCGAACTCAACACCAGTCGCGGTGGCCAACAGACGCACCCCTGCATGCCCGGCTGCGCTATCCAGTGCAGCAATGTCTATCACGGCGCCGATGGCAAGGAGATTGTCTCACCGGTAGAGTACGAGACGCTTGGGCTGCTGGGCACGAATTGCGGCATCGGTGACCCTGACCAACTGGCGCAACTCAACTACATCGCCAATGACCTGGGCATCGATACGATCGAAACCGGCGCCATGCTCGCAGTATTGATGGAAGCCGGTCTGGCGCCGTTCGGCGATTTGCAGTTCATGATCGATTGCCTGAGCGAAATCCGCACCGGCACGGAACGTGGAAAACTCTGGGCGCAGGGCACCGCGCGCGTCGGCGAGCACTATGGCGTCAAACGCCTGCCGGTGATTAAGAAGCAGGCCATCAGCGCCTATGACCCACGGGTCGTCGAAGCCACCGGCATCTCGATGATGGCAACCGCCCAGGGCGCAGACCATACCGTTGGTAACCTGCCGCGCCTGAAAACGCGCGAAATGGAGCCGGAGCAAATTATCAGCCAGAGCCTGCTCCACCAAACGCGCGTCGCCGCCAATGACTCGTTGGGACTCTGCATCTTCGGGATGACCGTCACCAACTTCAATCAAACGTTTATGGTCGATGCACTGAACAGTGCACACGGCACCGATTTGACGACCGAGTTTTTCGAAGCCCTGGGTAGAGAAACACTGCGCTTCGAACGCGAGTTCAACCGGCAGGCCGGCTTCACGGAAGCCGACGACGAGTTGCCTGAGTTCTTTTATAAGGAACCGCTGCCCCCAACTGACCTGGTGGCGCGCTTCCATGCGCACGAAGTCAACAACATGTACGATCAATTGCCGGACTAGCGCCCTATGGACATCGTCAAGAAAATTCAAGCACAGGCGCAAGCCCTGCAGCCACAACTCGTGGCCTGGCGGCGTGACTTCCATGCCCACCCCGAAGTTGGCTTCAGCGAAATGCGGACCGCCGGCGTGGTGGCCGACCACTTGCTTCACCTCGGTCTGGAAGTTACGACCGGCATTGGAAAAACCGGCGTCGTCGCCATCGTCGAGGGCGATGAAATCGCCGCCGATGCGCCGACTGTTATGCTGCGGTTTGATATGGATGCACTGCCGATCACTGAAGAGACCGGGCTGCCGTTTGCATCACAAGCCCCCGGCATGATGCATGCCTGTGGTCATGACGGTCACACAGCGATTGGATTGGGAACCGCAACACTCCTCGCAAATCTACGTAATCAACTGCCGGGCCGGGTCAAACTGGTCTTTCAGCCTGCGGAAGAGGGATTGGGCGGCGCACTGGCGATGCTTGCCGACGGGGTGCTCGATGCCCCGCGGCCGTCCGCAGCGTTTGGACTCCACCTGTGGAGCCGCTTGCCCCTCAACCAGATCATCGTGCAGGCAGGGCCGCTCATGGCAGGCGCCGACAAGGTGGATCTCACCGTCACCGGCCGCGGTGGGCATGGCGCCATGCCCCATGAGACAGTGGACGCGATCGTCGTCGCCAGCGAGATCGTCATGGCATGGCAGACAATCGTTTCCCGCAATGTGGACCCCACCGAACCGGCGGTCATCACGGTCGGTTCCTTTCACGCTGGCAGCGCCGCCAACGTCATTGCCGAACGCGCTGAGCTTAGATGCTCGATCCGTTCGCTCAGTATCCAGACACGCGACTTCCTGGTGGAGCGGATGCGCGCCGTGGCAGACGGCATCTGTGCCGCGCATGGCGCCTGCGCCGATCTGCGCTTCACTGCCGGGGTGCCCCCAACCATCAACAGCATCGCCGGCGCGGACCTCATGCGCGAGGTGGCGCACGAACTGGTGGGCGCGTCGCAAGTCGGTGAAATCACACCGATGATGGTCGGCGAAGATATGTCCGAATTCTTGAATCGCGCACCCGGCTGCTATGCCATCGTCGGGGCCTGGGACACTGAAAAACCGCTTTCAAGCCCGCATCACAGCCCCACATTTGACTGGGATGAACGGATGCTCGCGACCGGCGCCGCATTGCTCACCAGCGTCGCCATTGAATATTTGAATCGGGTGCACAACTGATCAACCATCGAGCTGCCAGGAGGCTTCGCACATGAAGACGTTTGATGCCATCATTATTGGCGGCGGCATCGCCGGCGTCAGTCTAGCCTTTCATCTAGCCCAACGCGGTCTCAAGCCCGTCGTCCTCGAACGGAGCTTTGTGGCGGCGCACGCCACCGGCCACGCGAGTGGCCTCGTCCGCATGCACTACGATCTAGAGGGTGAAGCACGGCTGGCATGGGTCAGTTTCGAGTACTTCCGCAACTGGCAGACGCGCGTCGGCGGCGAGTGCGGCTTCACACGCACAGGGTTCCTGGACATCGTCGCCCCAGCGCAAAATGATCGCGTCCGCGCAAATGTCGCCCTCCATCAGCAGATCGGCATCCCCAGTTTGCTCGTCACGGCCGATGACGTCAGACGCCTGGCGCCAAGTTTTGTAACCGATGATTTCGAACTGGCGGCCTATGAACCCGAATCCGGCTATGCAGATCCCAGTGCCACGGCCGGATCACTGATGACGGCGGCTCGCGCGCAGGGCGCCGCCCTGGTGCAAGGTTGTCGCGTACTGGACATTGCCACGGACGGCGATCGGGTGCTCGGTGTTGAGACCGATCAGGAAGCCTATTCCGCGCCAATCGTCGTCAATGCGGCTGGAAGTTGGGCACGCGAAGTTGGCTTGATGGTTGGCGTCGATCTGCCGCTGACAACCTGGACGCACGAGGTTTTCTATATCCGGCGGCCGCCAATTGTCCCAACCCACCCGACCGTGATCGATGACTCACTCTCGATGTATTTCCGGCCTGAAACAGGCGGGCTCACATTGATCGCACTGGAAGACGAAAATCGATTTGACGAAGCGCCAGATGCAGATCTTGGCCCGATCTCGCGGGATGCCATGACGCGCGCGGTCGATCGACTCTGCATGCGCATCCCGGCCATGGCGGAAGGATCATTTCACAGTGCGCATGCAGGACGCGACGGCCTGACGCCGGACCAGCGCCCCGTACTGGGCCAGGTTGGGCCAAAAGGATTCTACGTGGCCTGTGGGTTCAGTGGCACTGGATTCAAGTTGGGCCCGGCGGTCGGACTGTGTATGGCAGAGTTGATTTTGGACGGCAAAGCGACCACGGTCGACATCTCCGTCTTTGATCCGGGTCGGTTTTCTCGAGGCGAGATGCTGAAGGGACAATTCGGCCACACCATGTGGCGATAACATGAGCACTTACTTCATTCAGCCGCTAGACCATATTGGCGAAAATGCGGCGAAACCATTTAAGCATACGCTTTTCCAGAGCAGCAGGCTGCTCGCAGGGTTGAACTGCCTGCTGCCCGGACAATCGCAGCCCCTGCACGACCACGCAGACCAGGACAAGTTCTACCTGGTGCTTGGAAGGCACGGGCCACTTCACCGTAGGTGACGCCACCCGCACTTGCACCGCAGGCGAACTGATCCTGGCGCCGGCCGGCGTGCCGCATGGCGTCGAAAATCGGAGCGACTCCCGCCTTAGCTTTCTGACGGTCATCGCCCCGTTTGGTAGTTAGTCACCCATGCCCACCACCCCCACTATGGGTGCTCGTGGGTTTCCCCAGGCGCCGCCAGGGGCTGGCGCCGGTATATTCTGCTGCTCGATTCCACGCTGCGCCAGCAGTGAACGCATGTAGGCGACCTCAGCCGCCTGCCCTTCAATGATCGACCGCGCCAGACGGACGACCTCGGGCCTGTGCGAAGCAGCCAGCACATCTTGCGCCATTTGTAGCCCGCCTTCATGATGGCGAATCATCAGCTCCAGGAACCGGCGCTCCGCCTCCACTGGCGGAAGCTCGCGCAGTTCGTTCACCTCCGCCTGTGTGGCCATCCCCATCATGGCGCCATGTCCAGCCATCGGTGCTGTTGCGCCCGCCAGCGGCCGCTGCCACACCGACAACCAGCCTTGCATCTGGCCAATCTGAGCCTGCTGGGTCAACATGATATCGAGCGCGAAGAGGCGCAGGTCAGGATCAGCAGTCCGATCCCGCAGGATTAACGCCATCTCCACCGCCTGGTGATGGTGGGCGGTCATGTCACGGGCAAAGATGACCTCCGAACTGCCTTCCGCAGGTGTCGAATTCGTGTTCCACAGCAATAAGACCCCGCCGACAAACGCCAGCATGGCCAGTGCAATCAGCAACCAGATGGCTGGCGGCGCCGCCGCACGCTCCCGCACCGGCGCATTCAAGTCGTCGATCATTTCGATGTCATGTGCCATCGCTTAGCTATCGATCGGTTGCCCGATCCCTCCAACACAGCTTGCGCCTGGCTCTGGGGTCTGCGGACCCTGGATATACGTTGCCAGGAAACGGGCAAGCCGCGGATCGGCGACATCGTCGACCTTGAGTTGCAGCCCCCAGGCGCTGGCAACTACCGGCGCAGGGAGCCCAGGAAAAGGAGAGAGCAAGGTGTATTGTCGCCCACGCACAAGCGCGCGCAACGCATCAACGGTGGCGGGCGGCAGTTCCGGTTGATAAGTGATCCAAACGGCGCCGTGTTCCAAGGTGTGCACGCCGTTTTCATTGGCAATCGGTGCATCGTAGATGCCACAGTTCTGCCATGCTGGGTTATGCATGCCACCAACAGGGGGTATCTGTTGGTATTGCACGGGGTCAGTCGTGTGCCCGCGTTGCTGCCCGCTAAAGCTCTGCAGACCGGCCAGGGTCGCGGCCGAGTTGGTAGCGGTCTGCTGCACCAACAGGACGCCGAGCACAGCCAGCACGACCACACCCACGATCGCCCAGAGCCATAGGCTCTGCCACCACGCAGATCGCTTGTTTGCATTTCTCGTTGCAGGTTGTTTGGTTTGCGCCGTTTTCTTTGCCATGTTGCCTCGCGTCCAGATAATTTAATGTCGAAACATTATCCCGACAATCGTCGTACCAAACATTAATCCTTGGTGAGAAATCCGGCACAATGCAGGTGTCAAGAATTGACGCCCGGTGCATTCTAGAGTAGAATCAGGCTATAAATCGGATTAATCAGATTATTTAGATGATTTATGGTGCTTTCGCAACTTGATTCAGAATTCCTGCGCTACTTACTAGCGCATGGACATACGCCCGGCGACCGCCTACCCTCTCTGAGCGAAATCTCTGAGGAGACCGGCTTGAGCATGGGCAAGTTGCGTGAGCAGTTTGAAGTGGCGCGCACCCTCGGTCTGGTCGAAGCCAGCCCACGGCGCGGCATTATCCGCACTGAGTACGACTTTCTTCCCGCGGTGCGCCTGAGCCTGCTGGCCGCACTCTCCATCGATCCGCACTATTTCACTGCCTTTGGCAGCTTACGCGCCCATCTCGAACTCGCCTATTGGGATGAGGCGGTCGTTCTCTTGACTGATGAAGACAAGGCGCTCTTGCGCTCATTGGTGGCGGCGGCCTTCCACAAACTCAGCCAGCCGCGCATCCAGATTCCCTATCAGGAACATCGCGCACTACATCTTGCCATTTATCGCCGGCTGCACAACCCGTTTGTATTGGGTCTGCTAGAGGCATACTGGGATGCCTACGAGGCGGTCGAACTCAATACGTTCGCCGATCTGGGCTATCTGCAGGCCGTCTGGCAGTACCACGAACGCATCGTACAGGCGATCTGCGCAGGCGATTTCGCCGACGGCAAACGCCTGTTGGGCGAACATATGTTGTTGTTGAACGTACGTGGCATTGCCATGGAGGCTCCATTGCGGGCCGCCAGCACCGCCGACGCGCGCCAGCTAAACCAAGTCGAGCAACCAATTTGAGGACCTCAAAGTGGAGGAACGAACCATGAGTGTGGTAATGAAAGATCCCGAAGTGAACAGGGTAGACCAAACGATTACGAATGACTTTAATATCAATGTAGCGACAGTCAACGGCTCCGGTAGCCAAACCAGCAACAGCATGCTGATCCGATCGCTGTACAAAATGGGGATTCCGGTCACCGGCAAGAACCTGTTCCCGAGCAACATTCAGGGTCTCCCCACCTGGTTCAATATTCGACTCAGCAGCGAAGGGTTTTTGGCCCGCCGTGAACGCGTCGAAATCATGATTTGCATGAACGGGGCCACCGTGGCCGAAGACATGGAAAGCGTCGTTGAAGGCGGGATCATCCTCTATGACGACACCCTTCCCATCGCCAATCATCGGAAGGACGTTCAGTACTATCCAATGCCGGTGCGCGAGTTGGTCAAAGCCGCCAATCTGCCCTACAGCTTGCAAAAGTACATCGCCAATATGGTCTATGTCGGCGTGGTCGCATACCTGCTCGAAATCGACATGGACGAGATCAAAGACGCCCTGTCCTGGAATTTCGGCGGGAAGACGAAGCCGATTGAACTGAACTGGGGCATGGTGCTCACCGCGTATCAGTGGGCCAAGGAAAACCTGGTCAACGACCAGCCCTACCGCACCCAGCGAATGACCGGCTTTAACGAGAACACGATCCTGGTCGATGGCAATACCGCCGCCGCCCTCGGTTCAGTTTTCGGCGGCTTCACCTTCTCTGCCTGGTACCCGATTACACCGTCATCCAGCGTGGCCGAACAGTTGACCAGCTATGCCGCCGACCTTCGCCGTGACCCAGAAACGGGCAAGGCGACCTATGCCATCGTGCAGGCAGAAGATGAACTTGCCGCCATCGGCATGGTGCTCGGCGCCAGTTGGGCCGGCGCGCGCGCCTTGACCGCAACTTCTGGCCCCGGCATCAGCTTGATGAGCGAATTCGTGGGCTATGGCTACTTCGCAGAGATTCCCGCCGTCATCTGGGATATCCAGCGCATGGGACCGAGCACCGGTCTGCCGACGCGCACAAGCCAGGGCGATGTCCTGGGCGCCTACTACCTTGGTCATGGCGACACGCGCACCCGATCCTCTTCCCCGCCAACCCAACCGAGTGTTTTGACATGGCCATTGATGCGCTCAACTTGGCCGAGCGGCTCCAGACGCCCGTGTTCGTCCTGAGTGACCTCGATATCGGCATGAATCTCTGGATCACCGAGGCCTTCGAGTATCCGGAAAAGCCCGAGGACCGCGGCAAGGTGCTCACTGCCGAACAGTTGGCAGCCTTCAAAGAGAACCACAATGGGCAACGCTGGGGCCGCTACCTGGATGTCGATGGTGATGGCATCCCCTATCGCACGTTGCCGGGCACCCGGAACCCACAGGCCGGCTACTTCACACGCGGCACCGGTCACACCGAATACGCCACCTACAGCGAACGCCCAGAGGTCTGGGAAGCGATGCTCAAGCGCGTCGAGAAGAAGTTCGATACGGCGCGCCACCTCGTGCCCGCACCCATCGTCGAGGAAAACCCAGATGCACGCATCGGGATCATCACGATGGGCAGCAATCACCCTGCCGTCGTCGAAGCCCGGGCGCGCCTGGACAAGGGTGGAGTCGGGTCAGCCTACCTGCGACTCCGCGCCCTGCCGATCGATGAGAGCGTGCGCGAATTCATCAGCCGCTACGATCGCATCTATGTCGTGGAGAACAACATGGATGGCCAGGTAGCCACGATCTTGCGCGCCGAACTGCCGGACCTGGCGGGTAAGCTGGTATCGCTGGCGAAGTGCGACGGCATGCCGCTCTCGGCACGTTGGATCACCGAACAGATTGCGGCGACGGAATGACAACCTGACGTTCCGGCATTCCGGATCGTTTAACATCGTATCGTGAAGACGATAGATTTCTGAGGATATCACCATGACTGCGACACCAACACGCACGCCGGCGCCGAAGACGCCAAAAGTCAATTCAATCGGGTTGGAAAAGAACGCATACAAAGGCGGCGAATCAACCCTCTGCAATGGCTGCGGCCATGACAGCATCAGTTCACGCATCATCAATGCCGCGTGGGAGAGCGGGCTTGATCAAACTCAGGTGGTCAAGTTCTCCGGCATCGGCTGCAGCAGCAAGACGCCGGCCTATTTCCTGGGCATGAGCCATGCCTTCAACTCGCTCCACGGCCGCATGCCGTCGATTGCCACGGGGGCCCTGGTTGCCAACAAAACCCTGACCGGCATCGGCGTCAGCGGCGACGGCGACACCGCCTCGATCGGCATCGGCGGATTCAAACACATGGTGCGCCGCAACGTGCCCATGGTCTACGTTGTTGAAAATAATGGGGTATACGGCCTCACCAAGGGTCAATTTAGCGCCACCTCCGACAAGGGGCAGAAGCTCAAATACGCTGGGGTTAACAACTTCATGCCGCTAGATGTCTGCCTCGAAGCGTTGGCGGCCAACGCGACCTTTGTGGCGCGCAGCTTCGCCGGCGACGCCAAGCAGCTCGAGGCGCTGCTCAAGGCCGCCTTCAGCCACAAGGGGCTGGCGATCCTGGATGTGATCAGCCCGTGCGTGACCTTCAACAACCACGATGATTCAACCAAGAGTTACAACTGGGGCAAGGAGCACGAGATTCAGCTCCACGAGTTGAACTTCGTCCCCTCTTTTGAGCAGATTGAGATCGATGAGTATGACGACGAACGCGAGGTGCAGCTCCATGATGGCTCGTGGCTGCTGCTGAAGAAACTCGGCGAGGATTACGACCCGACCAACAAGATCCTGGCCTATCAGACGCTGGAAGACGCCCGCCGTGACCAACGGCTGCTCACGGGTATCTTCTATATCGAACCGGAGACGCCGGACTTCAATGATCTCCTGCATACGGTGGACACCCCGTTGGCGCTGCTCACGCAGGCCGAAACCCGTCCCAGCCGCGAAGCGCTCAAGCATGTGATGGAAGCACTCTAGCGCGGTTGCCTGTCGAAACCAAAAGGCGGGGCGGTCTGATCAGACCGCCCCGCCTTTTCATTGTGTTGCCAGATATTACCGCCAGTCCATCTTCTCAAATACCCAGTATTCCAACACGGGTGCATCCGTGACCTTGTACACAGTCGCTTGCGCCCTTTGCATTCCCACTTTCACTGCCCCGTGCAGAATTCTTCATAGGTTTTTCGTAGATGCGACGCGCACTTCCGTGCGTAAGATCAGAGGGTATCCCGCCGGCAAGGAGCGGCCTACCCGATGCCCAAAAAGGTGCGCACCAACTTCGACGGCGCCTGGAAGACGGCGCTGGAACAATTCTTCGAACCTGCGATCGCGTTCTTCCGGCCGCAGATCCATGCCGCCATCGACTGGAACCAGCCGATCACGTTTCTCGACGACGAGCTGCGCCAGATCATGCGGGGGGGGCCAATGTCGGCGCCCGCCGCGTCGACAAACTCGTCGAAGTGCACCTCAAGGACGGTCGCGCGCAATGGCTCCTGATGCATGTTGAGGTCCAAAACCAGTTTGACGCCCGTTTTCCGGAACGCATGTACGTCTACAGCTACCGGATCTACGACCGCTACCGCCGCCACGCCTACAGCCTCGCCGTCCTGGGCGATGAGTCAGCCACCTGGCAGCCAACCCAACTGGAAGCCGAACTTTGGGACAACTTACACATCATGCGCTATTCGGTGGTAAAATTGAATGACTACCGGCTACAGTGGGAGGTGTTGGAGCAGAGCACGAACCCCTTTGCGGCAGTGGTGATGGCGCACTTGAAGACGCAGGAGACGCGGCACGATCCGCAGGCGCGCTACACGTGGAAGTTGAGTTTCATCCGCCGGCTCTATCATGCCGGCTACAAACGCAAGCAAATTGAGCAGTTGCTCACGTTGATCGACTGGTTTATGGAATTGCCGGACGCGCTGGAGGATACGCTGAAAGCGGAAGTGCGCAAAGACGAGGAGCGTGATCAGATGACCTACATCACGAGCTGGGAACGGAGTGGGATCAAGAAAGGGCGGAAACAAGGATGGAAAAAAGGATGGAAAAAAGGGCAAAAAAAGGGACTACAGGCAGCGATTGAACTGGGGCTGGACCTCAATTACGGCGCCGAGGGGCTGGCCTTGATGCCGCTTGCCAAAGAGATCACCGACCCTGATCGGTTGTTGCCCATCTATGACGCCCTCAAGCACCGCAAGAGTCTTGAAGACGTTCGCCAATTGATTCTTGCCTTCTCCGGTGCTACCAACGGCAGTGACTGAAACTGCGTAGTTCATCAGCGTTACTCCCCCAGAAAACGCGGCCCGGTTGGCGGCGTTCTCCTCGAGATTGAAGTAATAGAACGGATAGTCAAACGTGTGATAGACCCCTCGCGGAAATAACGCGTTGCCGGGCCCGAATTTGTCGACAGGCGGTGTGCTGCTCACCACCACCCCACGCGCTGTATCGACCCGTGCATCGGCGAGGTTCATCTGCCTTGCCGGCTTGCCGTCGGGACCCAACACCGGCGAGCCATCCTGATTCAACAGGATCGAACCCAGATTCAAGTCGGCCGGCGCCAGTTCCTCAGACCTTGTCCAGGTGATGGGGTTGATGGCGGTGTCCGGCAAGGATGAACGGACGCCCCTCATTGTCGTGTTCCAGATAGTACTGGAAGGCCGCAGTCGCGTCGGCCAACGGCGTGCCGCGTACGACCTGCGCCTGTTCCGCCGGCGGCAGATTCAGCGTGTAAACGGCATCCGCCTGGCGATAGTAGGGAGCGTACACGTTGGCGGTGCGCTCGAAGGCTGTCGCCTGGCGGGCATAGGCAATCTGGGCCTGCTGGAGCATGCCTGGATCGTCGATCGTGGCGATATTCGGCGAGTTTGCGCCGGCCTTGCGGAACACCGTAGGATAGAGGTAGAAGACATCGACCGCTTTCGAGGCGGTGACGGGAAAGGAGAGCCAATGCTGCGGATCCGCAGAGTCGACCGGCTCCTGCACCGGTGCGTTGGCGTCCGTTGGCTGGTCGGAGGGCGCCGCCTGCGACACACTCGCCGCCGCAGGTCCCGTAACCGGGCGCACAGCACAACCGGTCAACAGCAACCCCGCCAGGCCAATCACTGGCAGCCATAGGCGTAGCTTTCCCATTTTGCACGCTCCTCACATAGTCCGCAGAACAATCAGAGCCACGCACGTGAGTAAGTGGTTCGCCTTGCCAAAGCCGTGCCCGGCTGAACCACGAACGAATGTAGCCACACGGCTCAATTCTCTGCCCGTAGCTCTCTGATATTCTACGCCCATCCAGTTGTCACCGCGTTGGTGCGTCGAAAGACCCACCCGCGCTGCTCCTCCAACCCGTCCCACCCGTCTGTCAGAGCACTCCGTCAGAGCACCATCCCGTCAGGGCCCCCCCATCCCGTCAGGGTGGTGATCCCCCCGTCCCCCCGCCGCGTCAATCACGCACCAACCGCTCGCTCACGTTCGCGGCTCTGTTTGTCACGTGCCTCCTCCGTCAGAGCACCATCCCGTGAGGGTGGTGATCCCCCCGTCCCCCACCGCGTCAATCACGCACCAACCGCTCGCTCACGTTCGCGGCTCTGTTTGTCACGGGTGCCTCCGCCAGAGCACCATCCCGTCAGGGTGGTGATCCCCCCGTCCCACCGTCCCCCCGTCCGTCAGAGCACCATCCCGTCAGGGTGGTGAGCGCCGGGCTGGGGCATTGCCCTCCGGCCGCTGACGCTAACCGGCTCTGTTGGTGCTGCCAACACCATTTGTCGCGGCCATGCAAAGCCGTACAGTGCTCGCAAAGCCAACGAGGATCTGCGTTGCGTCTCAGCAGCATGTTGCGGCCGGTTTCCTTGGGCACACAGTTCGGGCAAAGCATTCCCTTGCTTGTCTTGACAAAAAATTCGGCCAGCGGCGACTCGCAGCCACACTCTGCACAGGTTACGATCCTGAAACCAGGTTGCGAGGCAATTATGGTGTTCATGGGTGTGGCTCCTGCGGGAATCCTTCACGCGTTGAGGTGTTCTCAGTGGTTTTTCTTCTCCCCTGCGCCCCTGCGGGAGATTGCTTTTCTCCCCCCGCTTCGCGCCTTTGCAGCTCTGCGGGAGTCTCCCCCTCTTCTCCTTCCTCCGCGTCCTCCGCGAAAAACTCCGCTCCTCCGCGTTGATCGTTTCCCCCGCTTTGCGGCTTGGCGGGAGTCTCTCTCTTCGCCTTCCCCGCAGGATTTCAGCTACGCCGCATCCGCATAGTACCCGCGTCGCTCCGCCGGCAACAACGCTGCCAGCGCCAACATCATCTTGGTGGTCGCCTGCTGCACGCGCTGCGGATCCGCAGCATCGCCTTCCAGTATGAAGGGCGCCCCAAAGCGCATGATCACCGCCGGGCGCCGCTTAAACTTTAGAAAATCCCGTAACACGGGTTCTAAGTTGATCACCATCGCGGGCACGACCAGACACTGCGCCGTGAGCGCAATCCGCGCCGCACCGGTCTTCCAACGCTGTAGACTGCCATCCCGGCTGCGCGTGCCTTCGGGAAACATCCCCACGACATGCCCCGCATCGACCACCGGATCACTCGCTCTCCTCCCCACCCACGCCCTCTTTGTCGCCCTCTGTGCTATTCGTACGCCGCGTCGTTTCCGTCCGGCGCTCCTCAGGCAACATCGCATTCATGGTGTCGGAAATCAAGCGAATATAACTGCGCAGCGCGCGCGCATCATCCGGATCTTGCGGGGGCGGCAGTGGCTCCCCGATCCGGATCGTGACTTCCACCCGTGGCTTGAGACTGAGATAGTTGCCACGCTGAAAGATCGGCTCAGAATTGATTACAACCGCCGGCACCACCGGCGCCTGGGCGATGGTGGCGATGCGCGCCGCGCCGGACCGCGCCTTCTGCATCTTACCCGTGCGGCTGCGGGTGCCCTCCGGAAACATGCCCAGCACCTTGCCGTCCTTGACCAGCTTGATGGCATGTTCAATCGCGTCCATATCGGTCTCGCCCCGGCGAATCGAGAAAGAGCCGTTATAGCGCAAGAAGTTCCCTAACGCGCGATTGCGCTCCATCATCTCCGCTTTGACCATAAAATAGATCTGGCGCGGCGACACATAGGAGACCACCAGAAAGTCCGGCCCCATCGTATGATTACACGTCACCACACACCCACCGTGCAACGGGAAGTTTTCTCGGCCCTCACAGCGCAGCCGGCAGAAGATCGGCTTCACCGCCGTGGTAAATAGATGCACCGCCCGCCATGTCCAGATGGCGTCAGCGCCACGCGGCGGCCATACCACAGACACGGCGGACCCATCCGCCTGGGGTTCTTGAAACTCGACAGCGTCCATCAGGTTCCCTACCTAGTTGCAGCGGGCGAGTCTCTCACCCGCCTCGCGATAGATCGTCACAATCTGCTGATTTTCAGCGCTTAACTGCTCAAGTTGACCGCCATGGGCGGCCGCAACCGGCCTGACCCGAATCGCATCCAGGTGCCCACAATGCGTCAAATACAGGCGGAGATCGTGTTGGCATTCTTCCCACCGCTCTGTACGAAAGTGCAGCAGGCCGCGCTCGCGCCAATGCAACGCGTCAGCAGGATCCGCAGCGACCAGGTAGTCCAGGACCTTCCCCGCCATCTCCAGATCTTGACGCATCAGGTAAGCATTGCGCAGATTGTGCAAGATCCGCATGGCGATCGCCTGGGCTGATGCAGGGCGCCATGCTTGTGCCGATAAGTGCACCGGCCGTTCGAGGCGCTGAGTGAGATATGCCTCAACCCCATCAGGCTCAATGACCACACCATAGAACGGGTCTAGTACCCAGACGCCGGCCGCGTCGCGATAGAGTGCCAGAAAATGGCTTGGGAAAGCCAGCCCCTCGATCTGGAGATTGAGTCGTCGCCCAATCGCCATGCAGACGATCGCCAGCATAATGGGCAAACCGGCTCGGCGCTCAAGCACATCTGGCAACAGACTATTGCGGGGATCATAGTAGTTGCTCATATCCCGCGAAACCCAATTCCTGAGTCACCACTTCCAGAAATCGTGCTGCCATAGCGCGGCCAGGGCTGTGGCCAGAAAGACGGCGTGCAGTGTCGTCGGCCAACTGATCAAACCAGTTCGTGACAGCATCCGGCCGCATCCTCGGATACGCCAGCCGCGCAATGGCAAACGCCAGTTGTTCTGGGGTGGCATCTGGCAACTGATAGTTCTGGGCAAAAATATCTGCTGCGCTCATGGTCACAATCGGACGAGGTTGCTCTCAGCTAGGTCCGCGCAGCACGCGCCAATGGACCGGCGCCGGTCGCGGCCTTACCCATCCGCGCCACTTCCTGCGAAAGGATTCTGCGCATGACCGCAATCGAGGTGGCGTAAGTGGCGTCCACACCAAAATAGCTCAGGCTCTTGCTCAACAGTGTCTGCCGCCGGCTGATCGGAGTGTCACTGGCGTAGTGTAGGACGCCGATGTCATAAGGCACGTTGATAAAGAGGTTGACAATTTCGTTCACCGGATACCGCTGCGGATAGACGTCTTCATAGACCCCGCTCAAGTACGGCCCAAGTTCCATCTCGATATCGGTGTAGCCTTCCTCATAGAAGACATGCATGAAGTCACGGTTCTGCAAGATTGTGCCGCGCACCGTCACCGCTTTCTGGTTATCAAAGACGGTGCCGTAGTTGAGTAGCCCGCCCACATCTTGCGCAGTGAAAGAATTTCGAAAGAGGAACGTGTTGCGTGAATGCTCGTCATAGATCACATTGGGGATCATCACGTCGCCCACACGCCCATTCAGCGTTGCGGCCTTGCCCATGAGATAGACGCCGACGATGCGCCCGACCGCCGTGCTGATCTGGCTAAAGACGTGGTAGGCCGCCATCCCCAGCGGGTAATCCACATTGAGCAGCACTGCGTTACTGTTCTTGAGCAGATCCCACTCTTCATCAGAGAGCAATTGCAGCCGCGGATCGATGCGGTTTCGATCCAACTTGTTCAGTTCAATGACCTGCGCCTCCACGTCAAGCACATGCGGGTCGCTCACCCGGGTCACGCCAACCTCTTTTTCGCGCTCCGCAACCATGCGCTGCAGATCACTGCGATTCTTGGCGCCGGTGATATGCAGGCGCGACGCATAGTAAAGGAAGTTGTGATGGTGACCGTTGTCGTTGGGAGGCAGCGACTGATATTCAGAGAGCAGGTCTTCGGGGTTGTCCCGCTCCACATATTCCAGGACATCGTCCCGTAACTCAGCGGCAAGTCCGGTAATCAGATTGACGATACTGTGCGTGTTGCTGCTTACAAAGTAGATCGGCCGCTCCCACATGTTGATGCCCGGCACGGCGCTCTCCAACCTGGCCCACCAGAGCTGCACGCTGCGCCTGTAATCGGCAAGCCCACTTCCCAGTAGGATCACGCGGAGGTCCATCCGGTTGCGCGCCGCCTTCTGCAGGTTTGTGATCAGGTGGTTGCCCGGCCACAGTTGGCTCAACTTACTCAGGTCGCCCGGTGACAAACCAAGCACATCACTCACAATGGCGAGCAATTCACCGCTATGTGTCGGATCACTATCTTTGTGATTGATCAGCCGATCGTGGAGCGAACCGTTGTTCAGTTTCTGATGCAACTTATTCCATTCAATCTGGAACGTCGTCATGCTTGGGATCAAGTCATCGATATCGCTGACGCTTGCCACAAACGCCGCCATCGTCGCCGTGCGCGCCTCAAAGAAGTACTTGCGCCGCCGCGCACGGGCCTTCACCGGCTTCCACGTATTGACCGCATACCCCTCACGGACAAAGACGTCGTCCATCTGACCCAGGACGACCAGGTGCGTGTCAACAATGCACTCGGGCATTCGCAGGGCCGAATAGACCAGTGCGGAAACATCCAGTTCTGGGCTGTCTGCCAGATAGTGCAGGTTGGACTTCATCGTCATATGCGTCTCTTCCAGGCTGCGGATCCGGATCGGACCCGTGCTGCGCAGGAGAGAGTAATAGGTGCGGATATAGAGTTCGATTTCGTCGCTGTTGACGACTGGTGGTGTGCGATCCATGAGTATCCATCCTCTGTGCGGCTTGTCTACAGCACAAACTATATCATAGAAAGCCGTTGCGTTATGTACGCCACCTGCAGAACGCACATGGGCAATTGATCATTGACAACCTATTTTCCCAGATGTCGAATGACATCTGACGATCACAGCAGTGACAGTTGTCCGGCCGGCGCTGACCAGTCCGCCAGTCGACCGCCCGCGGCAAGCCGGCTCATCAAACGCCGCACACTTGCCGGCGCATGCCCCTCATAGGGGTTGTGCATATAACCGTAGACCTGCTTTCCGCGCGCCGCGAGATCTTCGCAGCGCACTGCCCAGCGATCCAGTTCCGTATCGCGCAGCAATTGCAGTTCGCGATCACCTTGCGGCCCCTCGCGGTCGTCGCCAATCCACCGGATGAAGGCAAAGTCTGGTCCCTGTCCGGCTTCGAGGAGCGCAAGCCAGACGTCGAAGAGATCCGGACCATCCCGCCGGTCCACCAGCGCAAGGGCAAAGCCGCGTTCGGCAACATAGGTCGCAAAGGCAGGCGTCATCAGGTCCTGCGCACGGACCTCGACGGCAATGCGCAACCCAACGACGCGCCCGGCCAGCCAATCCAGATAGTTGGCCAGTGTCTTGCCGGCTTCGCGCCGGGTGAAGTCGGGCGGAAGTTGAAGAAACGCCGGGCCGGCAGCATTGCCCAACGCCCTCAGCGCATCCAGAAACGCCAGACTCTCCGTTTCACAACCGCTCAGCCGCTTCTCGTGGCTGATAACCTTGGGGAACTTCAAAGCAAAGGTGAAGCCCTGCGGTGTACTCTCAACCCAATTCACGAGCGTTGACGGCGACGGCAGTCCATAGAAACTTGTATTTACTTCAACCGTGTCGAACTGGCTGGCGTAATAGGTCAGATATTGCGGGCGCGGCAACCGTTCGGGATAAAAGACCCCGCGCCAGGCGTCGAAGAGCCAAGAGGAAGTACCAATGTGAATCTGCGCTGCAGTCGCCATGAGCCACCCAACTCACCCTCAGGGGCGCATTCTACCATTGGCAATGCGAGGAGGGAAGCGGCTCCCAACAAGGCTACACGACGCGGGTTTTTATGCAGATCTACCAAATGTGCGCACCGCAACGGGGCGCCATCTTCGCAATATCTTGCTTTGGACGCGTCATTCATTTGGGCAGGGCGCCACTATTAGCGATTCGCACAAAACCACCGTTTTTGACCAGAACAACTCAGGCAATTGCGCAATTCGGCACAAATGAAATTGAGATTTCTTTGTGCAAAATGTCCATATTATTCAATGATTCGGCCCGCTACAATACTCGCAACCGGTTTCAACGGCGCACCGGTCCAACTGCAGTGCTTTCAATTATCACGCACATAGGGAGATTGGACTTTTATGAACTTTCGCAAACTACTGTCCATTATCAGCCTGGCTGCCGTGCTGGTGCTGATGCTAAGCGGCGTGGCGCTGGCCCAGGACGCGCCCGATTTGGCCGTCGTCGCCGCCACTACCGCGGACACCACCACTAGTGTCAATGTCATGTGGATGCTGCTCGCAGGTTTTCTCGTCTTCTTCATGCAGGCCGGTTTTGCGTTGGTTGAAACCGGTTTTACCCGCGCCAAGAATGTCGCCCACACCATGATGATGAACATGATGGTGTTTTGCATCGGCGCCCTTGGCTACTACTTCGTAGGTTTTGCGTTGCAGTTTGGCGCGGTCAACCACACCTATCCGGACATTAACAACCTGGGCGCGTGGGCCTTCTCGCCGGTGACACTAGGTGACTGGTCTGGCATCTTGGATAACGGAATCGTTTTGAACGGGCAATGGGGTGTCATGGGCCTCAGCGGCTTTATGCTCTCCGGACTCACGGCAAATTTTGGCGTCCTCGCATTCTTCCTCTTCCAAATGGTCTTCATGGATACGGCCGCCACGATTCCAACCGGTTCTATGGCCGAACGCCTGAACTTCAAAGGCTTCATCTTGATGGGGCTTTGGGTCAGTATGTTCATCTACCCGGTGGTCGGTATGTGGGTCTGGGGTGGCGGCTGGCTGGCCAATCTGGGCCGAACCATGGGCTTTGGCAATGGCGCAGTGGACTTCGCCGGTTCTGGTGTCGTACACATGATCGGTGGCACGACGGCCCTGATCGGGGCGATTGTGATCGGCCCTCGTATCGGCCGGTTCAACAAGAACGGCACCGCCAATGCCATTCCCGGTCATAACATCCCGATGGGCATCCTCGGCACCATCATTCTCTTCTTTGGCTGGTTTGGCTTCAACCCAGGTTCATCCCTCGGGTTCACAGGTCCCTTCCGCGATTTGGCGGTCATTGCCGCTGTCAACACGCTGTTGGCCGGCGCTGCGGGTGGCATCTCTGCCATGTTCTATATGTGGTGGTTTAGCCCTGCCAAGAAACCGGACCCCGCCATGTCGGTGAATGGTCTGCTCGCAGGTCTCGTCGCGATCACGGCGCCTTGTGCCTTTGTCGACACCTGGGCAGCCGTGGTCATCGGGCTGATCGCCGGTGTGCTGGTCGCCCTCGCCACCACCGTGCTGGAGAAAATGCATATTGATGACCCGGTCGGCGCGGCCCCGGTTCACCTCGTGAACGGGATGTGGGGCGTGCTTGCCGTCGGCATCTTCGCCAACGGCAATCCACTGACCGCCGCCTGGAATGGCGTGCCCTCGCCGGTGACGGGTCTGCTCTATGGCAACACAGGCCAATTCATGGCCCAACTGATCGAAGTTGTCGCCATTTTCGTGACGGTGTTTGTGTTGGGATGGGTCTTCTTCAAGATCGTCAATGCGATCGGCTGGCTGCGCTCCAGCCCGGCGGAAGAACTGGCCGGTCTTGACCTGCCCGAAATGGGCGCCCCCGGCTACACTAATGATGATATGGTCATGCATGGTGGCATGCCTGGCCCCCGCTTCAAAGGTGCAACCAGCGCCCTGCGCCCTGCTTCCTCGACCGGTAAGAGTTAACGGCGTGGAGTAATGCCAACCAGGTAGCGTCGTGCTACCTGGTTGGGAAGACGGTACGTCACCATCGATTATCCAAACACCTTTAGCCAGTGAGGCTTTCAAGATCATGACCAAAAAGATCGAAGCAATCATCCGTGAGGAATCGCTTCAAGATGTGAAGGACGCGCTACGCGAAATTGGCATCGTAGGCCTGAATGTGCACGAAGTCCACGGCCATGGCCGCCAGGGCGGCATCGAACTCTCCTGGCGTGGCACCTCCTACCAGATGGATCTGCTGCCCAAGGTCCAGGTAAACATTGTGCTCAGCGACCACAACGTGGAATCAACGATTGACACGATCATCCAGGCCGCCCGTTCAGGCAAGGAAGGCGACGGGATCATCTTCGTCTACCCGGTCGACGACGTCATCCGGATTCGCACCGGCGAACGCGGTGTGGAAGCGCTGCAGTACACCGGCGATATCGATGACAAGGTGAAGGTGCCTGCGGGGAAAAAGTAAAGGCGTTCGGTAGCAGTGGATTGTCGCTGCTGAACTGATCGAGTAATCAACAGTCAATTCCTGATTGTTCATACGACGCTGGCAGGTATGCGTCACCGACAATCCAGAATTGACTGTTGATTACTTGCCGCCCCTTATTGCGTTCATTCACCGTTAGCGAGTCTCCCGCTCCAGAACTTCCCCGAGACTGCTGGGCCGTCGCCCGAGCAAGCAACTCAAGACAAACGAGTTGCCCCAAAACCCGTATCGTTCGTAATACTCGAACATCCTCACCAGCGTTGCAACCGCATATTCTCCCAGCCCGGCGCGATGGGCATGTGCGGCCCAATCGACGCGGTCCTGCACTTCGGCACTGACGCGACGACCCAGGGCCGCGCTCATGGTTGCCGCCACCTGGTCTTGGGTCAGCACCTCCGTGCCGGCCAGTTCGTAGGTTGCGCCCTCGTGCCCGTCCTGCGTCAGCACCTTCGCAGCAACCTCCGCCACATCTTCTAGATCGACCATCCCCAGGCGGGTTGCCGTTGCGTAAGGAACACGATAGAAGCCCGTCTCAGCAGCGTTCCGCAGTTGCGGGACCAAGTTTTGCATGTATGCGGCCGGCTGCAGGATCGTAAACGGCAACCCACTGCGAAACAACATCGCCTCAACACCCACTTTGGACCAATGGTGGGGCATCTCTTCCGTCTGGGGATGTAGTACAGAATGATAGACGATCCGGGCAACACCCGCTGCCCTGGCGACCTCCAACACGGCGGCAGCCAGCGACGCTTCTTCGCGATACATGTTGGGGGCGATCAGGTAAATCGCGTTGGCGCCGGTGCAAGCGTTTGCCAACATGGCGGGATCCGCGAATTCACCAGCCACTACCTCTTGGGCGCCAAGTCGCCTGAGCAGATCCACCTGTTCCCGTCGGCGAACCTGAGCACGAACAAGCATACCCTGCCCGGCGAGTGCAGCAACAACTCGCTGGCCGGTCTTGCCCGCGGCGCCGATCACCAGGATCACTGTTGGTTTCCATCCAGCTTGGAAAGTTGCGGTAGATATAACTCGCCCGCCGATTCCACAATCACAGTGCCCACCATCCCCGATGTCTCGTGAATCTCGCAGTGATACTTGAACGTACCAACCTGAGTGAACGTGTGCTTGAACTTGAATGGCTCCGACGACGCATCGCCACTGCTGAAGGAACCATCATCGCCGGTGACCGTGTGAAAGCCGCCCTGATTGTCCCATTCAACCGTGTCCCCCAACGTGACGGTGATCTCGTCTGGCTGAAACGTCAGCCCCGATAACACGACCTGTGCAGTCGCGGCAGGACGGGCGCCATGAACTACACCGGCAGGGGCCGCCACCGCCAACAACGGTAGCAATACTACGCACAACCCGGCAAACATGAACTTCTGCATCTCGATTCTCCCTCCACCAACTCTGGCCGAACCACACAATTCCTTCCAAAACATCAACACCGGCCAACGGGGCACCAGGGCGCCAGCGTCGATGCTGCCGGGTGAAAAGACTGGGATTGTATCATCTGCTTGCCCGGCCGACGCCACACGACGAAACACCTGTAGCTACCCGACGATTACCCGGTATTTTGACACCTGCGCACGGCTGTGCTATTTCTATTTTATTGTGAATTTTGCAACGAAGGTACGCTGCATCACTGCCCATATTGCAAATTGCGGCTAAGCTGGTACCATATATTTTTCGACTTTTGAGTGGATAGACTATGGTTCGCCAGCATACTGTTCTGACTGATACGCCTGTTGCACTTCGCCCCGATTGGTTGATGTATCGCCGCTTCTTCAACGCTGCAGTGACAAATAACCTGGCCACCGCCCTGTGGCGCCACCCTGGCAGCGACGAACTCTATGCCATTGCCAGCCTGACCAGCGTCAGCGAACTGGCACGCGTTGACTTTCATCACAGTCGCGCGGGGTTTGTGTTTGCACCATTTGCCAACGACCGCAGCGCTGCGCTGCGCATCGACGCCGATCTCGTGTGCACACCTCAGGGCGTCTTTCTGCCGGCCCCGGCCGCCCGGCACCTACACCAAACGCGCGCCCAATTTGCAGCCAGCTTTGAGTCGGCACAGGTGAATCAACCTGTACCCGGCGCCAGATGGTATCCGGCCCCAACGGTGACACACATCGACCACGCCGCTTCCCAGGCAGAGTTCAAAAACCTGGTGTGCAGCGCCGTCGACTTCATCCGCAGTCGCGGCATTGCCAAAGTTGTCGTCTCACGCACTGCGGATCGCCCCCTTGCCTGCAGGATTCGACGCTGCCGATGCTTTCTTGGAACTCTGTGTGCGCTTCCCCCAGGCCTTCGTATCACTGGTTGCCATTCCAGGCGTCGGCACCTGGCTCGGCGCCAGTCCCGAGGTGCTGCTCACCGTCAATGGCGCCTCCTTGACGACTATGGCCCTGGCCGGTACGCAACGGCGTCCCGAAAACCAGCTCCTCGAAGAGGTCCACTGGGGGGCAAAAGAGACGCTCGAGCAGGAAATGGTCAGCATCTATATTCGCGACTTCTTCCGCGCCGCAGGCGTTGCCGGCGTTAGGGAAGTTGGCCCACGCACGACCCCCGCCGGCAACATGGTCCATTTGCAAACGCTCTTTGAAGTTGACTTGCCGGAAGCCGCCCGCTTTTCGCTGGCGAATCGGGTGCTGGAGGAGTTGCATCCAACCTCAGCGGTCTGCGGCATGCCGAAACACAAGGCGCTGGCGTTCATCCTCGCCAATGAAGGATACGACCGCAGCTTCTATAGTGGATTTCTCGGTCCCATGCACATCGATGGCGCTTCCAGTCTTTATGTCAACTTGCGCTGCATGCAATTGCGCGAAAATGTCGCCAGCCTCTATGTAGGCGCCGGCATCACCGCGGCGTCTGACCCAGATGCCGAGTGGCGTGAGACGGAGCTCAAGGCCGAGACCGCACTTTCGGTGCTTCACCCGCGGAGTTGATCCGCTTATTCCACGTTGCGGATGGCTATGGCAGGCGGCGTTCACCCACTCGTCGAAATTCTGATACAGGTCTGCGTCGAGTTGGGCGTGGTCGATTTTGTGATCTCACCCGGCTCACGCTCGGCGCCGCTGACCGCGGCTGCCGGCCAACATCCCCTGGCAGTCAAGACCCATGTTGTGTACGACGAGCGCGCAGCCGCCTACTTCGCGCTGGGCCTGGCCCAGCAAAAACAGCGACCGGTGGGGGTGATCTGCACCTCGGGCACAGCGGCAGTCAACTTCGGGCCGGCCGTGGTCGAGGCCTATTATCAGGGCATTCCGCTCCTCGTCCTGACGGCTGACCGGCCGCCAGAATGGATCGACCAGCAGGACAACCAGGCAATTCACCAATCCGGTCTCTTCAGCGCCCATGTGCGCGGCGCCTATGCGCTGCCGGCAGAAACCGGTTTTGCGGATGCCGAGTGGTACGTGGCGCGCATCACCGCCGAAGCCATTGCAATTGCCCAGGGCCTTGCGCCCGGTCCGGTCCACATCAACGTGCCTCTGCGCGAACCGCTCTACTCGCCACCTGCACTAACGCCAGACTTTACCCACCCCGTGCGCATCAGCCGGACCCACCCCGCCTCACTGCAACTTGATGCAGAAAACTGGGCGGACCTGGCGGCGACCTGGAATCAGGCAGAACGAAAGCTGATCATCGCCGGGATGCATGCCGCCGACCCGCACCTCCGCGCAGCCATCACCGCCCTGGCAGCCGACCCAGCCGTCGCAGTTTTCAGCGACATCACGGCAAACCTGCACGGGATTCCTGGAGTCACTTCGCAGGCCGACCTGGCGCTGGCGTCCACAGATGCCGCAACCCTGGACGCCCTTCGTCCTGACCTCGTGGTCCACTTCGGTGGGCAGGTCACTTCAAAATCAGTGAAGCAATTGTTGCGCCGGCATCGTCCACCGCAACTCTGGCACATTCGCCCATCGCTGCCTGCACCCGACACCTATCAGGCGCTCACGGATGTGATCCAAATGCACCCGTGGCCATTTCTGCAGCGCCTTGCCGAATCGGCAGTGCCTAATCCTCATTGTGACTACGCGCAAAAGTGGCAGACTATCACCCACACTGCCGCCACGGCACTTGAGACCCTGCTCGATGAAGCCCCCTTTGGTGAGTTCCATGCCGTTCGCCAGGTGCTCTGCACGCTCCCCGCCGACAGCTATCTCCAAATCGGCAACAGCATGCCCATCCGCTATGCCAACTTTGCTGGTCTGCGCCCCGCCCATCTGCCAGCCCAGGTCAATTCAAACCGCGGCGCCAGCGGCATCGACGGCGCAGTGAGCACTGCCGTCGGTGCCGCTGTGGCAACCGGCGCATTCACAACCCTGATCGTCGGCGACCTCGGCTTCTTTTACGACCGGAATGGCCTCTGGCAACGCTCACTGCCGCCAGACCTGCACATTGTCCTCCTTGAACAATCATGGCGGCGGCATTTTCGGCCTCATCGAAGGCCCGGATCGCCTGGCCCCACCGCTCCGCGAACAATATTTCCTGACACCCCAGACCCTTGACGCCCAGCGCACCGCCGCCGACCACGGGCTCGACTACCAATACGTGCGCACACGAGAGGAATTACTAGAAGCACTGCCGGGATTCATGCGCAGCACCGGACGCCCCGCGCTGCTCGAAATCGAAACCCAGATGGACACCAATATCGACGTCTACCGGCAATTCAAGACAACCATGGCCGCCCAACGGCTGCCAACCTGATCGCAATTCAGCGGATAGAATTGGAGAACTCAACGATGAGCAGCAACGAACAACACCATAGCCCTGTGCCGGCGGGTCAGGAACCCAAGACCCCGGTCACCTGGCAGCCCATCAGACGCTTTGAAGAGATCCTCTTTGAGTTCTACGACGGCATCGCCAAAATCACGATCAACCGTCCGCACAAACGCAACGCCTTCACCCCACTGACCGTGCAGGAGATGATCGACGCCATGATCATCTGCCGGGAAGATCCGGCCATCAAAGTCATCGTCCTGACCGGCGCCGGCGACCTCGCCTTCTGCAGTGGCGGCGATCAGAGCGTACGCGGCGTGGGCGGTTATGTGGGCGTCGACCGCGTCCCGCGCCTGAACGTCCTCGACCTCCAAAAACTGATTCGCTCGATTCCCAAGGTGGTGATTGCGATGGTTGCCGGCTACGCCATCGGTGGCGGTCATGTGCTGCATGTGGTCTGTGACCTCACCATCGCGGCCGAAAACGCCCGTTTTGGCCAGACCGGCCCGCGCGTGGGTAGTTTCGATGGCGGCTTTGGCGCCTCCTACCTGGCGCGCTGCGTTGGCCAAAAGAAGGCGCGTGAAATTTGGTACCTCTGTGACCAGTACGACGCCCAGCAGGCGCTCGACATGGGTCTGGTCAACACCGTGGTGCCATTGGATCAGTTGGAGCCCACTACCATCGAATGGTGCCGCAAAATCATGGACAAGAGCCCGCTGGCGATCCGGATGGTGAAGTCAAGTTTTAATGCCGAGTTGGATGGGCAGGCCGGGATCCAGGAGCTCGCCGGCAACGCCACATTGCTCTACTACCTTTCAGAGGAAGCGATCGAAGGGAAGAACGCCTACCTGGAACGCCGCAAGCCGGATTGGGACCGCTTCCCCAAATTCCCATGATCCCGGCTGACAACCTCAAGGACGATCAGTTTGGATGGGCGCCATGTATTCCGCCCGCATAACCCCCTATCGGCTGCAATTCGCACGTCCGGCGCGCACCTCACGCGGCGATCTTGTGGAGCGCGCCATCTATTTCATACAGATTTGGCATCTCGATGCGCCCGATCAGATTGGGTGGGGTGAATGCGGGCCGCTGCCACGCCTGAGCCGGGATGATGTTGCGGATTTCCCGGCGCGCGGCGCAGGTTTGCGCGGCCATCAATGCCGGCGTTGCGCCGGCAGCCCTCTCGCTTGCCGAATTGCCCTCGGTCGCCTTTGGCCTCGACACTGCCCTACGCGATCTGCAAGGCGGCGCCATCCAGCGCCTATGGGACACCCCATTCAGCCGCGGAGAGCGCGGGATTCAGACCCACGGCCTGATTTGGATGGGAACGGCCGCCGAAGTATTACGCCAGATCGAGGACAAGATTGCGGCCGGGTTCGCCGTCATCAAGCTGAAGGTGGGCGCCCTGCCGTTCGAGGACGAGTTGGCGCTCCTGGAGCAAGTCCGTGCAACGCACCCTGCCCATCAGGTCACGTTGCGGCTCGACGCCAATGGCGCATTCACACCCCGCGACGCACTGCACAAACTCGAACGGCTGGCGTCCCTGCAGATCGAGTTTGTGGAGCAACCGATTCCACCGGGGCAATGGCGGGAAATGGCCGAGATCTGCCGCAACTCCCCCATTCCGATCGGCCTTGACGAAGATCTGATTTCGATCCAAGATGGCGACCAAGGCCGGCGGATGTTGGCGTACATCCGCCCCCCAACACCTGATCTTGAAGCCGCTCTTGTTGGGTAGCTTCGCCACCTGCGAAGAATGGATCACTGACGCAGATGCCCTTGGCATCCAAGTTGGTGGGTGAATTCGTTGCTCGAATCCAATGTGGGGCTGAATGCCATCGCCCAGTGGACCAGCGCACTCAACACCGGACGCGTCCATGGGCTGGGCACGGGCCGTCTCTTTACCAACAATGTTCGCTCGCCCCTTGTCTTGGCGGGCAACCAGTTGGTGCTCGATGCGAGGGGTTTCTGGGGGCTTCCCCCAGATTGACGGCGAGACGATCATCGGAGAACCACATCACATGGTGAACTCCAGACTCAAGCCAGAAGCACTGCCGGAGACAGTCTCACTTCTCCTAAAACGCCTCATGCTGCTTGAGACCTGCCCACCGGAGTGGCAGCATTTCGACCTCTACCTGTTTCGCGACGAGCAGGTCGTCTTCTATGTTGGCCAATCGTACGTCGCTTTCGACCGCGTTTGGAGCCACATCCGCGATGGCTTCAAGGCGCGCTCCGTCGTCGGACGCTTCGTCTTGGCAAATTGGCCGATCTCCACGCGCTTCACCATCGAACTCTGGTGGTCCCGAGCGCCCCGCTTTGCATCCTGCAACACCGATCTCAACGCCGCCGAACGCAGCCTGATCTACGAATACGCTCCCTGCTTCAACCTTGCGCAAAATCTCCACCCCTCGCCGCTACCTCCGAATTACGCACCGGCGTCGGCAGCGCTCCGCTGCTCACGCAGTTTGACCAGGCTCAAACGTGAAGCCGAGCTGGCCGTCAAGAACGACGAACGACGGCAATGGGTGACAGAGACAAACTAGACCACCTGGCTGCCTTTCCAAGCCGGCGGCAGTTGGTTGCCTTCCCCCAAAATACACAATGTGTGGACCTCCGTGCGGGCATGCCGGCAGTGCGCCGGCGCGATAGCGAAAGGAGAACTCCCAATGGCAGACCACTCCCACCATTCCTCGCACGATCACGGTGGCGCTCCTCCCGCGCCGGCTTCCGCACCCACAAGCGATGCCCAGCGTTTGGGCGGGAACCCGATAGTTGGCGCCCCAATGCCGCCAGAACACACCGGCCACCAGCAGCCACCCGCTGCCGGCCCCCATGACGCACACAAAGCCGGCGCTCACGTAGACCACACTGGGCACGAGCAACGCTTCCGGAACCGGTTCTGGATCTGTCTGATCCTTTCCGTGCCGGTGCTGCTCTACAGCGCGATGCTGCAGATGTGGTTGGGGTTCCATCCACCTGCGTTCCCCGGCAGCACCTTTGTTGCACCGCTTTTCGCCACTGTGATCTTCTTCATCGGTGGCATCCCTTTTTTGCAGATGGCTCGCCCCGAACTCCGCATGCGCCAACCAATCGTCGTCAGCGGTGAATCTGACGTCGTCGAATCCATGCTCACTGGCGAGTCAAAACCGGTCAAGAAATCATCCGGCGCACGCGTAATTGCCGGCGCAATCAACGGCGCCGGCAGTTTGCGCGTGCAGGTGATGGCCACCGGCGAGGCAACGGCCTTGTCAGGCATTATGCGACTCGTCGCCGAGGCACAGAACAGTAAATCCAGAACGCAACTCCTCGCCGATCGGGCTGCACGCATGCTGTTCTATGTAGCGCTGACGGTAGCCGGTCTGACCGCGCTCATCTGGACGATGCTGACAGGCCTTGATATGGCAACCGTCGAACGCGTGGTAACCGTGCTTGTGATTGCCTGCCCACATGCCCTCGGGCTGGCGGTGCCCCTGGTCGTTGCCATCAGCACTGCGTTGGGCGCCCGCAATGGCATTCTTGTACGGAAGCGCCTGGCGTTGGAAGAAGCGCGGCAGATCAACACGGTTGTCTTCGACAAGACCGGCACGCTGACCACAGGAAGACAGGGCCTTGTGGCATGGGAAAGCGAGCCCGAAAATGAGAAAGAGGCATTGCTCGCACTCGCGGCCGCTGCCGAAGGTGATTCAGAGCATATCATTGCCCGGGCCATACGCGACGCAGCGCGTGAACGGCAACTTGCGCCGCCTCCGGCGACGGAATTTAAGGCGATCCAAGGCAGAGGCGTACAGGTCCAAGTGAACGGCAAGGCGGTCTACCTGGGTGGACCGCGACTTCTCGAACTGTTGCAGGTTGCGCCACCACCTGGACTAGAACGCTTTTCTGAAGCGGCGGGCGCGCGCGGCGAATCCGTCATCTACTTGGTGACTGACGGCCAGGTACGCAGCGCGTTTGCCATCGCCGACGTGATCCGTCCAGAAAGCAAAGAAGCCGTACGCGACTTGCACGCCATGGGGGTGGAAGTTGCAATGCTGACCGGCGACAGTCAAGCCGTCGCCGCTGCAGTCGCTCGGGATCTCGCCATTGACACCTACTTTGCCGAGGTTCTCCCTGAACACAAAGACGCCAAAGTGGCGCAGTTGCAGCAAGGTGGTAGAGTCGTCGCCATGGTAGGCGACGGTGTCAACGATGCACCGGCGCTGGCGCGCGCCAATGTCGGCATCGCCATTGGCGCAGGCACAGACGTGGCGATTGAATCGGCGGGCATCATCTTGGCGGAAAGTGACCCGCGCGCAGTCGTCAGCACGATTGCACTCAGCCACGCCACATACCGGAAGATGGTCGAAAATCTCTGGTGGGCCGCCGGTTATAACATTGTGGCGCTGCCACTCGCAGCTGGTGTTCTGGCGCCCTGGGGAATCGAACTATCCCCGGCAATGGGCGCACTATTAATGTCGTTCAGCACGATCATCGTGGCGATCAATGCCCAACTTTTGCGGCGAACACCGTTGCGTCGCACATAAGTAATCAGGCGCCACACTGCGGCCCGATCACTGGGATTGAGTCGAGATAGCCGTTGTCGCCAAGCCACTTGTTTACAGCGTGGAAACCGACGCCGGAGAACAGCTCGCGTCCGGTTGTTCGCAAGCCCAAACGCCCACAACAGGTTAAGAAGAAAGTGCGCGTTCTGCGCTGTGATGGTGACGGGTGCGTCACTGCCCCGTTCCAATAGCGCAAGCTGTTCTGCGACGAGTGTGCGCTCGCCGCCGCCCCACAGGTTGAGTCCAACGATTCCAACAAACCCAAGTGCGGCGCAGATTGTAGCGACTGTCAGAGCAATGAAGAGTCCGCGGCGAATGCCGGAGGATTTTGTGCGGGGTGCTTCGTCAGTAGTGCGCTGCTCAGAGTCATTGGTAGACATCGGCGCCAGATCTTGTTTGGTGGCTGTGTCCTCAAGTGGTGTGTCTCTGTCCACGTGCATCGTCTTTCCCGCAAAGTCAGTCCGCTTCGTGTTCGTAGCCTGAAGCGTACGCCTGCCAACGCGGCGCGTCCAGCGACATTTGGCATAATCGCCACCGCACCGATCGGCGCGGTCAGCCGTAGTTCACACCGGGGGAGGCAGCCCTTGCCGATCTTCGGCCTACAACTACCGCCGTTCGCCGGCTCCTTCCTGAGTCGAAAAACTCCGCAGGAGGTGCACCAGATCCCACGTTTCTTCAGGCGTGAAGAGGGTCCCAAAATTCGGCATGCCCGTGCCCATACCGCCACGCCGGATCTTTGCGTAGAGCACATCGTTGCGGCGCGCCACCATCCTGTTCGGATCGGCGAATGAGGGCGGTGGCTGCTGGGCAAGGCCGGCAGCCAGTCCATCGCCGGCGCCCTGTGCACCATGACAAGATGCGCAGTTCTTTGCATATAGCCCTGCCGTCGCCCTTGCATTAAAGCCATCAGGGGCACTTGCCCAGAAGGAGGCGACGATGTCTTCCAGGTCAGCGCTGGATATTGCGGAGTTCGCCTGCGCAAGCAGGGCGCTGCCTTCCTCGGGAGCATGCGTGCGTCGCCAAGCTGTCGCTGTCAGTTCTGCCGGAATGGAAAAGGTACTACGGATCGCTGCGCCGCGCACAATTGAAGGTCGCACCGGCTGAGTGTCCACTGGCCGAGTCATCTCATGCACGGCGCTATCAATGTCGACGCCCTCGGCTATGAGATTTTCAATGACCGGGTCGCGTGGTGCGCCCGGCGTCGTTCCGTGGCTGTTGCTCACTGCGATAATGCCGCGCATACGCCAGTGATTCGGGCTGCACCAGCGATTGCAGTAAAAGGTGAAGGTTCCTGCCTCGTCGAAGGTCAGCTTGACTGCTTTCACTTCGCCCGGCGCAATGTCACCAAGATCCACATCAAGACCAGGGCCAAGCGCGACACCATGCGTCACATCTTTGGTGTGAAACCTGACCACGACGGTTTCGCCTGCGCTAACCTCAATGTGGTCGGGCTGGAAGCCGCCAGACTCTGCAACATTGGCCATAACGTCGACGGTACGTACACCCCAGCCGCCAAACTGCTGGCGCTGAAAGCCGATCAAGCTGGCCATGACCGCAAAAAGACAACATAGGCGCCATGAAGCGCATAACTTGTTTATCCATGTCCATCACCAAAGATACGCATGCAGTGACCAGGCGCGCCGCACCCGGCGCGGGCCAGTGCGCCGGGTGCGGTTTCCGTAGGCGTTTGGCTACGGTATCCAATTGGAGCGGATGACGACCTCCTGCTCCGGTGTTGCCGGATCATTGGTCAGAAGGTGCACACGAAAGTCGTGTTGGCCATCCATTCCTGCGTGCATCATAAACTTCAACTCTACCGTCGTTTCATCACCTGGCTTAAGTGTCGTCGAACCGACGACGGCGCGGGGTGGTCAGCACCCCTCCACCACCTCAACCTTTGGCTCACCCACGATCGAGAGATCACGATCACCCGTATTCTTGACCCTAAACACCGTTTCGATCGTTCTCCCCAGTTGCACGTCTCCATAGTCAAATGCCACCTGGTCGAGACTGGCTTTGGGTTGACCCGTCACCTCCGGGGTGAACGCAACCTTTCGCTCCTGACTCTGCACAAACCACATCGCAGCGCCAAGCACAGCCAATATCAATACACCCGCAATCGCCCACAACAGCCAGGAGTGCCGCGTTTTTGTCGCTTTCTTAGGCTGATTGCTCACTGCTCCATATTTGCTCATTCAACGTCCTTTCTTGTGCTCGCAGCGCCGGTAGTCACGGCAGTGGTGTGTCAGTTGACGGGCCAAATGCCGAATACTGGGCATCAACATAGGTGCGAATTTCGGCCGGCGCCTTGCCTTCCTGCGTCATGTGCATCACATCCTGCGTGATGTCAACACAGATGCCGCAGCTCGTAGCATGCTCGTCAAACGTGATTGCACCTTTGACGTCGATGTCCTTCACATAGCAACTGAGGTTGCTCGTATGTCCCATGTGGTTGCAGCCGCAGTAGCATGGATACTTCTGCATTTCGTCTGGGTTTGCGGCAGCATATCGATAGGCCTCACGCACACGGCTCGGAGCCGACGCCAAGAACTGCGGCAGTTTCGATTCGTCAATCTGGGGAAGAGCGCGCTGCCCGCCACAGGCGGCAAGCAGCAGCGCCAACCCCAACAACAGCGAAATCAGATGAGTGCGGTGCATCGATGATTTTCGTACGGACACAACGGAACTCACCCAGTCCATCACGAGCCTATGACCACTCATCTGGCTGACTCCCCATGAACTGCGGTTGGCATGTGGGATTGAGCACCCGACGATAGGCGGCTCTCAAGTCTTTCATATTCCTCCAGTGAGATCTGTCCGAGCGCCAATCGCCGCCGGATGATCTCCTCCGGCGTCTCCAGGTTTGAAGACGGTCGCTGGTTACCGCCCATTAGTTGCCAGACCACAACCGCCGCTGCCAACACCACAAGTGCCGAGCCAAACACGCCCCAGAACATCATGGACCAACCCCAATCGCCCATCATCGACCCGTTCATCACCATCGCTCACCTACCTTCTTGCCGCATGTCCCGGCTTACATCGGCGCTGTAGACTGCGCCTACAGGTGTCAACCCGTGATGGAACCAGCTTATCATGTTGGGCAGTGCGGGTGAATGCGCCAGACAGCGCGCCTGCCCCGCGCCATTTGGCCTATGCGGTTCCCGGGCGCGATTCATTCCGCGCCTGGTGCGACGCACGGTGCACAGGTTGTACGTTCGGTCACCAGCATTGGCACCGTGCGACGCACCGCGGCGCCCAACACGTCACCAGGCCCCCCGCTACCTCCCGTATCCGCGCCTGGTGCGCAGGTACGCTTCCTGCGTGATCTTTGCTACACTGGAATTTATAGATCAAACATCGGCGACGGCCTGGAAACCTTTACGCCCACCGCCCCACGAGGAAGAACAACCATGATCACGCTGCAAACTGCACAGGCGCTACTGCGCCCATTCACGCTGAACGACGCACCGGACCTGCTCCGCATCACGAATCAACCGGGGATCATGCAATATTTCCCCAATCCCACGCCTCCGACGCCCGAACGCATCGATCGGATGATCAATAACCAGATCGAACACTGGACCAGGCATGGCTATGGCTGGTGGGCGCTTGTCTTCCGCGACTCCAATCAATTGCTCGGTTGGTGCGGTCTGCAGTATTTACCTGACACAGACGAAATCGAAGTCGGCTACCTGATTGACCAGAGGTTTCAGAAACTGGGCATCACAACCGAGGCTGCGACCGCATCGCTGATGTATGGTTTTCTAGATTTGGAAATCACCACAATCATCGGCATCACCCACCCCGACAACACCGCCTCACAACGTGTTCTGCTCAAGTCAGGTCTCACCCTTACAGGCCCGGCGCACTATTTTGGCATGGACTGCCTACGGTTTGCCGCACACTGCGAAAGCTGGAGCGACCAATTCGCTTGTTGACAACCGTCCCGTGCATTGCGGGTCAACCGTAACTTACATCGCACGCCTCACCTTGTTACATTGGATAGGCCGAAAGCGCCGGCGCGCGCCCGTTGCGTCGCCAAATTCCAGCCTACGGGTGATAAGGTGAAAGCAATGAAAGAAATCGCAGTCATCACGATCGGCGATACTGACGCCGAAGCGACCCTGACCTTACTCGATCAAAAGGTGCATGTGCGCCTGTTCGCCTGTGGCGGTGACGTCGAAAAAGCAAAAGCATTGATCGCTGAGGTCGACGGCAAGGTCGACTGCATCGCGCTCGATGGTTTGCCCGCCCAACTCCAACTTGGGGCGACCACCCGCCCCCACAAATTGGGAGCACAGTTGGTGGGTGAAGCCAAATTGACGCCGCTCGTTGATGGCAGCGGCATCCGTGGCGGCATCGAACGCTGGGCCGTCATTCTGGCCGATCGCGCTCAGCCCGGCATCTTTGCTGAGAAACGCGTGCTTTTGGCGCCGGGGTTGAATCACTCGGGGCTCGCTCAGGCGCTCGTGCGCCATACCGAAAAGGTCCGCTACGCCGATCCGATTATCTACTTTGGGCTGCCTTACCTGCCGCTGGTCGGCTCAAAGCAGACGCTCGAACAGACGGCCGCCCCGACGCTCGAACGCCTCGACGACGCACCATTCCGCCGCCTCAGACCCGAAGCCGGCACCCCACACCATGAGCGGTCCGACGATCCATTCCTCTGGGCAGATGTCATCGCCGGCGACATCGGCGCGATTCGCCGCTATGCACCGCAGCAACTCAAGCGCAAGACGATCATCGCCGAATGCGCCACCCAGGAAGATGTCGACGATCTGCGCCAGCGCGGCGTCAGCATCCTGGTCACCCTCATGCCGTCGCTTGACGGCACGAATGACCTTGGCCAGTGGCCGGCGGCCGTCGTCGAGGCCGTGCTCGTCGCCCTGCGCCGCGATGAATCAATGCCACTCAGCGAAGACACTTATCTGGATCTGATGGCCGACATCCACTGGACACCCGGTATCCGCTACCTTCAGCCCGATGAAGCAGGCATCAACAAGTTCTCGTTTGTCATCCATCCACTCAATGTGAGTTTCATCCACAAGCATCCGATCTTCCGCTGGACGAAATACCTGCCGGATGACCTGGTGGAATGGACGGCTGCCTATATGCCGCCGATGTATGTCTCTAGAATCACCGGCGGTAAGTCACCGACGACAGGTCAACGCATCGAAGGCTACCTCTACACTCTTGGCGCAACCCCGCGCCAGATGATGAAACACGACGCCTCCTTCAGCTACGGGCAGATCAATCAGGTTGCCCGCATGGCGGAACGCAAAGGCGCTCGCATCCTTGGCCTGGGTGCATTCACCAGCGTGGTGGGTGACGCTGGCATCACCATCGCCCATGAATCCGATATCGCGATCACAAGTGGCAATAGCCTCACCGTTGCCATGACGCTGGAGGCAGCCAAGAAGGCAGTGCAACTGATGGGCGCCACCGACTTGAGCAAGGGCAAGGCGATGATCGTGGGCGCCACCGGCTCGATTGCGTCGGTCTGCTCCCGCCTGATCGCCCAGGCCATCGGCAACGTCGTGCTTGTCTCAATCGAGCCTGAAAAGCTACTTGAATTGAAGCGCACGATTCAGCGCGAGACGCCCGGCGCCGAAGTGACTATCGCCACCAAAGCGGGCGACCTCATCAGTGATTGCGATCTCGTGATCACCGCCACTTCGGCTTTCGGCCAACGGGTCATTGACATCACAAAGTGCAAACTGGGTGCGGTCATCTGTGACGGGGCCCGACCGCCGGACATCAATCCCAAAGAGGCGGCGCTGCGGCCCGATGTCCTGGTCATTGAAAGCGGCGAAGTACTCATCCCCGGCGACATCGACTTTGGATATGACATTGGGCTGCCGCCCAAGACGTCCTACGCTTGCCTGGCCGAGACAGCATTGTTGGCAATGGATGGTCGCTTCGAAGACTACACGCTGGGCCGCAACATCACCATGGAGCGGGTCAAGGAAATCTACAAGCTCTCATTGAAACACGACTTCCAACTGGCCGGTCTGCGCTCCTTCGAACAGTACATTACCGATGAGGATCTTGCGCAAAAGCGCGCACTGGCCGATCAATATCGGGCCGATCCCGAGTTGTTCGCCCGCGCACGCGCCGAGGCGCAGCGCAAGCTACAAGACATTCCCGTGATGGCCAAAGGCGTCAAAGCGAGCGGCAGCTTCGACAAGCGCTGGATCACCGTCGGTGCAATTGGCGCCGGCGCCGTGGCGGGTCTACTCGCACTTGGCCGCGTGGGCAAATCCAAAGGTAAGTAACAATCTCTTCTTTCTCCTCTCCAGTGTTGCCAGACGAGCTTGCCATTCCGGTGTAGCTCGTCTGGCCTGAAGCCAGTGCCCAACACCTAGTCAACCCGCATCACAATCTTCCCGACTGTGTGACCAGTCTCGATCGCCCGGTGCGCCTCTTGTACACTCGTCCAAGGGTACACGTGCGTCATCGTCGAGACCAGGGTCCCTCCGTCGATCAACGTTGCCACGCGGTCGAGAATGTCGCCCTGGCGTTCCAACTCAAGTCCAGTGCGCGGCCGGGTGAACATCAACTCAAAAGCCAATGTGCCCCGAATCGGAAACAAGCCACTGACGTCAAGACGCTTCGCCTCATCGCCGCTCAGTATGCAGCAGATCTTGCCCAGAGGATTGAGTGACGCAACAAGATCCGGAAAATTGCCGAGCCTGGCAGTGCTAAAGATGTAGTCAGCCCCGCTCATGCCCAACTGAGTGATCTGATCCACCATCGGGTGCTGGTGATTGATCACGATATCCGCGCCCATACGTTTGCAGAACGCCGCGGAATCGGGCCGGGATGCCGAGGCGATCACCTGCAACCCACAAACCTGCTTGGCAATCTGGATTGCCATCGAGCCTGCGCCGCCGCCCCCACCCACGATCAGGCAGACGCGACCACCGGTGCCGGCATCACCACGGTCAGCCTGAATCATCTCGATCAACCCCTCCCACGCCGTCAGCGCCGTCAACGGCACGGCAGCGGCTTCGTCAAAGCTCAGTCGTCGTGGCTTGCGCCCAACAAGTCGCTCATCGACCGCCACAAACTCCGCATAGGACCCCTGACGTGTGATGTCGCCGGCAAAATAGACTTCGTCACCCACCGCGAACTTGCTGGCCTCCGCGCCAACGGTTGTCACCACCCCGCACCATCCCACCCCAGAATCCGCGGTGGGTTCGGCACCGGCGCACCGGCCAGACCACCACCCCGTTGCTTGGCGTCGACTGGGTTCACGCCAATGGCGGCAACCCGCACCAGGAGGTCACGCGGGCGCAAAGCCGGCATCGCCACCTTACCGTGCACCAACACCTCAGGTCCGCCAAAGACCATCTGCCGAATCGCCCGCATCATGCGCTGTGCCATAAACCGCCCCTTTTCTCTTGTGATTCGCAGGTCAAGTCTGCTTTGAAAGCGCGCAAGGCGGTGCGAAAGTCCGCATGCGAAAGACTATGGTATGATTTCGACGCTGTTTGTCAATCCACGCTACTACGAGGAAGTATACCAATGGCTACCTATTCGGTGCGTATTGCGAGTGAACTGGGACTTGCTGAGTCCGCGTCAGGGCGGCAATCGAGTTGCTCGACGCCGGCAATACGCTGCCTTTCATTGCGCGCTATCGAAAAGAAGCGACCGGCACGCTCGACGAAGAAGAACTGCGGTCAATCGTCACGCTGCTCGAAAGTCTGCGCACACTTGATGATCGCCGCGCAACGATCCTCGCCGCAATCGATGAGCAGGGCAAGCTTACGCCCGAGTTGCGCCTCCAAATCGAGGCTGCGACGGCGCGCACGGCACTGGAAGACCTCTACGCCCCTTACAAGCAGAAGCGACGCACCCGCGCAACTATCGCGAAAGAACTTGGACTACAGCCACTGGCGGAGCGAATTCTGGCCCAGGACCGTCATTCGGAGGCGCCGGCTGCGGCGGCGTTGGCGTTCGTTTGCGAGGGGGCGCCCGACGTAGAGTCAGTGCTGGCCGGCGCCCGTGACATCGTCGCCGAAGCCATCAGCGACAATGCCAATGTACGCGCCGTGTTGCGTGACAAAGCGCTCCGCTTTGGGGAAGTTGCCGCCACCAAAATCGACGATGCCGAGGACGAACGCAGCGTCTTTCAGCTCTATTACGCTTTCAAGCTGCGGGTCGACCGCATTCGCCCCCATCAAATTCTTGCCCTGAACCGCGGCGAAACGCTGAAGGTGCTGCGCGTCCATCTTGACGTACAGGAGCGGGACTGGCACGGCGCCATATTTGGCGTCTATCCGATCAACCCACGCTCGCCATGGGCGGATGAGTTGCGGAGTGCAGCCGACGATTCTGGCAAGCGCCTCTTGCTGCCATCAATCGAACGCGATGTTCGCAACCATCTTACAGAGCAGGCCGAACAGCATGCAATCCAGGTCTTTGCAGCCAATCTGCGCGGGCTGCTTAATCAGCCGCCGCTGGCAGGCCATACGGTGTTGGGCATTGACCCTGGCTTTCGCACCGGGAGCAAAGTCGCCGTGGTGGACCCGTCCGGTCGATTGCTGGCCACGGCAACGATCTATCCGCACCCACCACAGAACCAACGCCGCGAGGCAACGACGGCGTTGCGCAAACTGATCGAGCAGCACCGCGTGACCCTCATCACCATCGGCAATGGCACGGCCTCACGCGAGACGGAAATGCTCGTGGCAGAGATGATTAGAGATTGGAGATCAGAGATTGGAGATCGGAGATTGGGGACTGGCGCCGCGATCTCCAATCTCCAATCTCAAGTCTCTAATCTCCAGTATTTGATCGTCAACGAAGCCGGCGCCAGCGTCTATTCCGCATCCACCCTGGCGCGGGCTGAGTTGCCAGACCTCGACGTGAGTCTGCGTGGAGCGGTATCGATCGCCCGGCGTGCGCAGGATCCACTGGCCGAGCTCGTTAAGATCGACCCCAAGTCCATTGGCGTCGGGCTCTACCAACATGATGTCGATCAGAAGGCCCTCAGCCGCACGCTGGACGGGGTGGTTGAAAGCGCCGTCAATCAGGTCGGTGTTGACTTGAACACGGCATCGCCGGCACTGCTCACTTACGTCGCGGGCGTGGGGCCAAAACTGGCGGAAAAGATCGTCGCCTATCGGGATGAGCAAGGACCCTTTCCAAACCGCGCTGCCGTCAAAAAGGTGGCCGGACTCGGGCCAAAGGCATTTGAACAGGCGGCTGGCTTTCTCCGCGTCCGCGAGGGCAGTGAACCGCTGGACGCAAGCGCCATTCATCCGGAAAGTTATGCGACTGCGCGCCAGGTGCTCAAATTGGCAGGCGTAGAAATGACGGCGCCGGCGCCCGTGCGCCTGGAATCCCTCACCGCTTTGCGCACGCGGGTGACACTGCCGCAAATCGCAACTCAACTTGGCGCCGGCGAACCAACCCTGGCCGACATCTTCGAACAGTTGGTGCGCCCGGGCCGAGATCCGCGCGAAGACGTGCCCGCACCGATCCTGCGCAGCGAGGTGCTCTCCATGGATGACCTGAAACCGGGGCTGAGGCTGATGGGAACCGTGCGCAACGTCGTCGACTTTGGCGCTTTTGTCGATATCGGCGTCAAGCAGGATGGACTGCTACACCGCAGCCGCCTTCCCGACGGGGCCGTCCTGGGGGTTGGCGACATCATCGAAGTGGAAGTGCTCAGCGTCGAGCAGGGCCGCGGCCGGATTGCGTTGGGTTGGCCAGACCTGCGGCAGGCGGACTGGGCCGTCAAACCCTGAGCCCACGCTATCCGTTTGCGGCAACGGTGGGCTAGTTCGGCTTGACCGGGTTCACGCCGTCTGCCATCACCCAGCCAACGAGACCATCCTCGGCGCGCACACGATACCAGCGCACCCCGTTGATTTCAACGGGGTAATGGGCGAAGTCCGCCGTGGGTTCTACCACGATAAAGATAGCGATTGGATTGTATTCGGCCAAAGTCAGCGAATCAGGATCGGCATCGGCGTACAAGCGCAGCGAGCCTATGACAGAAACCTGCTGGCCGGTTACGAGCAGCGGCGGCTCAACGGTTGGCGCGACTTCGGTCGGCGGGGCAACCGTGGCTGGCGCATCAGGCTCCAGGGTAGGTAAAATCGGTTCCCCCCCACCGGTCACGACGGTGACTTCATCGCCTTCACCGGCGACAAGTGGCTCGGTTACAGGCCCCAGGTTTGCGTCAACCCCACCGTTGTCACCCACCAACGGTGGCAGTTGCATGCCACCCGTCACCGCACTAATTGCCACCGGGTCAGCGGTTTGGGGCGCCGGACCACACGCCGCAGCCAAGCAGAGAGCAACGCTTAGCACCAGGCAGATACCAAGAGTGTGTCGCATCGATAGCCAACTTTCATTACGCAGAGCGGCGGTTACGTTTCAACTGGGATAACAGTGCTTGCGGTGGAAGGGTATTGACGACGTCGGCGGCCGTAAGCCACGCCCGTCTGGCGACACCAATACCGTATTCCAGCAAATTCATCTCAACGGCCGCATGAGCGTCACAGTTGATCGCGATTTTGCAGCCGAGTTCGATCGCCCGGCGGGCATAGATGTCATTCACATCCAATCGCGCCGGATTCGCATTGATCTCGACAATGGTCCCGGTCGCAGCACATGCCGCCAGCACCCGCTCCATATCGAGCTCAGTGGGTGGCCGGGAACCGAGTAGCCGTCCCGTAGGGTGGCCCAAGATGTCAATGTACGGGTTCTCAATGGCCCGCAACGTGCGCGCCGTGATCGTGTCGCGATCTTGTCGCTGCGCACTATGGATACTGGCAACCGCCACGTCAAGCTTCGCCAACACGTCGTCAGGCAGGCCCAGCGTGCCGTCAGCCAGAATTTCCACTTCAGAGCCTTGCAGCAGGGCAAAATCAATCCCTTCTTCGGCCCATTGGCTGTTGACGGCATCAATCTCCGCGCGCTGCTTGCGCAGGCGTTCACCATCTACGCCCTGGACGATACCCAACCCGACGCTATGGTCGGTCACCGCCCAATATCGGTAACCGCGCGCCATTGCGGCCGCCGCCATCGCCGCCACGCTCTCCGTGCCGTCGCTCCAGGTGGTGTGGCCATGCAACTCACCGCGGATGTCGGCCCGGGTAATCAGGCGGGGCAGTCCATTGCGCCGGGCTGCCGCCACCTCGCCACGGTTTTCGCGCAGTTCCGGCGGGATCCACTCAAGACCTAAAAAGGCATAGACTTCCTCTTCGCTGGGGAAAAAGAGCACCTGTCCTGCCGGCGCCTCACCGTCGTCCGTGGCCGTAAGCCCATATTCGTTGAGACTCCAGCCGCTTTTCTGCGCCAATTCACGAACCGCAACGTTGTGCTCCTTGCTGCCGGTGAAATATTGCAGTGCGGCGCCCCAATGCTGGGCATCAACGACGCGGAGGTCAACCTGGAGACCGTTGCCCAGGACAACACTCGTCTTTGTCTCGCCACTACCCACGCGCGAAACTTCAGGCAAGTTCTTGAAGGCAGCCATTACGGCAGCCGCATCCGCACTGACGCAAAGGATGTCGACGTCCCCAATCGTTTCCTTCCATCGGCGCAGACTTCCGGCAACTTCAATCCGCTGCAATGTGTGCGCCGGCAGCGCATGCTCCAGCCCGGCCACAAGTCCCAAAGCCAGCGGACGCACCACCCCGATCGGCAAGCGTTCGTCGGTGCGCTGGCCGATCAACTCAATGCCTTTGAGGATCTTCTCTTCGCTCTTTGCGCCAAACCCCTTTAGGTCTCGCAATTCGCCGCGCTCCGCTGCGCCACGCAAGGCTTCAACGCTATCGATCCCGAGTTCCTCCCATAGCCGTTTCGCCTTTTTGGGCCCCATATCCGGAATCTGCATCATATCGACGACACCCTGAGGCACCTGCGCCGCCAACGCATCGAATTCCGCGTCATAGCCATCAGCCAACAGCGCATGGATGGCGTCAGCCAACGCATTACCCACCCCGGGTATGCTCTTCAGCGCGCCCTGCTCATCCAATGTATTGATGTCTTGCGCCAGGTTCCTGATGTTTTCCGCCGCATTCTGGAAGGCAATCACACGAAACTTGTTGGCGTCAAGGATCTGAAGACGCGCACCCACACCGGCCAAAATGTCGGCGATCTCACGATTGGTAAAACGATGTTCTTCTTCCATGCCCGCGCCTCAGTCTCGCTGCACAAGTCGCACCAGGATAACAAACAGCAGCATCGCCAGCGCGCCTAGACCAAAATAAAGGACGCGTTCCTGTTTGTCCGGCGGGATATAGTCAGACGCAAGGTCCCTGATGACATCACGCGTCACCTCGGTGGCCACACCGACCATTGACGACTGGGCGACAGAACCATAGACCGGTCTTGCCGGCGCAGGCTGCACGCTGCCCGGCGGCGTCGCAACTGGCTCCGACGCCAACTCGGCCGGAGTTTCCAGGCGGCTTTCCGCCGGGGCGGCAACGCGCAACTGAATCGTCTGATCGAGTGCCGTCAACCCTTGTCTTGTCAATGATTTGGCGGTGCTTTCAATGAGCCGCTGCCCGACTCCGGCAATGCGCCCACCCACCTGCACGTCCCCACTATAGCGCAGTAGGGTGCTGCCGTCCACATCTTCCAGCATGAGCGATCCTTCCCCTGTAAGAAAACCAGGAGCCCCCTGCCCATCGACCTTCATCTTGTAGCTTTCCACAGGCACGATGTCAGACACCACAATACTACCGTCGAACCGCCCCTGCACGGGACCTACCTTGACGTTCATCACGGCGCGGTAGGCATCGGGGCCAACCATTTCCAACTGCTCGCCGCCCGGCAGTGCGCCGGCCAGCACTGCCGGATCCATCAATGCCTCCCAAACAACCTGGGGCGGTGCGGCAAAAAGGTGAGTTCCTTCGAGTTGCATGCGGTGTGCTCCTGCCTACAATGGTGTACGTCCGGCCGGCGCCGGCGCGCTTCAATGGTCTGCCATTCTAGTCTCCCAGCGCGCGACTGTCAACGAAGCGTGAAAACCGCGATTGACAGCCGCCCATCCGGTCGCTAGAATGCGGCAATCCATTTTTACATGCTTTCACCAACGTCGGTGACAGCGCGAACGAACCCGTTGCGTGCAAACATGCTTATCAGCCAGATTCGCCCAGGCGCATACTACGATTCAGTGGTGCTGATGCAATTGCAGCGCGCACTGGCGGTATTGCCCGGCATCGCTGACGCCGGCGTCGTCATGGGCGCCGCCGCCAACAAAGATGTCCTCGCCCAGAGCGGGCTCCTCGATGATGCAGGGCGAAAAGCCGGGCCAGAAGATCTCATCATTGCGCTGCGGAGCGACAGCGCGGCCGCGGCCGAAGCTGCACTCGCTGCAGTCGATGCCCTGCTGGCGCGCAAGGCACTGGCCACAGCGAGCGACTTCCGCCCACGCAGTCTCGATACTGCCGTGCGGCAGACGCCGCAGGCCGCGTGGGTGCTCATTTCGGTGCCAGGACGCTTTGCCACGACGGTCGCCCGCGATGCGTTGCGCCTCGGCAAAATGTCTTCCTCTATAGTGACAACGTGGCGCTTGCCGACGAAATCGAACTTAAGCGCACCGCTGCCGAGCAGGGCCTGCTCGTCATGGGCCCAGATTGCGGCACGGCGATTGTCAGCGGCGCCGGTCTCGGCTTTGCCAATCGCGTGCGCCGTGGGTCGATTGGCCTGGTCAGCGCCTCCGGCACCGGGCTGCAACTGGTGACCGCACGTATCCACCAATTGGGCGGCGGCGTCTCGCATGCTTTTGGCGCCGGCGGACGGGACCTTTCCGAAGCGGTCGGCGCAGTCACTACGCGCCAGTCGCTTGCCCTCTTAGCAGCCGACCCGGCGACGCAGGTCATCGTCATCATCTCCAAGCCACCCGCTCCCAGCGTCGCGGAAAATCTTATCCGCATAGCACGCGCCGCGGGAAAACCGGTTGTCATCGATTTCATCGGCTATCGTCCCGTGGAACAGATGCAGGGCAATGTCTACTTTGCACCGACCCTTGACGGCGCCGCCAACCTCGCGGTTGAACTCGCAGCCTTTGAGGACGCGCGGCCACTGGTGAAGGAGCGCGGATTTGCGCCCGGACAGCGCTACTTGCGTGGCGTATTTTCCGGGGGCACACTCGCCTATGAGGCGCAGTTGCTCCTGGCTGACTATCTGCCGGCAGTCTATTCCAACGCGCCCCTCGACAAAAAGTTCAAACTGGCCAGGGCAACCGAAAGCCACGAACACACGATTGTTGATTTGGGTGAAGACGAGTTTACAGTAGGTCGGCTCCACCCCATGATGGACAATGACCTGCGCATCAAGCGCATCCTGCAGGAAGCGGCGGATCCGGAAACCGCTGTCTTGCTGTTTGACGTTGTGCTCGGCGATGGCGCCCATCCCGATCCGGCGGGTGAGTTGGCGCCCGCCCTTGTGCGGGCGCGCACCCTGGCTGAAGCAGACGGCCGGCGCCTTGAACTCATTGCAGTCGTCGTCGGCACCGATGAAGACCCACAGGACCTTGCAGCGCAAATTGAAAAGTTGGGTGCAGCCGGCGTGCGCGTTGAAACCAGCAACGAAGCCGCCGTGCGCCGTGCCGGTGAAATCATGTTGGCGCTTGGCCCCGCCACCGACCTGCCCCTGGTCTCCAGTGCGGCAACAGCCTCGCCGCTTGCTGTTATCAATGTCGGATTGGAATCATTTGCGACCAGCCTTACGGAACAGGGCGTCACCGTCGTAAATGTCGACTGGCGCCCGCCCGCAGGCGGCAATGAAAAGCTGATGGGAATTCTAGCGCGCATGAAGGCGCAGCCTACAAACTAAAGTGGGCGCGCGACGCACAGCAAACCAATGTACACGCTTGATAGGGGGATGACCGATGATGAGAATTTTCGACCTTTCACAGCCGCTAAACCAGGACTGCTCTTTTTGGCCCTTTTATCCACCGTTTGAGGTGAAGTACTTCAAGCGCAAGTCCGAACATGGTGTCAACGCCCAATACATCCAGACATCCAATCACATGGGCACGCACCTGGATGCACCGCGTCACTTCGTGACAAACGGCAAAACGATCGATCAGTTGCCAATCGAGTGGCTGTGGGGCCCCGGCGTCATCGTCGACCTGAGCGATGTGCTCGATGAACTGGACATCTTCACACCGGAGATGATCGAGGAACGCGCCGAGGTGCGCGAGGGCGATATCCTGTTCATCAACACCGGCTGGCACAAATACTCATTCCTAAGCCCCGATGGCGACGAAGAGAAGTATATCCATCGTCATCCAGGCCCCCATCACAGTCTTGTCCCATGGCTGATTGAAAAGAAGATTCACGTCTGGGGCGTCGACATGATCTCGACCGACCATCCGATGAACCTTCCGATCGGACGCTTCCTTGGCAAAGGCGGGTTGGAACATTGGCAACGCGTCCGCGCCAGAGTCGAAGCAAAGTTCGGCGCCGAAAATGTCGACACCCTCTTCCCGCCCGAAGCCTACCAACTGACCCACAATGCGCTCTTCCCACACGACTGCGTCCACGTCGAAAACCTCGGCGGCGACATCGGCAATCCGGCGCTGCACAACCGGCGTATCACGCTGGCGGCTTTTCCCTGGCTCTTCAAAGGTGGCGAAGCGGCCTTCTGCCGTGCAGTCGCCTGGCTGGATGAACAGGAGGCGTCCGAGGCCAGGGCACTGATGGCCGATACTGCCAAGGGCAAGGGGAAACGCGGCCGCAAGAAGGCAGAAAAGTTGGCAGAAGTTCCTGCCGAAGCGCAGGACAAGAAGAAAAAGAACAAGAAGAAGTAGATTCGATGAAACCGGCACCTTTCCGTTACGTGGCGCCAACGACGATCAATGACGCAGTCAGGCAGATCGCCGAGTTCGGGTACGACGCGAAAATACTCGCCGGCGGCCAAAGTCTGATCCCGACGATGAACTTTCGGCTGGCCCAGCCACAGGTGCTGATCGACCTGAATGGTGTCGGTGAATTGGCTTTCCTCGAAACCTCACCGGCGGGCGGCCTGCGAATCGGTGCGATGACGCGCCAACGCACAATCGAACGCAGCGCCCTTGTGGCCAAAAATGCACCCCTTTTACATGCTACAATGCCCCACATTGCGCACGTGCAGATCCGCAATCGTGGCACAGTCGGCGGTAGCCTGGCGCACGCCGACCCGGCGGCGGAATTGCCAGCCGTCATGGTGGCGCTCGCGGCCCGCTTCAAACTGCGCAGCGTGCGCGGCGAGCGTTGGGTTCCCGCCGACCAATTCTACCTGGACCTGTTTACAACCGCACTCGAACCGGATGAGTTGATCTTCGAGATCGAAGTGCCGCCGCCGCCGCCCCGCACCGGATGGTCAATTCAAGAATTGGCGCGCCGGCGCGGCGACTATGCGCTGGTAGGCCTGGCCGCCACCGTGCAACTGGATGAAACGGGCCGCTGCAGCAACGCCCGGCTGATCTACTTGAGCGTCGGCGCAGGACCCACGCCCGCCCCAGCGGCAGCGGCAATGTTGCTTGGCAAAACTCCCGACGCCGCATTGACGCTGGAGGCCGCACGCGCGGCAGCACACCAGGACATCGAGCCAATGGCGGATATCCATGCCACCGCCGCCTATCGTCGCCAGCTTGTGGCCGTGCTTGGACAGCGCGCACTGCGCGAGGCATTTGCCCGTGCCAAGGAGTCTTCATGATCGAATCCTACCCGATCACCGTGACCGTAAACGGCGTGACCTATACACGGTCGATCGAGCCGCGCATGCTCCTTTCAGATTTTCTCCGCCACGAGTTGCTGCTCACCGGCACCCACGTTGGTTGTGAGCACGGCTCCTGCGGCGCCTCCACCGTGCTCATGGATGGTGAAGCCGTGCGGTCCTGCATCATGTTCGCCGTGCAGGCGAATGGCCATGCGCTCACCACGGTCGAGGGGCTGTCAGCCGATCCCAGATCACCTGCATCCTTTGCAGCAGGCGTTTCAGACATCACACGCGCTGCAGTGCGGCTATTGCACACCGGGTTTTCTCATGACGCTCATTCCCTACCTCCGCGAAACTCCGGACCCAACCGAGCCAGAAATCCGCGATCTGCTCTCGGGCAACATCTGCCGATGCACCGGGTACCAGAATATCGTCAACGCCGTGCTCCTGGCAGCACAGAATCTGCAACACGCGCCGGCAGAATCGCCAGAGTAGGTCCGGCAGCCGAAATCACTGCGTTCTGCCCATTGGACTCCTTATTATGTCAACTCGCTACTTTGGCCAACCAATCAAACGCAACGAGGACCCCCGGCTACTGGTAGGGCAGGCGACCTTCACCGACGATGTGCATCTGCCCGGCATGTTGCACGCGGCCTTCGTCCGCTCGAACTATGCGCACGCCACGATCAAACAGATCGATACGCAGGCGGCGCGGGCAATGCCCGGCGTCGTTGCAATCTTTACAGCGGAAGATCTGGGCGACTACTGGAAACCAGGCCCACTCCTCGTGCCGCCACCACCGGTCAAGCACCTTGTCTTCAATCCACGGATGCAGGTGCCGCTGGCAAAACACAAGATCTGCCATGCCGGAGAGGCTTTCGCGGTCGTGCTTGCGGAGACGCGTTACCAGGCGGAGGACGCTGCGGAACAGGTCTTCCTTGAGGTGGAAATGCTCCCGGCAGTGGTGGACATTGAGACCGCGCTGGCGCCTGAGGCGCCCCTCATCCACGCCGGTCTCGCCCAGAATCTGAATGCCCATGTAGTCCAGGAAAAAGGCGACTATGCCAGGGCGCGCCGGCAGGCGGATGTCGTCATCGAGCGTAAATTCTACTACGACCGGGGCACGGCCGCAGCGATGGAGAACCGCGGCATCGTGGTGAATTGGGACCGCCGCGACCAGGAACTGACCATCTGGGACACAACGCAGGCGCCAATCGCCATTCGCAATGGGCTGGCCGCCATGCTCGGTCTCTCTGAGCAGCAAGTGCGCGTCATCGCGCCCTTCATCGGCGGCGGCTTCGGCCCCAAGATCATGATGTTCTACCCTGAAGAAGTGGTCCTCCCTTGGGCAGCGATCAAACTCAATCGCCCGATCAAATGGATCGAAGACCGGCAGGAAAACTTCTACGCGACGACGCAAGAGCGCGGCCAGGTGCACTCAGCCGAAATTGCCCTGACACGCAAAGGAAAAGTACTTGGCATCAAGGATCTCTTCATTCACGACGCCGGCGCCTACGCGCCGTACGGCTTAACCGTTGCCCTCAATAGCCAGTGTACACTGCTGGGCCAATATGATGTCCCGAACTACTACAGCGAATTCCACTCAGTTTTCACCAACAAACCAATCGTAACCCCCTATCGCGGCGCCGGTCGCCAACATGGCGTCTTCGTCATGGAGCGGCTGTTGGATGTCGCCGCCAGAGAACTGGGCATCGACCGTGTCGAAATCCGAAAGCGGAACCTGATCACACCCAACAAGTTCCCCTACAACAACGAAATCATCTACCAGGACTTTGCGCCCCTCGTCTACGACAGCGGCAACTATCTGCCCGCTCTTGAGCGCGCCGCGGCCATGATCGACTACGATCGCTTTCTGCGCGAGGAACAGCCACGATTGCGCGCAGAAGGCAAACGGGTGGGATTGGGGATCGTCACCTACGTCGAAGGCACGGGTATCGGCCCCTACGAAGGCGCCAGGGTCACCGTGGAAGCCAGCGGCCGCGTCAGCGTCGCCACGGGCATCGGGACCCAGGGTCAGGGACACTACACCTCATTCGCCCAGATTGTGGCCGAACAACTGGGGGTCGATGTTCGTAACGTCCGCGTCGTGACCGGCGATACGGCGCAATTCTATTGGGGCGCCGGCACCTTTGCCAGTCGCGGCGCGGTCGTCGCCGGCAATGCGGTTCATGCCGCCGCCGTCGCTGTGCGCAATAAGATTCTTAAATTTGCCAGCGAAGAGTTGGATGCCGACGAAAGTGAACTTGAGTTGGTCGACGGCTCCGTGCGCATCGCCGATGCGCCGCTGCGCTCGATCAGATTGGGAGAGCTGGCGCAGCGGGCTAATCCACTCCGCGGTGCGGTGAAACCTGGCACTGAACCAGGGCTGGAGGCAACAGACTATTTTGGACCGGAGCGCGGCGCCACGGCAAGTGGCGTTCACGCCATGATTGTGGAAGTCGACCCGGAAACGATGATGATCGAGATCAAGCGCTACGTGGTCGTCCATGACTGTGGCAGCGTGATCAATCCCATGATTCTGGAAGGCCAGATTCACGGCGGCGTCGCACAGGGAATTGGCAACGCCTTCTATGAGCAGTTGGTCTTTGATCCAAACGGACAACTCATGAATGCCTCGTTCATGGACTACTTGCTGCCGACATCAGATACGGTTCCACACATCGAAACGGACCATGTCGAAACCCCCTCCCCCCTCAACCCACTCGGCATCAAGGGGGCCGGCGAGGCCGGCGCAATCCCGGTAGGACCACTCTTCGCCCAGGCCCTCGAGGACGCGCTCAACATCCCTGGGCTGGAGATACGCGAGATCCCATTGAGCCCGAGCCGGTTGTATGAATTGGTCAGCCAACTTGAGCCTTAGTCAGTAGTCACCCAGGATGCGCCGCCTGCTTTTGCGGTGCATCCAAGCAGAAACGCCGGTTAGTCGCCGCAGGTCGTCATGTCTGAATCGATCCCAATCTCCGAATCAACGCCATCCGCACGTGGTAAAGGTGCACCGCGCTGGCTAAAGCAGATTGCAGCCTATGTTGTGTTTTCCTTGTCGTGACCCTGATCTGGCAGGGCAGCAAGGCGCTCTTTGCGATCCCAGATTACAAGCTGCCCAACATCAGCCAAATCGTGGAGGCGTTTTTCCGGCAGACGCCGCAAGGTCCCACCTGGTGGATCTTGCTCTACAATGCCGCGTACACTGCACTCGAGGCGGTCACCGGTTTCACGATCGGCGCCGTCGTTGGCTTTCTCTTCGCCGTCCTCTTCATCCAGGCGCCTTTTGCGCGGCGCGGTTTGATGCCTTTCGTCATCGCATCTCAGACCATTCCGATCATCGCAATTGCGCCCGCGATCGTCGTGGGGCTGGGCCGGCTGGGCGCGCCGCCCTGGGTCTCCAAGTCGGCCATTGCCGCCTATTTGACCTTCTTCCCAGTCACGATCAACTCGCTGCGTGGGCTGGAGGCCGTCAGCCAGGACGCGCTCCTGCTCATGAAGTCCTATGCAGCGACCAACAACCAAATCTTCTGGAAACTGCGTCTGCCAAACTCAGCGCCCTATGTTTTCACTGCCCTCAAAATCTCGGCGACGGCCAGTGTCATCGGCGCCATTATTGGCGAACTGCCAGTCGGGTCGAAATATGGCATCGGCGTCCAAATTGTGATCGGATCGCAGTACAACACCTTTAATCCAGGCTATCTTTGGGCAACCATCATCACTGCTGCAATACTCGGTATCCTCTTCTACGGCGCCGTTGCGCTGGTAGAACGGCGTGTTGTGAAGTGGCGGAGGGAATAAAACGGCCATGCCAATCATTTCCGTCGACAACGTCTCCAAGATCTACGCTCGCGGCAACGTGACGACCGTAGCGCTCAAGGACGTCTCCCTTGCGATCCAACCTGGGGAGTTCGTGTCGCTCGTCGGCCCATCCGGCTGTGGCAAATCAACCCCTGCTCCGCCTGATCGCCGATCTGGATGCGCCCACGCAGGGTGCACTCTCCATCAACGGCAAGCAGCCCGCCGAAGCACGCAAGGCGCGCGACTATGGCTTTGTCTTTCAGTCGCCCACGCTCTACGAGTGGCGCACGGTGGTCCGCAATGCCGAGCTGCCCCTCGAAGTCATGGGTCAGCCCAAAGACCATTGGGGGACCGCGCATCGAAAAACTATTGGCAATGGTGGGATTGCGGATTTTCATAATCACTATCCCTGGCAATTGTCAGGCGGCATGCAACAGCGTGCATCTATCGCCAGGGCACTCTCATTTGACCCGACGATTCTCCTGATGGATGAACCTTTTGGTGCATTGGATGAATTCACGCGCGAACGCATGAATCTTGAACTGCTCGACATCTGGGGGAGCACACACAAGACGATTCTCTTCGTCACCCATTCGATTGCCGAGTCGGTCTTCCTATCCCAACGCATCGTGGTGATGACACCTCGCCCCGGGCGCATCGCGACAGTCGTCGAGGTGGACCTGCCCTATCCGCACCTTTGAAACGCGCGAAATGCCACGTTTTTTTGAGTTGGTGACGTTGGTGCGTGAGACGCTCAAAGAAGAGTTCGTGCGCCATGAATAGAACCAGCGCCGGCAAACCCCTCTTGAATCCAAACATCGTGGCCCCCATCGTGGTGCTGCTCGGTATCATTTTGATTTGGGAGCTGTTCGTCTTTCTCTTCAATCCACCTACCTTCCTGCTGCCGGCGCCACACATCATTGTCCAGGCGCTCATCAGCAATGGGATGAATCTACTGGCCTACGGCCTAAACACCTTTCTAGAGGCATTCACCGGTTTTGTGATCGGGTGCAGCCTGGGGCTGCTGGTGGCAATGGCCGTTGCGCGTTCCAAGACACTGGCCGACCTCTTCGTGCCGTTGGCCGTTGCCAGCAACTCCGTGCCAATCTTGGCAATGGCGCCAATCGCCATCGTGTGGTTTGGTGTCGGCCCCGCCTCCAAGATCGCCATCGTCGCGGTGATGTGCTTCTTTCCCACCATGGTGAGTGCCGTGCGGGGGCTGACCGCCGCAAGCCCTGACGCCGTCGCACTGATGCACTCATACGCCGCAACGAATTGGCAGATCTTCGCCAAACTCCGCTTTCCGACGGCGCTGCCCTTCATCTTCAATGCGCTGAAAATCTGCACGGCGCTTAGCATGATCGGTGCGATCGTCGCTGGAGTTCTTTGGTGGCGCCACCAGCTACCTCGGCGTCTATATCAAGACGGAAGCCAGCATTCTCCGCACCCCAAACGCCTGGGCCGCCATCGTTGTCGCCAGCCTCTTCGGACTCGGGTTCTACTTCGCCATCGTGCTGTTGGAGCGGCGCCTGATGCCGTGGCACCGCAGCGGATAGACTATAATGGCTTGTTGTGAGTAAAGAACACAAACAGCCACACCAACCCACTCGCTTCGCACGCGTCGCCGGTCAGGACACACCGTTCGCCGAAGTAGTGGCGCGTGCACAGCACCACAATCCTACCATTCGGATTTTTGCCTCGCCATCCGTGGTCGACGACTACGCGTGGATCGATCCTGTGTTACAGCAGGTCACCACCAAAGAAACGCCCGCACCACCGGTGGACGGACTCGGCTTCTCAGGGTTCACCCCGGCGCAGCGGGCGCTTATTTGCACTGGCTCACCGACCCGGTGGAGGCTGCGCCGTTGGCCTTCCTAAATCTCTATCTGGCGAATCTAGAAGTGCGGCTGTTTGAAGGCGCTCAATGGCAGCAACTGGCGCAAGTTGAGTTAACGCGCCTCAGCCGTGCGGCGCCCTGGCGACAGGCGCGTTCGGTCAGCCGGACGCTGCTACTTTCCTTCTGGCTGGCGCAGGACGGCGCCGGTCTGGCCGCATGGCTGGCCGAGGATACGGCAGCTCCCGACGTCTGGCCGATGGCGTTGGGCTTGCAGGCGCTGCTGCAAACGCCGCTGAGCGCCGATCAGATCATACCGCTGCTGCGAGTCTGGCGCATTCCCGGTGCACTGCCCGCCCCCAATACGATTGCGCAACGCATCACAACGCTGGCAACGGTGCTGGAAGCCGAACCGCTCCAGTACGCGCTGGCCTATCTCGACGAACCGGCGCGGGCTGCTAAAGCCTGGCGCACCCAACACCGTGATCTCAAGCTCGAACTGCCGCAACCCGATCTGCGCGCGGCGCTGGAACCGGTCCTGCGGGAATTGATCGCGGCGGTGGCGCCGGTCCCGCTTGCGGTGGCGACCGGCGAACCGGCAACCCAGGCCGAACCTGCCGGCGGCGATCTCGCAAAAGCCCACATGATCGTGGAGTTTGGGCACAGCCGCTCCGATATCTTTGAATATGCGCTGCGCCAGGCGAAGAAACAACCTGGCTTCCAGCAACTGATGGATGAGAATCTGCATGTCATCTATCGCGTCCCCTTTCGGCGCAACGAAATGCGTCGCTTCTGGGGGCTGTGGGATTGTGTCCAGACGTGGACAAGCACGCGTGTCTACTGCCAGGGCCAGGAACTACAAAAGTGGCAAGTGTATCCGTACTCCCAATTTATCAGTTGAGCACGGACCCGAAATGAAGGAGCTGCCTTGAAACAGGCCCTCGACCTCTATATCCGCCCGCTATCCATTACTCTGGGTCGTAACGCCGGAAGAACAACGCGCACTCATCGAAATCGAAGCGCTCGCCCGCGAACAGCGCAAGCGCGTGCTCTTTTGGAGTTCAACGGCAGGCGTCACCAACCCTGCCCTGCCTGAGCGTGAGGATAGCGCCAAACGCGACCCCCTGACCTTGTTGAAAACTATCCAGGAAGACAAAGAACCCTGCTTGTGGGTCCTGCGCGACTTCCACCCGTTTCTCAAAGACGCCAACGTCGTACGACGACTGCGTGAGGCCTCGTTTGCACTACAAGCCAGCAACAAGACAATCATCTTGCTGAGCCCTGTCCTAAAGATTCCCACGGAACTCGACAAGGAAATCACGGTTGTCGATTTCTCGCTCCCTTCACCCGAGCAACTGACGGCCATGCTGGAAGGCATCATAGGCGCCCTCCAGAAAAGCCAGCAGGTGGAAGTGACCATTGACCGGCGCCAGCGGGCCCGCCTGGTGCAGGCATGTCTCGGACTAACTGAAAATGAAGCAGCGAACGCAGTGGCGAAGGCTATCGTCGAGGCGGGCGGCGCACTGGATGGCCGGGCCGTTGAGGCGGTCACGGCGGAAAAGCAACAGATCATTCGCAAGAGCGGGTTGCTGGAGTACTTTGATAACACCGAAATGATGGAAAACGTCGGTGGCCTGGACGTGCTGAAAGAGTGGCTGCGCAAACGCGTCCGCGCCTTCAGTGAAGAAGCACGTGCCTTCGGGCTGCCGGAACCAAAGGGAATTCTATTGGTTGGCGTCCAGGGTTGCGGGAAGTCGCTGGTAGCGCGTGCCGTTGCCAGCACGTGGCGCCTCCCCCTGCTCCGGCTCGACGTTGGGCGTTTGTTCGCTTCGCTCGTTGGCTCCAGTGAAGAAAACCTGCGCAACGCCATCCGCGTGGCAGAAAGCATTGCGCCCGTCGTGCTCTGGGTCGACGAGATCGAGAAAGGTTTCTCCGGCGTCGGCTCCAGCAATGTCAGCGATGCCGGCACCGCAGCCCGCGTCTTCGGTAGTTTCGTCACGTGGCTGCAGGAAAACAGCGACCCGTCTTTGTCATTGCAACGGCCAATGACATCAGCCAACTGCCCCCCGAACTGGTGCGCAAGGGTCGCTTCGATGAGATCTTTTTTGTGGATCTGCCCAGCGCACAGGAACGGGCGGATATCTGGCGTATTCATCTGGCAAAGCGCCATCGCGACCCTGGCCAGTTTGATCTGCCAACGCTCGCCATGGCATCGGAAGGATTGTCCGGCGCCGAGATCGAACAGGCGGTCGTCGCCGGACTCTATGAGGCATTTGACAAGAACCGGCCGCTGCAGATGGGTGATTTGCTCGACGTGCTCCAAGAGACCGTGCCCCTCAGCCAGATGATGTCAGAAGAGATCGATGCGTTGCGCCAGTGGGCGCGGCAGCGTGCCCGCGCCGCCAGCACTGCAAGCTGATCCGAATCTGGCAGGTTTGACAAGGCGAACCGTAGCCACCAAAATGGGGGACGTATTGTCGCAAAAATCAGGGACTTTGATGCTACATGTCGTCGTCTGAAGCCATACTGCTCGATCAAATCGCACAAGGCAACCAGGATGCGCTGATGACGCTGTACACGCAGTACGGCAACCTGGTGTTTAGCCTTGCCGTGCGGGTGCTGCGCGAGCCTGCGCTCGCCGAGGAGATCACGCAGGATGTCTTTCTTAAACTATGGCGCCAACCAGACCGTTGGAATCCGGCGCTGGGCCAGTTCAGTAGTTGGCTTCTGACGATCACCCGCAACGCCGCCATCGATCGCTTGCGACGCGAAAATCGGCAGCCCAGCCTGGCTTGGGATGCTGAAGCCGAAATCGACGACTATACGCTGCGCACCCCTTCGGCGGCAGACCAGGTCGCCTGGTTCGATGGCCAACTGCTCCGGAAATTGCTGCGCGGGCTGCCGCGGGAACAAGCCGAACTGATCGAACTCGCCTTTTTGAGGGCTATACCCACAGTGAACTGGCGGACCGCCTGGGGTTGCCACTAGGCACCGTCAAAACCCGCCTCAGGATGGGGATGCAGAAACTGCGATTGGCCTGGGATGAGGCTCAGGTTGAGCCGGCGTCCAAAACCGTAATAGGCGCAGCTTAGAAAGTCACCGATCCAAAGCGGCTGAAGAGATCGTTAGCTTTATAAATGTGAATCGTTGATCAAGAGGGGTTTTAACCCGTTCTTAGTTGGAACCAATGGAAACACCAAAAGCACCTTTGGGTGCTCTCGAAGAGAAGTCTGCCCCCATGACGGGTGCAGCAAAAGAACTGGCATGGTCGCTGATCCCAGCCTATGCGCTTGGCGCGACCGAACCGGACGAGGCGCGGCTCGTCGAGCAAATGCTTGCCAACGACGCCGAAGCCGCACGCGAATTGGCCCGCTACCAAGATCTGTCCAAGGCGTTGCTATTTAGTACACCCGTGGCGACACCGCCGCCGGCACTCGAAGCACGCCTGCGCGCCGCCATCAGCGCCCCAATGGCGGCGACGGCAGTCAGTGCCGCAGCGCTGGCGGCAAGACCACCGGCCAACCCCTCACCGGCGCCCGCACCAACCCATGCGCTCAGCAAGCCCCGGCACTGGCCGCGGTGGGTCGCCGCGGCCGCGGGGTTGGCAGCCGTGCTGGCGGGCGGCTGGATGATACGCGAACTGGCAGTCACAAGGGATCAGCAGGCGGCACTGGCGGCGCAGGTCACTATCCTGCAAGAACAGCAGGAAAGTCTGACAACCCAACTGGCGACCCGCGATGAACTGCTGGCGTCGGTCGTGGCAAAATCCGGCGAACACTATGTCATGGAACCCACCGTTGCCGATAGCGCGGCCATCGCCCAGGTTGCCTGGCTGGAAGATTCCAGCCTGGCCGTGCTCCGCGCGACAAACTTTCCCCCGTTGGCCGAAGACTATGTGTACCAGTTGTGGCTCATCAAAGACGATGAACGTGTCAACGGCGGCACCTTTCAGGTCGACTCCGCGGGTTGCGCCACCGTCATCTTCCGGCCGGATCAGTCGCTTGAAGAATTCGATGGCATGGGCATCACGCCCGAACCCAGCGGCGGAAGCCCCGGGCCAACTGCCCCTGCTGTCGTGAGGGCGCAGCTATAGCCGCATGGCCGCGCCAGAACCCTTTACGCTCACAGGATCCCAATTCAAGGCAGACCCATACCCGACTTATGCCGCCATGCGGGCCAGCGCACCGCTCTACTGCCGGACCAGCGCCGATGGTCTGGCCCGGCTCTGGTTCATCACGCGCTATGAGGATGTCGCTGCGGCGCTCCGCGACCACCAGCACTTCGTGAAAAATGTGGAGAGCACCCTCACCAGTGAAGAGCGTGAGGCGCAACCGCACGCACCTGAGTTGTTCCATCTGCTCACCCATCACATGTTGAACGCCGACGGCGCCACGCACGCCCGGCTGCGCAGCCTCGTCAACAAGGCGTTTAGCGCTACCATGGTTGAGCAACTCACACCCCCGCATCCAGCACATCGCCGATCACCTGGTGGACCAGGTTGCCGCACGTGGTCACATGGACGTGGTCGAAGAATTCGCACTGCCACTGGCGATCGAGGTCATTGCCGACCTGCTCGGCATCGATGCGTCCAATCATCAGCGTGTACGTGCCTGGTCACGCATGCTCGTTTCGCCTTCCGCCAGCAGCGAACGCAACACACAGAAGACCCAACGGTTACGGCAGGTGATGGAGGATTTTGTCACCTATCTCACTCATCTATGCGCCGAACGGCGCCGCCGTCCGCGCCCAGACCTCATCAGCGCCCTGATAATGGCCGAGGAGGCCGGCGACCAACTCAGCCAGGACGAGCTATTCAGTATGGTGCTGCTGATCTTGATCGTCGGGCATGAGACTTCCGTCCATCTCATCAGTAACTGTGTGCTCAACCTGGCGGAGCGCCCAGCGCTTGCGGCGATCCTGCGGGAGTCTCCTGAGCAGATCCCCGCGGCAGTGGAGGAGTTGATCCGCTTTGATGGCCCCGTGGAACGCGCGACAATGCGCTTCGTTGCGAAGGACATGCGTTGGCATGGTGCAACATTGCGCCGGGGCGATGGCGTCAGCCTGATCCTGGCGTCGGCGCATCGTGACCCAGGATGCTGCCCGGCGCCCGACGTGCTTGACATCACGCGTACGGGCGTGAAACATCTTGGCTTTGGCCTGGGCCCTCACTATTGCCTTGGGGCGCCGTTGGCGCGCATCGAAGCGCAGATCGCAATCAATACACTCCTACAAAAGTTGCCAGGGATTTCGCTCGCCCTGCCCCGCGCACAACTGCGCTGGCATTCAAACCCAATTCTCCACGGCGTAAAACAACTCCCCATTTGCTGGCCTGATCGATGACGACTGTGGCCGCAGCGTTTACCCCAGGCTGAGCCGGCCCCCGGCTTTTCATGGGCAGTTGACAACGCTCCTGGGTGCGCAGGTATAATAGAACTCCTCCCACCAACAGACTTGCCAATAAATCCACAATACTTACCGGCGTTTTGTCTGATGACAAGACTACGGTCATGTCATACACTTGTCATAGACTGTAGACAATCATTGCAATAGGTTTGCCCCATCCTTCGAAATGATCAAGATTCTCGCCGTTGAAGATGATCCACCAACGCTTAAGCTCCTGGAAATGGTTTTCCGCCACGACGGCGCCGGCTTTGTGGCCGCACACAACGGGCTGGAAGGCATCAGACAATTCATTGAAACAAAACCCGACGTGGTGCTCCTTGACCTGACCATGCCGGAGATGGATGGCTGGGAAACCTGCCGGCGCATCCGCGAGATCTCAAACACGCCCATTGTGATTTTGACGGCGCAAAGCCGAGATCTCGATGTGGTGCGAGGGCTGGATCTCGGCGCGGACGACTACATCATTAAACCGTTCAAGATCGACGTGCTGCGCGCCAGGGTGCGCGCCGTCCTGCGTCGCTCCCAGCAAGCGGGACCGCCACCCGAACAGCCACGCGGCTATCGCGACGAGCGCGTAACCATCGATCTTGTCGAGCATCGCGTCACTGTGGAAGGCAACCCGATCCGGCTGACGGCCACGGAATCCAAATTGCTCACCGATCTCGTAGAAAATGCCGGCCGGATCGTGACCACCCGTGAACTCCTCTCCTCAGTCTGGGGCTGGCCCCATGATGCCGAAAGCGACCCAATTCGACTCTACATCATGCGCCTGCGCCACAAACTAGAACAAGACCCCAAAAACCCGCAACTGATTCTGACGGAATACGGCATTGGGTATCGTTTTGAATCCGCCGGCCGTTCAGCCAACGCCACACGGTAGAGATTGTAACAAGTCACCAACAACTTCTTTATGTGCAATCGATGCGCTGCGTGCACAATAGGCACCGCTGAGAGATGGTTTTTCGTGAGATTTTCTAGGAATTCTGGAGTACATTGATGCGTTGGATTGTAGCAGTTCCGATTTATGTGTTACTCAGAATGGTGGCCGTCCTGCTTGGCGCGGCATCTAACTTTGTCGACAATGCTGATTGGCCTGCAAGCACTCAGAGTGGCACAGATTATCGGATCGACAACTCCAGTTTGTATCTTGCCCTGGGCAAGTGCGACGAAATCTAGAACGATCAGCCGCAGATAGCCACAAAACCACAACGCCTCCAGCCGCGTCGTCATCGGCTGGAGGCGTTGTTTTGGGAGAGGCAAACAGCGCTCTGCCTCTCCCGTACACTACGCAACATCACGACAAAGGTTGCCGATTCGGCAGGCATCTCGCGCTATGGTATACTGTTTTGATAGCATCTGTGTGATGCGTAAATTCGATGGTTTCGCGTGAATCTGGTCAACCGGCGCATGCTTAGCACTGAGTCCATCACCCCCTCCTTACCCGTAACAAACCAAGATGTGCTCCAGGTCATGGTGGAGTCTGCACCCGTGGCCATTGTTGCCGTGGATGGTAACGGCGATATCATCATGGCGAACAGCAAGCTGGCCGAGATGTTCGGCTACTCGCCCGAGGAACTACTGGCAAAACCGATTGAACTCCTCCTACCGGAACGATTTCGCAGCGGCCACCGGCTCTATCGTGACGAATATGCCGTGAGCCCGCGCGTCCGCCCCATGGGATCCGGGCTGGACCTTTCCGGCCGGCGCAAAGATGGCAGCGAATTTCCGGTCGAGATTGGCTTGAGCTACTTACAACGCAACGACACCCTCATCGTGATGAGTTCGGTGGCTGATATCACACGCCGCAAACAGACGGAAGAGATCTTGGAGCGGCGGGTCCGTGAACGCACACACGAATTGGAGCGGCGGCGCCTCGTCTCTGACAGCCTGCGCGATACGTTGGCAATTCTGAATTCAAATCGCCCGTTGCAGGAAATCTTGAACCATATTGTCGAGCAGGCAAGCCAATTGCTCCGTGCCGACGCAGGCGCCATTTACCAAATCTCCGATCATGATGCCAGCCTCCTCATTGCGGAAAGCGCCGGATTGACCGTTCACTCGATTAATGGCATGAGCCAGCCGCGGCTCTTCCCCCCGCGGCCCCAGGCGGTAAATGGCAACAAATCCATGCCCCGCAACGGGACCGCGCCGGTGGACGCAGAGGAATCCGAAAATCAATATTGCGCACAATTGGCGGTACCGCTGAAGATCAAAGACGAAGTGTACGGCGGCCTGTTGCTCTACTACCTGGAACCAAGGAAGTTTTCAAACGAAGAAATCGAACTGGCCAATACCCTGGGTGACCACGCTGTGCTCGCGATCGAGAACGCACGCCTGCGCGCCCGGGCCGAACAAACCGCCGTTGCCGCCGAGCGCAATCGGATTGCACGCGACCTACATGACTCCGTGACACAAACACTATTTTCTGCAACACTAATTGCAGAAGTACTGCCCCGCCTCGTACAGCGCGACAGCGTTGAGGGGGCAAAACGGCTCGAAGAGTTGCGCCAGTTGACGCGTGGCGCGCTCGCAGAAATGCGCACGCTACTGCTCGAGTTGCGCCCGGCGACACTCGTCGAGGTCGGAATCGAAGAATTGCTCAGGCAACTGATCGAGGCAGCTCGCGGACGCGCGCGCATCCCGATCGACGTTACGATGGAGATCACCGCCCCCTTGCAGCCAGACGTCAAGGTCGCCTTCTACTATATCGCCCAGGAGGCGCTTAACAACGTCGCCAAGCACGCGCGCGCCCATCATGTAATCGTACGGTTGGACAGTCGACCAGATTGTGCAGAATTGGTGGTGAGCGACGACGGTGCGGGCTTTGATGCCGCAACGGTCTCAGCGGAACATCTGGGTCTCGCCATTATGCAGGAGCGCACGGACGCAGTCGCCGGGAAACTGGAGATCAGCAGCACCCCCGGTCACGGCACGCAAATCGCAGTCTTTTGGTCAAACCCAGAACAAGCACCATGACCATTACCCGCTTTCCCATGATCGACGCCGCTTCTGAACCGATTCGTGTCATGGTGGTTGACGACCACGCCGTCGTGCGGGGGGGGCTGGCAACGTTTCTGCTGGCTTATGACGATCTCCAACTCGTTGGCGAGGCTGCCAATGGCGCCGAAGCCATCCAGGCATGCGGCATTCATCGACCAGATGTCATCCTCATGGATCTCGTGATGCCAGAAATGGATGGCGCCTCCGCCACACGCGTGATCCGCGAACGCTACCCGGAAGTCCAGGTCATCGCCTTGACCAGTTTCAAGGAGGATGACCTTGTGCAGGGCGTACTGGCCGCCGGTGCAATTGGGTATTTGCTAAAAAACGTGACCGCCGACGAACTGGTTGCGGCCATCAGGGCAGCGCAGGCAGGGCGCCCAACGCTGGCGCCGGAGGCGACACGGGCACTGATTCATAGCGCTACCCATGTCAAGGTCCAACCGTTAGGCCACGATCTGACCGAACGCGAGCGCGATGTACTTACCCTGATGGTCACCGGCATGAACAACAGCGAGATTGCCGATCGCCTGGTTGTCAGCCGTTCAACTGTGAAGTACCACGTCAGCAACATCCTCTCCAAGCTCCAGGCCAGCAGCCGCACAGAAGCGGTGGCCTACGCACTGCAACAGAATCTGGTCGAATACCCGCATGCAGGGTAGCAGATCTCGGCAACTAGCCACCTGACCAGGATACAAACTGCACCAGTGGCGATACAAATTCTCTCCGCTTGCCTGAAGATGCATCACCCTTTCTTCTCTACACTACATGGGCGGTTTGCGCTTTCACCGTTGAACAGGCATAGCGCCTCATCGTGGTCGCCAGTCTGATTATGCAGCGCAAAAAATGATCGCCGCCCTGCCCGGGAGCATCCTTGCGAGCGTAGCCGCAGCCTGCCCCGGACGAAGGGCAACTGCTTCACAGGAGTGACGTATCATGCGTGTGCTGCTGGCCGACGACCAGCCTACCCTGCGCTCGGCTGTACGGCTCTTGCTAGAACAAGAACCAGATGTTAACATCGTCCGTGAAGTTGCGGACACGGAAACGCTGCTTGCCATCGCGGCCGAGACTCACCCCGATCTGGTTCTGCTGGATTGGGAGTTGCCTGGCTTGACAAGCACGAGCGCAGCGCGTGCCGTCCTCAACGCTCTCTACACCAGTTGTCCAAATCTGCATGTAATCGTCTTTAGCGGCCGACCGGAGGCCGGCCGGAATGCAATGGCCGCCGGCGCCAGCATATTTGTGAGCAAAGCCGACCCGCCTGAACATCTGCTCGCGGCGCTGCGCTCAGCAAAAGGAGACAGGTCCCGCTGATATGTCGACCACCTACGATCTTGCCATCCTTGGCGGTGGCCCCGCAGGCCTTGCGGCGGCAGCCTATGCGCTTTTCGAGAAACTCAACGTCGCCCTGGTCAGCCCTGATCTGGGGGGCAAAGTCAACTACGAATTCTCATTACGGGACGCACCCGAAATCGAAAAAGTATGGGCGCCGACCTCGTTGAGCAGTTTGCGACCCGAGTTGCGACGGGCCTCGAACACCACCTTCAGGATACGGTCGACCTGGTGGAACGCACCCCCCAACGACATTTCAAGTTACACCTCCATGAAGGGCATAGCATTGAAGCGCGTGCCGTCATCATGGCCACCGGCGTGCGTGCGCAGCGCCTTTTTGTAGATGGCGAATCCGAATTCTTCCTCCGCGGACTCAGTTACTCGGCAATTAGCCACGCACCATTGTTCGCAGGCAGGGATGTAGCCATCATTGCCGGTGGCGACCGCGCCGTCGCCGCCGCCCGCATCCTCGCACCGTTGGCAAATCACATCTATTACATCATCGCCCGACCACAGCGCATCGGTGATCTCGAAGCCGCCGAGGAAACGCTGAGCGACCCGAAAATCAGCGTCTTCCGCGGCTGGGAAATGCAGCAAGTGGTTGGCGACGCCTTCGTCACCGGCATCGATCTGGTCGGGATCAGCGGCGAAGTGCGCCATGTGCCGGTCGATGGCGTTTTTGTCCAGTTTGGGCTGCTGCCCAATAACGGAGCAGTGCGCAACCTGGTGCAACTGGATGCGGATGGTCATATCATCGTCGACGAGAATTGTGCAACCTCAACCCCGGGCTTGTTTGCAGCCGGTGATGTCACCACGGTCTGTGCAGAGCAGTTTGTCGTTTCGTTGGGGGAAGGTGCCAAGGCGGCGCTCGCCGCCTGGCGTTACCTGGCCGAGCCCGGCGCGTAAGGAGAGAGGCGCTCATGGAGAGTCCAGCGAACCAGGAGGTAGGGGGCGCACCGCAGTTGCCCACGATTCTCTTGGTTGAAGACAACGAAGAAAACATCGTGACGGTTGCTGACTACTTGACCTTTAAGCAGTATCGTGTCGTGATTGCGCGCACCGGTCTGCAGGCCCTGGACTTTGCGCAGATCCGCCCGGATCTCATTCTAATGGACATTCAGATGCCAGAGATGGACGGTCTCGAAGCGATCCGCACCCTACGGACCATGCCTGAAGTCGCAGACGCGCCCATCATCGCGCTGACGGCACTGGCGATGACCGGTGATCGGGAACGCTGTCTTGCCGCCGGCGCGAATGAATACCTCAGCAAACCGGTGAGTCTACGCGAATTGACGCGCGTCATCGCAACGCATATGCAGCAACTCTAGCCCTTTGACAAAACCGTTTGCCAACCTGACGTATGTCAAGGGATTAGCACGAAGAATGCATCGCCATGCGCTTTTTTTCCCGTTTTGAGCACCATTGGGCCAACTCCGCAGCATCAGCAGCCGTGATTTTGGTCGTTGCGATCGTCATCCAGCAGAGCCTGGCCGACAGCCTGTCGGTGGTTGCCGTCATGTATCAGTCGCCCGGTCTTCACGACATAGCTGCCACCGCGCATACCGTCTGGATGGTGGTCAACTTTCTCTTGGCCGTGCCTGTGGTAGTCGCCTGGTTTCTTCAAAAGCGCGAGGCGTTCTTCATCTCCCTGAGTGTGGCACAATTTGTGGTCACGGCAGAACTATTGATCAATGTTGGACTGCTGGTCGCCGATCCGGTTGTACACGGCATCAGTGGCGCAGTCACATTGCTGCGCGACAATGTGCTCCTGATCTTGATCAATGTGCTGATCTTCTCAATCTGGTATTACATTCTCGATACACACGACTATATCAAAAAGGACGCCACGAAGGTCGAACGCTGGCAATTCCTCTTTCCCCAACGCTCCGCTCAAATCCCCGGCTACGACACCTGGCGCCCCAACTACATCGACTATCTCTTTCTGGCTACCGTCACCATCTTCACCTTCGGGCCTGCGGATACCTTGCCGCTCTCGCGCCGGGCCAAAGTCTGTATGGCAATCGAAATCATCGTTTCCCGTGTGACCCTCAAGCGTCTTGCTCCCGCACTATCATACCGGCTAACCAACGGCGGAGCCTTGCAACCGCGCCCGACCGCACCGAGGATTCCGTCCCTGCTGGGCAGTGCCGCCCGCTAAGGGTTCGCCGCTTGGAGAGGTGCATGAAGGAACGCACCTGCGTGCGCTGCGAACGATCCGATGACCAGGGTGCGTAGGGGGCCATGGTCAGCGCACACAGCGCAGTTAACACCTCATCGTAGTTGACACGCCAACCGGCGAAGTCGCGCCAGGCTTGGTCGAATCCGCTTTCGGCGGAACGCCTTCATTGCGCAATTCGTCGTAGACCGCGTCAAATTCGGTGCGGTCGATGCTGATGGGTGTGGATGGGAACTGGATCAGGCGCATAGAGGACGTCAAAGTAGTCGGCGATGGCGCAGCGCAGATACCCAGCGCGGATGCCGGTCTGCCTGCGGATCGGGGCGGACGTCCGCGGTGGATCGGATAAAGCCGCCATATCCAACACATTGCCAGACGCCGTCACCCACGATCGATCACGGTTTGGCGAACGAAAGAAGACCAGGGCCGGCAAGGTGGTGTGTGACTCAGCAATCTGCGTGAACAGCACTTCCCACTCGCGCCAGAAGGAAGTAAGGCTGTCCAGTTTTCCGATGCCGTGCGCGCGCAGAATCGCCTCCGCCACCGACGGCGGCGTGCCAGAACGCACATCCAACTGATTGACTGCCGCCTCGCGCGTCGAAAACGCACTGTACATCGTTGGGAGATAGCCGATGAGCAGCGCCACGATCATCATGCCCATCCCCGCTTCCATAAAGGCCAAGGCCATATGTAGCCAGGTGTCATCCACCTTAAAGCCCAACGTGAAGAGCGAGGAACCGCTTAATGCAAACGCTTCGTAAGGGCTCTCAACCCCGGTCGCCCAGAAGAGACCCGCAAACGCAAGCAGCGTCAGCGCCAACCAGACCGGCACCAACAACAGCATTGCCACGGGCGCATAATAGGCCATGACGCCATCGCTCTGGGCGTACGTTTTCGCAAAGTGCAATCGTAGCGAAAACAATTGCCGCAACGACTGGAACAAAAAGGCAGTAATCGGATCGCGCGCGCTGCGCGGCAGCACCAGTGTGCGCAACACCGAAAGCACGATGGACGCAAGCAGCGCCACCGATGCGACCAGAATGACAATCTGAAGTACGAGTCCCATCAGGTTGCCTTCAGTGCTCCAAGCACCTATTGCCGGCGCAACTTGCGGTAGGTAATCCGGTGCGGCCGATCTGCTGCGGGGCCAAGACGCCGGCGGCGATCCTCTTCATACTCACTGTAATTGCCCGGATAGAACATCACCTGGCTGTCGCCCTCAAAGGCCAGGATATGGGTGGCGATCCGATCCAGGAACCAGCGATCATGGGAGATGACCAGCACGCAGCCAGAAAATCCTTCGAGCGCATCTTCAAGCGCACGCAGCGTGTTCACATCCAGATCGTTGCTCGGCTCGTCCAGCAGAATCACGTTGCCCCCCGATTTGAGCATCTTCGCCAGATGCACGCGATTCCGTTCGCCACCCGACAGCGCGCCAACCTTCTTCTGCTGATCCGTCCCGCCAAAGTTGAAGCGCGACACATAGGCACGGGAATTGACGGTGCGCTCCCCCAGCGCCATCTGCTCAGCCCCCCCGGTGATTTCCTCCCACACCGATTTGTTCGGATCCAACGCAGCCCGCGATTGATCCACATAGGCCAGTTGCACCGTACTGCCAACCGTGAGCGCCCCTGCGTCCGGCTCCTCCTGCCCGACAATCATCCGGAAGAGCGTAGTCTTGCCTGCACCGTTGGGACCAATGATCCCGACAATTGCACCGGGCGGAACATCCACAGAAAGGTTTTCATACAACAAGTTGTCCCCATAAGCCTTGCTGATCCCTTCTGCCCGGATCACAAGATCGCCCAACCGAGGACCCGGTGGAATATAGATCTCACGATCTTCGTTGGCGCGTTCCTTCTCCTGGCTCACCAGCTCGTTGTAAGCGTTGATGCGTGACTTGCGCTTCGTCTGGCGCGCTTTCGGCGACATGTGCAGCCAGTCAAGTTCACGTTGCAGCGTCTTCTGGCGCAGCGCCTCTTGTTTCTCCTCTTGCGCCAGCCGCTGCTGCTTCTGCTCCAGCCAGGATGAGTAATTGCCGCGCCAGGGGATGCCATACCCCCGGTCAGTTCGAGAATCCATTCCGCAACATTGTCAAGGAAGTAACGATCATGGGTCACGGCAATCACGGTGCCCTTATATTCCTGGAGGTGCGTCTCCAGCCAGGCAACGCTTTCCGCATCCAAATGATTGGTGGGTTCGTCGAGCAGGAGAATATCCGGCTCCTTGGGCAACAGCGCGTCAACGCCACGCGACGCCGCTCGCCACCGGAGAGCACGCTGACCGGTGTGTCGCCCGGCGGGCAACGCAGGGCATCCATGGCGAGTTCGAGCCGGCTATCCAAATCCCATGCATCGAGCGCATCGAGTCGATCCTGCACCTCTACCTGCCGGTTCATCAACGCTTCCATCGCATCGGCGTCCATCGGCTCGGCAAATTTGTCGTTAATCTCGTCGAACTCACGGAGCACATCGACGATCTCTTGAACACCCTCTTCCACGATCTGGCGCACGGTTCTGGAGTTATCCAGTTCCGGCTCCTGTTCCAGATATCCGACCGTGTAACCCGGCGAGAGCATGGTCTCCCCATTGAAATCCTTCTCGACGCCCGCCATGATGCGCAGTAGCGTGCTCTTGCCAGAACCATTCAGACCCAGCACACCAATCTTTGCACCATAGAAGTAGGAGAGACTGATATCACGCAAGACCTGTTTGTTGGGCGGGTAGGTCTTCCCGACCCGGATCATAGAGTAGATTATTTTTGTGCTCATGGACATGATTCTAGCGCATCCCTGCCATCCCGCGCCATTGCACCACAGGGTGGGATGCTGTATAGTAGCGCTGCAACGCCGACCCAAGCATTTCATCGCCATAGATTCTGCACTCGGCAAGTTCGCGTGCTCCAGACCAAGAAAAAGAGTCCCAGCATGGCACCAGCCCTTGACTCGAAACAGACCTCGACGTCAGCCGGCGACTGGCTTGACGCCCCGCCCTATCAACTGCCAATCGATGCAGTGCTTTCAACCCTCATGGTCGACCCCAAAACTGGCCTGACTTCCGCCGACGCACGGACGCGGGTTGAGCGCTACGGCAAAAATGAACTACCGGAAACGCCCCCAGTCCCAGCATGGCGCAAATTTCTGGCGCAGTTTCAGAATCCGTTGACGGTGCTGCTGCTGGTGGCCATTGTCATCTCCCTGGTCGCCTGGATTATTGAACACGAGGAGCCGATCCCGTTCGAAGCGCTTACAATCACGGCCATCGTCCTTCTGAACGCCGTCCTTGGCTACTATCAGGAACGCCGCGCCGAAGAAGCGGTTTCAGCCCTGCAGGCCATGTCCGCGCCAACGGCACGCGTCCTCCGCGACGGCGAGTCGCAGACGATCCCCGCGGCCGACGTTGTACCAGGCGACGTCCTCCTGATTGAAGAGGGCGACACGCTCCCGGCGGACGCCCGCGTCATTGAATCGATCGCGCTGCGCGTGGCCGAATCGGCACTCACGGGCGAGAGCACGCCCGTCTCCAAAGACGTGGCCCGCATTCCAGCCGAAGCTGGCGTTGGCGATCAACAGAACATGGTGTTCAGCAGCACCGCAGTCACCGCAGGCCGCGGCCGTGCAGTGGTCACAACCTCCGGCGCCGCCACTGAAATCGGCCGGATCGCAGGCACGTTGCAGGAGACGGAGGACGAGGAAACCCCGCTGCAGCACGAACTCGACTTCGTCGGCAAGACATTAGGCGTGATCGTCGTGGTGATTGCGGTCGCCATGAGCGCCACGCTGCTTTTCGTCAACCGCGGTCAGACCTCCATCACCCAATTCGTAGATATCCTGCTCCTGGGTGTCTCCCTTGCGGTCGCTGCGGTCCCGGAGGGGCTCACCGCCATTACGACCATCGTACTTTCGCTCGGCATGCAGCGCATGGCCACGCGCAACGTGATTGTGCGCAAGCTGAGTGCGGTGGAAACGCTCGGCTCTACAACCGTCATCAATACCGACAAGACCGGCACGCTCACGAAGAACGAGATGACCGTGCGCAGCGTGGAATTGCCGGCCGGGCGCTTTGATCTCACCGGCATTGGCTACGACCCGACCGGCGAGGTTCAACGCGACGGAGCTGCGGTGACAGACCCCAATGCGCTCCAGCAGGTCCGTGTCCTCCTGGCGGTCGGCGCGCTGGCCAACAACGCCGACTTGATCCATAAGGATGATCAGTGGACGATCCAGGGTGATCCGACGGAAGGCGCGCTCCTCGTGGCCGCGCAAAAGCTCGGGATCAGCGAAGATATGCTTGCCGAGCGCTTCACACGCATTGGCGAGGTCCCCTTCTCATCCGAACGAAAAATGATGAGCGCGGTCTTCACGGACGTCCAGCGCCAGACCGAGGTCGCCGTTGCTTCGAAAGGTGCCCCGGATGTGCTTCTGGCGCGCTGTACGCATGAGCGCGTCGGCGATGATGAAGTGCCGCTAACCGCGGAGCGCGTCACCGAAATTCAGGCTGGCATCGACGCCATGGCCAAGACTGCGTTGCGCACGATCGGCGTGGCCTATCGCTATCTGCACAGCAACAGTGACCAGGGTGACTACAGCGAGGAGCAGGAACAAGAAATGGTCTTTGTCGGCGTTGTGGGCATGATTGACCCACCGCGTCCCGAGGCCGCAGCCGCAGTGGATGTGGCGAAGCGCGCCGGCATCCGCACGATCATGATCACCGGCGACCATCCGACCACGGCCGCCGCAATTGCCGCCGAACTCGGCATTGCCGATGCCAACAACACGGCGGTGACTGGGATGGAATTACAGCGCATCGACGACGAAACACTGCGCAGCGTTGTAAAGAAGAGTTCGGTGTTTGCCCGCGTGGCGCCCGAACATAAGTTGCGCATCGTGCGCGCGCTAAAGGCAGATGGCGAAATCGCGGCCATGACGGGCGACGGGGTGAACGACGCACCGGCCCTGAAGGCCGCAGACATCGGCGTTGCCATGGGCATCACCGGAACTGACGTCTCCAAGGGCGCCGCCGACATGATCCTGACCGACGATAATTTCGCGTCAATTGTGGCCGCGGTGGAGGAGGGGCGCTCCATCTTTGCCAACATTCAGAAGTTTCTGCGCTATCTGCTCTCCTCAAATGTCGGCGAAGTGATGGTCATGTTTTTTGGCGTCATTCTGGCGGGCGTGATCAACCTGGTCGCCGAAGAAGACACGGGTCTGATCGCACCGCTCCTGGCAACCCAGATCCTTTGGATCAACCTGGTCACGGACTCCGGCCCAGCACTGGCCTTAGGGCTCGAACCGGCGGACCCCGACGTCATGCGCAAAGCCCGCGATCCCAGGAAACGCGTCATTGATCGTCCGATGTGGCTTGATATCTTCGGGATCGGCCTGGTCATGGCGATCGCAACGCTGGCAGTGATCGACTGGGGGTTGCCCGGTGGACTGATCGCTGGCCGTGCCGGTTCGGTGCACTATGCACAGACCCTCGCTTTCACGACCCTTGTGTTTGCGCAGTTGTTCAATGCATTCAATGCGCGCTCGAGCGAGGCCAGCGTATTTCATCATCTCTTCACGAATAAATGGTTGTGGGGCGCCGTTGCGCTTGGTGCTCTCTTGCAGATCGCAGTCGTCTACATGCCGTTCTTACAGCGCCCGTTTGGCACTGTGCCGCTGGATGCAGTTGATTGGGCCGTTTGCATTGGCGCCGCCAGTCTCGTACTATGGACGCGGAGATTGTGAAGTTCTTTCAGCGGCGTATGCACCCGCGGATCACGGCAAGGCGCGTCGTCAGTGCAAAGTTTGCGTATCAGGAGTGAACCGGAGGAACGCCAATGTCCGAATCTGAATCGAAGAGCCTCAACGACCGCATGGTGGATGTTCGAAATGAACTGATCGTCCAGGGCGCCAATGCCTACTTGTTGGCACGCAAGACCCTGCTGATCGGGGTGGGGTTGGTGGCGCTAGGCATGGACGAGGCGGGCGCCGTCGCCGAACGCGCCGCCGAACGCGGGGAGATCGTGGAATCTGACACGCAGTCCACCCTCAGTGATTTCCGCAGCCGCTTGCAGCGCAGAGCAGACACCGCCGATGAAAAACGAGTCGAAGTCACCGAAAATGCGCGTGGCCCTCGAAGACAGCGTCGAAACCATCCGCAAGCAGTTCAACGGCGGACCGGCGAATTAGGCCCACAGTCGCTCCGGGTGGCCCACTGTGCCGCCCGGAGCGATTGGTATGCTTCCTCCGCTGGTGTGCGTGTCACTCTGCAGTGGATTCCGGGCGGAGCGGTTCTGCAAACCCCGGACGTACATCCCAGACTTCAAGTCGAAAATTGGTGCAGCCGGCGCCGCGCGCCTCCGAGATGATCTTGCGATAGAGATCAGACTCAAGAAAACTGTGCACCGCTTCCATCGTACTAAATTCAATATGCGCCGCGCTCCCCGGCGACGTTCCATAGTACGGCGCCATATAGCCACGAATCTCGCGGCAGCCAGGACGTTTGAGGATGGCGGCAAACCAGCCATCGCGTTGCTCAACATACGCATCCCAGGCCTGCTCAGCAAGTTGCAACGGCTCGTCAACACACATGATGATTAAGGCCATCCTCCGCCTCCTTTGGTGGCTACTCGGTGCACGGTCAGCGGGTGTAGATAGAGTTGATTTTAGGCAGAGGTCCCGCTGCGGTCAAAATCGAAGCATTGTCATTTCCGCCTCTTCTCCGCCTACACCCCTCGTAAAATTTGCTTCCCTCCCTCCCCATCGTGTATCGTTACCTGTCGCATACAGGCAAGCCGATTCAGGCATTGACGGAAACGAGCAGAAATTATGGCAACTACTTCAGACCTGCGCCGCGGGATGTTGATTCGCTACAATGGCGGGCTTTACCGCGTCGTCGAATACGAACACATCGCCCCCGGCAACTGGCGCGCCATGGTGCGCATGAAGCTCAAAAACTTTGAGAACGGCAAGGTGATCGAAGATCGCGTGCGCGCCGGTGACCCCATCGACGTCGTCCAGACCGAGACCCGCACGGCCACCTATCTCTACAACGACGGCACGAGCTGCCACTTCATGGACACTGAAACCTTCGACCAGATCGAACTGCCCCAGGAATTTATCGAAGAGCAGACACGCTGGATCAAGGAAAATGACGTCGTGACACTGCTCACCGACGACCATGGCAAGGTGCTGGACGTCGAAGTCTCGACCTTTGTCGCCCTGAAGGTTACACAGGCTGATGCGGCCGTCCGCGGCGATACTGCAGGCAACGTGCTCAAGAACGCCACGCTGGAGACCGGCAGCGTCGTGAAGGTGCCAGCTTTTATCAAAGAAGGCGACACCATCAAGATCGACACTCGCAGTGGCGAATACGTCGAGCGCGCCTGACCCTTTCAAATCCAATTCCGCCAGACTCTCCCAATCGCTCGATCTCTCAGCCGCGTTCTTATGAACTTGGGAGATCGAGTGATTCGGATTTGCATCCATGCAACTCTCGGGCCGCTTTGTAGCACTCCAACACCGTGATTACCGTCTCGTCTGGTCCGGCAACTTCGTCTCGATTATCGGCACCCAGATGCAAATGGTGGCGATCAACTGGAACGTTTACCAGTTGCTTGCCGGTTCAACGCTCACCTTTACATTCCTGGGCCGGAGCGTCTCGCTAAGCCCGGAAGCGCTCGGGCTGGGCGGTATCGGGCTGGCCCGCATCCTCCCAATCCTTCTGTTTGCATTGGTTGGCGGCGCAGTCGCCGACATCACCAACCGGCGGAAAATGCTGATCTGGACCAACGCCGTGGCTGCTGTCGTTGCACTGATCCTGGCCGTGCTCTCCTTTTCTCAGCGCAATACAGTCTGGGCGATTTACGCACTCACCGCGGCGACAGCCGCAACTGCAGCCTTCTCCGGTCCCGCCTACCAGTCGCTGATTCCGAACCTTGTGCCCACAAAGGATTTGACCAACGCCATCAGTCTCAATTCCCTGGCGTTCCAGACGGCCACCATCACCGGTCCGGCGCTGGCTGGCTTAACCATCGGTGCGCTCGGCGTCGGTTGGATCTATGCACTGAACGCCATTTCGTTTCTCTTTATCATCGTGGCGCTCACCCAGTTACGCCACCGCGGAACTGTTGCGGCCACGGATACGGGTCTCAACTGGGCCGCTATCGTAGAAGGCTGGCGCTTCGTCCGCCATGCACGCATCATCTGGAGTACGATGCTGCTTGACTTCGTCGCCACTTTCTTTAGTTCGGCGCGCACCATGCTGCCGCTGGTGGCAGGTCAGATCCTCAACGTCGGCGCGGCCGGCTACGGGATTCTGGCCACAGCCGATGCGGCGGGTGCGCTGGTGGCAGGTCTCGTTCTGTCCCTCCGCAAGGATGTGTTTCGCCAGGGCGCGGTGCTCTTGATCAGCGTTGCCATCTACGGTCTGGCAACAACGCTCTTCGGTCTCTCCACCAGCTTTGCCTTGAGCTATCTGTTCTTTGCCTTCACGGGTGCAAGCGACATGGTCTCAACAGTCATTCGCCAGACCATCCGCCAGGTGATGACCCCCGACCGCCTGCGCGGCCGCATGACCGGCATCAACCAAATCTTTTTCATGGGTGGCCCGCAACTGGGCGAACTGGAAGCCGGCGTAGTGGCCTCGATCTTGGGCGTACCGTTTGCGATCGTCAGCGGCGGTATCGCCACCGTACTATTTACCGGTTGGATCGCATGGCGTTACCCACGCCTCCGGCGCTACACCAGCCAATCGCTGGCGGAAGACCGTGCCCGGTTGGCCTGATTACCTACCCCGCGTGACGAAGACAACCCCAGCCAGCACCGCTGCGCCGCCAATCAGTTCCTGTACACTGGGGAACGTGCCAAACAAGAAGAGCGCCACCACGATCGACACAACCGGACTCAAGGTCAAGATGATCGTGTGCACAGCCATAGAAAACATGCGCAGCGTCTTGTAGTAGAGCGCCCGGCTGATGACCACGTCGACGGTACCGACTACAATCAAAATCCCCCAGGTCATTGCGTCCGGCCAGACGAGTTGGCGTCCGACCAATGCGAAGATCAATAGAAAGACAGTCGTAAACAACAGGCGGTGAAAAAAGAAGTCCAAGAATGGCATCGCCTCACCGTAGCGTTTGACGATTGCCGTATGCAGTGCATAGAGCAGCGCCGACGCCAGCGTAATGATGGCGCCGATCTCGGTTGTGCTGCCGGGATGAAAGCTGATCACAAGCACGCCGACAACCGCCAGCGCCGCCCCAAATACTTGCGGCCTGGCAAGTCGTTCATGGAGCCAGACCACGCTCAGCAGCAGACTGAAGATGACGCCGGCTTTCCCCAACATCGAGGCCGTTCCTGGATCGATGTACGCCACCGACAGGTAGCCCAAAGCCGTGCTCGTTGCAATCAAAAAGCCGATGCTCGCAAAGAACCAGAAATGGCTCAGAGCCGGTCGCCAGTGCAGTTGGCGGCGCACCAGCGCAAAGACGCCGACCTCGATGGTGGCGACCGCAAGCACAAAGAAGGATGACGCCAAAGGCGAAATGCGCGGCAGCAACAAACGGGCCCAGATGAAAAACATGCTGTCGACCAGCAGAAGAATGGCAAAGAGCGATGCCTTTTCGGCATCTTGCCGGACTGTAGAACTGGGCGTAGCTTCTTGCATAAAATCGTTTGCGCTGATAGATTACAGTCGTAGTAAAGATAATCTGATAAGTAACTTCGCTATTCTAACATTCAGAGCACCCATACTTCGATTTGCTACCCGATGCAATATCACCAACTCGGCCGCAGTGGTCTCAAAGTATCGTCGATTGGCCTCGGCGCCGATAACTTCGCCAATCCCGTACCTGAGACGGATGCACAGGATCTCCTTGATCGCGCACATGCTGCGGGCATCAACCTGGTTGACACCTCAAATAGCTACAGCAACGGCGACAGCGAGCGGTTTATCGGCCGTTGGCTCCAACAGACGCGACGCCGGCACGAAATTGTCCTTGCCACCAAGGTCTTCTATCCGGTAGGTCCCGGCCCCAATGACCGTGGCGCCTCACGGCGCCATATTCTGCAAGCTTGTGAGGACTCGCTCCGGCGCCTTCAGACCGACTACATCGACCTGTATCAATTACACAGACCATCACCTGAAATTCCGATCGAGGAAACGCTGCTGGCGCTCGATATCCTCGTGCGTGACGGCAAGGTCCGCTACATCGGCACGACCACCCACCCGGCGTGGCAGGTGATGGAGGCGCTTGCCGCCAGTGAACGCCATGGATGGCCGCGCTTTGTTTCCGATCAGCCACCCTACAATCTTCTCGACCGGCGCATCGAAAACGAACTTGTGCCCATGGCGCTGAAACATGGCCTCGGCCTCATTCCCTGGGCGCCCATGGCATCCGGCGTACTCGCCGGGCGCTACGTAGATGCGCAGAACGTGCCGGCGGATTCACGTGCGGCGCTGCGCGGCGGGATCTACGCCGAGCGCGTGACCGCACGCGGCATTGCCGTAGCGAACACCTTTATTGAAACTGCACGCACCGCGCATCTGTCGCCGGCCCAACTCGCAATCCTTTGGGTCAAAGAACAGCCCGGCGTCACGGCGCCGCTCTTTGGCCCACGCACCGTTGCGCAACTCGAACACATCCTGGCGATCGCGGACATGACCTTGACGGATGAGTTGCGCATTGCCTGTGACCAACTCGTGCCACCAGGTTCGGCCGTCGCCAATTTTCACAATACGGCGCCGTGGATGAAGATGCGCCTGATGGATTCACGCTGATGTGAGGCGTGCCAACCGCCGAAATCCACCTGCCAAAACCGGCTATTCGCTTCTTTATCGATTATTCCAAAGGAGTCTGTCATGCAAGATGAGTATAAATGGTGGCAAACCGGCGTTATCTATCAGGTTTACCCGCGCTCATTCCAAGATTCCAACGGTGACGGGATCGGTGACTTAAACGGCATCCTCCGCCGCCTGGACTATTTGAAGAGCCTCAATGTCACCGGCATCTGGCTCTCGCCGATCAATCCCTCGCCGATGCATGACTTTGGCTACGACGTATCAAACTACACCGACATCCATCCGATGTTTGGGACGTTGGCCGATTTTGATCGCCTGATTGCGGCGGCTCATGACCGCGGCATGAAGTTGATCCTGGACCTGGTGCCCAATCACACCTCAGACGAGCACCCCTGGTTTCTCGACAGTAAGAGCAGCCGTGACAACCCGAAGCGCGATTGGTACATCTGGCGCGATCCGGCGCCCGATGGCGGCCCGCCCAACAACTGGCTTTCCTTCTTTGGCGGGCGAGCCTGGACCTTCGACCCCACCACGGGCCAGTATTACCTCCATCAGTTCGTAAAGCAGCAGCCAGAACTCAATTACCGCAATCCCGCCGTCATGGCCGCAATGCTCGGCGAGATGCGCTTCTGGCTCGAACGCGGCGTGGATGGCTTCCGCGTCGACGTGATCTGGCTCATGATCAAGGACGCCGAGCTGCGCGACGAGCCGCGTGATCCCAACTGGGATGGCGTGAACCCACACTTCGGCCTCCGGCACATCTACACCGCAGATCAGCCTGAAGTGCATGATGTGATCCGCCAAATGCGAGCGCTGCTCGACGAATACGAGGACCGGATGATGGTGGGTGAAATCTACCTGCCCAACAAGCAGTTGATGGACTATTACGGGGCTGATTTGGATGAATGTCACCTCCCTTCAATTTCCAGTTGATCAATGCGGAGTGGCGCGACGATCGTTCGCCAACTGGTGGATGCGTATGAAGCGGCGCTCCCCCCTGGCGGCTGGCCCAATTGGGTGCTCGGCAACCATGACCAACACCGCTTTGCCACACGCATTGGCCCCGACCAGGCGCGCACCGGCATGATGTTGCTCATGACCTTGCGCGGCACACCCACCACCTACTACGGCGACGAAATCGGCATGGAAGATGTACCACTGCCCTTTGAACTGATGCAGGATCCACAGGCGGTGAATCAACCTGAGATCGCACATATCGTCGGTCGCGACTTCGAGCGCACACCGATGCAGTGGGACCCCAGCCCCAATGCAGGTTTTGCGCCCGCCGGGGTCACAACCTGGCTCCCGCTTGCCGATGACTATGCGACACGCAACGTTGATTTGGAATCGCGTGACCCATTGTCCACGTTGAGTTACTTCCGTGCGCTTACCGGGCTGCGGCAGACCACGCCTGCACTCATGGTGGGAGACTATGAACCGGTTGACACGGACAAAGACGATGTCTTCGCCTATTTGCGCAGCTACGAAGGCGCGCGCTATCTCGTCGTTTTGAACTTCGGCGCACAGCGCCATCGATTGGACTTCAGTGCCGTCGGCACCAACGCCGAAATCGCCTTGAGCACGGCAATGCAGAGCAGCGGCCCGCTCCGCCTCCGCCAGGTCTATCTGGAGCCGAACGAGGGTCTGATCTTGCGCGTACGCTAGGTCCACCCCATCGTGGGTGTGGTTCGCAGGTAACGAAAAATCTCCTGCAGCGACGCAGATAAGGGGGACGGAGGGAAAAGATCAACTCCGCGTTGATCATTTTCCCATTGGTTTTCCACCGCACGATGCCGGCCGTCACCGACAAAATTTGAAACCGTCAATTAATCCCACAAAAGTCGGTTGACAACAACGCCCAACCGCACTAAAATCTTATTATGGATGCTACTTCCAATTCAGCTTCCGGAACTCCCCACTACCGTGAAAAAAGTGCATCGTATCCAACTGTCCAAAACAGTCCGACCGTACCAAATCTAACGCGTTCCACCACGGCGCAGTGCGCCTAGTTTCGCGCGCTTTGCCGTGTGATTGGCGCAGCCTTGCTGCGTTGCTGAACCATTGTTTCCATTCATGTCTAGAGACGTACCCGCAGAAAGGAGCATGACCATGATGAAGGTAATCGTACATGGTCGCAACGTCGACGTAACAGATTACATGAAGGAATATGTGACAAAGAAGGTCGGCAAGCTCGAACGATACCTACCGAAGATTGGTGAGGTGCGCGCAGAGTTGAGTCACAATACTTCGCGCAGCGCCAACGACCGCTACACGGCACAGATCACAATCTGGGCCAACGGCCAGATCATGCGCGCCGAAGAGGTGACGAGCGATATCTTCGCCGCCATTGACGCCAGCGTCGACAAGATCGCCAGCCAGATCCGCCGCTTCAAAGGACGGCGCTATGACAACCGGCGCCGCGCTTCCCATGCTGCCACCGAAAAGGTCGAGAGTGAGGTGATCGCGGAGGCCGCCGAAGAAGAGGTCGAAGAACCCGGCTACATTATCAAGCGCAAGGAATTCCTGGTCCAGCCAATGCATGAAGAAGAGGCCCTGGAGCAGATGGAACTGCTCGGCCACGATTTCTTCCTGTTCTTTAACCCAAAGGGAAACTCGGTCAACGTCATCTACCGGCGCAAGGACGGCAACTACGGTCTGCTCCAGCCAAGTCTCAGCTAAACGCGGACCCTCGCATTCGAATCAAGCAAGATCGCAACTTCACTGCCGGCGCCCACAAGCGCCGGCAGTCATATGCCAGTGGGAAAGCAATACCCACTCATGGCCGCGGCGGCAGCCAGCGTTCGATCGGGTCAGTTGCACGAATGATATGCATGCCCGCCGCAGCAAAGCGCTCAAATGCAGCATCCGCCGCGTCCGTGTAATCCACTACGCCTGGCACTACCACCGGTGACGTGCAGTCCTCCAGCAAGTAGAGACGGCGCGCCAACTCATGGTCCATCTCCACAATGCCATCCAGCAGATCCTGCACAGTCCAGGCCACACAATGACTCTTCGCCTCACCCGCTACGAGCACAACATCAAAGGCGAGCAGTTTCTGAATCAACCTGGTGTTGGCCACCCCAACAGGACGGCCGTCCGGTCCGTTGAGCACCTCCGGCCCGATCGCTGAGTAGTGTTCCGTCAGCGCTTCGTCGCCCTTGACCTGAAAATCAGGCTGGCTGCGCCGGGCGACACCATGGAAAAACATCGCCTCCTCAAAGATCGGCGCCAGCGCATGGCCGATGCTGCCCAACATCGCATGGTATGGCCAGACGGTGAGTGCGTACTTTCCTTCGCGTTCCAGTTCACGCGTATAGTGCCGGAGGTGCGCCTGCACATACGCCGGATCGACACCAAGGCTTTCCGCCAGATGCTCGTTGAACTTCCACACACCACGTTCGATGTCGCCGGCGGTGATCAGAGTCATTGGACCCGGATGATCGCCGCCCTCGTTGACAAAGAAGATCGAATGAAAGATCTGCGCAGCCTGGTGCGTATCTAGGGTGGGAAAGAACTGCGTGATCAGCCCCAGATTGCGATAGATAAACTCGACAAGACGCTGATTGTCCTGGATGGCGCCCAGCCCCGAACGTCCTCCCACATAAAGCTCAAAATCGGGGAGACAGAAGGTATTCTGCACATCGATCGCCAACAGGGCCACGCGCACCTGATCCTCCGCGGCGGGCTGGATATCATACTGGGCAGCCCAGGCTTCAGCCTGCATCGCTCGTTCGGCATACGGTACGCGAAAGATGCGATCCACATGATGCGGATCATAAAATGGGGGCAATGGCAAACCAGTTTTCATAACGTCTCCTTTGACCCTTCGCTGCCACCAATCAGGTAAGTGGGCAGCCAACGACGCCCATGCGCGCACTATGTTACAATAACCTTGCGACAGTGATGCAACTTGATCGAGGCAATATGCGTAAAGAAGTTGGGAGAGGTTTCAACAGCGTAGTCCTGCCCACGCGGGCCTACGTCATTGGCAAGGATAGTGTACATTGCAGCGTGTCTTGACCCGCGAGCAGGATCAATTGCTCCGCCGCGAGCGCAGTATGCTCGAAGATCTGCAGGTGCTCCTGGTGCGCCTGGGCGCATCCGATGAGGACCTGGAGGTCGTAAAACAGGCCCTGCGCCAACTGGATGAACTGTTTTTACTGGTCGTCGTCGGCGAATTCAACGCCGGCAAGACGGCCTTTCTGAATGCCATGCTGGGCGACAAACTATTGACTGAGGGCGTGCTCCCGACGACGAGTGAGATTCAGATCCTGCGCCACGGCGAGGAAGCGAGTCAGGCAGTCAACCCCGACGGCATGCTGGTTGTGCAACTGCCGGTCGAATGGTTGCGCGAGATCAACCTGGTGGACACGCCCGGCACCAATGCAGTCATCCAGCGCCACCAGGAAATCACCGAGTTGTTCGTGCCGCGCAGTGACCTGGTGCTGTTCGTCACAAGCGCCGACCGCCCCTTCAGTGAAAGCGAACGCGCCTTTTTGGAGCGCATTCGCAGTTGGGGCAAGAAGATCGTGGTGGTGGTCAACAAGATCGATCTGATCGAGTCCCAGGCAGAGCGGGAACAGATCATCCAGTTCGTGTCCGAAAATGCACGCCAGTTATTGGGCATCCAGCCCGAAGTCTTTGCCGTCAGCGCCCGCCTGGCGCTCCAGGCAAAACAGGGGGCACAGAGCGACCACCTCGCCGCCCCAGCCGAGCCACAGTGGTCCAAAAGCCAGTTTTCAAGGCTGGAGCAGTATATCCTGCAAAGCCTCGATACGGGTGCGCGGGTGCGCCTCAAACTGGACAACCCGCTGGGTGTCAGCGCCCGCATGGTCGAAACCTATGGCGAACGCATTGCCAGCCGCAAATTGGTCCTGCGCGATGACTTCAATGCCCTGGATGTGATCGAGGACCAGCTTGCCGCCTATGAAGGCGACATGCGCCGCGACTTTAAGTACCATCTCAGTCACGTCGAAAACGTCCTCTACGCCATGGCAGAGCGTGGCGATCACTTCTTTGATGACACCTTGAGCATCTGGCGCGTTTGGGAACTCCTCAACGGCGACAAATTGCGCGCTGAGTTCGAGCGCGAGGTGGTCGCCGACACCGCACGGGAAGTCGATCGCTATATGAACGAATTGATCGACTGGATGGTCGAGAGCGAATTCCGCCAATGGCGCGGCTTGACCGACTATCTCAATCGCCGCGCCGAACAGCACGCCGATCAATTGGTCGGCAAAGTCGGCACAGACTTCGAACTGAGCCGCCAGGGGCTGATCGCTTCAGTCGGCCAGGCCGCCCAAGGCGTGGTCGACAGTTACAACCCGCGTGATGAATCGGCAAAGCTACTCCAGCAGGTGCAGGGCGCCCTGATTCAGACCGCGGCCATTGAGGTCAGTGCGTTGGGACTGGGCGCAGTGCTCGTGGCGATGCTCCATACCGCGCTGCTAGATTTCACCGGGATCCTCGGCGCCGGCGTGGTGGCGGCATTGGGTTTCTACGTGATGCCCTATCGCCGCAACAAACTCAAGACAACGCTGCGCAGCCAGATCGCAGAACTGCGCACACAACTGGACGCGGCCGTCTCCCAACAATTCGAAACCGAACTCGCCGACAGCATCCAGCGCATGCGCGAGGCGGTTGCCCCGTACACGCGGTTCGTGCGCACGGAACGCGAAAAGCTTGAACGCACCGGCCAGGACATGGACAAGGTGCGGCACGAACTCGCTCAACTGCGCACTGCCGTCGCCCGTGCCGCATAGGACTTGCTAAGGTCATCCGCCGCACATGAACAGAGACACCTTGAGTCTATCCGTTTCTTTGTTGCCGCTGGACGCCACCGTCCATGCGACAGCGTTGCAGGCCGTCTATGCTGCAACGCCCGCGTACTGGGGCCTCTACAATCTACCAGGCGCTGCACCTGACCAGGCAATTCGCGACCTGCAAGCCGCGCAGGAGACACCGGGCCGCTTTCTCATGGGGATCGTGCAGCGCATCGACCCCGGCAATGCGGAAGCAGGCGCCGAGTTGATCGGGATGATCGATTTCCGGCTGCAGTGGCCCGCTGAAAAGACGGTCTACATTGGCATGATCATGGTGGCTGAACCGCGGCAGCGACAAGGCGTCGCAACCCAGGCATGGCAACTGCTGCGGCGCTGGCTTGCCGAAGGCGCCCAAATGCAAACTGCCCGCGTGGGCATTGAGCAGTTCAACCCCACCGGTCTTCAATTCTGGCTCAAGCAGGGCTTCACCCTAACCGGGGAAAGCAACCGCACCCGTGTCGGCGACAAATTTGTGAGAACTCTGTACCTTGAGGACAGACTGTAGTCTCCCCATCGCCGCCACCCCATGGGTCGGCACCGCCCGGGGACAGCGACGCATCCACCCCGCCACCGTCCGATCAGGCTTTCGACATTACGTCATGCGCCTCACGTCACACGCCACGCCTTGACCGTATGAAGGTGCACGGACAATGGCGCCGAAGGCACACGCCGTACCCGGCGCCACCCTTCACCGATGACTCCTTGTAACAGCCGCCAGTTATTCAGATAGTTGACCTCCAGACCGGTCTTGCCATCCGTTGCCGCAGATGCCAGCCACACCGCCTGACTGGCCGGTTCCTCTGCCGGTTTGCCCCACAGACGCACGATGGTCTCAAAACTCCTGAGCTTTTCCTCCGAACCTTCGATCACACTGACGTCAGTCAACATGTCGGTGAGCACCATGCCGGGACTAAATGCGTAGACACCCACGCCGGAATCCTGATACTCCTTCGCCAGCGCCATCGTAAACGAAAAGACCCATGCCTTGCTTGCTGCATAGGCATTTTGGAATGGTACTGGCTTTCGCCAGCCACGCCCCAACATATTGACCAGTTTTCCATGCCCCTGCGCCAGAAAGTACTCATGCCGCAAGTGCGAACCGTTATACACCGGGATAACATTGGTCTGAACCACTTGATGAAAGCTCTCGGGATTCCCGCTCGCTGTCGGCCCAAACGGGCTGGAAATACCTGCGTTATTGACCCAGATGTCCAGTCTCCCAAATGTGCTGGCAGCATGGGCGGCCAATGCTACCACCTCGTCCAGATTTCCGACGTCGACAGCCAAACCGCTGGCCTGGGCGCCCGACTGCCGCAAACCGGCAACGGCTGACGTGACCGACTTCTCCGACCGCGATGCGACCACAACCGCGGCGCCTTCGCTGGCGTATGCCTGGGCGATGGCAAGACCGAGACCCCGAGTGCCCCCTGTGATCACCGCGACTTTACCCTGCAACTGCGCCATGTTTTCCTTCCCCCATCTCTGTTTCCGCGCTGGCAGGCGCCGGATGCAATAGCTTGAGCGATGCCAGCAAAGCAATCAACTGAATCAACGCACCAGTCCAGAAGGAGAGTGTGCTGTAGATATCAAAAGCCACACCGGCCCAGAGCGGACCGGTCGCACGGCCAAGCGCTTGAAATGAATTATTCATCCCCATCGCCACACCCTGCCCTTCGCCGGCGCGCCGTGAGATGAGCGCCGTGACACTCGGCTGGAGCAGCACGTTCCCACTCGTGAGCACCAGCACCGCCAAAATCATCAAGAGCATAGTCGGCGCAACGGCAACCGCAGCAAACCCCAAGATGCCCGCCAAAAGCCCACCTTGAATGACACGAACTTCGCCGGCTTTGCGTGTCAGTGGACCAATGACCGCACCCTGCTGAATCACAGATACGATGCCCATCGCCCCCATGAGGAACCCAACCTGCGCCGGCCCCATGTTGAAGCGGTCGGCCCCATAGAGCGCAAGCACGGTCTCCATATTCGCCAGCGCAAAGGCCAACAGAAACGCCAGGGCGTAGAGAAAACCGGATTCGCCCCGTAACCCTTCAAGCAGAAGATGAAACTGCGATTTCCCCGTCGACGTTTGCGCAATGCGCCGCTCCTTCGGCAGCGACTCAGGCAACAGGAAGTAGATCAGCGGCAGGACCGCCAGTGCGAGGAGCGCACTCACAAAGAAGGGGATCGACAAATTGATCGTCTGCCCTGTGGCGGGGTCCGTCGTCACTTGCAGCAGCGACGCAAGCAGTGGCGACGCCGGCAGCGTCACATGGGCGAGCAAACCACCCAACAAGGGACCAAAGATCATCCCAATGCCCATCGCAGCCCCAAGCATCCCGCCGCCGGGGCACGATCCTCCGGCGACGTTGTATCTGCCACATAGGCCATGGCCGTGGGCAGCGCCGCAGAAGACAGGATCCCCGCCAGGGTGCGTGAGCCGATAAACCAGTAGAGATTCGGCGAAATGCCTTGAAGAAAAAAGGCGGCTGCGTAGCCGGCCACCCCGATCATCAGGACCGGCTTGCGCCCTACCTGATCCGACAACCGCCCCCACACCGGTGCAAAGATGAATTGCATCAACGAATAGAGGGCGATCGTCAGCCCCATCGCCATCCCGGAAGCGTCGAAGTGAATGATATAAAAGGGCATCAGCGGGATGGCGATGCCGAAGCCCAGCATGACGATGATGAGCGAAACGGCGAGGATCATCAGCGCCGAACGATTTGATTTCACAAGTTCGCTCGATTCTTTTGCCCCAAGGGTCGGGGCGGGGGTCTCAGTTCCAGGCGCTCACTTCACTCAGCATCTGCATCTCAGCCGGAGCAAGGACCACGCCAACGGCGGAGAGGCTTTCGTTTAATTGTTCGACGCTGTTTGCACCGATGATGGGCGCGGTGATAAAGGGCTGATTGAGTTGCCAGGCCAACGCTACCTGGAGCGGGGTCAGATGACGCTCGGCGGCGATCGCGTCAACGGCGTCCAACACCGCAAAGCCGCGGTCATTCATGTAGCGATTGCGCACACCCTCGGCGCGCGGCGAATCGGCCGCTTGTTCACGCCGGTATTTGCCCGTCAAAAAGCCACCGGCCAACGGGCTGTATGGCACGACACCCAGTCCGAATTCGATGCAGATCTCCTTGAGCTCGCGTTCGAATTCGGCGCGGTGGACCAGATTATAGTGCGGCTGGACGGAATCATAGCGCACAAGATTGCGCTTGTCGCTCATCCAGAGGGCGTGCATCAGCCGCCATGCGCTGTAATTGGAGCAGCCAACGTAGCGGACCTTCCCACTGCGCACAAGCGCGTCCAACGCCTCCATCGTCTCCTCAATCGGGGTATCGACGTCATAGAAGTGCGTCTGGTAAAGATCAATGTAATCGGTCTGCAGACGGCGCAGTGAGTCGTCACAGGCCTTCATGATATGGCCGCGGCTGAGACCTTCACCATTAGGCCCCTCCCACATACGGCCCCGCACCTTTGTCGCCACGATGATTTGGTCGCGGTTGCCGCGCGCCTGCAGCCACCGGCCGATGATCGCCTCACTGACGCCGCCGGGGTTGCCTTCCGCCCACCGGCTATAGATATCGGCCGTATCGATGAAGTTGCCGCCCGCCTCCACAAAGGCATCCATCACGGCGAAGCTCGCCTTCTCGTCCGCAGTCCATCCCCACTGCATCGTACCCAGACAGATCTCAGAGACCTTCAGACCGGTGCGCCCCATTTGGCGATAATTCATGAGCGTGGCTCCTAGTTTCCAAACAGCTAGCGGACAACGACCAGCGATTCATTACCAGAAAACGAAAGATCTCTCAACCTGGCTCCTGCGGTAGGCTGGCAAGGATATCATCGGCGTAGCCGAAGATCGCAGGGGCGCCGCCGGTGTGCAGAAAGAGAACAGGCGCATCGCTCAAAAACTTGCCTTGTGCAATGTCAGCGATCAAGGCGGCCATCGCTTTGCTTGTATACACCGGATCGAGCAGGATACCCTCCTGCCGGGCAACGAGGTGCAGCGCCGCCAGCCCCTCAGCCGTGGGGATGCCGTATCGTTCGCCCACATAGCCGGTGTCGTTTTCGAAGTCACTTTCCGCCAGGTCGACCTCCAGCCCCAACCGGGTCGCCGCCTGCCGGGCCATCGCCAACATCTCAGTGATGCGCTCGCCGCCCGCCTCAAAAGGGTTGACACCACGGACCGGCATGCCGGTGCGCAGAACCTTGTGCGCCAATACGATGCCTGCCTGGGTTGTGTCCGCTGCCGCAAGATAGAGGGCTTGCGGCTGAGTGCCCAGGGCGCGACACTGCACCTGCATTTCGAGCACGCTCTCGATATAGGCGATCGCATCTAGATCGACCGTATCCGTCTGCCGCGGGACGTAGACGCGTTTGCCTTCAGCCCGCAGCCGGTCGGCGGTGGCGGCGATCCGTTCCCGCTGGAGCAAGCGATCGTTATTGGGGACGACTTCGATGTGGGCGCCAAACAACCGTTGGAGCAGATGGTTGCCCTGGATCTGAACTTCATCGATCTCACGCACGGCACGCAACACCAGGTACAGTGGCAGGCCCACCCTGGCGCAAGCGGCCGCCAGTTGGCGGCAGTAGTTCGACTGGACGGCCATCCCCGTGACGATGACCTCCGCCCCTTTGGCAAGCGCATCGGCCAGGCTGAATTCCAACATGCGGGTCTTGTTCCCGCCAAACGCCAGCCCCGTCAAGTCGTCGCGCTTCAGGTAGATGAGCGGTCCGCCGAGCGTCGCCGAGAGCCGCGGCAACGGTTCCAGCGGCGTCGGGTAGTTGCCCAGTGGGATGCGCGGCAGCCGCGCGATGGCGGAACGAAGTTCGTCTTCGCGTCTCATGAGGACCTCGAATCAGGGCAAAACAGGAATGTCGATGGGCGTACAACATCGATGCATTGGCATAGAAGTTTACCACTGGAGGATTTGAGGGAAAAGTAAGGAGAGCTGGGGACATTCATTACGCGCATGGCGCTGATTGACGTACGTCCCCCGCCAGTGCGGGCATCTCCGTCCCCGTCTGTCAGGGAGAGCACCTTCTTGTCAGAGCACCATCCCGTCAGGGTGGTGATCCCCCCGTCCGCTGGAAAAACTCTGGAGCTTTTTCGTAGATCGCGTGCGCAAAATCCTGGTAGGATCAAAATACGGTTGGGGTGGTATTGCCCACTGAGTCCACGCGGTGAGGGGCACTGATGAGCGTTGTCTACGTTGACGTCAGCGCCAAGCTAGAGAACTGGTCTGCGGACAGCGTGATCGCTATGACCAACGGTTCAGCCCGAGTTCTGGTCGTAACCGCTCCGGTCAAACAAGCCGTGCGCCAGTGGCTACGCCGGCGGTATCCACACCGCAAGGGCACCTATCATGCGCTTGTATTGATGGCTGCACCCATTCGGGTAATCGTGGCAGATGATCTGGCGCAGATCGAGTATATCGTCATTGATAGAGACTATCCAGGAGATGGTATCCAAGCCAAACTCAAAAAACGAATTAGTTCCGTTGCTTAGACAGACGCAGCCCAACTTCAGCGGCAGGCGCGTCCTATTTCAGCAGGTGAAGGGATCGAAGGCCGACCGCCTTGCCCGTGAAGTGTTTCAACTCCGTAGTCGCCAGCGATATCGCCATCTTACTTTTGAGGAGATACACAGTGCCTTCCAATAAAAAGTGACTTGGCTTCCCTCGCGGGCTACGCGTGCCCCCTATCCGCCCATACGTCGGAAAGGGCAACACACCGCCAAGTCATCTATGTTCTATGATAGCACAGGTTGTCAACCGTCGCGACAACTTCGAGCGTGTTATGTTCAATCCTGAAGATATGTCATCATAGTGCTGCACAACGTCGTCACCGTGCAGAGGGAAGTGGATGCTGGTGCCATCCGGCAGGCGTTGCGCACGGCATCAGTCGGTGCGGAGGAGGAACTCATGGCTACCTGGTTGGACGAACGCTATGAAGAAGGCATAAAAGGTGGCGACTACAACAACCTCCCCTGCCGCCCTCTTCCTCCACCTTCCCCGTTCTCTCCTTCCCCTTCTTCACCGGCGCGGTCGCGGCTTCCTCCGCGCCTCTCTCGATTCAACGCCAACAATCTCCGCAGCACCTCCTTGCGCGCCGCGGGGCTGATCGTATACCGGATCCGATCCTCTTCCGGCAGTGTCTCCACCGCATAGAAGTCGTGACCAAGGTCGAGATCCTGCCACCCGTACGCATCGCGCACCGCACGGTCCAGTTCGCCGTGCAGCCGGCGCAGTTCCAGGATCCCGGCATAGCCGGCCTCGGCTTCGCCGGCGGGCTGCTTGCTCACCTTCGCCACTCGCGCCGGCGTCAGGTCAGGGGTGTGGAACAGATTGTAGGTGTCGGTCAGCCCGAGCCAGAGCTGCTACATCAGGCTCCGGCGATGCTCGTGATAGTGCCTGCCGGTGATGGCAAGCGCAGCATCGCTCATTTGCCAGACGTCTGCAGGGAAGGCAAAGGTCTCGAAACAGTCTGACGGCGAATAACGAGGATGGGATTTTAGCGCTCCACTATACTTACGCGCTCAGACTTCGTGCAGTACTGACTGAACGACCGATACGAAATCCCATAGATTCGAGTACCAGTTGGCGGCGTTCGCTTCCAGCTCAGGGGGAAAGTCAGCGATCACGCGTCTGAACTTCGCCTTGAGAAAGCCATGAATGTACGTGGCGTAGTCGTCAACGATCTGGGCGTGGGTCTGGAAGACATTCATCAGCGGCGGTCCTGTGAATCTGGCGGTGCGCATCGGCGCCGGAGGTAAAGCATGGAACCGCTTGCGCTGGCAGTGATCATGGGCTCAGTCAGGGTCACAGGCGAGTGGGTGGAATGGTTTTGCGTTAGGATTGTAATGGAATGGAAGAGAAATGTGCAAGAGATCTTCTGGAGACTGTACGCCGGGTGGTGCCGGCGTGCAGTCTCCAGCGTGCGCCCCATGCCGGGGACGACACACGACTTCGCTTACTGCCTCATCAGTTCCGGCATCAACACCTGTCGCGCTGCCATCACCCGGAGGCTGATCTCGTTGTTCTCAGGGAGAAGGTCGCTGGGTGCATTTAGCGACACCCCAACAACAAAGCGCTTACCAACCTCGACCTCCGGCACCTGAACGTAAAGCACGATCCGGCCGACACCCTGAAACGCCAACTCCGGAATGCTCCACGTTACCGCGACCGGTGGAGGTGCACCAGCGACACTGGACATGGAGGGATCCGGCGCCGGGTTGCTGCCAACAAAGGTGAGGCCACCAGTCAGCGACACCGTCACGCTGGCCCCAATCATGAAATCCTGACCCAGGTTGCCAACTTCCACAAAGATCGGGGCAACGCCGCCTGGCTCCCCAACAGCAAGTAAGCTTGTCTTTACGTAGGCGTCGACGCCGGCAGTGGTTGGTGGCACACGGCGGTTTGGGGCGTTGCCATCGCCCTCGGCACTGATCACGATCATGGCCGTTTCGTTGCTTGGCGTTTTGCTCTCAATGAACGGCATGGGATTGTGATTACGTCGCCATCTCCGTCGAATAGTGCGTAGTACAGCCAACTCCAGAGTGCAGAATCGTTTTCGGTCCAGGTGATGATCGCGTGGCCCGCTTCGTCTACGGTAACTGACGGATACTTGTCACCCGACCAGGTTGCTGGCTGTGCAAAGGTCGTTGGCCCGGTAAGTATTGCGAACGACCCTTTCTCCAAGAGCATCGTATAGAGCTGATAGCGCGCAAGCGCGGCGTTGCGCACAACCCACGCCAGGAGCGTGCGCCCATTCGGCAACTGGACTCCGGGGCTGCCAGATCCAGTTTGAGCCGAGTTGCACCTCCCCTTGCACCACAGTGCCCGCGCTGTCGAGTACGGCGCGACTCATGCCATGTGTGCCATTGTAAACCAATAGCACGCGGCCGTCGGCAAGCGTAACAAGTGCAGGATCGGTGGCATTGTCTTTACTGTAGGCATCTGAGAATGGGACTGGTCCCTTTAGCAATGTGCCAATGTTGTTTAAGACGGCATAATCGATATTTTCGCGCCATGTTCCCCCTTGGATTTCTTCGCGCTCCCACGCCAACAAGAAGTGATTATCGGCTGTGGCAGCGAGTGCTGGAACATCGGATCCCACATAACCATCAACGCCCCACTTGTACCACGCGGTATTGTTAGTCAAGACAGTTGGCGTACGGCTCACCGCTCCGGTCTGATCAAGCACCATATAGTAGACGTTCGCATTCTGGGTGTCATTGTCAGCACGGTACTGCCAGCGTACCCAGCCGATGACAACGTGACCATCTGGGGCAACCTCGACAACAAAGTTCTGATCCCACACGCGGGCATTTCCCGATAGTGGGGTCTGCATCAATAAACGCGCCGGATGTACTGTGACGCCATTCGCGTCGAGCACAGCCCTGTAGAGTTCCTTATAATAGTCACCGGCGCCGTTGGAACGGTACAGATACCACATTTGAAGATAGCCGCCGCCGGGCAATGCCACGATAGAGGGGAATGTTGCCAATGCCCCGGAAGTGACAATCGCTTTGGATCGCGTCAGGCCGGGATCAACCAGATCCATGCGGACATCACCACTGTTGTCACCCTGATCAGTGTAGGCTTGCGCAAAGGGCGCCGCAAAGGTAGTTGCAACTCGCACGCTACCTTGCTTTGCACCGTTGCGCGCCGATTGCGCAGTGACGGTGGCAAAATTGTTGACGCCCAGATTTACGTAGGCTGGCGACGCCACGGCAACGCGGAAGGTACGTTGGCTTCCCTGTGCAATTGGTCCGGTATCGGGCAACCCATCCTGATTTGTATCCACCAATGGCGCGCCAATTGCGCTGTAGAGTGTCGCCGGCCACGCGCTGGCAACGCTGAGGTTGTACGTGTCTGTTCCCAGGTCGCCGGTGTTGCGGACGCTAAAATTGAAGACCTCCTGAGTATTGGCCTGGGTGAAGCGCCCGAGGCTCCGCGGCGCCACCCGCACGCGCGCCGATGGCGCCGGACGCGTGATGTAGACCCCGTGGTCGCTTGCAATCTGGTCGCAGTAGTCGTTTTCCACCAGCATGCCATCAAGGCCAGTCGAGTCTTCGATCCCAGATGACCCACAATAGTAAGAAGTTCCGGTGTAGTTCATATCCGCGTACTGGAACATGATGTTGCCGCTTTCGTAGAGCACCACCTCAAAGGTGAAGTCCGACACGGCGCCATCGTTCCCTTGCTGCACTTTGTACCATTCGACGGCAAGAAAGCGATTTGGAGCGCTGCCGCCACTCTTGTAGTACATACGATGCTTTGCGTTAGGCAGTTCAATGCCAAGTGGCGTTGCATACGGGGCGACGATCGTATTCGGCTGTGCAGGGGAGGGGATATCGGGTTGCGTATCCCAGTTTGGTGAATCCTGAAACGTGATGTAACCGGATGCAATCCAAAAGCTGTTATAGGTGTACTCGTAATACTTGAAGGGGAACGGCAGAGGAAGCGGGCCAACCGCAGTTGCCTGGTCGCCGGTCCACCCAACTTCAATGCCGCCATCGCGGGCGTCGATCCAATTAGGCGGCCAACCACTCCAGGTGTATCCGAATGTATCTGAAGAAGCCATGGCGGGCGCTGCCGCCAGGTTTGCAGCGATGTCCGGTGCAGCAGACTTCACGGCAAGGCCGCGTCCATTGATCCGGATGTTCGGGGCGCTGCCTCCCCACCGGCTATCCGGCATTACCAGGGCTCGGTCCTGCGCGGACGCCGGCGCCCACGCCCATAGGCTGCCGATCGTCACAAATAGCAGGGATGCTAGCGCCAACACTCTTGCATGACGGTGCAAACATGTGACCATTTTCTGATGTCCTCTTGAGAAGCAGGGTATGTGATTCTGCAGGTTATTACGGCACGCGCGAACAGACAAGAACATGATGTTCTGTGGGAAGAACAAACGCTGGAGTCAATTTGGCGGCGAACGGGAATATCGCATGGGGGCGAGCAAATCAATTTCCTATCCTTTTGCTTACAATTAAGCAAAGGATAGCACAGATCACGAAGTCTCGAAAGTAGATCCTTTCCTCAACGAATGCACCTGCGGTTCATGCCGGGGACAGGTGTTGACAAAGACCGAGCACCAGACGAGATCATCCGTCGCCAACGTCCCCAGCAAGCGCCGTCAGGTCACGCGTCAATTGAGCGGACGTGGCGCATGCCGGGGACGGCTTAGGCCGCGGCAAAGCCAACCACTTACTCACGTGCGTGGCTCTGTTTGTTTTTGCCGCCAGGCCCGCCAACAGGTAGCATGCAATTGATAATCCGCAACGACGGCTCTGCCCTCGTTTGCACTTGTCTCAATCACTCTCCCTCACCCAAAGGATCCACCGTGGACACTACGGACCAGCGCCGACCCAACCTGACCGCCATCACCCTGGCGGTTGTCGTCACCGCCTACGCCATCTTCATCGTCCTGGGTATGCCCGATGGGATGCTGGGCGTCGCCTGGCCATCCATGCGTGCCACCTTTGACCTTGCGCAGAGCCAGATGGGGCTTCTTCTCCTGGCCTCGACGGTCGGCTTCCTGATCACCAGCTTCGGCGTTGGCCGCCTCTTTTCCGCCTTTGGCGTCGTCGGTGTGCTCATCGTGGCCACGATCGTCCGCGGTGCCGGACTCGTCAGCATTGGCCTGGCGCCCGAGGCGTGGGCGCTTTTCCTTTCGGCCTTCGTTTTTGGCCTCGGCAGCGGCGCCATCGACGCCGGATTAAACACCTATTTCGCCATGAATCTCAGCCCGCGGCTGATGAACTGGCTGCATGCCTTCTTTGGCGTAGGCGCCACCCTGGGACCGATCCTCATGACAGCCGTCCTCAGCCTTGGCGCCGCCTGGCGCTGGGGTTATGTGATCGTCGGCGTCGTCCAGGCCGCGCTTGCCATCGCCATCTTTGCCAAGGCCGGCGCGTGGAAGGCCCGTGCCGAGACCGGCACCTACGCAGCCGAGTCCAAGGTCACCAAGCAGAAGAGCTACGGGGCCACCCTCCGCCGCCCCATCGTGTGGTTGAACATTGCACTCTTCTTCTTCTATGCGGGGTTGGAAGTCACCGCCGGCAACTGGAGCTATTCGATCTTCACCGGGCGCGCGGCGTGCCAATGACATTAGCCGGCTTTTGGACGAGTTTCTACTGGGCCAGTTTCACCTTTGGCCGCTTCTTCTTCGGCTTTATCGCCGATCGCGTCAACGTCGTCAACACAGTCCGGCTGATGCTGATCATCGCCTTGATCTCCGCAGCGCTGATGTGGTGGAATCCGGTGAACTGGGTGGGCTTCATTGGCCTCGCCATCCTCGGCTTTGCCATGGCGCCGGTCTTCCCCCTCCTCATTTCCGACACACCCGCGCGGCTCGGCGTCGCCGACGCCACCAACGCCATCGGCTTCCAGGTGGGCGCCGCATCCTTTGGCATTGCCATCCTGCCGGGCTTTGCTGGCGTGCTAGCCGAGCGCGTCTCGCTAGAAGCGATCCCACCCTTCATGGTCTTCGCCTTTATCCTGCTAATCGCCATGTATGAAATTGCCGAGCGCGGCACAGCAAGGGCGAGGTTGTAACGTAAGACAAAGAGACAAAGAGACCGGGACCGTGAGACCATTGGACACGGAGACCCGTTGTCCCGGAGTCCCTTTGTCTGGGAGACCTTTGTCTCTTTTCTCTTTGTCTCTTTGTCTCTTTGTCTCTTTGTCTCTTTGTCTCTTTGTCTCTTTGTCTCTTTGTCTCCTACCGCGGCTGCACCGGCGACACCTGCACCGTCACCGTCTGGCTTACGTTGCCGGCGCCGTAGGCATCGAGTGTATAGTCGTAGTTGCCCGGTGCATCCGGGCAATCCTGGATGCCGCCTTGTGTGGGCCCACCCTGCAACAGCGCCATCCCACTCCGGTAGAAATTCACGCCTGCCGCATCACGCGTGCGCCAGTTGAAGTTGACGCACTGGCCAATGCGAATCTGGTTTGTGTTGACGCTGAATTCCTCAATCTTCGGGTTGTTCTGCTGTGGCTGGACATCCTGACATTGATGCGCACCTCGCGCTCTTCCCACGCCGCCATCACGCTTCACGACCTTCAGCTTATAGGTGTGGCTGCTGCCCGGGCAGACTTCCCGCGAACTCACACCGGGCACACCCTCGTTGTCCAGATATACCGCATTCACATTCTGTACGTCCCAGCGCAACGTAGTGCACTGGCCGCGGTCAATGTCCGTACGGTCCGCCCAGAAATTGATCGAGTACGGTGCGTTGCCACCACCGCCCACGTTGATCGTGATCGGAAAGTCCGAAGAGGCCCCCCCATTGGCCACGACGCGCAAGGTGTACGTCGTCGTCTGGTACGGGCAAACAGATCTGGTGTCATGCCCGCCGACCCCCTGCACGTTCCCGCCGTCAATAAAGTAAACGGCGCTCACATTGTCGACGTCCCACCGGATGTTGGTGCACTGCCCGGCATTCACGTAGTTGGTGTCAGCCCGCAGGTTGGGGTTGATGGTGGCCGGCGGTGGGGGCGGGGGAGGGTTTGGATCGGGCACCTGAATACCAACCCAGACGACTTCGCCAAAGTACTGGCCCGCGCTGTCGCGCATCTGCCAGAAGCCCTGGAAGGTGCCATAAGTCTGCGGCGCACGCAGATAGGCGGTCAGGTCGATGACTTCACCGGGCAGCACACGGCGGCCAACCAGGACCGGCTGCCCGCCCATTCGCGCTTCAGCACGGTTGCCGTTGACATAGGCGAGGGCAAAGTCCGGCTCCCAGGCGCAGTTGCCGCTGTTTGAGACACGCCAAACCTTGGAGAAGTCCTGGCCGAGCGCCATCACCGGGGTGCCGTCATGTTGTAATCGTTCAGATTCACATCGGCCACAAAGGCCATACCCAAGACACAGGGCTGCTCGACCACAACGACTGTCTCGGTGACCGTCGTTGTCGGCAGCGGCGGCTCTGCGGGCTTATTCTCGACAACGGCAGCCTCCTCGTCCGGTGTGACCTCGTCAGCATCCATGTTCAGATACTGAGTCACAAGCTTCGCAAAGGTACCGTCCGACTGAATCTCACCCAGGACACGATTCAGCGCGCCGATGAGCGACGACTCTTTGCGGGCGGCGATCGCAAACTGTTGCTGATTGTAGCCGGTGCCACCGATCTTCAGATCGGTTGAACGCACCTCCGCCTGGCGTGCCGGGAGCAGCCCCATCAGCGCGACATCGATCGTCCCGTTGCGCAGGTCGCGCACCATGGCGCTCGCATTGTCGTAGGCCAGCAAGTTCTCCTGGGGCGTCAGCCCCTTGTCGACGACATGCTGCTGCGCCCAGGACTGATAGGTGGTGCCGCGCTCAACGCCAATCTTCAGACCTGCCAGATCGGTGGCAGAGCGAATGTCCCCCTCGAACTGCTTGCTGACGAGCGCCGCATCCTGGCCCAGGTAGTAGAGATTCGTAAAGTCTACCTCTTGCATTCGATCCGGCGTCACCGAAATGGCGGCGATTGCGGCATCGACTTGACCGAGTTGTACAGCGTCCAACAAGCCATTAAAGGCAAAATCGTTGAACACCACCTCGACGCCCAGCCGCTTGCCAAGTTCTCGCATCAGCGCAATGTCAAAGCCATCCAGGTCAAAATTGCTGTTGTAGAACTCAAAAGGCGGATAGTTGGCGGAAGTGCCAACCACGAGTTTGCCTGACTTCTCGATGCGGGCCATGTCATCGGCCGGATCAGGAACCTCCGGTTGCGAGACCGTTGGTGGGACGGCGGCAAGGGCGCTGGCAACCGGTGCGAAAAGCGCTGCCACCATCGCCAAGAGCCCAAAGACCCCCAATAGGATTGCACTACGACGATTCATCTTTGCTCCTTGTGTGCTGCCTGCGGCGGCAGGACGCCGCCACAGTTTAGATAACTCATATCGTACATATCAGCGTTCGGTTCCTCCTACCGCACCTGCACGGTGACCGCTTGCGATGTATGTGCGGCATTGTTGTAGGCGTCCAGCGTGTAATCATAGACGCCTACGCTCCCTGGACAATCCTGCAGCCCGCCGCTCGTTGGCCCCGCTTGCAACAGGGCAATGCCGCTCCGGTAGAAATTGATGCCCTGACTGCCGCTCGTGCGCCAGGTGAAGTTTACACACTGGCCCACGCCAATGTTGTTCCGATCTCCGTAGAAACTACTGATGATCGGCCCGCCCGGCGGTGGTGGCGGTGGCGCTGCGTTGACGGTAATGCGAATATTGCGCCGTTCTTCCGCACCGTTGCGCTTGATCACGCGTAACTGATAATCCGTTGTGCGTGATGGGCAGGTCTCTCGAGAACTAACGCCGGCGACTCCTTCATTGTTCAGATACACCGCGTTGACATTTTCAACTTTCCAGCGCAACGTCGTGCATTGCCCGGCGTCAATGTTCTTGCGGTCAGCCGTGAAACTGATTGTAGCCTCGGCGCCACCGGTCACCCGAATTGTGATCGGAAACTCGGTGATCGTATTGTTACGCGCCACGACGCGCAGCTTGTAGGTGCTCGTCTTGCCGGGACACACAGTGCGCCAATCGTGACCGCCAACCCCCTGAATGCTGCCTGCGTCAATGAAGTAAACCGCGTTGACATTGTCCACATCCCAGCGGATCGTCGTGCATTGTCCTGCAAACACCTCGCTCGCGTCTGACCGCAGATGCGGATCGAGCACGTTTGGCGGCGGGGGCGGCGGGGGAGCCGGCTGCGGCACCTGGATGCCAACCGGCAACACCTGCCCGAAGTGATACTGCTGCGGCGTACTCAATTGCCAGAAGCCTTGATACAGACCGGGCGCCTTGGGCGCACGCAGGTCTACAGCAAGATCAACGGTCTGACCGGGTTCCACCTTAATCCCAATGGGTTCGTTGGCCCCCCCCATGCGCGACGCGGTGCTGTTTCCATTCACGTAGATTAGCCGGAATCCCGTGGTCCACGCACAGGTGCCACTGTTGCGCACGCGCCAGCGCTTTGTGAACTGCTGACCGGGCGCCATGACGGGCGGTGAAGTCATATTGTTGTCGTTGAGGTTGACATGCGCCTCAAGGGTCATCCCCTGATAGCACGGGGGCTTGGCCGGTGGGGTTGAAGTCGGCGGCGGCGCCACGGTCGGGACCGGTGGAATCGGGGTCGGCGTTGCCGAAGGGGTGCTCCCAGCGGCGCCCGAAAGATACTCATTGACGAGTTTGGCAAAGGAGCCGTCTGCTTGCGAGTTCACCAGAGCACGATTGATCCGCTCGATGAGGCTTGACCCCTTGCGTGCGGCGATGGCCAGTTGCTGCGTGTTCAGGCGTGCGCCACCGATCTTGAGCTCTGGGAAGCGCTGAATGATGGCGTCCGCCGGCAGTTGTTCAACAGGGCAACGTCGATGGCGCCGTTGCGAAAAATCGCGCACCATGCTGTCCATGTCATCGTAGGTGACCAGGTTTGCCTGCGGGGTGAAGTCTTGTTCAACAATATTCTGTTGCGCCCAGGCATTGAAGGTCGAACCTCGCTCCACTCCGATCTTCAAGCCTTTGAAATCGCTGGGCGACCGCAAGGACTTCGAAAAGGAACTCTGCACCAGGGCCGCGTCACTGCTGTAGTAGTAAATATTCGTGAAGTCCACCCGCTGTTGGCGGTCGGGCGTAATCGAAATCGCCGCAATAGCAACGTCGATTTGCCCAAGTTGCAAGGCATCCAACAGACCGTCAAAGGCGTAGTCCTGGAACTCAGGCTTGACCCCCATCCGTTGCGCCAGTTGTTTCATCAGCGCGATGTCAAACCCATCCAACTGAAAATCACTGTTGTAATACTCAAAGGGCGGGTAGTTGGCCGCCGTGCCAATCACGATCTTGCCGGCGCTCTTCACCCGCTCCAAATCGTCTGCAGGCGCCGGCGTTGGGGCCGGTGTTGCCGCTTGCGCCTGGACGGCTGAAGGCAGCATCACAGTGAGAAGAAGTGCCAATAGTGCCAAAAACAGCAGGTGCCGGCCGTTTGTTTGCATTCGTGTCACCTTTCTTCGCCGCGCGTGGTCATTCGCTTACGTAAGCATCGCGCCGATAGTCTGCCAGAATCGCACCAGACCGTCAAGGTGCACACACAAAACTGGCAAATGGGAAGCAGCGTACGCAGAGAATTTCGGCATTCTCAGGTATGATGGACGTGTATGCTGAGGACGAGATGGATTAAGGTCGTGAGCGACCTCTGGAGCCACCGCACGCGGACACTGATCGTGGCGCTGGCCGTTGCAGTGGGCGTCTATGCAGTCGGCACCCTGATGGCGGCGCAAGCACTGCTGCTGCGCGAATTTCATAGCGACCGCAACGAGGCGCGCCTGCCCTCTGCCATCATCGTAGCCAACCCACCTTTTGATGCCAAATTGGCGGAGCGTGTGGCAGAAACGCCAGGGGTGGACGGGGCGGAGGGACGCGAGTCGATCAACGCGCGCGTGATCACCGGCCCCGAGAGCAGCCGCGATCTCGAAATCATCGGGGTTCAAGACTTCAACGAGATGCAGGTTGAAAAATTCAACCTCGTTGCCGGCGCCTGGCCCGCACAAAAAGATGAAATCGTCGTCGAGTGGATGGGACTGCCCTGGATCGGCGCAAAGATCGGTGATCGCATCACGGTCGAACTGAGCGATGACACCCGCAAGGAACTTGTCATCACGGGAACCGCCCACAATCCACAATATCCGAGTCCGGATGTTGTCGGTTTCACAACCGGCTTTATCTCCCCAAAGACGATGGAGTATCTAGGGCAGAAGCCCGAATTCAATACGATGCTCATTCACATCGATAGTGCGGTGGAGAATGAACCACCTGACCCGGCTGTGGTGCGGGCGCTGGTCCAGGAGGTCGAAGATCGGATCGAACGCACGGGCCGCGAAATACTCTCCACGACCATCGTCGGCAAATCGATCATCGAATCAGTCGTCAACACCGCCGTGATGATCCTGACGATGTTCGGTTGGGTCATCTTGCTGCTGTCTGCATTTCTGGTCATCAACACCATTTCCGCGCTCATCGCACAACAGGTAAATCAGATCGGCATCATGAAGTTGGTGGGCGCCAGCCGAGCCCAGATGATCCTGATGTATATCACGATGGTGCTCGTCTACGGCATCATCGCATTCACCATCGGCATCCCCCTCGCCGTGCTGACTGCGCGCTTTTTGATGACCAACCTGGTTGAGGGTATGGTCAACGTGCGTTCTGACAGCTACGCTGTGCCGCTCTCAATCTACGCCGTGATGGTGGCGATTGGCGTCCTCATCCCAGTGGTGGCAGGCCTATTCCCGGTGCTCCAGGGCACCCGCATCACGACGTACGCCGCCCTAAATGATGCAGGTATCCATGCCGACGCGGGCTACAGTTCGAAGCGTATCACCGGGTGGGCGCTTGGAAGATGCTGCACGGCAACTGCCGGGCGTCACGGCCGTCGAGAGTTGGGGCACCAGCAGTGCAGTTCGGCAGCGCCCCGACGGCAGCGAAAGCAACCGGTTCCCGGTCTTTGGCGTTCAAGAGAACAGCGAAATTGTCGCCCCGATCCTCCAGGCGGGACGTTGGCTGCAGCCAGACGACCGCTACGCGGTTGTGATCAATGCAACGGTGGCTGACGACGAGCGTGATCTCGTCGTCGGCGACACCATCGTGCTGGAGATGGCCGGTCGTGAACAACCCTGGACGGTCGTTGGGATCGTCAGCAGCGACGCGCAGGGGCCAAAGATCTTTATGAACAAGAGCGTCTTTGGCTACGAAACGCGCACCCTGGGCAAGTCCAACCTGTTGAATGTCGTCAACGATCAACACGATGAGGCAAATCAGAACCTGATGGAGTCCCGGCTGCTCAAACACTTCGAAACCCAAGGCTACGATGTACGCAATACCCGGACCTCGAGCACGGTCAATGCACAGAATGGGCTGATGTTTACCATGATCATTGGTTTCCTCATCCTGATGGCCGTCATGCTGGGTGCAGTGGGCAGTTTGGGCTTGTCGACCACCATGGGCATTAACATGACCGAACGGATTCGCGAGATCGGGGTGCTGCGGGCGATTGGCGCCTCAAACAGCGCGATCCTGAAGATCGTATTGCTTGAGGGTCTGGTCATCGCCGCGCTCAGTTGGTTCTTTGGCTTCCTGATCTCTTTCCCGCTAGCCCAATGGATGAGCGCCCAAATCGGCATCGCCCTGCTCGATATGCCGCTCAGCTATACCTATTCATTCAATGCGGCGATCATCTGGTTCGTCGCGCTGATCCTGCTGGCGATTGCAGCCAGCCTCGGACCGGCGCGCGATGCGGTTCGCCTGACCATCCGCGAAGTATTGGCCTATGAGTGAACCCCTGATCCGGCTTGAAGGCGTGAAGAAGGCCTATCACACGGCTGCAGGTGATTTCCCGGCGCTGCGCGGGATCGATCTGGAGATCGAGTCCGGCGAGTTTGTGGCGCTGCTCGGCCGGTCTGGCGCCGGCAAGTCCACATTAATCAACCTGATGACCGGCATCGACCGGCCTACGGCGGGGAACGTGGTGATCGACGGTCAGGCGATCCACCAGATGAGTGAAGCGCAGATCACGCGCTGGCGCGGCCGGCAGGTGGGCGTCATCTTCCAGTCGTTTCAACTGATGCCGATGTTGACCTGCGCCCAGAACGTCATGTTGCCGATGGACTTTGCCAATCTCTACCGCACCCCCAAGGCACAATATGCGAGCGCCCTGGAACTGCTGGCGGCAGTTGAGATTCGCGAACACGCCGACAAGTTGCCCAGTGCCGTATCTGGCGGACAGCGCCAGCGCGTCGCCATTGCGCGGGCGATGGCCAACGAGCCGGTGTTGATCGCAGCCGACGAACCGACCGGCAGCCTGGACTCCCGCACGGCGGATGCCGTCTTTGCACTCTTCTCTCAATTAGTGGCGGCCGGCAAGACCGTCTTCATGGCCACCCATGACCGCGAACTTGCCTCACGGGTGACGCGCGTGATCCGGATCGAAGACGGCGAACTTGTCGACGATGAACGCCAACCATCGGCCACCACCCATCCTCCGCGAGGCGAACCCCATGTTGAAATGGCGCACGCCTAGCCAGAGCATAACGGCGCTGGCGCAGATACCGCCGGTGATGGGATCATCGATCTGCGCGGCGTCAAAAAGTCATACGAGACGCCCGTTGGCCCATTCCTGGCGCTTAAAGGAATCGATCTGTGCATTCAGGCCGGCGAGTTCGTAGCGGTAGTCGGCAAATCCGGCAGTGGTAAATCGACGCTGATCAATATGTTTACCGGGATCGACCATCCGACCGAGGGCGAAGTGATTGTCGCCAACACGGCCATTCGTCACTTGAACGAAGGTAAAATGGCCACCTGGCGGGGCCAGACGATGGGCATTGTCTTTCAGTTCTTTCAACTGCTGCCGACCCTCTCCGTCATCGAGAACGTGATGATCCCCATGGATTTGGCGCGGCGCTACGGGCTGACCGAGCGCTATGCGCGGGCCATGCAATTGCTTGGCCAGGTGGGTATGGCGGACGACGCGCATAAGTTTCCGAGCACCCTGTCAGCCGGTCAGGCGCAGCGTGCCGCCATCGCCCGCGCCCTGGCTAACGACCCGCCCATTCTGGTGGCCGATGAGCCAACCGGCAACCTCGATACAAAATCGGCAAACACGATCTTTTCGCTGTTCGAAGAACTCGTGGCCGCAGGGAAGACAATTCTGATGGTCACCCATGACGACGAACTGGCGCGCCGGGTGCCACGCGTGGTGACGATTGCGGATGGCTTGATCGTGCGCGAGGAGCGTCACCGATGATCGATGTCCTGGTGGTTGGAGCCGGGCCTGCGGGACTCGCAATTGCCGCTGCGCTCTGTGACCTGGGCTTGCGCGTGGCTGTGCTCGCCCCGGTGGCACCGGGTGGGGCATGGCCCAACACCTATGGCGTGTGGGTCGACGAGTTGGCGGACTCAGCATTGCAGCCCCTGCTCGGGCAGCGCTGGACCGACTGCGTGGTCTGCGCTGGGGGCAGATCCTTCGACCTGGGCCGCGAGTATGGGCTCTTCGACAATGCGCGTTTGCAGGCGCACCTACTCCACCGCTGCGAACGCGCCAACATGACCTGGCATCAGGGGACTGCGCAACGCGTCTATCACGCGCCGGACGCCTCGCATCTGGTGACGAGCGCCGGTGAGACGATCACTGCCCGCGTGGTGATCGACGCCAGCGGGCATGCGGCGGCGCTGGTCCAACGCCCTGCACCCCAACGTGTCGCCCATCAGGTGGCCTTCGGCATCGTCGGCACATTCACCGCCCCCCCGGTGCGCGCAGGGCAATTGGTCCTGATGGATTTCCGGTATGATCATCTGCCGGGCGATGCAAAGGCGGCGCAGCCGACCTTTCTTTATGCCATGCACCTGGGGGGAGAGCGCTACTTCGTCGAAGAAACCTCGCTGGCTTCAAAACCACCGATGCATTTTGAGGTGCTGGAACAACGGCTTTACCGGCGGTTGGCGGCGCGCGGAGTCACGGTGCGCACCATCGAGCACACCGAACATTGTCTTTTCCCCATGAATCTGCCCTTGCCCTATTTGGACCAACCCATCCTGGCCTACGGCGGCGCCGCCAGCATGGTGCACCCGGCGTCCGGCTACCAGGTCGGCGCGGCGCTGCGGCTGGCGCCACGGCTGGCGGCCGCTCTGGCACAGGTTGCAGGTCAACCCAACGCCGGACCGGTGGCGCTGGCGGGCGCGGGTTGGGAGGCGCTCTGGCCCAGCGCGGCCGTGCGCAACCGGAACCTCTACGAGTTGGGGCTGCACAGCCTGCTCAACTTCAACGCGGCGGAACTGGACGAATTCTTCGGTGCGTTCTTCCAGCTCCCCTACCCCGCGTGGACAGGGTATCTCTCCAACACATTGACCACGCCGCAGATCGTGCGCGACATGGTGGGGTTGTTTATCAAAGCGCCCAACCCAATCCGCGCCGGGCTGGTCCGTTCTGCGCTCCGCGAGCCGGCGCTGCTCACAACAATCGTTAGTGGTCAATGAAGCGCGTCCCCATTGACAAGAGTGCGCCGCAGGCTCACATTTTGAGGAATAATGAAAAATCGGGCCTGCAAATACTTGACAAAACATAGCAAAGGCTGCATAATGCCTTTCAGAGGCTAGTGCGTGCCGGATCCCAAAATCCGGCTTCGGGGGACGTACTAGCCTCCTTCTTTGCCCACTTTCCATGGACAACACAATCGGCATGCTGCCCCGGAACCTTTTCCTGAAATCCCACAAGTTCAGACAAACCCTCATTCTTCGCGCCGGATTTCTAGGCCATCCTTCAGCACGTTCAGCCCCTGCGGAAGAGCGGTCTGGTTGCCGCTACTGGCTGTAGCAAGCCGCTGTCCATCCGCACCATACAACGTCACCAGGATGCGCGCCCAATGCTCCAACCCAGGCGTCGCGCCCCAAAGCACCGTGTCGTTGATCACATCCCCCGCCCGCCACGTGGAGGTGGGATGCGCGCCGGCGAGCGGTTGTCGATCCACCTGCGCCAGCATGGTGTCCTCACCGTCCAACACTTGCACCGAGACGGTGTAGTCGCGCTGGATCGGGCGATCTGCGGTCCAGCGCAGCAGGATCGACGCCGGCGCCCCACTTGCCCCCAGAACTGGCCTGGCCTCCAGCAGGGCGATGCCGTTTTCCCACTGCAGCAGCGGCGCCGCGCCGGTGTCGCTCGCCTGCGGCGCCTGCGTTTGGAGCCGCACCGCCCCCAACTCGATGCGGTCACCGAGCAACTCACCGGTGGGCGAATACACCGGGACACGCTGGTTCCGCTCTGCAATTGGGTAGAACCCCATGCTGAGCGTGTCTAGCGTATCGGTCAGGACCGCGGCCGGTGCGATCAGATGCCGATCGGCAAAAACCTGACCGGGCAGCCACTGCCGCGTGGGGTGCCGCCCCGCCACCGGGATACCGTCAAACTGGTAATCCAGTGCATCGTCGGCGGAGGCCAGATGGATGAACAAAGTATAGTCTTCCGTAATCGGCTGATCAGTCGTGAAGTAGAGCGTGATCGGCATTGCTGCTCCCGCCGCCACCGCCGCACCGTCCGGAAAATCGACGCCCAGCAGCCGCATACCGCCGTTAAACCGGACATCCAGCGGCCGGTCCGGGGTGAATGGCTGCGCCACCGCGGCCGGGAGTCCATGAACCCCCTGCAACACCGTCGCCATCCACAGCGCGGCCCCGGTCATGGCGACAACCAACCCCCAGTGCACCCAGCTCTTCATCCGTGCCGGCGCAAACGCCTCCCACCCGGCCGCCATCGCCACGCCAAAGGCCGCCGCACCCACATGCCCAAGCCGGCCCTGTTCACCATAGGAGACCGTGCGCGTCCAATGCAGGATGCTCAGCGCTACCAGCCCAAGCCAGGGCGCCAGGACCAGATAGATCACCCATTGGCCCTGGGTCTGGCGGCGCCGGCGCACCAGCCCGAACCCAAGTCCCACGATCCCCAGCACCATGAACCAACGGGTCAGGTCGAGGTAGAGGGGCGGCGCAATGATCGCCACGAACACCCCCCAGAACGAGGCGACAAGCCAGGGCGCAAATTCAAAGGTGCGCGCCCACGTGAAAGGCGTGGCTCTGGACAAAGCCGGAATGGCCTGCGACATCGTTCCCAGAGGAACGAGTTCACCATAGTGCATCCAGTTGCGGATCAGCCACCAGCCGAGCACCAGCCCACCACCCAACAAGCCATACCCCGCGGCCGCCAGCGCCCGGCGCCAGCCCATTCGTCGCCACGCCAGCAGCCAGACCAGCGCCACCGGAACGGCAATCAACAGGGCGCTGTATTTGGCAAAGCCGGTGAGACCAACGGCTGCGCCCACCCAAAACCAGGCAGCGGGCCGCCGCTGCTTCATATAGACATCGACCGCGACCGCCAACGCCAGCGACGCCGTCGCCGCGGCCCAGGCATCATTGGAGATCGTCACCGACGTAAAGAGAAACTGCGGATTGAGCGCGGCAATCACCGCTGCCGCAAAGGCAAAGGAGGGCCGTTCCGGGACAAGCGACCGCGCCAACCACCAGGTGCAGAGCAGCGTGATCAGCCCGCCCAGCAACGACACCAGCCGTGCGATCCATGCCGGAACCAGGTTTACTATGTCGACCTGTGGCAGGATAATGCTCTGGCGCAGGCTCAGGCTCTTGTCATAATAGGGGTTGATGCTCGCCTTTGCGACTGCATCTGCGGACGCAACAGGCCAGCCCGTGGCTGCCAGCGCGGACAGGACGTAATACAACGGCGGTTGCGTCACCAATTCATAGGAGGTCCTGCTGGTCTCGGCCGTCAATGCCGGGATTGCCGGTGTGGCGCGGTAGTAGTTGATGGCGGCGTAGTGCGCCTGCGCATCAAAGCCTTCGAAGATCGGCGTGACGGAGGCAAAGACGCCCGCCAGTGACAGATAGAGCGCAACCATAGCCCAGATCAGCCGGGTGCTGTTCCACCAGGGCGTCGGTTTCGTGGAAACGGCATCAACAGTATTCACGCGAGGTGGCGCCCCAATCACTGAACTGGGGTGAACAAGGTGGCCGGCGCCAACAGGGGCAGTAGCCCAGCCTGGCAGGTGCCCGAGTTTGTGAGAAACACGACGGTCGTTTTTGCGTCAGGCACGTAGAACCAAACGGACTGAAAGCCCGGCGTCTTGCCGTCATGCCCCCAACTCTCAAACCCTGCCGTGTTGAACTCGGCGATGCCCAGCCCATACCCCTTCAACACCGCATCACCCAGTGCTTCAAAATCCAGCATTTCCTGCAACGTTGCCGCTTTTTCAAACAACTCGCCGGTTGCCAGCGCCTCGACATACTTGGCAACATCCACCGCCGTACTCACGATACCACCGGCGGCGCCGCCCTGGCTCAAGTTCCAGCCGGTGACGTTGTTTTGCCCGAGTTTCTTGCTCGTGTAATACCCATCGACGACGGCGCCCGCTTTGGGGCTTTCCGCCAGATAGCTGGTCGCATTCATCCCCAGTGGTTTGAAGATGCGCGTGCTGTATAGGTCGCCCAGCCGGCGGTTGGTGGCAATCTCGATCGCCATCCCAAGCAAAATGTAATCGGTGCTGTTGGCGTTCCATTTCTGTCCCGGCTCAAGCACGGAGGATCCCCGATTCAGCCCCGCCACCACCAACTCGCCGGGGTGTATGTGCGTGCCAATGCCGTCTGGCTGTTGTGCTCCGCCGCCGTTTCGACCAGCGGATCGGCGTAATCGCGCAGCCCGGACTGGTTGCCGGCCAGGTGGCGCAGAGTGATTTTGTCCCCATCGGGGAGGCGGGCGGCGACCTTCGGCAGCCATTTGCTGAGCGGATCATCCAGCGACCAGACGCCATCCTCCTGCAACATCAATGCCAGCGCCACCGTGAACGACTTCGTGATCCCGCCCACTTCAAAGCGATCTTCCGCCTTCATCGCTCGCGATGTCTCGATGCTGGCCTCGCCCACGGCCTGTAGGAACCTTCCCTCTACATCGTCGACGAGCAGCACGCCGCCTGGCGCGTCGCAGAGTTCGCTGTCGGGCGCAAAGAACTGGTCCAGTACGGCATCCCAGCCGGCCGGCGCCGATGCCAGATTCGAGGGCGCCTGCGTAGCGGGCAGCGCCACAGGGAGCGCTATAGGTCTACAAGCGCCGCTCATCCCAGCAATGAACAGAAGTGCCAAAAGTCGTGCCAACATGATGCTATCCCCAATCGGATGTCAAGCGTACCACCACCCGCGGACCGGCCCAAACGCCGCCCCGTGCGCGGTGATCTGTATGGATCGCTATGGCGCACTGAGCGCCAGCAGTTCGAGCGGATTGATCAAGCGCCCAAAGTCGCGGATTTCAAAATGCAGATGAGGCCCCGTGCTATTGCCGGTCGACCCAACCGTACCGAGCGCCTGGCCCTGACCAACGACGTCACCTTCATTCACCAGGATCGTATCGAGATGGGCGTACAACGTGATGTAATCGATCTTGTGGTCAATCACGACAAACCGCCCATACCCTTGATCGTTCCAGCCGGCGCACGACGACACCGCGATCGGCAGCGGTGATCGGCGTCCCGGTTTGCGCCGCGATATCGATGGCACGATGATCGAAGCGATAGCTCTGGCTCAGCCAACCGTAGACCGGCCAGGAAAAGCGCCCGCTGCCATAGGGCCAGTCGGCCGGCATCGGTCCCATATTGGACGACGTCCGTGCAGACTCCGCGCTGTGCTGCCCGAAAATCACAAACGGTGATGTGTTCACCGGTTGGTCGAGCATCAGAGGCAAGAACGAACCGGCGGTGTCATCAACCGTCGCGGGGGCATTCGGATTGGGCTTTACGGCGCCGGCCAGGGGCAGGGGCACGCGTAGGTGGCTGCCGGGTAGCAATTGCACCGCGTCAAACGGCCTCACCGCCAGTTGATTCCATGCCAAACCGTAAATCTCTTCGGGCGTGGCTCTGTAAGCCGCAGCGATATCGGCGAGCGTTTCGCCCGGCGCCACGCGATGGCATGCCACCGTGGCCGGCGGAATCGACAACACATCGCCAATGACCAGCGGCTGATCCTCACGAAACGAAGGCGCAACGGCGCACGGTACATCTTCAAAGTCCAGACCCGTCTCCAACGCGACGGTCAGCAACGTATCGCCCGCCTGCACGACATAACGCGCCGTCGAGTCATGGCCAACCTGGGTGCGCACCAGTAGTGCCATCGCGGGTGTGGGTGTCGGCGTAGGAAAGATCGGCGTCGCCGTCGGTGTCGCCACATCCGCAGGCTGGACGACAGGCTCCTGCGCCATAACCGCCGCCGGCAGCACGGCGCCAAGCGCCACTGCCACTACAGCCCCCCACCGCAACACCATGCCCTTTTCAACCGCCCCCAACCCGTCCCTCACCCACAACCTCCAGCAACCCGCGCCAGGAAGTACGCCCTCGCGATACGGAATACGAGATACGCAATCCGTACCACGTGACACGCAACACACCCCACGTTCCTCATCCCGGCGTAATCGCCACCAGGCGCCCCCCGTCGCTATCTGTCACCCAGATCCGGCCGTCTGGCCCGACCGCGATGCCGACCGCCTTCACCGGGCTGCCAATCAGTGCACTGACATTCCAGGCGCCGATCACCTCGCCATCCGCACCCAGTTTCACCACACGTCCCGCCTCCGGATCGGTGACATAGAAATTGCCGAGTTCATCGACCGCAAGATGAGGGCTTTCCAGGGTGTTTGCCGGTGGCAACGGCCATGCGCGCTCGCGGCTGCCATCAGGCGCCAGCCGGACCAGACGATTGGGCGAGCCGTCTGTAACAAAGATGTGACCGTCAAGCCCAACGGCCACATCCGCCGGTTGCGCCGATTCCCCGGCCAGACTGGGAACGCCTGTGCAGCCCCATTCTCTGGATCGATGCGGAGAATCTGCCCCGTTGGCGTGGCTGCGATCCAAAGCTTACCCTCCGGATCGATTGCAAGTCCGCGCGCGCGATCCGCCAGATGGGAGTCGATCTCGATTGAACGCGCATTTTCGCCCTCCTTGAATGCCAGCAGCCGTCCGGCGCCGGCATCCAGTACGTAGATTGCCTCAGGGCCGGCCGCAATGTCCGAAGGCTCGACAAACGTGGTGGGTCCGGATTGTAGACCCACGTCTGCGGTTCCATCCTGGAGCACCACCCGGACGCGTTTTCCCTCGCCCTCAGCGACGTAGACCTTCCCGTCGGGCGCAACCGCAACACCACGGGGGCGCAGCAGTTCCGACACGACGACCTGCGCTTTCCCCGGCAATAGTGGCGCCGGGAGTTGTGGTCCTTGCGCCGGACCCGTTGGGATGACGATGCTCGCTAGGTCCGGCATCTGGACATTGGCATAGCTTCCTTGCGGCGGGAACAATACCTCGGACGGGATGATCTGCCGCTCGCCTCCAGGCGGCATCCAAAAGGCATTCAAATGGGTGTGATCCGTCAGATCTGCGAAACGGATGCGGATGTCGTGCAGGCCTGTCGCCAGGCTAACTTCGCCTTCACTGTAGACGTTCGGTTCGATCGCTTCAGCGACCAGGACGTCATCTACCCATAGGCTCGATTGGTCGATCGATTCCAGACCAAAACGATAGAGGCCGTCGAGCGGGATCGCAATCTTGCCCGTGTATTCAACCGTGTAAGGCCGTGGCAGTGGGGTCACATGCACATAGTACCCCAGGTTATCCTCGATCCTCGCAAAGGCCTCGGATCCGGACCAATCTGCATTGCCGAAGTAGCGCGCCAGTAGACCATTTGCGGTCAGCGGGGCTACGTAAACCGCACCTGGTCCGACGACTGCCAGCGGAGTTTCCGGTGTGCGCCATGCCAGCGCAAACTTACCAGGCGCGCCCTGGGCGCGCACACGCAACGCATGATTCCCTTCGGCCAGCGTCAGGCTCCCCGACAGGATGCCCGTGCCGCTCAAGATTGCCTGCTCGCCAATCAGCACTTGCGCCTGACCAGGAGACTCAACGACGAAGTCATACAACCCATAGCTGTGGGCATGGAGGACACCCTCCCATTCAACCGAAAATGGCTGCTGCACCGGCGCGTCGGCAGGCCAGTCAAAGGTCATCTCCTTGTCAAGGCGGGTCGCGTCAGGCGCGCCTTCCCACGCCTGATTGGCAAAGTAACGCCCCATCATCCCTTGTACGCTCGCGATATCGTCCTTCGAAAGCAGGACGGTATAGAGCACAGGCGGGCCCTTCATCGGCGGCAACGACTGCTCGAAAACCGCATTGGGATAGACACGCTCCGCCTGATCATAGAGCGCGTGTTGATCCGCCTCCATGATCAGCAGCGCGTTGCGGTCCGGTGCAAAGTCGAGTGGCAGGCGTTCGGTCGTTTCGAGCCGCCTGTACGGCACGCGCCGGGGGCACCAGAAAATTAAGCGTCGGATGGCCATCAAAGAAGACGGTCACATAGGCATCCGTATCGGGCGGCAATGTTTGAAGCTTCTGCGCTGTCAGGGTTTCCGGGGTTGAGTAGTTATTCCAGACCGAAAAGTCGTTTGCCTGCCTGTCAAAGTAACGCAGTATGTTGGTCCCGCCGATGATCGCCAACAGAATAAGCGATGGGGCAACCCAGGCGCGGGGATAATAGCGCCCGCCTGACACACGCCAGGCGCGTGCCAAGACGGCAAGTGGTACGACCGCCAGCACATAGACGGCAGCAAGCGAACCGTTGGCCCGCAGCGACTGCGGCGCCTCGAAGCCCAACGACAGAATGCCGCCGAGGAGCGTCGCCAGCGGCCAGAGCACCAGCAGCGCATAGCGCGGTTCTTTGATCCGGCGGAGGCTGTAGACCAGCCCAATCACCATCAGCGCCGCCGAGAGCGTATCGAGCATGGGCGCACCGGGCAGGTTATGCCGCCCGTTTGGATCCCCGACCGCGTTGAACATCAATAGGTGCTTCCAGGCATTTTCGGCCAGTGCGGTGAGTTGGTCGGCGACGCCTTTGTCCGAAAAGATATAGGTGGCCTCGACCCGCGACCAGAATACCTCCGGGTGGCGATAGGCAAAGAGCGCCAGGGGGGCCACGACCAACAGGGCCATCATCGCGGCGAGCACCGCCCCCAACCAGAAACGGCTACCCGGTGGCCGCCGCGTCGACCACCACAGACGCACCAGGACCAGCAGCCAAAAGATCGCCACCACCGGGACAAAAAGCCGGAACGAGGTGTAGAAGCAGAGACCAAGCCCCACCGCCAACCCAGTCATCGCAAAGTCCAGCCACGCGCCACGCCGGAACGCGCGCAAGAGAAATGCCAGCGTGAGCAGGGTGAAAAACGGCGTAGTGGCCGTCGCATACATCCCGAAACGGCTCAGGGTCACGGACCAACTGGAGACCGCCAGCAGAAACGCCAGAATCAGACCGGCATTGCGGCCGAACATCTCACGCCCCACAATGTAGCCGGCAAGCACGGCGCCAATGCCAAAGAGGGCGCTCACCAGGCGAATGGATTGTACGCTCACCCCAAAGAGGGAAAAGGAGCCTGCCACCAGGTAAAGAAAGTGCGCCGGTCCCGTGATGGCGCCCTCGAAGATGGGGCGAAACTCCGGGGACTCAAGGATGCGGCGCGCCTGTAACCCGTGTTCCGCCTCGTCATACCAGACTCCGAACGGGAGCATGTCCAAACGCCAGATACGAAGCACGGCCGCCAACGCCAGAATGCCGGCCAACCACAAGAGGGTTGTTTTCGTAGTAGCTACGCCACTCTGACGCGCGGTGGACTCGGTGGACGGTGTGGACCTCTGCTTGCGCGCCTCGCCGATATCGGCGACAGCCGCCGCAGCGAGCAATAGACCAATGCTCCCCAGATGCTGCCACCAGGCAATGACGGTGTTTGGTGCGTGTTCGTCGAAGGTGCGCAGTGACAGCGCGGCCAGCGCAGCGGCCACACCCACGAGCGCGATGGCCACAACGGACCAGCGCGTTCGCGGCAGGGCAGCGGCCACCCACTCGAATGCCAAGGGTCGTTCAGGGAAATAGCGCCGCGGCCAGAATGCCACCACAAACAGCAGGGATGCTGCCCCAAAGAACAGGGCAGCATCAAAGTAGTGTTTAGACTCAATCGACCACTGGCCGGCAAATGCCAGCGCAAGCGCGGTCAGACCAAGCAAAAACGGGCGGACATTCGCGCTGGACATCTATTTCTGTTCAGGGACCACCACCACGCGATTGCTGCCGCCATCGGCGATGACGACATTGCCACCCGCGCGATCCACGGCAATGCCCGTGGGCAGGCCAAACTGGTTGAGACCGGTCCCCGGTCCACCAAAGGCGAATTTCACCGCGCCGTTGCGGTCAAAGACCACTACCTGCGAAGTGGCAGGATCCGTCGTATAGATGCTCCCATCGCTCGCCACACTGATGAACGGCTTCTGGAAGACATCGCGGCCATACCAGCCGGGCACCTTGAATTCACTCTGGAAGATCAGGTTGTTGTCAAAGCGCTGCACACGCTGATTCCACGCATCCGCCACCAGAATGGAACCGTCCGTGGGATCGACCCCAACGCCGGTCGGTTCGTCAAAACGGCCTGCTACCACGCCACCACCACCTACCTGGGTCACATAATCCCCGTTGGCTGTGAAGATCAGAATGCGCTTGTTACCGGCGTCAGCGACCACCAGGTTGCCCTCCAGGTCAAAGTCCAACGCGCGCGGACCGAACAGCGCCATGGGGTCGCCATTTTCGCCTTCGGCAATGGCAAACGAACCCCACTTGCGCACCAGGTTGCCCGCACTAAGGATCCGCAACGTTGCAGAAACTGCCGAATGCGCGGATGAACTCGCCCTGATTGTCGAGTACGACGATGCGATGGTTGCCGGTGTCGGCGATGACGCGTTCGCCATTGGGACCGATGGCGACGGCACGCGGGGCAGTGAGCGGCAGCCCATCGTAGAGCAGGTTGTAGACCTGCGTGGCCGTCACGCTCCGCAATTGTTCGGGTGCAATCACGGGTACGTCCACGGCCAGCGACTGTTCAGCCGAGGGCAGGAGGTTCAAATCCCAGATCGTCGGCGCCAGGTCGCGCCGCACCCACAGATCAAACTCATGCCGGAACGGCCACTTGGCCAGATCGCGCCATTGGCTGAGATCGTCAGGATTTTTGTACTTGCGGAAGGCAATGATATTGAAGAGGCGATCACGCTGCGCCGGGTCGGCGATGGCGCCCCACAGGCGGTCCCAGCGCACCTTGCACCCGGCCGACGAAGCGGGCGTTATCGCCGGATCCTGCGTACCTTCTTCAGGTATCTCTGGGCATTCAAACAGACCGAAGTAGTCCATCTCCGGCCACCAGATCAACCGGTAGGTGCGCTTGACATAGTCACGCGAAACGTACGGCTCCACCTTGGAACGATTGTCCGGCCCCACGATGATCGCCGGCGCCGCCATCGCATCGGTAGTCGGGTTGTTGCCGTAGTACTTGGCATTTGGATACTGCCGCATATACCAACTCATGGGCCATGCGCTCTGATCGTCGTAGGCAACGACGATGTTGCGATCCCCAACGGTGCGTTGGCTGATGGTGTCGATCTCACTCAAGGCGCGCTTCACATCAGGACTCGCATGCGCATAGACGAGAAACTCAGTCGCCATGTCGTAGTTGACGTAGTTGAGAATGAAGCTGGTGCGGATCGTCAACAGGAAGAGCATCGCGACTGCGCCGGCCCCCAGCAGCCGCAGCCCCTGTTTGATCCCGTCACGGACACTCCAATAGGCGCCCAAGAACACGATGGCGGCCGTTGCGGCAAAGATGAGCAACCACTGCAAGATAGTGCTTGCCAGGTCGGGCTCTGTGCCGGTGGGCGTACTCGCCACCCACATGACCAGCGCAAGCACGAACAAAGCAGGGGCAGCAAAGACGAGCAGCCACGTGTGCTTGCGCCAAGCGGCGGCCCAATCGACATTGCGCAACATGTTGCCAAACCACCAACCGCCAAAGATACTCATCGGGAGCGCCATGTGCGTCAGCAACCAGGGCATCTTTTCGCCGGCCACCGTGTAACCGAGCCAGGCGCCAAAGATCCACCAGATACTAAAGAGCGCAAAGGTCTCACGCGTGCCCATACTGCTGCAGTCACTGAGGGCGACTGCGCCATTTTCATCGGCATCACGCACGCCGTAGCACTTCGGGGGTAAGTCGCCGGCAGCCACCGGGTCCCATGACGTCTGGTTGCGTAGACGCCGTGAAACGTTGTAGAAAACGGTCGTGATGCCACAAAGACTCAGAATCGCCGGCAGGAATTCGTAGAGCCAGCCGACCAACGCATAGTAGTAGATCGGTTGATTTCCGCGCTTCACACCCTGCTGCGCAACCCAGTAGCCCAGGCTGCCCACAATCCCGGTCGCCAGACCGTCACGGGTATTGGTGAAGAAGGTGGTGAAGAACAGCACCTGGACCAACCAGAAGAAGCCCATCAACATCGCCCACTGCGCCAACCCTGGCCGCCAGGGTTCTATGGCGTGCACTTCGGCATCAGGGTGCTCCGCGTCAGCCGTGTCAACCGCAGGGGCGCCATGATGCCAGAACCAGGCGACGCCGATCGCGATCGACGCAGCCGCACAGAGGGCGACATAGATCGCAAGCTTGATGATGACTTCCGGCTTGGTGTAGTCAGCGGCAAAGGAAAAGGTCTTCGGGTCACCGCCGGTGAACACAAAGATGAAGGCCGCCAGGAAGGGCAGGATCAGCGTGAGCATCAGGACGGCAAGGTCGGCCGGGGCGTTGCGGCGGACACTGTGCCAACGCCCGCGCAGCGCCATGACCAGCGCCACTGCGGCAATGATCAGCCCAATCCCCATGGCGACAAGTGCAAATGTATCCTGACCTGCCTCATGCAGCAGCCACCACGCGCCCCCACTGATGGCCACCGGGGCCATGACACTGAAGAGGCCAAAACGACCGCTGACCTGCCATAACCCCAACATCACAAAGAATGACCCGATGATCGCGCCGTGGATGAAGTGGTTCTCCATCGTAACGAAACCAAACGCCATGCCGGCCACCATGATCACCAGATAGCGCATGCGCCGTGTGTCCAGATAACGGAACGCGCCATAGATCCAGACCAGGGTAAAGAACGCCATAAAGATGTCATCACGGATGTAGCGGCTATGGAAGAGCAGCGTTGGGCCAAAGGTGACCATGATGCCCGCCATGATCGCACCCAACCGGCCAATATAGACCCGAAGTAGGTAGATCATCCCGACCACGCCGAGACCAAACAACACTGGACCGATCCGCGCAGTGAAGTCACTGTCACCAAACAGGAAGTAGATGAAGGCGCTCACGTGGTAACGGAACGGCCCGTGCATCATCGGGTTGTGTTCGTAATTACCGTTGGCGTATAGGTTGTACGAGTAGAGCGAATGCAGGCTCTCGTCGTGACTCATGGCCCGCACGCCCAACATGTAAAAACGCGTCACGATGGCAACGAGAAAGATCGCAATCCAGATGACCGTTTCCCAGTCAAGCCGAATGAAGGCAGCCAATGGCCGGTCCAGGAAACCGGGCCGTGACCCGTCGCTTTCATGGTCGGTCGCAGCCACGGGCGCTGGCGCATCACCAAGGTCACTCATCGGGTTCGAAGGCTCGTACATACCAACATTTTCACTCATGGCAATCCTCAAAAACTGCACCACCGAGGGTGCGTGCTGCTCGTTCGATCAGTTACCTGCACTGGCCGCCCACAAGGTCACGGGCGCCACGACCGGGGAATTCTTTACATTTCGATAAAGTAACCACTCAAGCCGTGGTTGGGTCGACAAACTCCATGCCTGTTGCGCCCGCAGTCGTTCCAGTTCCTCTTGGGGCAACCCCTGTTGGTCCGGCGCCACCGGTGGCAGCGCCGGCAATTGGTCGATGCTCCATGCGGTGCGAATGCCGTAATTGCTCCCCAAATAGTTGGCAAGCACAGGGTCACCTGCAAGTTCGGCGCCGGTCACAATCAAGGGCTGGTCATTGGGATAGTCGGTGAGCACGGTCGACGACCGTGGCGCCCGCAACCAGAGCACATTGCGAAAATCTCGCAACAACCAGCACAGCACGGGATCGGGGTCGTCGGGTGTGATCACCTGGATCTCGGTCTGTGTGGGGTCCCCGGTCCGCATGCTGCTGATCCGCTGGATGTCTTGCGCGAGCAGCCGCGCTTCAGGCAAGGTCGTTTCTTGCCAGAAACCGCTGGGCCGCATCAGCCGCGTCTCTTGGTTCAGCAGCCAACTGCTATGTATCGTAAGTGCCAACAACACCGCCAGAAAGAAGAAACCGACAAGTTTCAACGCCGGCTCCCATCCTGCCCAGAAACCAAAGGCAATCCATACCACAAACATCAGCCCCAACAGGATCGCGGCAGCCAGGATCGCCTCGCTGCTAAAGACCCCGCTCTCCACAAGTTTCGCAAGCCACACAGCGCTGGATCCCAACAGGATGGTGGTCACGACGATCAGAATCGTGATCTCCAACCCGCTAATGTGATCGATGTGAAGTTTTGACAACGGGCCGAAGACACTTACGGCGGCAATCGCCAGCGGGATCCCGGCCAATGGCAGGACGAACGGGGAACGCCCCGGCAACAGCATCAGGGCAACGGCCCACAAGAGCCACACCCCTAGAAAAAGCGCCAGCCGCCGGCCATGACGCGGCTCGCCCTTCCCCAAAGCAAGGACCAACAGCCCAATCGGGCCAAAGATCACGAGAAAGGGTTGGTCGGCGACAAGCCGCACCCACGGCCACCAGAAGGGATAGGCCATCCCTGTACCGGGACGCGCCTGCTCAAGCCATGCGGTCAGGCTGCCCGCCACCGCACGCGTCGCTTCCGGTCGCATCAGAAAACCCGTCGCGCCCAGCAACAGCGCACCGGCAAACCAGAGCAGGCTGGACGGCAACGCGCCGGTGCGGCGATCTTCCGCAGTGATGGGCCAGACAAACAGGAAGAACATCAAGAGTAGAACCGGGATAAAACTCCACGCGGTCGGTCCGCTGACGACCAGGAAGGCTAGACTGACCGCCCCGATCCGCTCCCAGCCCACCCGTGCGGCCCGGTTCGTCGCCGTGCGCCAACGCCATAATGCCGTGAGCGACAGCAAGGCAAAAAAGAGTGTCAGCCCGGTGCTGTCTGCGGTGCGGCCAAAGACAACGAGCCAGGGATCCACCGCAAAAAAGACGGCAAGCAGCAACGCCGGAATTCCGCCCGATCCAACTGCGCCAGAACCAGGGCAAGCCGACCAACAGCACGCCCAAGAGGGCCGGAACGAACCGTGCCCAGAACTCGCCATTCGCCCCGACAAAGAACAGCAGCGATTGCATTCCGTAAAGCAGCGCGCTCTGCGGCTCGGCGCGTTCACCACGTGCTGGCCACTACCGGCAAGCCAGGCCGGCCACGCGTGCGCCGCCTCAAGCGAATTCAGCGGCGCCCACCCCAGATTCGCAAACCGCATGATCGCAGCCGCAACCATTACCGCGGCATAGGCGGCGTGCTCTAAACTCAACCATTGCACTTGCGTGTCAGGGGGAGCACTCGCCTGCGCGCCAACGCCCCTCGCGCCTGTCTCTAGCACTGCGACTTGTTCACTCATGCTCATCCTATCCACACCGCTACCGGGCGCGATAAATCGTCACCGCACCCGATTCGAATACCAGATCCATCACCCGCCGCAGCCGCTCCTCGCTCGAAGGCGTCACCCCGTAGGCAGTGCGTTCGGCCGGTCCCACAAAGACGTAATCGATGCCCCACTGGTCGACCAACGCCTCGATCTGTTCTGGGGCGCCGGCCCGGTAGATGGCTTCCAACGCCTCAGCACGCCCTGCGGCCATCTTGCCGTAGGCTACGCCGCGCCATTGCGACTCATGACCATCCCAGCCGAGTAAGGTGGGGCGTCCGGTCATGGAACTGACCCGATTCATATTCACCCGGTAGCTCCCACCCTTGGCTTCGACGATCACGTCGTCTGGCCTTGTGTTGGCGCGCAGCCACTGAATTGCCGTCATCTCGTCAGGGCTGGCGGCGGCGAGGTACGCCGTCGCATCAAAGGTGGCTTCGCCGCTCAGACCACCGGTCTTGGCATATGCGCCGGCCAGGATGTACACGGTCGATGCCAGCACCAGCACGACCGCAATGGTGCTCATTATGGCGGGGCCGATGCGCCAGCCGCGCCAGCCGCCGAGCGCAATGGTGGCCGTATAGGCGCCTGCCAGCCCGAACAACAGCCACGCCTGATAGTAGAACTTAAAGATCGTATTCATACGTGAACCGAAGTTGTCACGCAGAAAGACAAACTCCGGTGCAAACACCAGCCCGAGCCCCAGTGCGGCCATCAGCAACGCAAAAAGCAGGGGCCGCGCCGCCGGGCTGGCATCGAAGTCAACATCCGGTGCGGTGCGGCGCCAGATCAACGCCAAGACACAAGCAACGAGCACGCCGAGCAGCAAAAAGGTGAACGGTTGCCCCAACCACCGTTCCAGCATGAATGGCGCGTGGCCCTGCGCACCATCCGGCAGCGCCATTCCGGCGCGCATCTCCGCCCCTGCCTCCGTGTTCGCGACGATGAAGCCACTCACAAGCAAAAATAGGATCGGCGCACCAAAGACGACGGCGCCCACCCCCACCAGTTGCACGAGTTTCGGTCGAACCTCCCGCCACGCGAGCCAGACCAGCGCGCCCATCAACAACATGGCCGCCGCGAACATCGCCAGAAACTGCGGCAATTTTGTCGGATTAAACAGGTTCGGGATAATCCCCCGCGCCTGGCTCTGCGCAGTGAGGAAGTAGGGCAGATACAGGAGCCATGCCGCAACTGCCATCCCCACGCCGGCCGCCACCGCCAGCCCCAAAGCCCACGCCACGCCTCGCTGATCCCCTGACCGGCGCCATTCCCAGAGAAGCGCGAAAAAGAGCGCCGCAACGATCAACAGCCAATAGAACGGGTAATCCCACGTATTGAAAAAGAGCAGCGCGCCGGTAGCCAGCGCCAGCACCAGCCAGCCGCCCCACCCCAGCGGCATCAGCGCATGCAACCGCGCAAACGCGCGTTGGGCAGTGACTGACCCGGACGCAGGAGCGCTCTGGGCGCGTGAAACCCGCGCCAAAAGTAGGTTAAGAGCCAACGCAATGACAAGCAGAACGAACGGCATCGCCAGCACATGCGGATGGTTGTCCCCCAGAATGTAAGAGAACGCTGGGAACTCATCGATCACTTCGATGTGGTTCCCCATGAGGTCCAGATCCTCGATGACACGGCTGCTGCGCCACCACCACCAGCCGGAGTCAATGTACCATTTGCCGGTGACTGCGGCCTCCTGCGGAAAGCCCGGCACCTGGAAGAAGGCGGCAATCGGGCCGATAGGAACGCCCATGGCATACAGCCACTCCAGGATCCCCTGCACATTGGCCGCCACGCCCACCATCACCGCGGAGAGAAGACCACCGGCCGCTGCCACGTTGAAGCGCCGTCCTGCCAGCCGCAACAAATTGTAGACAATGGCAAAGCTGCCGGTGAGCAGCAGCCCATACCAGCAGGCCTGGCCGAGGTTGTAAGCAATCTCCGGCGGCTGGCCGCTCAGTTGGCCGAGCGTGGTCAGCATCCAGTAGCCAAAGTAGTAGTAGGAAATCGGCTGACCGGAGAGCCACGCATCCTGCGGCGGGTATATGGCGCTGCCGCGGATGCTGTTCATAAACATCAAATCCATTGGCTTCTCGGTATGGTTCGCCGCGGGATCATACGCACGCACGGTGGCCCAGGCGGCGAAGGCGAGCAGGAAGAGCAGTTCCACGACCAGCACGTAGCGCCAGTTGATCGTTGCACGCGCCGTACGCCATGCCGACCACTGCTTGCGCGCAGCCAGCACGCTAATGCCCAGCACCGCCAGCAGCACCAGCCACGCCGCGCCAGGCTCGAACCGCACAAGGCCGAAACTATAGGCAAGCCAGAACAGGTAGCCGGTCAACAGGATGCCCAAGATCCGCGCAAACGCATAGCCGCGATCTGGCAGATTCTCGAAAAGTCGCAGCGTCAGCGGCAGCGCCGCCAGACCGATCAACATCACCACGATGTACCAAGCCAGGAATTGACCAAGCATTTGCATCACGATTTGCCCTGCACCGGTTGATATTGCCCAGCGGCATTCTTCACGAGCCGCCCCGGGATTGCGTAGATCGTGACGCGATCGCTCTGGTAGATACTCTCGACCTGTCCGGTCGCCGCCATCTGCTCAAGCTTGCGCACCGCATCCGGATGGAGGAAACGCTCCAGTTGGCCAACATAGATCAGGTCGATCTCCAGTTCGTCGACGATCTGCTCCGTGCGCGGAATATCCACGGTGGACCAAAACTCACGATAGAGGCCGTCGCGGTAACCGACATCTTCCGGATACCGCTGCTCCTGTTCGTGCATGCCCTTCAAGCCGCTCAGCCCGGTGTTGCTCGACACCTTGGTGCCGAACGCGCGATAGTAATCCACCTCGGAGCTCTCGACGATTGTGGCGTTGCCGCGGATGTTGTCCAGCAGCCACTCGATCGCCTGCGATTCGTAACTCAGGTCGATCACATTGCTGTAGTCCGGCCACGCGTAAATGCCCTGGCGCATGAACTCCATGCCATTGAGCGTGCCCAATTCCGGCTGCCATCCGGGCATCCGCTCTTTGAGGCGGGCCGGCGTCCCCAGAATGGGAAACGCAAGGCTGGCAGCCAACAACAACACGAATGCCGTGCTCCAACCGGCCTTCGCCAACCATATGAGTGGCCCCGTACGCCTGGCTGCCCGCGTGGGCAGGAGCCATTCGTCCAGGATCCGGGGCAGCGCCACCGCCGCCATCATCGCCCAGAATACCCACGCCTGATTAAAGAACTTGAACAGGGTGTTCATGCGGTAGTACTCGCTGCCGTCCAGGAAATCCTTCATATAGAAGATCTGGGTGCCGGCAAGCAGCGCCAGCCCCGTGGCCGCGCACATGGACGCAAAGAGGCTGCCGGCATCAGCCTCGCGGCCGCGGTGCCAGAGCAGCGCAAACGCCAGCCCCAGTGGCAGCAGGCACAGCGCCAACACCCACCATTGCAGCAGCCCGGCCCCCACCGCCAGCGCCGCGGTGAAGGGAATCAGCGCCAGCAGCAGCAGGTAGAAGAACGTCGGACCCCGCACGAGGCTGCCATGCAGATGCAGTGCGCGCGGCAGCCGATCATACTGGCGCATAAAGAGACTCACAGCGCGCTCGATGCCGGAAGGTTTGTCAAGACGGTGGCCCGCGTCGTCCAGTAAAGGTCGCGCCGGACGCGTCGCCGCAAACAGCAACCAGCTCAGAAACATGAAGAGCAGGAAGCCCCAGACCAGCAGCCACAGCCCCGGCGGATCTGGCTCCCTCAGCAGACCAATGCCACTGGCACCTACATTCACATAACTGCGGAAGAAGGGCCAATAGAGCAGGTAGGCGCCAACCGGATAGACGATCGCAACACCCAACGTAATCAACCAATCGACCCGTCCACGCCCGCGGAATTGGCTGATCACAAACGCCAGCACGCCAAGCCCAAAGTAGGTGGGCAGTTCCCACAAATTGACAGCCGCCAACGAACCCAGGAAGAGCGCAAAGACACCCAACAGCCCGAGACCATACTTCCAGCGCTTGCGCCAATCCGTATTGGCATCCTCAATCAGCACGAGCGTGAGCGCCATGAACATCGCCGCCAGCGGAATCCCGATGATGTGCGGGTGCAGGTCGGCGAAGAGAAAACTCCAATACGGAAACTCGTTGATGGTGGGCACCACCACGCGGCTCGGCCCCCAGAAGTCATAGGGCGGTAGTTCAACCTGTTTGCTCAGCACCATCGGGGCGCTGCCTACGGCGTCGACGAGTGCTTTCAGCCCAGGGATGGCCGACTGGAACGATCCGGGCGAGACGTTGGCCAGGTTACGTATGACCTGCGCAAAACCATCGAGGTTGCCGATGACCGTGACAAAGAGCGGCGCCAGCAGCGCCGCACCAAAGCCTGCGGTCCAGGGCAAAGCCGAACTCCGCAACGACAAAGGCGAGTGGCCCTTGATTGCAGAATACGCAACCGTAAATGTATTCATCACGGTCAGCGCAAAGAGCGTCGCAATGGTCAGGTTGAATGCCACTTCAGCATAGATGCCGGTAAGCTTGATCAGATACGCAACCAGGTAGAGGCCAAAGTAGTAGTAGTTGATGTAGCCACCGGCAAAATGCGGGTTGACCGGCGGAAAACTGGGGCTGCGCAGGATGCCGTTGAGGAAGGCAAACTCCATCTGCTTCTCGCCACCAAACCAGGGCGGGCAGAGATCCGGGTTAAGCACGCGAATAGCAATAAAGAACAGGAAAGCCAGCGCAAAAACCAATTCACCGGCCACCAACATGGCCCAATGGCTGCGCATGAACTCCCAGAGTTCACGGCGCCGGCGCACCCCAAAGTAGATTCCCGGCGCCGCAATGATGGCCACCGAGAGCCAGGCATGGGTGACAAAGTTGCGCAACACACCCACATTGATCAACATCCACAACACCCACCCGCCCAGTAGCCAGCCAAGCGTCCGGCTTAGGAAAAAGCCGCGATCACGCAAGGGCGCAAAGGTGATAAACGCCATGGGCCAGACCAGCCAGCCAAGTAAGGCAAGCACCAGCCACCACCAAAGGATCGCCAGCACGGTGTTATTGCTTGCCCATGGGTTCCACCGGTAATTGTCAACGATCGGCAGTTGCTGGATCGGCGTGTCAAAGGTCAGCGGTTTGCGTTGGTCAGGGGGCGGCACCGGCGAACTGGGCGTCGTGGAAAAGAGCCCGATGATGGCATTGAGGATCCCGCTGCTCTCTGAGCCGGGTTGGTTGCCCAAACCGATAAAATTCAGGAAAGGGCTGAGCGGCGAGTCCGGACCACGGTAGTAGGGCGTCGCCGTCTCCCACGCGCGATCAAACAGGGCATCAAACTCGGCATCCGTCAGGTCGCGCTCCTTGCGGAACACCGAGACCTGCGGATGATCGTAGAGGCTCCAACTCTCGTCGGCGCTGCGATCGTCAAAGCTCAGTCCAAACAGTTGCGGCGGTGACGTGAATTCACCCGCCAACTCGAAGCCCAGCCGCCCGTCACGCATCGCCGTATAATACAGATTCGTCATCGGATAGCGCGCAGGGAGTTCATCGACGCTGTCATAGATCCGTTTCGAACTGTAAGCAACGTAATCCGCCTCGCGCAGTTTCTGCTTCAGGATCTCGTACTTTTCGGCGGTGTCCTCTTCATAGGGACTCCAGTCGATGTTGTTCAGTCCCTGCGACCCCATGTCCATACCAGGTTCACCGGGAATTGCTTTCGGCAGCGGGTCGTCCCATAGTTCCCAGAGAATCTGCGAGCCTTCCGGGACGTTTTCGTAGATCCAGCGACTGGCCGTGATCCAGGTATGCTCGCGATTGTAGACGCCATTCACATAGGCCAGCGACCAGAACAGACCACCGGCAACGCCGAGCACAGCCAGGATCGCCGCTGCCCAGTGGGCCAGCGTTCCGAACCACGGCTTTGGCTTTGTGGCAGGGGGCGGCACGGTCTCCGCCGGCGCGGCCACGGGGGGATCGACTTCACCTTCGGGTGTGGCGGGCGCTTCGGCCGCAGGGGGAACAAGCTCGACCTCCGGTGTGGCAGTCGCCGCAGGCGCAGCAGCAATTGCCACGCCCACACCCTGCGTCGTACGCCCGGTGCGCCATAAGACGACGATCAGCCACGCAGCCCACAACAGCACGAAGGGCAGCAGCGGGCTCATGTAGCGGTTGAACTTGGCGAGGAACGCCCCGGTGAGTCCGAAGTAGGGCAGCACCCACGCCCAGACCACCAGGTTCGCCAGTTCAGCGTCGTCTAGCCAGCGCCGTGTGGCGCGGCGCTTAGCAATGGCAACCCAGGTCGTGATCAGCCTATAGAACGTTCGCACCGCCGCAAACGTGGCATAGAGCACACCGGCGCCTGCCACAAACCCCAACGCCCACCCCAGCCCCCATTGCAGTTGCTGTGCGAGGAAGTACACAATAGGGGGTTGTGTTGCGATACTGGCGGGTGAAGGGCATATCGGCGATGCCGCGCACCATCATGCCCTGCTCGACCAGCGTGGCCTGGACAAAGTTCTGAAAATCAAGCACCGCATAGGGGCTGGTGACAAAGAAGGCCACAAAGGCCACCAGCCATGCCAGCAACACGCCGAGCACGGCCGAAAATACTGCACGGCCGTCGACCGCAATCCCCCTGGTCTGGCTTTCCTGATGAGTGCGCCACGCCGACAACAGTGCACCGACCACTGGAATGACAAGCAGCGGTAACGCACTAAATTTCGATGCGATCGCCAGTCCAATGCCGAGCCCCGTGAGCGCCGCGATCCGCAACCGGCGATCACGCGTCATCATGACGCCGCCAAGCACCGCAAGCACGGTAAAGGTGGTGCTTGCGGGATCCATGGCAAAAAAATGGCTCAGTTGGATCGCTTGCGCCGTGAACGCATAGAAGGCTCCCGCCAATAACCCGGCCCCACGCCCGGCGACTTTCACACCGAGCAGGAAGAGGAAGAAGATCGTCAGCGTATCCAGCAGTGCGATCGTCAGCCGCCCGGCCACCGCGATGGCGTCGCAACTGCTGTCGGCGCGCTGCATCAGCGCCAGGGTCTCACCGGTGACGCCGGCCTTCTCGGCGACAGGCGCCACGGCATGCATGACCTGGCCCATCCCCACGCCCAGGTAAAGCGGGAAGTGGCCGTAGGTGAAGCTGCGCCGCTGACCCTGGTTCAGGTCCCACAGCGGATTCAGCGGGCTGGCATGGGGATCCCAGAATTCAGCCCAACTCTGCGGCATCTGCAGACTGGTGGCGTAAAAGCAGGCCGTACTCCGCTCATCGGGATGGCTGCCGATGCCGCGGTCAAAGTTGATGCTCCAGACGCGCAAGGTGAATCCCGCCAGCAGGATTACCGCCAGGATCAACCAGGTGACGCGCGCCGAACGCCGGGACGAGGAAGAAAGGGTCATTCTGGAACCGGAGGATAATTGGGGAGCACCCAGGCGATGCCGTCGCCAGGCGGCGGCCACAATAGATAAACGTCGACCCACTTGCTGAGCGAGACGAAGTTGCTGTCGTCATAGCCCAGGTCGATCCGCCGCGAAATAATGCCGCCGCCGGTGTCTTCTGCAGATCCCCGCCCATAGCCCGGGACAAACATTGGCGAGCCCAACGGGATGATGCGGGGATCGACCGCCACGATGCCTTTTGTCAGGGTTGCACCGGTCGCTGTCGTCGAATCGCCGCCGAGCGCAGCTGGATGGTAGCTCGTGGCATAGGCTTTGAACTTCCGCCAGTAGGTGATCGGCACGCCATCGACAAAAGCGGTCTGCGGGATAATGCTTTGGCCATAGGCGATGCGCCGTTCAGCCGGCTCCTGGGCGGTCCAACGGTCTTCGCGCACCCGTGAGGTCTCAACGCCATCTTCATAGCCCACGCGGTAGCGGGTGCGGGTGATGCCATTCGCGCCGGGATCCAGGACTTGCTGGGTATCGAGCGCAAGGTTCGGATCGGGGACGAACACCGTCTCGTAGGGTGCGATCTCTTCTTCGATTTCGACATCCTCATGGATGCGCGTAATGGCGATCTTGGCATTGTCGTAAAGCGGCGACTCAAGCGCCGGTTCGACGCGATCCTCATTGGCTACCACGATACCGAGATCTGTGAGCGCGTCGCCCACCGTCTTGGCCTGTGTTCGTGTCTTGACCTGCCGGCCATCGGCTTGCACGGCGACCGGCACGCTCCGCTCAATGTACACATGCATCCCGGAGATGACACGGCTGCCCAGGCTGGGCTGCACGCGGTCGCCGAGATAGAGGACCACTTCGGCCTGGCGTAACGCCTCGCCGACGGTCTGGGCCGTCGTATCGACGGTATAGGGCAGACCGCCTTCATCGACCACCATGGGCACGGCGCGTTGGATTCGCACCAGGAGTGGCTGCGCCTCCAGGCTATCCCAGGCGAAGCCGCGGTCAAACGTGGGGGCTGCGGTCTCCATGCGCACGGCGGGCAGGGGTTCGTCCGCGGTCATGGCCACGCCGTCCACCAGCACCAGATCGTGGGTATCCAGCCGGATCCCGGCGTCGGCCAGCGCCAACCGCGGCGTGGCGCCACGTCCGCCACCGTTCTATCCTGGCCATCGGCGATGATACGCGTCGGCCGCGCGCGCGCCACCAACAGTTGCATGCCGGCCTGGATTGGGCTGTCCGGCGCCGGCGTGATGGTGTCATGCGGGCCAACTTGAATCCCAAGGTCCAAGAGTAGATCTCCCACCGTGGTCCGGTGTGTGGTCACGCGTTCGTTGAGTCCGTCGACGGTGATGTCGACGGGGCGGGCAGTGAGTTGCCAAAGCATGATGGCAAGGATCAGGGATCCCAGCAGAATCCCCCCCAGGATCAGCGTCGAAAGTCGCGAACCGGAGGAAGCGGTTGGCAAAACAGCCTCGGCCTGCGAGTGGGTCACACTAGCCATCCTGCTATTCTACCTAAGTAGACGCCGCATCGCCAAAGAAAGGTGCAGAATAAAGATGAGAGACTACTCATCTTCAGGTGTATGATAGCCCTATCAGCCACAAACAGCCCGCGCTAAATCATTATGTCAACACCCAATGGAGGCATTATGACGAAACTCGACCTGCGCAAGGAACTCAAGCAATTCTACGCACCTTCGGCGAAGGCGGTCGCCGTGGTCGACGTGCCCGCCTTTCAATTCGCGATGGTGGATGGCGCCATCGAACCGGGCAGCGAGCCGGGGAAATCGCCCGCCTTCAGCGAAGCCCTGTCTGCACTCTACGGCATTTCCTACACGCTGAAATTCATGTCAAAGCTGCGCGCCGAAAACCCAATCGACTATTCGGTAATGGCGCTCGAAGCCCTGTGGTGGGTGGCGGATGGGGACTTCTTCAACATCGAAAAGAAGGACAACTGGCTCTGGCGCGCCATGATCCTGCAGCCGGACCACATTACGCAGGCGATGTTCGAAGAGGAAAAAGCGCAGGTGCGCAAGAAACGCGGTGACACGCCCTCGCTCGCCAAACTGCGCCTCGAAACGTTCACCGAAGGTCTGGCGCTCCAGATCATGCACATCGGACCCTATGCCGACGAGCCTGCGACCGTCGCCAAGATGGATGCGTTCGCGGCGGAGCACGGCTATCGCAAACGTGGCACGCACCACGAGATCTATCTCGGCGACCCAATGCGCTCCGACCCCGCCAAACTGAAGACGATCCTCCGCCACCCGATCGAAAAAATCGGGTGACGACCGCCTACGCCTCGACCGTGCGCGTCCGGGCGCGCTCAGCGCGCGCCTGGCGCCACTGCGAGATGGCGACGGCGGCAATCAACAACAGACCGAGCGCCACGCGCTGCACAAACGTGTTGAACCCCAGCAGGTTCATCCCATTGTTGAGGACGCCGACCAGGATCACGGCCAGAAAAGTGCCCATGATGGTGCCCTTGCCACCCGCGGTGGCTGCACCGCCCAAGAATACCGCCGTGATCGCCTGCAACTCCAGACCCGTGCCGTTGACCGGATTGCCCGAAGTAGTGCGGGATGTCAGCAGCACGCCGGCCAGACCTGCCACCGCACCGGACAGCACGTACATCAACACCCGCACCCGCGAGAGATTGATACCGGCCAGACGGGCTGCCGTGGCGTTGCCACCGATTGCGTAGATCGCCCGGCCAAAGTCGGTGTACGTCATCAATACATGGAAAATGAGCGCCACAACCACCAGGATGACCGTCAATACGGGGATACCGGTCCACTTGGAGGCCCCAATCGGCGGCACTGCGGCCTCGGTTAAAAAGCGACCCTGCGCAAGCCAGGTAAAGTCGGGCTGCGTCACGACCCCGATCGGCTTGCCTTCCGGCGCCAGCAAAAGGCAATACCGCCGAAGGCGGCCAACGTGCCAGCGTGGCAATAATCGGATTGACGCGCAGCACCGTAACAATTAGACCGTTGATCACGCCGCAGATCATGCCCGCAACAATACCGGCGACGACGGCCAAAAACACGTTCCCTGTCGGCAGCCCGATGGCGCCAAACATCCCCACCCCGACCAGCACGGACGCAGCGACGACCGAACCAACCGACGCAATCGAGCCGACAGAAATGTCGAGCGCGCCGGCAATGATGACCACGGTTTCGCCGATTGCCAGGAGACCGACCACCACGATTGCCTGTGCGAGGCTGTTCATCATGTTCTGCCAGGAGAAGAATTTGTCGCCCCCTGCCATGCCAAACCACCCACTCACCACCGTAATCAGCAGGACAAGTACAATGAGGGCAAAAATCAGTGACAGATTGTCAGCGCCAATCACGCCGACGGCGCGATGCAGAAAGCTGTCATTCTTGGCGGTCTTTGAAGATTGAACTGTTTGGGTATCACTCATTTGGTGCTGCCTTCTGCTGGTGTACTCGCGGCTCCACTCGACGCCTGCGATAAATTGTCGGCCATGGCAAGGGCAAGGACAGCCTCTTCAGTCGCACTCGCCCCGGGCAATTCTCCCGTGATCCGGCCGTTCTGCATGACATAGATGCGATCCGCCAACCCAAGCAACTCGGGCAGTTCGGAACTGATAAACATGATGCCAAGACCTTCATTGGCGAGATCATCGATAAGCCGGTAGATCTCAGCCTTTGCGCCAACGTCGATCCCGCGCGTCGGCTCATCCAAGATCAGCACCTTCGGTTTAGCTGCCAGCCAGCGAGCGAGCACCACCTTCTGTTGATTGCCGCCAGAAAGTTTTCCCACCTCCTGGTCCACCGAAGGCGTCCGCACCCGCAGTTTGCTCACATAGCCGGTCACAATGGCCCGCTCCAGCCCGCGACGGACGAAATGGAACCGGCTGATTCGCGGAAGAATCGCCAAGGAAGCGTTCTCCAAGACGCTGCGGATCAACACCAGTCCCTCACGTTTTCGATCTTCCGGTGCAAACCCCACGCCCTTTGCGATCGCGTCGTCAGGCCGCCGAACATTTACATCGCGGCCATCCAGCGTTACCGTGCCACTTGACTTGGGCAGTTCCCCAAAGACAACTTTCGCCAACTCAGTTCGGCCAGCGCCAATCAACCCGGCAAACCCCACCACTTCCCCGGCGTTGATATAAAAATTGACGTTGCGATGCCAGTTGCTATTCAACCCCGCAACGCGCAACACCTCATGGCCGGTGACAGCAGGATGGCGTTGGAAGACATCGGAGAGTTCACGACCCACCATCAAGCGGACGATTTCGGCGTCCGTGAGTTCTGCCGCCGGTTTCACCGCCACCAGGCGCCCATCGCGTAGGATGGCGACCCGGTCGCAGAGCCGCAAGATCTCTTTGATCCGATGCGACACATAAATGATCGCAACGCCTTCATCCCGCAGACGCCTGACCAATGTGAAGAGCCGCTCGACCTCATCATCCGTCAGCGAAGATGTCGGCTCGTCAAGCGCAAGGACACGCACACCGGACTTGAGGGCGCGCATAATCTCGACCAACTGCCGCTGCGCCGATGAGAGTTGATCACCCAGGAGGCCCATGGGGAGCGCATCCTCAAAACCATACTCGGCAAGACTGCGGCGCACGGTGTCGTTGAGTTTGCGCCGGTCGACAAAGCCCATTCGCTTTGGCAACTCACCCACCCAGATGTTTTCGGAGACATCAACACCGGGGATGATTTCCGGCTCTTGATAGATGACGCGCACGCCAAAGTTGTGCGCCGCACGCGGGTTGGGAAACGTAAGCCGGCGACCGTCCATCATCAACATACCGGCGTCTGGCTGGTAGTCGCCGTTGATAATTTTCAGGAGCGTCGACTTTCCGGCCCCGTTTTCGCCCATGAAGGCAAGAATCTCGCCCGGCCGGATGTCAAGCGAGACATCGGTCAACGCCTGCACGTTCGGAAAGGCTTTGCTGACATGGCGGATCTCAAGGTTGCCGGTCTCAGGCGGACTCGCAGAAAGAGGCGGCGCAGCAGTGGTCATGGTCATAGGTCGGACACTCTCTCCTGCAGTGCGGAGCCGCAGGCAGGGGACTTAGGGCCGGGTGCAGTGCACCCGGCCCCAGCGAAACAAGGAGAATTTACTTGGAGCAGTTGGCGAGCGAAATGGCGTCAAAGACGTCCTTGAAGTTCGTCGGATCGACGATCGAAGTCGGTGCATACGAAGCCGCTTCAGGCGCCTTACCGTTGACAACTGCATCATTGAGCACCGTGGCGGCCGTTGCACCAACGTCCAGGCCCGAGATGAACAGACCCGCCTTGAAGCCTGTCGGCTGCTCGGCTGCCCACGGCTTGCAGGCCTCATAGGAACCCAGGCCAACGCCGATGACGTCGTCGGGGCTGACACCGGCGGTGGCCAGCGCATTCAGTGCACCCAACACGCCTTCGTCATTGCAGCCAAAGACGACCCAGTTGGTGACGTCAGGATTGGCGGTGATCACAGGACCGGCCGCATCCTGCGCGGACAGTGCTTCACCGGTGTAGGGCACCGGGAAGATCTGGGCTTCCGGCATGCCGGCGGCGAGAATCGCAGCCTTCTCGTTGTCGGTGCGGTCATTGCAAACGGAGAGCGTCTGCACTTCGACCGACAGTACGCCAACCTTCTTGGCGGCGTCGGTGAGCCAGCCGGCGTCGGTCAGCAGTTTCGCAGCCGCTTCGCCGACCTTCTTACCCATGTCCTTGCCGTCAAAGCCGACAAACGGCACTGGGGCGCCATCCTGATCCACGATGCTGTCGTCGGTGGCGATCAGGACCACACCCGCATCCTTCGCGGCCTTGGCAATTGCCGGCCCAATCGTCTGATCAGGCACGGTGATGGCAATCCCCTTCGCACCTGCGGAAATCGCATCGTTCACCAGGCTGACGCCCAGGTTCGGATCGAGTTTCGCATCGAATTTCTTGGCGTCAGCGCCCAGGGATGCGGCGGTGTCGACGAACGAATTCTGCAGGTCGATGAAGTACTGCTGGTCCGCGCTCTTGTTGATCACGACGAAGAGCGGCTTGGCCGCATCGCCTGCGGCAGGCTCAGCACTGGCTTCGGTCGCGGCTGGCTCAGCAGGCGCCGCGGCTGGTACGGCTGCCGTGCAACCGGCGAGTGCGACCGCCAGCAATGCCAGCATCGCAATCAGAAAGTACAGATGGCGTTTCATCAGCTCTTTCTCCTCTTACTTGAACATTTTGGGAAATAGACCTGTTCTGGGAAACAGGTGGAACCACACCAATATATCACACTCAAACGAGCGCTTCAATGCCGCCCCTGCTCGTTTTTGCCAACAGAGGCGGCAAGGAGAGACGCTCCCCATCATTTAACTACTCTCCCGGCCGGTGGCGCAATGGACGCATTCGCAGAATGATGGACAAAATTACGATTTCCCATCACGGCGATCCCCGATAATCACTGGGCGCAACGCCAATGATCTTCTTAAACAAACGCGAAAAATAGTAACTGTCGGCATAGCCAATCTCTTGCGCAATCTCCTTGATGGAAAGCTGTGTCAGCGTTAACAGCGAGCACGCATGCTGCATCTTCAGATGGATGAAGTAAGTGAGCGGTGAATGCCCGGTCTGCTGCTTGAAGACATGCGAGAATTGCGACTCCGACAGCCCGGCCTGATTCGCCATGTCGGCCAGGCTGAGTGAACGCTGCAGATTTTGCACCAGATAGGCAAACGTTGGCTCAAGGCTGTGAAAACGCCCCGTCCGCAGGCTGGGCGAGAAACTGTTGTTATGGTAGATCAGTTCCGCCAACAGATGATGCACCAGTTTTGAACCGTAGATGAGCCGGGGCAGGACAAAGCCACCAAAGAAGATTGAATAGCACTGTTGAAAGAGCGCCTCAACTTCCCTGGCGCAGGTCATGTCGACGCCAAGCTTATGCGCTGGTTCAGGCGGCAGTTGCGCGAAGTAATCGCCCTCCAAACCTCTGAAGTGCACCCAATGGATCGACCAGGGTTCACGATCTGACGCCGCATAGGTGTGGGGCAGACCGGCCGGCAACAGCAACGCCTCACCGGCCTGCAGGGTGAAGCGGTTGCCGTGCACTTCGTACCAGCCCGCACCGGCCACACAGTAGATCAGGATGTTCTCGGCTGCCCCTTCCGGACGCTCTCGATAATGGTAGCGGGCCGCCGGATACCAGCCGATGTCGGTGGGGACTAGCGAGTGGAGGAGCGGATGCCCACTCAGCCGGTCTAGCACCGTATGCGGAATCACGTATTGAATTTGACCGCGGAACCCCTCGCGCAATCGAATTTCAGCAGCGGACGCCTGGACCATTTCCTCACTCTCCCGGCCATTCAAATCGCAAGATCAGCAGCATTGTCCATGATACCGTGATTGCATCCATTGAAGCGATTCCGGCGACTATGATAGTTTGTCCAGCAGGCGTAATCAAAGTGCTCCAGCGCGGCGACATGCGCACACCGCAGCCGCCCGCACCAACAAGGAATTTGGAACGATGACTATTCAGGACAGCGACTCCGCCTTGTCCGGCACGACGCATGAGGTTGACACCGTCTCCGTCACCGTCGAATCGGTGGTCATCCCGACCTATCCCATCGGTGAACCAGACCGCAACCCGATGTTTCTCGAGAAGCGCGTCTATCAGGGCAGCAGTGGCGTTGTCTACCCGCACCCGGTCATTGAGCGGGTGGCAGATGACCGTGAAGATCGATCCTACACGGCTATCTACCTTGAGAATCGCTACCTCAAAATCATGCTGCTCCCCGAATTGGGCGGCCGCGTCCAGATGGCGCTCGACAAAACCAATGGCTATCACTTTGTCTATTACAACCGCGTCATCAAACCGGCGCTGGTCGGGCTAAGCGGACCGTGGATCTCGGGCGGCATCGAATTCAATTGGCCCCAGCACCACCGCCCCAGCACCTTCGAACCGGTTGAATATCGGATTGAAAACACACGGACGGCGGCAAGACCGTCTGGTTCAACGAGATCGAGCGCATGTTCCGCACCAAGGGCATGGCCGGCTTCCGGCTTTACCCCGGCCGCGCCTATCTGGAGATCAACGCACAACTCTACAACCGCACATCCCTGCCCCAGACCTTCCTCTGGTGGGCGAATCCGGCCGTACATGTCAACGACGACTACCAGTCGATCTTTCCCCCGGATGTCTATGCCGTGATGGACCACGGCAAACGCGCCGTATCGACTTTTCCGATTGCAACCGGCGAATACTACAAGGTCAATTACGCCCCTGGAACCGACATCTCCCGCTACAAGAACATTCCGGTGCCGACGTCGTACATGGCCTACCATTCGGACTTCGATTTCCTGGGCTGCTACGACCATGGCCGCCAGGCAGGGATGCTCCATGTCGCCAACCACCACCTGGTGCCTGGCAAAAAGCAATGGACGTGGGGCAACGGCGACTTCGGCCACGCATGGGACCGCCAGTTAACCGACGAAGATGGTCCCTATATCGAGCTGATGTGCGGCGCCTTCACCGACAATCAGCCGGATTTTTCCTGGCTGCAGCCGGGGGAAGAGAAGCGCTTCACGCAGTACTTCATGCCCTTCAAGCAACTGGGGGGTGTCAAGAACGCATCGCGCGACGTTGCAGTCAATCTCGAGATCAGTGGTAGCACCGCCATATTTGGCGTCTATTGTACCAGCCCACGCCGCGTCGTGGTTGAACTGAATGCGGGCGACGGAACGGTCTTCAACCGCGAATTGTTGCTCGCCCCGCAGCAGGCGCTGCTTGAAACTGCGGTGCTCCCTGCCGGCGTCAAGCCACAACAGGTCACCTTGCGCGTCAAGCAGCAAGGACTCGAATTGATTTCGTTCACTCCCCTTCCCGATGAACAGCCCGAACCACCGCAACCGGCGACCGCGGCCCCGCCACCTGTGATGGTGACGTCAAATGACGCGCTCTTTCTACATGGGTTGCACCTCGAACAGTACCGGCATGCCACCTACGAACCCGAAGCCTATTACGAAGAGGCACTCCGCCGCGATCCACTCGATAGCCGCTGCAACAACGCCATGGGGCGGCTGCTCCTGCGGCGCGGCAAGTTCGCCGAGGCTGAACAGTACTTCCGCACCGCAGTGAAGCGCATCACCCAGCGCAACCCAAATCCCTATGACGGCGAACCATACTACAACCTTGGATTGGCGCTGCGCCACCAGGGACGGCTTACCGAAGCCTACGATGCTTTTTATAAGGCGGCATGGAGCGCGGCCTGGCAGGATGCCGCCTTGTTTGAACTGGCACGCTGCGCCTCCGCGCGCGGCGACGCAGCGACAGCACTGCAACTACTCGATGACTGCCTGGCGCGCAACGGGCGGCACCATGACGCCAGACATCTACAGGTGGCGCTGCTTCGCCGCACCGGCCACACCGAATCAGCACGGCGCCTTGCACACCAGGGGCTGACCATCGATCCGATGAACTATGGGTTGCACTACGAATGCCAATTGCTCGACGATGACCGGACCTTTACCACATTGCTGCACAACAACGTGCATACCCGGTCCGAGGTGGCGCTCGATTACGCACACGCCTGGCTGCTGCGTGAGGCGGATGCCATCCTTGAGGCGATCCTACACGATCACCCGGCGGCAGATCCCATGGTTGCGTACTACCAGGGATGGGTGCGCACGCTGGCAAACGATCACGAAGGCGCCCGCTGTGCTTTCGGCCGGGCAAAGACTTTACCGCCTGACTTCTGCTTCCCGAATCAGGTCGAATGCATTGCCGCCCTGGAGACGGCTCAGACCATCGACCCGACCGACGCCCGCGCACCTTATTACCTGGGCAATTTCTGGTACGCCCACAAGCGCTATGCCGAGGCCATCGCCTGCTGGGAACGTGCGGCCACACTCGATCCCGACTTTGCCACCGTCCAGCGCAATCTGGGACTGGCTTATGTCAACAAGCTGGGCGATCTCACTGCAGCGCGGGCGCGTTATGAGCGCGCCTTTGCACTGGACCCACACGATGCCCGCGTCTTCTTTGAACTGGATCAACTCTACAAACGGGTCGGGATGGCGCCTGACGAGCGGTTGGCACGGCTGCATGAACAGGCCACGCTTGTAGACCGTCGCGATGACCTGACGATCGAAACCGTGGTGCTGCTCAACCTGACCGGACGCCACGAAGAAGCGCTGCAGTGCGTGATGGCGCGCACCTTTCATCCCTGGGAGGGCGGGGAAGGCAAGGTCACCGGGCAATACGTGACCGCCCTGATCGAACTTGCGCGGCAGGCGCTCAACGATCAGAAACCGGACACGGCGATCCGGCGGCTTACGAGTGCGCTGGTCTACCCGGAAAATCTGGGCGAGGGCAGGCTCGCGGGCGAGCGCGACCACAACATCTACTATTGGCTTGGGCAAGCGTATCGGGCGCAGGGCGACGAAGCATCTGCTCGCCGGTATTTTGAGCGTGCCACTGCCGGCGCCGTAAACCCGGCGGCGGCGCTCTATTACAACGATCAGCCGCCAGAGACATTGTATTATCAGGCGCTGGCCCACCGGGCGCTGGGCCACGAAGAGGCGGCGGCGCTGAGCGCCCGGCTGATTCAGTATGGCGAAGATCATCTCGACGATCACCCACAGATCGACTATTTTGCCGTGTCGCTGCCGGATTTTCTGGTCTTTGACGACGACCTGGCCCAGCGCAACCGGATCCATTGTCTCTATCTGATCGCCCTGGGGTATCAGGCAGCCGGCAACAGTCCAAAGGCAGTCGCCTACTTCACCCAGGTGCTCGAACTCGACCCATCCCATCTCGGCGCCACCCTGCATCGGAGACTCATCGACCAGTAGCACCTCCGTCAGAGCACCTCCGTCAGCGCACCTCTGTCAGAGCACCATCCCGTCAGGGTGGTGAGTTGGGTAGGCGGCCAGCGAGTTACCCTTGCGGGCACTTTTCCAACCGCCCCCCTCCGAACCGGACTTGCGACTTTCACCGCATCCGGCTCTCCAGCGACTAATCAAAGCGTGGCCCGTCATAGACCCCGGCGTGGATTTGCCGATGACAGCTGCGACAGACCACGAGGGTCTTGCGTCGTATGGCAATCATCGTGACCACCCAAGCCGGCATTTCTCCCCGCCGATACTGTGCCCGTAGGTCCTTTAACTTGCGAATATGGTGCACTTCGATGTGTTCGTCTGCACCACAAAGTTCACACTGGTTGTTGTACAACCGTGTACTCAGTTCGGTCGTCTTCAGGATGGGCGTATACCGGTGGTCATTGAGCGTTGTCACGCGTCTGCGATAGTGGACCGGAATGGTCCCAAACGTTGCCTGTAAGGGCGGCTTATCCTCACGGTGCACCGTTACCCGGATGCCTTGCACGCCATCCGGTGGTTTGTACCGGTAGCGGCGATAGATTTGCTTGACACTACAGCGATGTTTGCTGGCAAGCGTTTTTACGAGCGAACGTTCCAGGATATGCCTGACATAGTTGAGCGCACTACAGTTGATGGCCATCGTGTAGTAGTTGGCCAGTCCCCGCCATTGCGCTTCGTACCACACCACGATATCGTAATCGGGCCAGGTCAGGAGTGCCGGGCGCGGTGCCGGTTCGTCCGCTGCCATGAATTCTGTCAGCCACTGCTGCTTTACTTCGGGTGGGACGCTGAGCAGCGGCAGGCCATTGATGGACCGCCGTTTGACGCCCCCCTTCGTGGTCTTGGTCAGCTTCCGGTCGTCTTGGGCGATGTGGAGCCGATAACCAAGAAAGCGCGCCGGTTGCGTCTGTGCGTGCGTAATCAGCGTCTTGTCCGCTGATAGTTCCAGTTGCAACCGTTCGGCCAGGAATTGCCGAATGCGTGCCTTGATTTCTTCCGCTTCTGCCTGGGGACCGGCAAAGCCAAGAATGAAGTCGTCTGCATAGCGCACGTACTTCAGCCGCCGATAGTTCGGGTCGGTTGGGTCCACCGTGGGGATTTCCTGCAGCTGGCGCGTGAGGCGGCGGTGCTCGGTGATGTCACCGTTGGCCTTCGCCCTGGCTTTTGCGCGGCAGCCCTTGCCGTACGTCCCATTGCTGGCCCGTTTTACGCCCCGGTTATAGTCCGGCATGAGTTCGTGCTCGATGAACTGGTCAAGCTCATGGAGATAGATGTTGGCCAGTAGGGGGCTAACCACGCCCCCCTGCGGGGTGCCGGAGAAGGTGCGATGATACTGCCATTTCTCGAGATATCCCGCGGCCAACAGTTCCCGGATGAGTTTCAACAAGCGGTTGTCTTTGATTTTTTCCGCCACCAGTCCCAGCAGGACCGTATGGTTGATGTTGTCAAAGCAGCCCTTGATGTCGCCTTCGATGAACCACTTCGTGCCACCCCAGGTTGTCACAATTTCCGTCAGCGCCGTATGACAGCCCCGCTGCGGGCGGAAACCGTGGGAGTGGGGGGAGAATTGGGGTTCGTAGTACGCTTCCAGCACCATGCGCATGACTTCTTGCAGCAGTTTGTCCCGCCAGCCGGGGATACCGAGGGGACGGCGCTTGCCGTTAGCCTTCGGGATGGTCACGCGCCGGTTCGGTTGCCACCGATGCGTCCCTGTCGCTAAGGCCGTGATGATGTGGTCAATCTGTTCTAAAGACATCCCGTCGATGGTGTCGTGTGGGTCCGCTCCTTTCGTCATGGCGCCGCGGTTGGCGTAGAGCTTGCCGTAGGCCGCGACGAACAGGTCTATGCGGCGGAGGTGCCGATAGACACGTTTGAGTTCCTTTCCTGCTTGTCCACGTACGTTGACCAGGTTCAGGTAGTTTTGAGCAGACAGCATTTCGCGCTTCTCGCCGTGCCTTTCCCTTTGTCGCCTGCCACCCTTCGCCCTGTAAACGGCTTTCCCGTTCGCTGACTACTATGGTGGCTCCGTAACCTTATGGCTCGCGCCACTTAGGCCATCGCATGGTCCGTCATGATGACACTACCGGCCGACTTAGGTGACCCATTCATCCCTTTACCAGTGCTCATTGCACCGTGGCCTTGCGCCTGCGGGGACTGGTCTGGCGGGAGACCTACCAACCAGTGCTTCCATCCGCCGGCACTTCCTGCCAGCGGCAAGGCTGCGGTTTCACCAAACTTTCCGCAGAGTCGGGACTTGACCCCTAGAGATTGGGTTTCAAGCAGTCTAGCTTTCACCATATCGGCCAGCCCTGGCGGAACCGTCTTGCTTAGTTTGGTTCGGCTCATTCCGCGTTACTGACATGCTCTGGTCACCTCCGGATTTCTCCTTCAGCTAAGTCAGTTGGGCTTGTGTTTCCCCTTGTCACACAGAGTCTTCGACTCGATGTCATCATGCGGCGCATGCCGC
>JADJPH010000001.1 GCA_016713335.1 Candidatus Fredericiella danica | reverse complement strand
CATGGACGAAAACAACACCATCGGCGTACTCGGGCCTGCGTTGCGCAACGGCGATGGAAGCATGCAACGGAGTCGTGCTGGTACGGCTATCCCGGGCTAACTGGCAACGGCTCTGGTGATGCCCACTGTTTCTATGGAAAATACCTCGCATGCCGCTGTGGTGCGCTCTCTGGAATGCTTGCCAAGTGGGTTACCCCACGCAGTCGATGTTGATCGTATCCTCGGTGCATATGCTGATCCGGCGAGAAGCCTGGGTACGAAATCGGCCGTCTCGACGAGAACTTCTTTCTGTTTCTGGAGGAGAGACCTTGGCTGCTAGCGTGCCAAATGGCGAGTCGTTTATTTTCCCCTTGTCTCAATTACACGTTTGGTCGCCCAGTATGCACTTCAACAACCGGCTCAGGATCTTCCGCACCTGTATCGAAGTTACTGCCGTTTCACCGCATCATCTGTCAGGCATTCCGGGCCTTCTTTTAATCAAGACCACCTCTTTCTTCTTGGTGCCATCGTATTAGAATCGGCCTCTGGAGGGTCGCGGCAGGCGTGCCGAACACGAGGCTGGACGCAAGCTCCGCGTATGATAGTGGTGGCGGGAAGGCTCGGCGGGTCATTTGGGTTGGCGACCTTCTAACAAGCAGTTACTAAACCGTGGTGTGGATCTCGATCAGCGATTACGGCACGGGACAGGCGAGTCTCGGCCCTACACGTCCCCTCATCGCATCAAGTGAATATCCTTTTCGTAGTACCCTATGCGCCAAGCCTGATCGCGTTCCCATATCGGGTGGTCCGCCATCTCGCCTCCGCAAGTCACCGCATTACGGTTGCCACGCTGTGGTCTTCGGCTGCCGAGCAGGCTGACCTGCAACGACTGGCAATTGAGGAGGACGTTGAGGTCATCGCCGAGCCTTTGTCAACCGGTCGCTCTTTGTGGAATACTGTGAGAGCGTTGCCAGCGTCACGCCCGCTTCCAGAGCGCTTCTCGGCGGCCCACGCTGTCACGGCGTTTGGATTCTCTGGTCTCCGGTGGTCAGTTCGACGTCGTTCCGTCGGGCATCTGCACAGCGCGCTGCTACGGCCTGTGGCTAAAGCAACAGCACGACAGCAGCTTAACCGTCACTCCTAATTCATCACTCATCGCTGACTATTCATCATTTTCTGTACCCATTGTCTGGGATAGTGTGGACTGTATCAGCCATCTCTTCGCCCAGGCTGCGGAGGGCAGCAAGTCTCTCAAGAGTCGCCTCATCACCCGCCTGGAGTTGATGTGTCAGATATCCAACCGTATCTTGGCGACCCTGGTGGCTGTGGCTCCCACCACCTTGAGGCCGGTATCCAGAACAAGGTCACTGGAGGTCATGGCTTGCGGCGCACCTGTCGTATCAAGCCGTCAGGCGATCTCTGCCTTGACTACCGTGCTTGCCAGGATCTGCTGGTAGGGGATGCCCAACAGCTTGCCCAAGGCATCTTGTCGTTGCTGGAAGATCCGCTTGCGTACAACCGCCTGGGGACAAGCGGACGCCGGTACGTGGAAGAATACCACGCCTGGGATTCAGTAGCTGAAAAACTGGAAAATCTCTACCGGGCGGTGATCACCCACGACTACACGCCAAAATTACCCCAGAGCGGTATTGGTTGGCATCATAATCGCCGATGTAGTACTGCGTGGATCCGACGATGTTTCAGGTCGACGCAGTGGTCCTCTTCTCTAAGGTTTATACCAGATTTCTTACGACGCCCTGGTGTTTCGCCTGCTCGACGGGTGCGGGTTCAGCTTCGTAGTGCCCTCGCGACCACTGCCCGGCAGATCCTCGTCCTCCGCCAGCGATATATCGTGGTTGCTCTAGATAAGGTCATTTGTCAATGGCAGATCTCCACCGCCAGTGCATCAGCTGGCATCGGCCAACCTGAATCCACCAAATCAAACAAAAGTGGAACAATACTCGACATGCTGTCAACACGTCATCTGTTGGTGGCCCCTATCCGGTTCACAAAGTTCAACGGTCTATGACAAAGCTTACACCAGCCAGGGATCATGGGTACCACCTTGACGAGGAATACTCGAGGTAACCAAACAGACCTTGCTGCGTTTCTGTCAGGAAAAGACGGTAACCAGCGTATCCTCGACCTGGGCACCGGCGATGGCGACCTCAGGTGGCATGCGCATCCCCATCTCAGGAAAGGCATGCTCTGGATATCTCGTACGTGGGGTCAGCCGTGCTCATCAACGTTTCCCATCTTTGCATTCCGTGGTTGGTATCTCAGAGAATTTACTATCCTGATCAGTTTTTCGGTGCTGTGTCTCTGCGGACACCATGGAACACGTTTTGACATCAATTTAAGTCTCCGCAGTGAGGCGGGTGTTGGTGTCAGGCGGGATCTTCGCCCTTTCCATACCCACACCAGATTCTCTCCGTCGATGGGCCGCGAACCGCCTGTGGCGCCGAAGAACCCTCGAAATGCTGATACGCCTACTATACGTCGTGGTGCGACGCACGTTGGTGTTTGGTAATGCGGTGTTCAGCCCATTGATCGAGATCTGACCGATGTAGAATGGAGCTTGTTGCTGGAAGAGAACGGATTTCGGGTTAGCTACGTCGAGGGGTACCCAAACGTCGCTTTGAACCGATTGTCTATCTGATACAAGCAAGTGCTGTCTAGGACCTATAAGGTTATTCCGTAGCCTGGGCTAGATTTTCGGAATGCGGCGTTCGGCCAGTCGGCAAACTGTACCATGAGCATACACCTTCGTATACCTAAGTCTAACAGGAATCGCTTGTTGCTTGTCCTGACGGTAGCATTGCTGCTGCGCTATGGCCACAGCGATCTACCTCGGCAACACCGTAAGTGGTCTTTCAGGGGCCCAGGACGAGATCTCCTATAGTATGCTCGGCCAGCGATTCGCCAGCGGACATGGGATGACCTTTCCTAGCGAATGGTACCCCTGGATCAAACCGGATGCGCCCCAGTCCTATTATTCGTTTACGATGAGTTTCTTCTTGGCTGCCATCTACAAGCTTTTCGGCTATCTTCCCCTTGCGGCGCGTCTCATCACCGGACTACTGAGTGCCGTGATCGTCTGGCTTATTTATCGCATCGCTCAAATGCTCTTTAATGATGCAGTTGCGCTGATTTCAGCAGTTATTGCGGCAGTGTACGCATATCTGATTTTCTATGGCGTCACGCTTGTCACCGAAACCCCGTTCATACTTGCGCTGCTGACTTCAATCTACATCTCGCTGAAGATAGTTCAGCGCCCAAACCGGCTGGCCGTTGGGTCGTTTTGGGTATTGCCTTGGCCATCACGGTGCTGTTGCGCATGGCCGTGATCGTCTTCGTGCCATTCTTGCTAGGATGGTTGGTATGGACATTGGGAAGAAAGCAGATCCTGGGGCACTGATCCCTGTAGCCCTGATTGTTGTTTCGATTTTGCCCTTTAGCATCCGCAACTATGGGCTGTGGGGTCGTTTTCTATTGCTCAAAACCAATTTGGACGTCTTCTGGAACAGCAACCACCCCGATCAAGCCGGGGACTTCCATCCCTACGAGGTGTTCCCCATTCCCTCGAAGTCCTGGCTCTCGACAACGATGCCGCAATCACCAACCGTTTGTTGGTTATGGGCATGCAAAACGTTCTGCATGATCCAGGCCATTTCTAAAATTGACCGTAACGCCTTCGTGAATTCTTTACATTCTGGCCAACACCCGATTCTACACTACTTGCCAACGCAATGCGTGTATTCTCTTTTGGTATCATCGTTCCATTTGCAGTAGTTGGCCTGATTGCCAACTTATCGCGGTGGCGGGTTCTGCTGCCTGTATTCTTATTTATGTTGATCCACAGGCTGTCTACGCGATCTCTTGGACCATGATTCGTTATAGACTACCGTTAGATGTCTTCTTGATCATGTTTGCCGCCTACACGTTCTATCAGATCGGCGTGTTTGTCCAGGGACGCAAAGCCAGAGCCGCTTCTCACCCGTTCATTGTATGACAATCCGAGCCGTGTTAATCAGAACGGGCATGCTATTGATACACAGTGATAGGACTGATGTAGAATGGGCGTCGATAAGGCTTGATGGACCACGTCCACCCTCGCTATCACGCCGCCAAGAGCATTGCAGGAAATCTTACTCAAATGTACGTTGACGCATGGCTGTCTGCACTAAATCCTAGCCGCGGCACAGTCAACATCACCAACCTGCAGGTGGCTGGCTGCCTGACGCCAGACTAATCCCCCAATCCATTACTACTCATCGTCGCTCGGGCCGGTCTCCGACCGTGCCCGCAGGGTTTTCACCCATGGTTGTGTGTGGAGCGCATGGAAGTCTGACTTGAGAACCGCGGACACTTGCGCCTGCGCGCAGTGCAGGTGTCCACAGAGCCGCGGATCAGAGGTACCCGCAGGTTCTCCTCGATAGTGGCTGAAGTAATCCAGCGCAGGGGTTCTAATGAAAAAAAACAGCTCGCAGCCGGTCGTGAGGCCGGCTGTTTTCTATTCTCTCCATGGTTGTGTGATCCCCGATGAATATTCTCTTTCTGACCCAGATTCTCCCCTATCCTTTGGACGCAGGTCCAAAGACACGTGCGTACTACGTGCTGCGCTATCTTGCGGAGGCGGGACACCAGGTGACATTGCTCAGCTTCGTGCGAGCCAACGATCGTCCGGAGTATCTGGCGCACTTGCAGGATTATTGTCATGCCCTCGACACGGTGCCCATTCGCCGTTCTCGCCGGCAAGATGTGGCTGATTTGATGCGCAGCCTGCCGAGCAACAAACCCTTCCTGATCGGTCGCGATTGGATTCCGGCCATGGCCACCCAAGTGCAACACCATCTCACGCAGGGCAACCACCCGATTGACGCGGTGCACGCGGATCAGCTCTGGATGGCCCCCTACGCACTATGGGCGCGCCAGGTGCAAGACGCCGATCGGCTATCGTCGCCGGGCAAAGTGCGCTTGGTGCTGGATCAACACAATGCGGTCTTCCAGATACCGCGCCGATTGGCAGAGCACGAGCGCAATCCCATAAAACGTAGCTTGTTGGGCCTCGAAAGCGCAAGATGGCCCGCTATGAAGTCGAGGTCTGCCGGCAGTTCGACGAGGTCATTTGGGTCACCCAGGAAGATCGCGACGCAGTCGAGGCGCAGTCCACCGTAGTGAAGGCCGGCCCTTCAGGATCGGCCGATCCCCACTTCCCAGTCACAACGCATCATTCCGTGATCGATCTGCATCGACCCGGATCAACAGCCCGCAGTCCAACGTTTGGCCGATGCGCACCGGGTTACTTTTTTGGGCGGGCTCCACTGGCCCCCCAACGCCGAAGGAATCGTCTGGTTTGTCCGCGCAGTGTGGCCGCTGATTCGCCAACAGGCGCCCAACGCCGTACTGACGGTGATCGGCAAGGATCCACCCGCAGAGCTGCGAGACACAGTGCTGCAAAACCTGGATGTGACAGGCTATGTCGACGATCCTATGCCCTATCTCAAGGAGACGGCTGTCTTTATCGTGCCACTGCCGGAGGCGGCATGCGTCAAGATCCTCGACGCGTGGCGCTGGGGATTGCCGGTGGTTAGCAGCACGATTGGTGCGGAGGGCATCGCCGTGGAGAACGGTGAGAACGCGCTGCTAGCCGATACGCCCGAAGCCTTTGCCCAAGCCGTGACAAGCGTGTTGCAAAACCGGACCGTCGCCGACGCGCTGGCAGCCAAGGGTCGTCAGACAGTCGAAATACGCTACAACTGGCGCACTGTCTATCGGGCATGGAACGCAGTCTATCGTTGATCGGAGGGACAAATTACCCACACCATCCTGGCATTGACGGGTGTATGGAATCTTTGCCGGAATCGCCGTAGTGCATATAATAATGGTGTGTACTTGCGTGCCCGCCAAACGGACGTTCGTCCACATTCCTGGCCGGCCGAAGTAGTTGTTCACATCAATCTGTGTAGGTTACAACGGGGTAACGTACATCCGGGGTCTCCTTACGAGGAGGACAACCAATGACCGCGCACAACGATGAATTTGCTACCCTGGTGATCCCGCGTGCCCGGCTGGCCAAACGGCCGCCGCTCTCGCGACTCGCGCAACGCCGCGCGCTTCGTCTGACCTTGTTGGCCAGCGATTCGCTCATGCTGGCGTTGGCCTTCAGGTTAGCTTTCTGGCTGCGTTTCGAGCTTCAACTGACTCTCTCGCCTGAGATCGTCCCATCGCCGGACTTCTACCCGCTCGTCGTCTTTATCCTCATTCCGGTGTGGTTGGGCATTTTTGCTTTCTTCAAGCTCTACGATTACGACCACCTTTTAGGCGGCACCGGCGAATACGCCAGCGTCTTTAATGGCTGCACGGTGGGCATGATGCTGGTCATCACCACGGCCTTTGTCGAGCCGGCCCTGGTGGTCTCGCGCGCCTGGCTGCTCATGGCTTGGGTGCTCAGCTTCTTTTTGGTGGCCGCCGCGCGTTTCTGGATCCGCCGTGGGGTCTATCGGCTGCGGCGAAAGGGTTATTTCGTCGTGCCCGGCCTGATCGTCGGCGCCAATGAGGAGGCTCAGGCGTTGGCTCAGCAATTGCGAAGCTGGACCACCTCAGGCGTGAATGTGCTGGGCTTCGTCAGCGATACAGCGCCGGTCGGCCAGGTCGTAGCCCATGGCCTACCGGCCTTGGGCGGCTTCGCCGAGCTGCCAAATCTCATTCAGCACCACGAAATTGAAGAGCTGGTTGTGGCCAACTCAGCGGTCAATGGCGACGAGCTGCTCGAGCTGTTCCGCCACTACGGCGTTGACGGGAAAGTCAACCTGCGGATCTCGTCGGGCCTCTTCGATGTCTTTACCACGGGTCTGACCATCAAGTCGTTGGCTTACGTGCCGCTGATCAGCGCGGAGAAGGTGCGCCTCTCGCGCATCGAGACGGCCATGAAAACTTGCCTGGACTACGTAGGCGCGACCGTAGGGCTGGTGCTGTTGTCGCCGGTATTCGCCGTAATCGCGATACTCGTCAAGCTGGACTCGCCAGGGCGAGCGATCTACAATCGCCGCGTGCTGGGCCGGGGCGGGCAGGTCTTCGACGCCTACAAATTCCGCAGCATGGTCGTCGACGGCGATGGCCTCCTGACCCCTGAACAGTGGACCGACCTGCAGACCACTCAAAAGCTCAAGGACGATCCCCGTATCACCCGTGTTGGTCATGTACTGCGCAAGTACAGCCTCGACGAACTGCCGCAGTTGGTAAACGTGCTCAAAGGTCAGATGAGCCTGATCGGCCCGCGTATGATCACCCCGGCCGAGCAGGAGAAGTACGGCAAGTGGGACCTGAACCTGTTGACCGTCAAACCCGGCCTGAGCGGGTTGTGGCAGGTCAGCGGCCGTTCCGACGTCGACTACGAGGAGCGCGTTCGCATGGACATGCACTACATCCGCAACTACACCATCTGGCTCGACCTCCAGCTCATCCTCCGCACCATCGGCACCGTCATCCGCGGTAGAGGAGCGTATTGAGCCAGTCATTGCAGCTAGACAATTGATCAGCGAGGTGTCCCCGCCGAGCGGGTCGCACAGAGCCGAGATCAGCACCGCGTCCTGGCGACCGCCAACAGCGCCGGCCTCACCGACGCTTTACTGCGCGACCAGCCCACCGCCGAGGGTCTGCTGCAGACGACCGGGGTCGACAATCTCTAGGTGCTCACCAGCGGGCCGTTGCCCCAACCCGGCCGAGCTGCTCGGCTCTCGCCATTTTGCCTGCCTGCTGGAGGACCTCAAGCAGCGCGCGGACATCGTCCTGTTCGACAGCCCGCCCGTGCTCGCGATCACCGACGCCGCCATGCTGGATCGGCAGATGGACGGCGTCTTGCTGGTGGTCGATGCCGGCGTCACGCGGCGGCAGTGGGCCGTCAACGCGTTGGAGGCGCTTAGCAAGGTCAACGCCAACGTTCTGGGTGTCGCCATCAACCGCCTCCCAACTGGCTGCTGCACTGAATGAACATCCGTCAGGCCCCCGTTTCTCCGACCACCGCGGAGGGGGAGGAATGGTGGCAACCCCCTCCTTTGACCGGCCCGTCCATGTGCCCGAACGCGTGCTCGTTCGCAAGCTGGACCGCGAATCGGTCCTGCTCAACCTGGACAGCGAGACCTATTTTGGGCTCGACGCCGTGGGCCGCGCATCTGGTCACTGCTGACCGGCGCCCCTTCCATCCAAGCCGCCTACGACCGCGCTGCTGGCCAAATACGACGTAACCCCGGAGGTTCTGCGCCAGGACCTGGAGGCGTTACTCAGCGAATTGCTCGATCATGGCCTGTTGGATCTCAAGGATGGCTAGGCTTCGTCGCTCTTGGCACACGTTAGTCTCTAGGCAGTTATCATGAACAATTTCATCCCAACGCTGGCACATACTTCCCACTGAATGGAAAAAGTCGACCGTCTAGGTTGGACGGCAGGCTTGAGCTTCACCGCGTACGGCCTGTCCGTGGGCATTCGAACCAACGACGCAGAAGTTTTGGAACGCGTCCTCTCTTTACTGCCCCCAAAGTGGACGCCGAACGAAAGCACCGTCGTGGAGTCGCTGTTTTCGCTGCGCGTAGGCAAACCATCGAATCGACCTGGACGGCGTAATTATCACCTGTTGTATTTTGGAGCAGCGCGGCTGGCCCGCAGCTTAAACATGGACGAGGTGTGCGATATCCTGGAGAACTATCTCCAGCTCACTATAGCCTATTGGGCCCGCGAAGATCACCTCTTCGTTCACGCCGGTGTGGTCGGCTGGCGCGAACGGGCGATTGTCATTCCGGGGCGGAGTTTCAGCGGCAAGACGACTCTGGTGTCCGCGCTGATCCAGGCAGGCGCTACGTATTACTCGGACGAGATGGCGGTGTTCGATCCCCACGGTCGCGTGCAGCCCTATCCTGTCCCGCTGTCAGTGCGCGAGGCAGGAGGCAAGTGCAGAATGACACCTGACGCCTTTGGCGGCTGCGAGGGACGCGAGCCGCTGCCGGTGGGTTTGGTGGTCGTAACCGAGTACCATGAAGGTGCACGCTGGCAGCCCCGGCCGCTCACTCCGGCCCGTGCGCTGATGGCGTTACTGGACAACACCGTGGCAGCCCGCCGTGACCCCAAGGTGTCTCTGCCCATCCTGCAACGGGTTGTGGAGACGTCATCGGCGTTCAAAAGCAAGCGCGGCGAAGCAGCCGGAGTGGTGGCGTCGCTTCTTGCCCTTTTACAGGCCGTGACACCTACCCAGAGGCCGCATGATCGTAACACGGAAGAACAGAAGCGTGCCCATGATAGCAAACGAATCGACCACAAGCTCTCTTGAAGGCCCGATCCAGTGCCCTCACGCGCGCGGCGAAGTCGACGACCTGGTAGTGCAGGAGATCTACGACGAACTGGTCGTCTACGACCTGCGTCGCCACAAAGTCCACTCGTTAAACGCCACCGCGTCTTTGATCTGGCGCTGGTGCGACGGCCAGACCCTGCCCGAGCAGGTGGCCCAGCGCCTGACTGGGCAACTAGGCATACCCCCAGGATCAGGCCGAGTCGTTAGTCTGGCTAGGCCTCGACCGGCTAGAGCAGGCTAACCTGCTGCGCGGCAAGGCAGCCTGGTCCGCCGGGCAAGGGGTCGTTACCCGCCGCCAGGCGCTCAGGCTAATCGGCGCGACCGCCCTGCTCCCCGTAGTCTATTCGATCGTAGCGCCTGCGGTCGCCGACGCGCAGTCCCAGTGCCTACCCAACGATTCACCCTGCTCGCGCTCCAGTCAGTGCTGCAGCAATTGCTGCAAGGCACAGGGCGGTGGCGCCGCCCTGTGCAAGCCGGGAGGTGGCAACTGTCTGCCGTGACCTTGCTGGCCTGGCTGGGCTGTCGATGGCAGCCACAGTGCTTGGGCGCTCCGGACTATCCGGATGCCAGGCATCCATATCTGGAGACCGCCAGCGACTGGCAGGGGATGCTCGGACAGGCCGAGCACGCACGCGTTGCGCCGTTGTTGTATACCGTAGCTCGCACTTGCGGCGTATGCCCGCCGCCGGTCGAACGAGCGTTGCACGACGTCTATGCCTTCACTGCCGTACAGAACCGCCTGCGTCTGCGCGAGCTGACCACCATCCTAGCAACGTTGGAAGTGGCGGACATTCCCGCCATCGTGCTCAAGGGCGCGGCCCTGGCTGGCGTGGTTTACGGTGATATTGCCCTGCGCCCTATGTCGGACCTGGACGTGCTAGTGCGCCGAGAGCATGTGAACCTATCGCTCGATAGGTTCACATGCCTGGGGTGGACAGTCGGTTCAATCGAGCCCCGCACCGGCACCACTCTGGACTACGAGAACGAGTTGCTGCTCGTTGGGCCGCCGCCCGCCAGAAATCTACTTGAGATCCATTGGGACCTGCTGGACTCTCCGCATCATCAACGCACAATAGACAACAATTGGCTCTGGCAAACAGCCCAGCCTGCCCATTTGGGCGGAGTCATCGCTCTGATCCTGGGTCCCGAAGCGCAGTTACTCCACCTTTGCGCCCATCTAGCCTTTCATCACGGCCGCGGCGACCAGCCGGTGCTCCTGTGGCAGCATGACGTAGCCCAGGTATTGCACGTCTATCGGGACCGCCTGGATTGGGATGTGATCCTGACCAAGGCTCAGGCTTTCGACCTGGTGCTGCCGTTGCAACAGGTATTGGGCCAGGTGCTGGCGATGTGGTCAGTGCCCGTGCCCGATAATGCCATGCAGCGCCTCGCCCAGCTACACCCCTCGCCGGCCGAGGCTGTAGTCTTCAACGGCTCACCAAAGGCCATCGCCCAGTGGCGCAACGCTTCTGGGACGATCTATCCAGCCTGCCCGATTGGCGTTCGCGGGCCGAATTCGCCCTGTCGAACCTTTTTCCCACACCAGCCTACATGCGCGAACGCTACGATCTCCCCCAGAGCTTCCCGATTTTGTTGTCGTACCCATATCGATGGGCCATCGGCCTTCAAGAAGCCATCGCCCTCCGCAGTTAACTCACGGATTCTGGTTGACGGTTTCTGTATTTATCTTTGAACGATACTGGATTTGCCCGGATTGACCTTTCCATAGTAGACTACGTTCCTTGGATGCTCCTTCTAAGGCCATTTGGCAGAAACGCAGCACCCACTCTCCCCAACGAGGCGGAGTCAATTGATTGTTAACTCTGAGGCGCGCGCCAGTCTGATCGGCGGGCGTTGCCTGCCCGGACTCGAAGCCCGGCCCTGTCTTGCGCCGGTGATAGACTCATGACACAGACCGATCCGACCCCAAACGACCCCAATCGCCAACCGGCTTCCGCCCGGTCAAGCCAACGCGTACCCTGGCGACCGCTCATCTGGGGTATCGTTGTCTTGCTGGCCATCGCAACTGTATTCCAGCTGATCCGCATTGTGACCGCGCCGCCAGCCCCAGCCTCGAACGAACCAAACGCCGGTCAGGGCGCCGGCGATACACCGACCCCTCTGACAGCCGAAACCTCCGTTGCGTTTCCCACACCCGACCCAGCCTTTGTCTCAAGCGCCGAGCAGGCGCCTGCCCCCACGGCGGCCACACCCGCGCCCGCCGCGCCGCTGGCCACGCCGACCCTGGCGCCTGATGAGGCCATGATCCGTGTCACTCCAGCCGCCGGCCAGGTGGGCTGGGTGGCAAGTCAAGAAGCGCGCGGCAACCATTTCGGCGACTCCTTCCTGCACACCGGCACCGTGCAAGGTCAGGTCTTCCACGGCGCCATCCAGTTCGACCTCTCTCGAGTGCCGCGCGGCGCATCTATCCGCTACGCTGCGCTTTCGCTCACCGGCCTAGACGACGAGCGCTTGAACCGCGCAGGCAGCGGCGTCTGGGAAGTGCGCTGGCTTGATCCGCAGATCAACACCGATTGGAGCCGCAAGAGCTTCCAGGACATCCACAACGCCCCCGTGTTACAGTCCATCCTGCCGCCCCTGAACCAGGCTGGCCTGACGCCGCAGGCCACCAACCAGTTCGTGTTGAGCGTTGACCAGCTCAGCCTGCTCCAGCAAGCGCTGATCGACGGCCAGACCTCCATCGCCTTCCGCCTGGATGGCCCCGAAGCCGGCGGCGACGACTTCTTCTCCTGGGACACCGGCTGGCGGCCCTGCGACCTCGGCCCCGGCCCCGGCTTGTTGATCGTCACCGGGCCGGCCTGCCACCCCCGCCGCCTTTGCCCACCGGGGACTTTGTCGTCGTCACCAGCACCCCACGCCCGAGAATGTCCTGACCGCCGCCGCCATCGTCGAGCAGGCCACGGCCCAGGCTACCGAGATTGGCACCGCCACCCCCACCCCGCCCAACTTCGTCACCGCCACGCCAACTGCGGCCAATTCCGCTACGGCGGACGCCGCGCGTCTGCTCGCTGGGCTACCGCCTGTCGTCACCGCCACGACCACGCCGGCTAACGATGCTGAGGCGACGAGACAGGGCCCTCTGTGCCACCGCCGTCGCCCTGACTACCGGCACCTTTACCCCTACGCCGGCCAACCTGGTCACCGCTACGCCGACCGCCACATTTGTCGTCGTGACCAACACGCCCACGCCGGCCAACGCGGCCGCTGCAGTAGCCCAGGCCATTGCCCAGGCCACGCGCGTAGCGCTGGAGGGGCCGCCGACTGCGCTGCCGCCGTGGTGGCCACCGCCACGCCGGCGGGCCGTGCTCGTTGCGCAAAACCGCTACGCCCGTCAACGCCGCCACCGCCGAATACCTGCGCGCTACCCCACCATCGCCGCCCTGACCATCGGCACCCTGACGCCGACGCCGCCCAATTTGGTGACCGCCACCTTTACGCCGGCAGCCACCCCGCTCCTTTGTTGGTGCCGGTCACCCTCCTCTCGCCCACCCGACGGCCACCATCCCGCCCGGCAATATCCCTGAAAGCCTGCGCAGTAAGATTGTCTTCTGGTCGGACCGCCTGGGCGACCCCACGCTCTTCGTCATGGACCCGGCCTGCGTCAACTCGCCTGATGGCTGCGGCACCGCGGTGCAGTTCTGGCTCACCCAGGACTATCCGCACCGGCTGGGATGGGAGGAAGAGTCGCTCTCACCCGACGGCCAGGCGGGTGCTGGTCCAGCCAGACCCCAACCAGATTACAGATCTTTAAAAGGACCGGCGTCTGGTCAGGTGACTGGTCTGACGGCCTTCGAAAAAGGCTCCTCCTTTGACCCGGCCTGGTCGCCGCGCGGCGACCAGATCGCCTTCGTCTCGACCGAAAGCGGCAACGACGAGCTCTACGTCATGAACGTCGACGGCACCAACCCGCAGCGGTTGACCTTCAACTCGTGGGAATGGGACAAGCACCCCATGGTCGCCCGACGGCAGCCAGATCGTCTTCTACTCGAACCGTGAAACCGGCCGCGCCAGCTCTGGGTCATGAACGCCGACGGCACCGGCCAGCGCCGCCTGCTCGACAGCCCGTATGGCGACTGGGGATCCGGTGATCAAATAGACCCCCACTGAGCTCAGGCCCGGTCTCCGACCGTGCCCGCCAGCGGCACGGTCGGAGACCGGCCCGAGCTAGTTGGGGTAAGAACAGGAAAAAGATGGAACTTCGCCAATACTTCAACACAATCCGCAAGTGGCTCTGGCTGATTCTCTTGGCAACCGCGGTCGCCACCCTCTCCAGCTTTATCGCGACGAGTCGGCAGGCGCCGATCTACGACTCCAAGACGACTCTGATCGTCGGCAGTACGATCGAAAACCCCAACCCCACAGGAAACGACATCTACCTGGGTCAGCAGCTTGCGCAGACTTACGCCGAGATCGCTAAACGCGATGCGATCAAACAGGGCGCGATGAAGGCTCTGGGCCTGACCTGGCTGCCGCAATACTCGGTCACGCTGGTGCCCAACACCCAGCTGCTTGAGATCAACGTGGTCGACACCAGCCCGGAGCGCGCCCAGGCCGTGACCCAGGAGTTGGCGCGGCAGCTCATCGAGCAGAGCCCCAGTGCGCCCGAGCGTGAGCAGATCGACCGCCAGGCCTTCGTCACCAAGCAACTGCAGGAGCTTGAGACCAACATCGATGCCACCAAGGTGCGTGTCGAGGAGCTGCAAACGCAGTTGGCCGGCATGTTCAGCGCCCGCCAGATCGCCGATACCCAAATGCAGATCGCCGCGCTGGAGCAGAAGCTGGCCAGCTACCAGGCCGCTGGACTACCTGGATGACACCATCAAGACCCCGGAGGACGTCCAGGCTGCGACCCATCTGGCCACGCTCGGCACCATCGCCCGCATCGAGGGTGGGACCGCGGCCGAAAGGCTGGTGACGGTCTCGCAGCCCAAATCGCCCAACGCCGAGGCTTATCGCGTTCTGCGCACCAACCTGCTCTTCTCGGCCGTGGACAACCCGCCGCGCTCGTTGTTAGTCACCAGCTCCAGCCCCACCGAGGGCAAGAGCACCACGTTGGCCAACCTGGGTGTCGTCATGGCCCAGCAAGGCCAACGGGTGGTGCTGGTCGACAGCGACCTGCGCCGGCCGACGCTTCACCGCCTGTTCCAGTTGCCCAACACCGTCGGCCTGACCAACGCTGCTGCACGTGCACCGACCGCTGCACCGTTCATGCAGCCAACCCAGGTCGAGAACCTGAGCGTCTTGACCACCGGGCCGCTGCCGCCCAACCCGGCCGAGCTGCTCGGCTCCACCCGTTTCGGCGAGCTCCTCAAAGACCTCTACCAGCACGCCGACGTCATCCTCTTCGACAGTCCGCCCGCCCTGGCCGTCACCGACGCCCCCGTGCTAGCCCGCCAGGTGGACGGCGTCCTCTTGATCATCGACGCCGGTGCCACGCGGCGTCAATGGGCTGTTAGCGCGCAGGAAACGCTCAACAAAGTCGGCGCCAAAGTATTGGGAGTGGCACTCAACCGGCTCAACCTCAAGGGCAGCGGCTATTACTACTACCATAACTACTACAGCGACGACGGCAGTAACGACGGCAAAACCAAGTCCAAGCGCCGGATCCAACCCCAAGGCTGGCGTCGCTGGCTCCCCCGCTCGAGCTGAAGAGGATTCTTTGCCACAGATTACGCGGATTTTGTAACTGCGCACTCGTCATTCCTGTCCCCTTCAGGAGCAGGAATGCATCGGGTAAGCTTGCATTCACCGCTGTTCATCAGAATTACCCGTTCCATGACTGACTCCCTTCATCCGATTGAAACCTATCTCGACACCACTTCCCGCCTCATCGCTTCTCTTCCCAGCGCCCAAATTGTCGCTGCGGTGGACCTGCTCTTTGATGCATGGCAGCGCCGTTCGCGCGTTTACGTCTGCGGGAACGGCGGCAGCGGCGCGATTGCCAGCCATTTTGCCGGCGACCTCAACAAAGGCACCAACATCGCGGGCAGGCATCGCTTCCGCGCCATCGCACTGGTCGACAACGTCCCCGCGCTGATGGCCTGGAGCAACGACGAAGGGTATGACGTCGCCATGGCTGAACAGCTGCGCAATTTCGTCGAGCCGGGCGACCTGGTGATCGGCATCAGCGGCAGCGGCAACTCGGCCAACGTGCTCATGGCAATGGCCCTGGCCGGCCAGGCCGGCGCACAGCGCCTGGCCTTCGCCGGCTTTGATGGCGGCCGCCTCGCCCAACCCGAACACAGCGACGTCGCCATCCACATTCCCAGCGTCAGCATGGAACAGGTCGAGGACGCCTTCGCCGTGATCTGCCACAGCGTGCTCTATGCCCTCCGCCACCGCATCCGCCAAGCGCCGCCCAGCGACAACCTGCTGCTCGCTAGCACCGTCGACGCCTATCGGGATTGACCCGCGTCGCTCGGGCCGGTCTCCGACCGTGTTCGTCGAATTGAGGTAGTATCAAGCGGGCACGGTCGGAGACCGGCCCAAGCGACGCAGTCAATCCTAAGGTTAAGGGACTCCCATCCATGAAAATTCTCGTCACCGGCGGCGCCGGCTACATCGGCAGCATCGTCGTCGAACAACTCATCGCCCGCGGCGAGCAGGTTGTCGTCTTCGACAATCTCTACCAGGGCCATCGCGCCGCCGTCCATCCGGACGCGGCCTTCGTCCAGGGCGACCTGGCCGACCGCGCCGCGCTCGACGCGCTTTTTACCGAGCATCGCCCTGAAGGCATCATGCACTTCGGCTTCCCATACCTGGTCGGCGAGTCGATGCAGAACCCCTTCCTCTACATTGGCGACAACGTGACGAATGGGCTGAACCTGCTTCAGGCCGCGGTGCAACACGACGTGCGGCGCTTCATCCTCTCCTCCACCGCCAACCTCTTCGACCAGCCGGAACATATGCCCATCGCCGAGACCGAACGCATCGTGCCCGGCAGCCCCTACGGCGAGTCGAAATTCATCCTGGAGCGTCTGCTGCACTGGATGGACCGCATCTACGGTCTGCGCTTCGCCGCGCTGCGCTACTTCAACGCTTGTGGCGCCTCCGCCGAGCGCGGCGAGGATCATCACCCTGAGTTGCATCTGATCCCCATCATCCTAGAAGTTGCCAGAGGTAAACGCGCAAAAGTAACCATCTTCGGCGACGACTACCCCACGCCCGACGGCACCTGCGTGCGCGACTACGTCCACGTGCTCGACCTGGCCCAGGCGCACATTCTCGCCCTGTACGCCTCGACCGCGGCAGCCGCAATTCTGCAATCTCGGCAACGGTACAGGCTTCAGCGTCAAAGAAGTTGTCGAGACCGTGCGCCAGGCCACCGGCCTGCCCATCCCCGTCGAGATCGGCCTGCGCCGCCCCGGCGATCCGGCCGTGCTCGTGGCCAGCAGCGACGCCATCCGCCGTGAACTGGGCTGATCCTCAATACACCGCCTGACGCCATCGTCGAGCGCCTGGCGCTGGCACTCGGCCCATCCTGACGGGTATCGGGACCCTAAAGCCTGCCAGATCTCTGTGTCCTGGCCCAGGCCATTGTCGAGCAAAGTGCATTGTCGGGCGTGTTTCCCTGGTGAACCATACCCGTTATTCATGTGGCAGCCTTAAAACGGTTCTCCGACGTTTCTGGTGAATCTGACGATGTTAGAATAAGAGAACCCTGATCGCTTTGACAAAGCGCTGCGACCCGTCTACAATGCAGCCGGCTCATGTTCATCAGAGATCGCCGGATGGATGGATCGTCTCCCCATCATCTGGCCAGGCCGAGTCGCCCTTCTCACAATGGCTGTGCGGGAAAGCAAACGTTGCGGACAAAGTGTCTCGCCTCATCGCGTACATCGGGAGCGCAACCCTATCGGTTTTCTGTCGTGTTGGAAAAGCTTTCGCAGGGCGGTCCCTTGCCGGGTCAGGCTTGGTCCTCCGCCCCGGACGATGCGTTGGCGGCGGAGTGCCAGTTCTAAAACCCTACAACAGAACCGGCAAGCCGCAAGCCCCATGCGCTACGCCCTGGGAACAAACGGTTCGCCAGACCGGCTGAGTGCCTACACTGCAGGGGGCGTAGCCTTACGCTCGATCGCCTATAAATCCATTCTGCGCATGGACGGGATGGCCGCGATCGAGGGCAGCGGCTTGTGCGCTTCGTGCCAGTACCATCCACCTGGGTGAAGGGGCTACACCGACGAGGCGTTGTTTCATGCACGCCACGCCCGGTGGCATCAGCAAGGGCCGGCACCTTTATGTATCAGGCCATCCTGCACGTCTCCGGCACCGACTTGCCGCCCGCCTTCATTAGAATCGGCCGCGACATAAGCTTCCGATGCCCATAACACACCGTCCTCCGCACAGGGCGGCATTTCCACCCTGTCGGCGACCGGTGTACACTGCGCCTATGGGCAAACTCCCGGCTGCCACCACAACTTCGATGACCCGTCGCTTCCAATGCTGGCGCCGGGCATCAGCCGGCTGAGGGCATTGCACGAGGATGATACCTGGATCGGCGCCAAGCGCACAATTGTTACAGACGTCGCTGTTCGTACTGGGCAAAGGCGCAGTCAGGTGCCGCAGGCGCAGTCGTCACCCTGATGCCGCCCCTAGCACTGCAGTCGGCGCGCCACCCGCGCGTAATCAAAATGCTGGATGGTTCACCACGAAGGCACACGAAGTCCCGCAGCGAAACGTGAGTGAAAAGAACACCAGCGCTGGGAAATTGCTTTGAAAAGGCGGAAGGGGAAATCGATCCTGGCGCAATTCTTCCGGGTTTCTATGACTATCCGGCTCTGTCGAGATTAGGATGACGATCAAGCACTACACTCCATTGTAACCCCCGACCAACGAGGAAGATAGCATCGCCTCCATCATGGGACGTGTTGGCGATGGGGCCCCAGCTACTGCTCGTCGGCGTAAGCCAACTGGAGCGCTATATCATTGTCGACGACGGTTCCACCGATCGGACCGCCGAGATCGTACGCGATATGCCGGGTGCGACGGTGGTGCAGCATCCGGTCAACAGCGGGCCGCGGCGCGCCAGCGGGGGGTACCGGTTTCGCCGCTTTATGGCGAGCTGCTGGCCTTCCTGGACGCCGATGGCACCTACCCGCCTGAGTACTTTCCCCGCCAAGCACGACGCTCCCACAGCCTAATGCGGGAAAATCGATATCGTCGTCGGCTCGCATGGCCGGCGCCGAGAGCGAGATGCCTACCACGGGCGCATCGGCAACATGGTGTTTGCCGGCCTGACCAGCCTCGGATCAGCTGGCAGCGCATCACCGACAGCGCCAGCGGGATGCGGTCTTTCGTCG